>JANMLZ010000188.1:0-9655 GCA_031372825.1 Cyanobacteria bacterium OTE_58_metabat_593 | reverse complement strand
TTTGTGCGATCGTAACGAAGTATGCTCGTAAAAACCCGGTTTCTGACCCTTGCTACTGTCAACTCTCAACATTAGGAAGACCAGCTTTGGCTAGTTTGGCAAGCCAGCCCGAAAAATCTGTTCTGCCGTTAATTTCAACTCTGGGAACGCCAGCGACTCAACTATGTCATCTCCCCGAAACTGGCTGATTTGATATTCCCCGTCAACCAACTGGTAAACCGAGATAGTAGGTTGTTTCGGATTACCAATGAAGCGTCTGCCGCCCAAAGCAGCATAATCCACAACCCAATATTCTGAGATACCCAATCTTTCATAATCAGCTACTTTAACCAGGTAATCATCTTGCCAATTTGTGCTGACAACCTCTACAGCCAGTCGCACCGAAGACCCCATCATGATGATGGATTCTTTTTTCCAGCGTGGTTCATTTGCAAGTGCGGTTCTGTCTAGGACTATTACGTCTGGTTCGTAGCCTGATTCATTACGGACGGGTTTGAGTAGCCAGTCACCTGGAATTGAGTAGGGTAATTGCAGTCGCCTGATTTCAAAATTGATTTCACTGGAGATAAAACCTGTAACGTCGGAATGGTCGCCAGTTCCTAAAGGCATTTCAACAATTACTCCGTTGTGTAGTTCATACTTGTGGGTAGAGTTCTCTGGATACCAAGCAACGAACTCATCAAACGTGATTGTTTTGGATATGGTTTGGATCATGTTGTGGTTTCCTCTGTCTGGTGATTAGTATGCGGAAAGCTAGAAGATGACACAAGGACTTGTGGTAACAATGCCATCAGTCCTTGACATGAGAAGTGAAGTTTGGTATAATGTCGCGTCCATAATATCAAAATACCGATCGCGCCGATCGACTAAATCTGAAAGTATCCACAGAAGTTCTTGATGCGATCGTCGATTTCACAGATTTTGTGATGTTTTAGCTACTCTGTTGATCCGTAGGGTGCGTCCCTGCGAGATATTTGATATAACTCGCAGATTATAGATGGCGACGCACCCTACTTGCTCAAAGATGGCAACAAGTCCTGTTCCTATTTTAGAATATACAGAGGACACGGCAGTGCCGTGTCCCTACCCAAAATAATATTGCGCCAGAAACGACACGCCGTGTCCTAATTTCTTAGTTATTTGGGATTTCACCGAATAGCACGGGTTTGAAACCCTTACTCAGGTCGGCAGATTGTGATAAGAACGGAGTTTAAATCTCCGTTCTTATCACTTCGCTGTCAACTGTCAACTGTCAACTGTCAACTGTTTAAATAAGGCATTTTGCACCATACTTTCAAAAAAAGTATCCAGAGAAATTCCTGATGCTTTGGCCATAGACGAAAGCACACTTATTTCGGCAAAAGAACTGTACAGCCCCGCTTCTAAGAACCAAGGTTGTCCATCGGGATCGATGCGAAAATCAAATAAACTGTAGTGGCGACAGCCCAAAGCAATGTGGGATTTTCTGGCCTCGGCCCACACTCTCTCCGTAATCGGATCGCTCTTGTCAACTGTCCACGGCTTGGTACTATTTTTAGTGGAACAATCCAAGCTACCATCGTCATTTTGTTTGAGCTTATCGGCATAACTCCGAATCGGTTGGGTATCAGGATCTACAGGATACTCTTGCAGCGGCAAGCAGACTAGCGAGCCCGCTTGGACAATAATCCCACAGCGCACTTCTCTACCCAATTCAATGAATTTTTCTACTAGAACCTCATCTGAATGAGTCAATACTGTCTGCAAAGCCGCATCATAGTCAGCAGCATTTTTAACCAAAGTCACTCCAATGGAATTATCACCATAGAGCGGCTTGAGCACGATCGGCAAATCAATCGAAGGTCTCTTGTCGCCCGCCCGGACAACTTCTCCCTGCGGCACCCTTACCCCAGCGGCCGCTACTATTGCCTTAGTCTTGGCTTTGTCAGCAGTCAGCGCCATCAACTCTGCCGAATTACCCACATAAGGAATACTCAGCATATCGAACAAGCTACGGTATTGAGTCATGCCGGGGATGCAAAACATCTGCGGTATCATTACGTCAATCTTTAGCTCTGTGAGCACCTGTATAGCGCCCGCTAGAGACATGGGATTAGCCGCCGCGATCGCACTCGGATCGAGAGAGGTGGGAAAGCGCCATTGGCCATCGGGAGAAATATAGGCAATATGAAATTCATAAAGTGCTGAATTAGCAGTATTTTTCAGACAATTTCCTGCAAAAAGCCGCGATAAATTACAGTAAAAATCGCTAACTGCCGAACCTACTAAATGCAAAACCCGTAATACTGACATACTCACTCTCCCCCTATTTCCACAAGTTCGCCAATATTAAAATCAATCCGAATCCACTCATTCGACTTCTGTAAATCTCCCCACAACAACAAGGGAATGTGCCAATGATGCACCATCAAAAACGGTAGCGGATCGTCCCACTCGAAGATGGCATCTTTGCCTTGGGCGATAATTTGTAACCGCTCATAGACTAGCTTAGGCGACCACAAATGAGTCACCAATCGCCAAATTTCATGGTAAATCCAGTAAGTCGGGCGACTAGATGCCAAAGGCTCCACTATCTGCGGTAAAGGGTCGGGTTCCAAATAAGCTTTTGCCACATCGGGATTGTCGTGAAACACCGTGATAGCTGAATGGGTGCGCGGGTTGCATTCGATCGCGTAAATCTGTCCATCATCCGCCGCCTCCATGAAATCAAAGGAAACTTGTCCAGTCAGATTTAGACTCTTGGCAAACTGACGAATCCAATTTTCGATATCCGGGCGATCGATATGCTGGTAATTCAACTGAAATGACGACGATTCGCAACAACAATGCAACTGAATATGACCGTCACGAATTGTACTGTGAGTGCAGAATTCTTGCCCTGGAATATACTCTTGCATAATCCAAGGTTTACTCTCGGAAATTGGTAAAGATTTCACAAATGCGGCAGTTTCCGCTTCAGTTGCACAGGGTAACTTCGTGAGGTCTAACCTCCGAATAGAATCGTAGGGAATACTTTTGATAATATATGGACGCTTTTCGTTACTAAAATCAAAATCGATTACTTGCTGGGGATTAGTAATGCGGTAGGACTTCGGAACTCGCAGCCCCAACGCTTCGGCGGCGGTGGCTAACTCATATTTATCATCCAAACGTTCTAGAGTTTCGACATCTAGCTGCATTACCGTACAGTGAGGAGAAAGTACGCTTTTGGCTTTGGCATCGTAGTAACTGCCGCCTGCACTAGAGACGGGAACGAAAACATCAACTCCCTCTTGTTGGACAATTTTTAAGAGTGCGTCAGCGTATTCCTCTGCCTGGGGATTTGGTACTGTGTAAAAGCGATCGACTGCCCAAGAGTAACGATGACCTGTCAACCAGTATTTGTGGGTTTCAACCAAAATTACCCGATGACCGGCCTTATGGAACGATCGGGCTAGCTGTAATGCTTTGGTTCTCTTGCCGCCGCCGACCAAAATCGTTTGGGGAGAGTCCGCGATCGTTCGAGACTGAAACGGTTTGAGGATGATGGATCTCAGTAGGGCGATCGCTGTTAAAGTGATATTCAGGGGCAGTACCAATAGCAGCAAAATTAAGGTTGCTATAGTTTTGACTGCTGTCTGGAAGCGCTTAGAAGCCGCGTTTGTTTCCGCCTCAGATGGCATCGCTGCATTTGAAACTGTTTCGATCATAATTTTTGACTAAGTAAATACTCTCATTAGCGGTGGTTTTTGAATGATTAAACCGCTGTTGAAGCTACGCAGGCGCAGAGTCTCCAGAAGAGAGAGATGAATCATGCCGATGAAGCGCGGATTTGATATTACCCACGGGTGGTTTAAAACCGGATTTTTTGACGATCGGGCTTCGTTACAGCCCGCCGAATAGGGCAAAAAACCCGGTTTGTTTGGTTTTGACGCGTAAGTTTTGTGCTGCATCTCATTTGTCCAAATATATTCGTAGGGGCGAAGCATTTCGGCAGTAAATCTCTGGTTCTCACTAACAAATTGTCTGCCGAAATGCTTCGCCCTTGAAAAATAGAGATGCACCCAAGTTTTGTTCTACTAAACGCGCCGAATTAAAGTCAATCCCTCTCTCAGAGGCAGTAACACTTACTCCAATCTTCTGATTGGGTGCGCTTCACTAACGTGGCTAAGCCAGGAGATTCCGGCGCGGTACAACGATTCAGGTACGGATCGAGACCGTTGGCTAATTCGTAGGCTTGTTTTGACACTCCCCGGCGTGAACGCGCGGGGATTCTTGGTTCACAGACACACCTTAAAATTGTCCATCCTTTCGGCAATACTTAAACCAAAAACCCGTTCGATAGAACCTGTGTTTTGAGCCTAATTTGACAAATCCCAGAGGGCTTATCTCCCCAAGCGAAGCGAGAGTTTCCTCTCTTGTTCCCGTGTGCCCCACGGTACGTTTAATATTCAAGATTTTAGTTTTCTGGTCTGGGTTACGTTAGTTACCCTAGCTATGTTTTACGCGCGAGTTCGCCACCCACTAACTATTATTATTTCCCGACCAGTCGTTTGAGCTTGATGTCTCATGTGTATCGGCGGTTATTCTACCTGTAGTATTACGCTACTATACCATCTTGAACCAGAAATTTAGATCGTTAAATCCGTCCTAAAAGGACGGGGCTTTAGACCCAATTTTCTGGTAATTGGGCCTTGAAAGCTCGATCGAGATTATCGATTTTTTCTACTTGCGAGACGAGACTTTCGAGTAAAGAGGCCACAATCCCGACTGGGGTAACGGGTCTCATGGTCAAACCCCTGCTGTGGAATGAGTTCCAACTTTCTGCAATACCACATACATATCCTCGCCATCACCATTGCGCGGATAGCCCTGACAGATTTCTCGATGAACCAGTAGGGCTTCATCCAACTCAGTTCGAGTCAAATCATTCATGAAAAAGCATTCACCAATGGGGTTGGGTGCCGCAGCACGCTGGAGACCATCGCGGGTACGACTGATCGATGTTGTCGCTTTCCAGAGCAGTTCTGATGTGAGATAAGGGCTGTCTATCGCTAGTCCGAGGCGGCTCATTAATCCTAAGATGCGATCGCGATCGGCGATCGAAATGTAGCCCCGCAGTTGGGCAATAGTGGCCGAAAAAGCCATATCGATGGCGACAGAATGGCCGTGGAACATCGGAATTTCGGGCGTTAGTTCCAGCGTCGGGCTCCAAGTGTGACCGTAGGCTATCACCCGATCCAAATCTAGCTCGTGCAGGTTCGGTACTTCTAATGCCAGCATCGACTGAATCGCGTTGTAGGTTAACCGATGTGCCACTTCGCGCAGTTCAGATGTGCCGTCTACATAACCAAAATGGCTGTGCAGCAATGCTTCGCCGTAGTTTTCTAACAACTCGAAGATTTCTTTGTTACCTACTACGGCGATCTTAATTAACTCTGCCATGCCGTTTCGTATTTGGTCGATCGGCAGACTTTTCAGAAAAGAGAAGTCTAAAACTACTTTCTGCGAAGCGTGATAAGCACCGAGGCGGTTTTTCAGCTTACCGTGGTTGACAGCTACTTTGATCGCCACACTGGCATCAATCAGCCCAATTAAGGTTGTCGGTACGCGAATGTAGTTAGTCCGACGGCGATAGGATGAGCAGGCAAAACCAGCTACGTCTGTCGTCAATCCACCACCGACTACCAAAACAGGCTCCTTCCGCACGAGTCCGAAATCAACGAAGGCATCTATGATGCTTTCAAAAGTTCTTAACGTCTTATCAGGTTCCTTGATATTAACTGGAAAGACTGTTAAATCTATCTCGTAATGCTTGAAATAGTCCTGCATCTGTGCACCATACAGACCATAGACTGTTTCATCTACAACCATTAAACAGCGGCCGAATTCGCGGTAACTATCCGCAATCTCAGGATTTTCGAGCTTGAAAGCACCATCTACGTAGAGCAAGCTGAAATCAATTTTTTCGTACCCCTCAATCTGAAAAGCTCGATCGGTAGATGTAAACGTAGCTTGAATGGCACCCATAAAATTTTTGCACTTTCTTGTTGATAAGTAATTGTAAGTATTCAGGACACACGAAAAACGCTAAATCCTTTTGCAGGAAAGCTTTTTAGGCATTCTCTTGACAAAATTGTCATTCGATAGATTCTCAACCATTAACCTAAAAACTTGTTTTCAGAGCTGCTTATTAGGAAGAGGTTAAATACTGATCCTACAGAATTTAGACTAAAAGCCCTGCTAGGAGCAATTTTAGATCGCCTCAATACTTACACCTCAGTTAAGATAACGGATTTCTGAGATTTATTCAACCTAATTCAACAAAATTCCATAATACCTCTTTGGGAATAGACGATAATCTAGCAATTCCACATTATTCAAAAGGGGTGTATCTCATTTTTGCAAGTATATTCGTAGGGGCGAAGCATTTCGGCAGTAAATCTCTGGTTCTCACTAATAAATTGTCTGCCGAAATGCTTCGCCCTTGCCAAATTGAGATGCACCCATTCAAAACTCTAGGAGGATATCGGTCTTTGAGAAGGTATGTGTGTTCCAGAACAGGAAGTTAATCAAATGCTGCCATTTGTCAAAATTGGAATTTGGAATTGTGGCCATTGTTGGCAAAATATGCCTTGTAGAATTTACAGTATTCGGTCTCACCGAATAGCAGGGTTTGAAGCCCTTACTCAGGTCGGCAGATTGTGATAAGAACGGAGTTTAAATCCCCGTTCTTATCACTTCGCCCTCAACTGTCAACTGTCAACTGTCAACTGTCAACTGTTTAAGATACATCCGGGGCGATCGCCAGATTTGCTTCGCCCGACAGCACAGCAACAGCAGACGCAGCAGGTAATTGCTCGTAAGAACTTCCACCCAAACCGTTAACTTGACGCATCAAAGTGCCCATTTCCAGAGCATTCATCGCATAATTCCAGCCCAAATTGCTCTTAATTCCCGCCCTTTCCAAAGCTTGCTGCATCGTGTCAGTCGTCAACACCCCAAAAATCACTGGTACTCCACTTTGGAAAGCCGCCGCAGCAATTCCCTTAGAAACTTCGCCAGCTACAAAATCGAAATGAGGAGTTTGGCCGCGAATCACCGCACCCAGACAGATTACCGCATCGTAGCGGCGAGAAAGAGCAGCTTGGCGCGCCACCAAAGGAATCTCAAAACTTCCCGGAACCCAATAAAAATCAACTTGATTACCATGAGGATTGATGTCAACCCCGTGGCGTTTCAAACAATCTTGACATCCTTCCAAAAGTTTGTTTACCACCATGTCGTTAAAACGACCGATGACGATCGCAAACCGCAAAGATTCAGTTTGAGTAAAAGTTCCCTCGAATACAGTCATAGTGCTCTAGTTTAGATTTTAGATTTTAGTTTTTTGTTGGCGAGAAGGCAAAAGTTAGAAAGCTGAAACATTTTATTTGAATTTCAAGTGTGAAAACATACTGGATCGTCGCGCGGCTTGAATAATTCCTAGCTTCTACCGAATGCTAAAGGCTTTTGAATGTCTAACAAATGCCTTCAACTTTCTATCTTTCACCTTCTTTGATTCGATTGAAATGGGAAAAATTAAACTACCAAAAAGTTCAATACGCCCACTGCAATAACCAGTAAAAACCAGAGACCGGAACCTACGAAAATCAAGGATTTAGACTGATCCCAATTTTGGGGAGAGGCATAAGCAACTGGCACGCCAACTACCATTACAAAAGACAGCAGTACCAGACCAAGTAAAACGACTTGAAACGCAATTGATAACATTTTTTCTCCTTTCGATATAACCGTGAATTGTTGAGAAATAGTTTGACAGAACTTGGAGAAACATTCCAGATTCTGGTTTTTGATCGGTCGGAAAAATGGATAGAAGTTCCCGACTTAAGTCGCGATCGGCTAAAATTTTCAGACCAAGGTTAAAGCTCCCAGATTCGTCTGTGGAGTAAATCTAAAATCGACTGACAGTATCCCGATCGACAGATCGAGAGTTTGTCGGTTGATTGATAGGAAAGAAACCATGCAAATTCGGGCGTTGCGCGAACAGGCGTCAGTGGCTCTTGAGATTTTTATCAATTTTATCACTGTTCGCTGCTGCACAGAAAACTGGAAAGGGTTAAGTTAAAGCCCGATCGACCGCTCCGGCCTCAAAGCCCCATAAATTGCTAATGTGAGGGTGAGAGATGCGGGATTTTCGGCTATGGACTTAGTTTTGTGCCACACAACAGCAGATTTTGATAGCTTGGGAGCGGCGGTGGGACTTTGCGTGCTGCGCCCCGGTAGCAGGATTGTGCTCACAGGCGGGTGTCACCCGACGGTGCGGGATTTTTTGGCGCTACATCGCGATGAGTATCCGTTAATCGAACGTCGATCGGTCAATCCGCTACAAATTCGATCGATCGCCATTGTTGATGCTAGCACACGCGATCGGCTAGGAAAAGCCGCCGAGTGGCTAGATTTGCCACAACTCAATGAAATTACCCTTTTCGATCACCATTTAGAAGCACATTCAGACATTCCCGCTACCGTCACCCAAATCGAAGCTGTCGGGGCTACCACTACTTTAATTGTCGAAAAGCTCAGGGAAAAAACCTCCCCACCATTGCGCCTTGAGCCTTCAGAAGCAACAGTCATGGCCCTCGGTATCCACGTCGATACAGGTTCCCTCACCTTCGAGGGCGCAACGGCGAGGGATGCAAATGCTTTGGCGTGGTTGATGGAACAAGGAGCGAGTTTGCGGGTAATCGCTGAATATGTAGAACCCGGTTTGTCTGTTCAATTGCAGGATTTGCTGAAAGAAGCTCTGAATAATTTGCGATCCGAAACCGTGCACGGTAACAGTGTAGCTTGGGTATTGCTCACAACTGATGATTTTGTTCCCGGACTTTCTGCACTAGCTTCTCGTTTGCTGGATTTGACTGAAACCGATGCTCTGCTGTTAGGAAATGTCTATAAATTTGGTGACAAGCAAAACAGTGAAAATAGCGATCGCAACTTCCCCGAATCCCCAATTTCCAATCGATTAACTATTATCGGTCGATCGCGCATCGACAACACAAACCTTAGCACATTATTCAAACCCCTCGGCGGCGGAGGACACGCCGGTGCAGCTTCCCTAGCCCTGCGAGATGTTGATCCTGTGCTGATTTTAAATCAGTTAGCTGACAGCCTGAAAGCTCAAATTCCCCATCCGCCCACAGCCCGCGAATTAATGTCATCTCCAGTGCGGAGTATTCGCCCAGACACTTCTGTGGGTGAGGCTCGTCGTATACTCCTACGTTACGGACATTCGGGGCTTTCTGTGGTCGATAAGGGCGATCGATTGGCGGGAATTATCTCGCGCCGCGACATTGACATTGCCCTACATCACGGCTTCAGTCACGCTCCAGTCAAGGGTTACATGACTCCGCAACTCAAAACCATCACCCCTGATACCTTGTTACCAGAAATTGAATCTTTGATGGTGACGTATGATATCGGGCGTTTGCCGGTGTTGGAAAATGGCTTACTGGTGGGAATTGTGACTCGCACTGATGTGTTGCGGGAATTGCACCAGCAAAAAGCACGAGACAGGGGAAGTAATGCAGAATTGTCCTATAGTCATAAACCTGAGTCGGTTGAGCAGTTGTTGCGATCGGGCATTAGTACCGAATTATGGCAATTATTGTCGATC
>JANMLZ010000138.1:0-22686 GCA_031372825.1 Cyanobacteria bacterium OTE_58_metabat_593 | reverse complement strand
TTGTTGTAGTTGTTCATAATCCAAGCCAATTAATCGCTGTGTTTCTTGAGGATGCTCTTCAATATGATTTAGTATGTCGCTCATGTTTCTGTGTTAAAAAAGCTTTATGATGTTATTTTACCACGAATGTTACTATTTTGGAGATGTCTCAGGGGGATTTAGGGGGATCTGGACTCGAATAAAAGCGATATTTCTCAAGGATTTCAGGCGATTGTTGACACTAATGGGCAATGCCGTGGCCCTACGCGAATTGGGAAGATTGAATATACCTCATAAACCTGCAATCTGCTGTATTTAAAATGAAAAGTTGGGCGGAGTGAAACGTAGGGTTCCTACCTCAATCCAACCTACAAATAACAAATAACAAGTAACTAATAACTAATAACCAAATAATGTCCGATATTTTTGTGATGGTACGCAATCAAAATAATAATGCAATGACCTCAGTTGATGGCATTGCCTTTGTCACTTTACTGACTCAGGAAGGACGAGTGCTCGCCGAAGAGACGGTTGACCTATTCGAGGCCGATGTGAATTTTGACGACCTACCTTTGGGAAAATATACTGTAGTTGTGAGGCACGAACAGGTTGAACCGCGATCGGCAAGTTGTGATGTTACAATTATCAATGAAGATAAGGTGATCATGCTGACATTTGTTTATCTGGAGCTAGAACGGGTGTTGCTCCGCATTCAAACTTCAACAGAAGAGAGGCTGTAATCATGAGAGTTAATGTTACTCCCCCAAATTCAATTAAAATGTTCCGCTATCGAGTACATTTCTTGGCGAAAGACCTCTGGAGGGAAAAGAATCCGGTTTGTCGGATGAATCTGGCTTTACAGTTGGCGGATGTGGCGAGTACGCTGGCTAGGCTGGAAGTGGAGGAGGCGCAAAAATTCAAAGAAAAATCGGCTCAAGATTTGGTTTCAGATGAGACTGAGACTTGATATCAAGGGGAATCGGGCATAGGGCATCGGGAATTGGGAATTGGAAATTGGGAATTGGGGATTGACAAGAAACCTCTACCTTTCGAGTGAATTAGGCAGCCCAAAAATTGCGTTACACTTGTATAGGTATCTTTACATAACAACATAAAACGATGACAGTTGCCTATCCCCGTAAGCTTCGCAATGCCATGGGAGCACGCCAGATTTTAGATCAAGTCGTGCGCGATCGCGAAATTCACCTGATCACCCTCAACCGATACCGCTACAGCGAACAGCGCAGTTGCAAAGACCTCACCGACTTAATCGAACGGCTTGACGGCGAACCTGCCGAACTCGTGCGCGACCTCTCTCGGCACATTTCCGACGAAGCGCGACACGCTATGTGGCTGACAGATTTGCTGGTAGACATTGGTGAGAATGTGGGAACGCCACCAGGAGTATCTTACATTGATGAGTTTGAGAGATTGCTAGACAGCGACCAAAAAGATCCCAACAAAGACCGCGAAGATTTTGTAATTTCTTCCTTAGCGGCGATTAATGTCACCGAAAAGCGGGGATGCGAATACTTCTCAGCGCACATCCACGCCCTGAAAAAGGCTCCGCAAACAGACGAAAATGTCAAAATCCGTGAAACTATCGAAAAGATTTTTCCTGAAGAAGCGGGCCACGTCCGCTGGGGGAATCGCTGGCTTGGCAAAATCGCTGCCAAAAGTCCCGCACACGCGCAGAAGGTCGATCGGGCTAAACGCAAGTATGTGGCGATCGAACAAGCAGCATTTGAATCAGGTATGGATATCATGCTGGGGGCAGAACTCCGTCGCGTCACACGCCTGGTGGATATTGCCAACACGATGCCAATGTGGGAACGCCCGCAATACCTGATGGAACGTTTGTCAGCAACTTTGCTTGCTCCTGACCTGCAAATGACCAGAGTTGATATCGCTCAGCGAGCCTGGAACCGGGATCCGCAGGCATTTGTGGAGAAATTTGTGCCGATGTTCCTGAATGGGATGAAAACCATTGAGAAGCAGCCGGCGGCGACTACGACTAAGCCTAGATAACCCGGCGGTTGAAACTACTTTTGACCTGTTACTCGTATGTGGCGAAGCGCCTGTCATGCGAGTAACAGGTCAAACTACAAAAACGAAGTCTGCCTCCGCAGACTAAGAAATACACTGGTTCCGAGGCATAGCCTCGGAACCAGTTATTGAAAGTCCATAATTTTAAGCTAGAGCCAATTGACACTCCCCGGCGTTAACGCGCGGGGATTCTTGGTTCACAGACATACCTTAAAATTGTCCATCATGAAGGCAATACTTAAACCAAAAACCCGTTCGATAGAACCTGTGTTTTGAGCCTAATTTGACCAATCCCAGAGGGCTTATCTCCCCAAGCGAAGCGAGAGTTTCCTCTCTTGTTTCCGTGTGCCCCACGGTACGTTTAATATTCAAGATTTTAGTTTTCTGGTCTGGGTTACGTTAGTTACCCTAGCTATGTTTTACGCGCGAGTTCGCCACCCACTAACTATTATTATTTCCCGACCAGTCGTTTGAGCAGGCGTGTCTCATGTGTATCGGCGGTTATTCTACCTGTAGTATTACGCTATTGTACCATCTTGAACCAGAAATTTAGATCATTAAATCCGTCCTAAAAGGACGGGGCTTTAGACCCAATTTTCTGGTAAACTGAATTATTGGAATAGTTTTCGGTCTAAATATAATCATGACTACCAGCGAGCCGAACCCACAAACAGTTTCCACAGACAGCCTCTCAAGTGAAAGCGCGATCGCCGATGCCCAGGTCGAAAAAGCCACAGCAGTCACCTATGCAGAAGAAATTGAAACTGTGATTGCCAGCATGGCTGTAGACCAAAAAGTGATGGTCGGTCAAAATGAAGCTGGCGGACATCTTTGGAAGTTTAAATATGGCAGTGTCGAAGTGTTCGTGCAACTCACGGGCGAAACCGAAAATGACACTTTGACTGTTTGGGCTTTTGTACTCAAGTTGCCGGCGAAGAATGAAGCTCAATTAATGCGGAAACTTCTAGAAATGAATTGGCTGTCTACTTTGGAGTCTCATTTTGCGATCGTTGACTCTCAAGTTGCAGTAATATCGACTCGGACGATCGCCGAAATCTCAACCGGAGAAATTTCTCGGGTAATTACTATTGTAGCCACGATCGCCGATGACAACGACGACCTGCTGCAAGCTGAATACGGTATGTAGTTATTAGTCAACAGTCAACAGTCAACAGTCAACAGTCAACAGTCAACAGTCAACAGTTAACTGTTGACTAATATGCAGGCCCAGCCAGCCAAGAAATAGCGATTCCTAGCCCCAAACCGACAAGCACTTGAAAAGGAGTGTGTCCCAGCAACTCTTTGAGGCGAGCTTCGTTAAGATTGTGATCTGCCTCAAAAAATTCGTCAACAATTTGGTTGAGGATGCGAGCTTGCTTGCCTGCTGCTTGGCGGACACCAGCAGCGTCGTACATCACAATAATCGCAAAAATCGCGGCGATCGCAAATTCTGGACTTTCCCATCCCATCGTCTGTCCCACTCCAGCAGCCAAAGCGCCCACAAAAGACGAGTGAGCGCTGGGCATTCCGCCTGTTGTGACTAAATTCCGCAGATTAAACTTGCGATTTTTGATTAATTCGATCGGCAATTTCAATACTTGAGCAGCCAGACAAGCGATTAGAGAAACCACGAGTACATGATTGTTTAAGACGCCGCTGCAAATTTCCTGCATAGTGTTTGGCATTTCTAATAACTGCGGCTGGTAATATAATCTGCGATCGCCAATAGCGGTTGGGCTTTATTCCCAAACACTGTCAATTGAGCCTTAGCATCAGTAACAAGTTGTTTAGCTTGACGCCTAGACTCCTCAATTCCCCACAAACTAGGATAAGTCACCTTTCCGGCTTGAACATCTTTGCCAGCGGTTTTACCAAGTTCTTCTGCCGTAGCAGTAATATCCAGAATGTCATCAATAATCTGGAAAGCTAGCCCAATATTTTTAGCGAAACGAGAAAGCCGCTGCAAATCCGCAGCCGGCGCACCCGCCAGAATTGCCCCACAAACCACACAGGCTTCTAACAGCGCGCCGGTTTTGTGAGCGTGAATGTAGGTCAAAGTTTCTATAGAAACATCTTTCAATCCTTCCGATTCCAGGTCAAGCACCTGACCGCCTACGAGTCCAGGAGCGCCAGATGCCCGCGCTAAATGGGCGATCGTCTGCAACACCTGTAGGGGGGGTACGTTCTCAGTTTTAGTGGCGATCAATTCAAAGGCATAGCTCAACAAACCATCGCCAGCCAAAATTGCGATGTCTTCGCCGTAGACTTTGTGGTTAGTCAGTTTGCCGCGCCGATAGTCATCATTGTCCATTGCCGGCAAATCGTCGTGAATTAGCGACATCGTGTGGACCATTTCCACAGCGCAAGCTGTGGGCATTGCCATTTGGGAAGTGCCACCGGCGATTTCGCACCCAGCCAGACACAGGATCGGACGCAGCCGTTTGCCCCCTGCTAGCAGTGAGTAGCGCATGGCTTCGTAAATTTTCTCTGGGTAGATGACCTGGATCGCACTGTCGAGAGCTACCTCGATCGCCTTTTTCTGTTCGACTAGGTAAGTAGATAAGTCGAAAGCGGATTCCGGTTGAGACGAATCCATTTCTGTTGCTGCAAATACCATCCCTTGCTCTCTTGTACTGAATGTGACGAAAGGATACTGTGAGTTGTTTTGGTCGATCGCGCCGACTTTTAGGGGGGCGATCGATCGAAATCTGAGACTCAATTTAATCATTTTACGGGTGTTGTTGCACAGAAATTTATTAGTGTCGATGTCAAGGATTTAGTTTTGCTTGAGGGTTGGGATATGAAGTTGTTGACACCGGAACAGATTCGGGCCCGAATCTGCTTTTCTGAGCAGTCAAGAGATGTGCGATCGCCTCCCTCTGCTTCACCAACGTATTTTGTTAAATTTTATTTAGTCGATCGCTACCGTGGATAGGAACCAGCCTACTGTACAATCACAAACAAACCACATGGGACATGGCGGTTGGCGACGAGAACGATCGCCAACCGCCACAACTCAGCCGTTGCTCTGGAAAAAATACCAAGAAGACTCAACAGAAGGTTACACACCGATTATGCAACCATTTAAATTGCCAGATTTTTATATGCCTTGGGCAGCACGCGTAAACCCCAACCTAGAGGGTGCGCGCATACACAGCAAGGAGTGGGCATATATGGTGGGAATACTCGGAGCGGGCGAGGACGCAGTATGGGATGAGGCAACTTTTGATGCTATGGATTTCGCCGCCTTTGCCGCGGCCACTCACCCGGACGCGCCGGCACAAGAGTTAGACTTACTCAGTGATTGGTATATTTGGGGGTGGTTTGTAGATGACTACTTCCCTCAAACATTCGAGGGGGGAAAGGCGGATCTAGGACAGGCCAAGGCATACATCTCTCGACTGCTCTCCTTTATGCCGACGGATCTAGACAAGCCCATGCCAGATCCCCAGAATCCGACGGAGTTCGCACTGGTCGATCTGTGGCCTCGTACCGCGCCTACTATGTCTACACAGTGGCGACATCGGTTTGTTGAACACATCCGGGTACTAGCAGAGGCAGGCCTGCGAGAAATTTTCAACACGCGCAAAAACAAGGATCGTATACTAGATATAGTTGAATACATCACCCTACGCCGTAAGGTAGGCGGGGTTTTTTGGTCTGCGGATCTGGTCGAACACTCCCTAGCGGCTGAGATACCACCAGATATCTACGACAAGCGGCCTATCCGCGTCCTTAACGACACCTTCGCCGACAGCGTAGGTCTCCGTAACGATATCATTTCCTACCAGAGGGACATCGATGAAGGCAAGGTCAATAACTGCGTAATAGTCGCGGAAAATTTTCTGAACACTGGGATACAGGAAGCCGTTAACTTCGTCAATGACCTTGTAACCTCACGACTTTACCAGTTCGAGCATACCATGACGATGGAAGTTCAACCACTTTTGGATGAGTATGGTCTGGATAGTGAGGCGCGTCAGCGCGTATTTCGCTATGTGAAGGCACTCCAGGACTGGATGGCTGGGGATCTGGAGTGGGAACTCCGACCTGGTGGTCGATACCTACCTGCCGAATCCGATCAAGATGAGGCAAAACTTGTCACCAAGCGTTTAGATACTGCGGTAGCGCGTGTTGGCTTATCGCCTGCTGCGATGGGATTAAGGGTCAGAACCTATAATTATGTTCCTTTCCAAACTGTAGGGGCAATTACCTTCCCAGAATTTTATATGCCCTTTTCTACAGAGTTCAATCCTCATCTGGATGAAGGGCGAAGGACTTCTAAGGAATGGGCGTATGAAATGGGAATGATCGGGATTCCTGGTATCAGTTTCTGGGATGAAGATAAGTTCGATGCTATCGATACAGCGTTGATGTGTGCGTTAATGTATCCGAAAGCTTCCAATGCTGTGTATGATCTGACGACAAAATCCAATGTTTGGGGTTTCTATACCGATGGTTATTTTGAGGCACGCTACTTAGCTACCCGCGACATAGTAGGGGGAAAAGAGTTCCTTGCTCGGCTGTTGGCATTGATCTCTAGCGATTCTGTACCTATCGCGATACCAACCAACCCGTCAGAACGTGGCTTGGCTGATCTGTGGCAGCGCATGACTTCTTCTCTGGCTGATGAAGCAAAGCAGCAGATACGCTGGGCCTTAACAGAAACATTTGAAAGTTGGGTATGGCAACTCAACAACCAGATACAGAATCGCATCCCAGATCCAATCGATTACATAGAGACACGCCTCAAAACATTTGGTTTTGATTTCGTGATGCTCTTGAACCAGGGCGACAAAACACCCCCCGAACTTTATGACAGTCCATCTATGCAGAGCCTGCATAAAGCGGCTGGCGATGTTGTTGGTTTAGCCAACGACATCGTTTCCTATCAGAAAGAAATGGAATCAGAAGGCGTACTCTTCAATGGCGTGTTGGTAACTCAGCATTTTCTTGACTGTGATTTAGCGCAAGCTGTTGAGATTGTCAACAACCTCATCACGGCGCGGGTGCGGGAATTTGAACACATCGTGGCTAACGAATTACCAGCGCTTTGTAACGATTTCAATCTAGATACAATTACTCAGGAGAAGCTATTTGGATATTTTGAACAACTACAGTTCATGATGTCAGGTCTACTCAAATGGTATGTGGGAACGAGCTACTATCAAGAATCTGAATTTGGACGCGACCCAAGTCCAAGAAACCTGTTCAATACCCCTACAACTATAGACTTCCCAGCCTCCGCAGAAGTAGAAAAACTGTTGATTGGTGTCCTCAATGGGCTAGGTACTTCGGCGGCACGGATTGGAACACCATGTATACCGATCGAGAATGCTGAGTCAATTATTTCCCCAAAACAGTTGGTTGGTGTCCTCAATGGTCTAGGAACTTCGGCGGCAAAGATTGGAATGCCATCTATACCTGAGACTGATGAGGAGAGCATTCAGTCAATGCCGATCGAGAATGCCGAGTCAATTATTTCCCCAAAACAGTTGTTTGGTATCCTCAATGGGCTAGGTACTTCGGCGACACAGATCGGCTCGTTGGTCGGTTCGGACAATCCTGTTGCCAATAATCGGTAAATTTGATTCAAATTGTATAGATTTGTAAAATCTCTGATGAGATTGTATAGATTTGTAAAATCTCTGATGAGATTGTCTCTTTTTGCAAGACAATCGGTCTTGTTGACTTCGGTTTTTCCAGATCGCCCTTCGGTGAACTAAAACCAAGTTGTTTTTTGAGTAACTAGAAAATGGAGCATTTATGACCTATTCCAATGATTCGGGCTCAGATGTTGAGAATCAGCAGCCTCAGTTGAGTTTAAGTACAGCAGCAGCCCGTAATTTGGCAACGACCACCAAATCTGCACCGCAGATGCAGGAAATTACCTCACGGTGGTTGTTGAAACTGTTACCTTGGGTGCAAACAAAGGGTGGTGTATATCGCGTTAACCGTCGTTTAAGTTATACCGTAGGTGATGGAAGAGTCTCTTTCACCAACACCGGATCGACCGTACAAGTAATTCCCCAAGAACTGACTGAGTTGCCCTTGCTGAGAGGGTTTGAGGACACAGAAGTTTTAACTGCGTTGGCGAACCAGTTTGTGCAGGAAGAGTACGCCGCCGGGGACACGATCGTTGAGATTGGTCAGTCTGCCGATCGAGTAATCCTGATTGCTCATGGTAAGGTGAACAAAATTGGTGTTGGCAAGTATGACGAGCAAATCGTGTTGGATGTCCTAGCCGATGGCGACCATTGCGGCGATGAAACTGTGGTGGAGTCCGAGGACACCTGGCAGTACACCCTCAAGGCGATTACCAGAACAATAGTGTTGTCGCTGCCTCAACAGGCTTTTGAGCAGTCGATCGGTCAGTCCGAGGCATTGCGAACTCATGTTGAGGAGTTCCGAGTCCGCCTGAGACAGCCACAGACTTCTCAAGGTGAAGCTGCTATTAATGTATCTGCGGGTCATCGCGGCGAGACTGAGTTGCCTGGTACTTTCGTTGATTACGAGCTCTCACCCCGCCAATATGATTTGAGCATTGCCCAAACCGTGTTGCGGATCGGTACCAGGGTAGCCGATCTGTACAATGAACCAATGAATCAGACCGAACAACAATTGCGTCTGACTGTTGAGGCATTACGGGAACGTCAAGAACACGAAATGATCAACAACCCCGAATTTGGGTTGCTGCATAACGCTGACCTCAAACAACGCATCTACAGCAGCAGTGGCGCACCTACGCCGGACGACATGGACGAATTGCTGGCTACGGTATGGAAAGACCCTGGCTTCTTCCTGGCTCATCCCCGCACGATCGCTGCCTTTGCTCGCGAGTGTAACCGCATAGGGATCTATCCACAAAGCATTGACATGGGCGGCCAACAAGTTCCGGCTTGGCGTGGTGTACCGATATTTCCCTGCAACAAGATCCCCATCACAAATACCCGCACCAGTTCTATCCTCTTACTCCGCACTGGTCTTGAAAAACAAGGCGTTATCGGTTTACATCAAACTGGTATCCCTGACGAATATCAACCTAGCTTGTCTGTCCGCTTCATGGGCATCAGCGAAAAGGCAATCATGTCTTATCTCATCACAGCTTACTACTCCGCAGCCGTCCTAGTTCCTGACGCCCTCGGCATTCTCGAAGATGTAGAAGTCGGTCGTTAATTAGACCTCGACCATATTTATGGTGGAACAGGCATCCCTTCGGCTTCGCTCAGGGCAACGCCTGCCTGTTCAAAACTTGCTTTTTTGGAGAGGTCTATTGGTGCTGAGAGGTTAAGGTAAATGATTTTTGTCGATCGGTAATTACGCTCTATTTTAAGCGTTAAATACAGTAATTATTGACAAAACAATCGCCTTAACCTCTCATATCATGTCCGGTCGATTACCATAAAAAACGGAATGCACGTGCGGACTTAAGTCCGCACGCTCGATCCAATTTTATAGTGGTCGATCGACCGGACACGATATCACGTATGGGAGCGGTATTTTTGTTAGTAAGTAAAGGATGAGGTAATGACATATTCTAATGATTCGAGTTTGGAAGTTGAAGGTCAGCAACCTCAACTGAGTTTAGGTACAGCCGCAGCCCGTAATTTGGCGACGACAACCAAATCTGCACCACAGATGCAGGAAATTACCTCGCGGTGGTTGTTGAAGATGTTGCCGTGGGTGCAGATCAAAGGTGGTAATTATCGGGTGAACCGTCGGTTGACCTATACCGTAGGTGATGGGAGAATTACTTTCACCAATACAGGCGCGACTGTCCAGGTAATTCCCCAAGAACTTTGTGAATTACCCTTGCTGCGAGGGTTTGATGATGTTGAAGTGTTGACGGCTTTGGCCAGTCGATTTGTGCAACAGGAGTTTGCACCTGATGATATCATCGTACAGTCAGGTCAACCAGTCGATCGGCTTTTTCTGATCGCTCATGGTAAAGTTAATAAGTTTGGTATTGCCAAATATGAAGAAGAACCTTTATTGGGCGTGCTAGCCGATGGCGATCGTTTTGGCGATGAGGCTTTAGTCGCGTCTCAAAACAGTTGGAAGTTTACCGTTAAGGCTATCACCCGATGCACTGTATTAGCCTTACCACAACAAGCGTTTAGGGAAGTGCTTAACCAGTCGGCGGCTTTGCAGTCTCATATCGATCGAGCCGTAACTCGCGCACAATTACCACAGAATAAGCAGGGTGAAGCCGCCATTGCTTTATCTTTAGGACATACTGGAGAAACTCAATTACCAGGGACTTTCGTTGACTACGAACTCTCCCCCCGCGAATATGAGTTGAGCATCGCTCAAACTGTGTTAAGGGTGAATACTCGCGTTGCGGATCTGTATAATGAACCGATGAACCAGACGGAACAACAATTGCGGCTGACTGTTGAGGCATTACGGGAACGTCAAGAATATGAGTTGATCAACAACCGTGAATTTGGTTTACTGCACAATGCTGACCTTAAACAGCGTCTCCACCCCCGCAGCGGCCCTCCCACACCTGATGACCTCGATGAACTGCTTACCCGCCGTAGAAAGTCTAAGTTCTTCCTAGCTCATCCTCGCACTATTGCAGCCTTCGGCCGGCAGTGTAACCGCCTCGGCATCTATCCTGAAAACATCGACATGGACGGAAGTAAAGTTATTGCGTGGCGCGGTGTACCTCTTCTTCCTTGTAATAAGATACCCATCACCAAAAACCAAACCAGTTCTATTCTTGTGATGCGTACTGGTGAAGAAGATGGGGGCGTTATCGGTTTACAGCCAGCGGGGATACCTGACGAATACCAACCAGGCCTATCTGTTAGATTTATGGGTATTAGTGAAAAGGCGATTATGTCTTACCTTGTTACTGCATATTACTCCGCAGCCGTGCTAGTACCTGACGCACTTGGTATCCTTGAAGATGTTGAAATCGGGCGCTAGGAGGGATTCCGGTTGGGATTAATCGATCGGTGATTAAGGTCGATCGCGCCGACTTTTACGGTGGCGATCGATCGGTACGACTCTAATCCCTAATATTGAAGACTTGATAAGTCTCTGGCTGTCTCCAAAAACCGTAGCACCGCCTCTGTGGGATGACTCAGCCAAATCAGAGCAATGGAGACGATCGGACTTGGTTCTTGTAACTGTTTGTAAATAACCCCACTGCGCTGGAAATTTTGCATCGATGCGGGGACGATCGCCACGCCCATCTCGGCAGCTACCAGGCTGACAATCGTCTGCATTTGAATCGCTTCTTGAGCGGCGATCGGGCTAAAACCTGCTTGCTGACATAGACTGACGATCGGATCGTACAACCCCGGAGCCAGGGAACGTGGAAACATGATAAACGGTTCGTCTTTGAGCGCTCGCAGTTCAACCCGATCGCACTTTGCCATTCGATGCGTCTGCGGCAGAGCCACGATCAGCGGTTCCCGAAACACGATTTCAGAATTAATCCCATCCTCCACTGGAGGGCGAATAAAGCCGATGTCAATTTGTCCTTCTCGCAGCCGCTGCAATTGCTCGTTTGTCGTCATTTCTCGCAATTCGAGCTTTACCGCAGGATGCAGAGTGCGAAACTGCTGCAAAATCGCTGGAACCACATTATGAGCGGCGGAGCTCACAAAGCCGATCGTCAGTTGGCCGAGTTCGCCCCGGCTTGTCTGCTGCGCGAGTTGAATTGCTCGATCGACTTGCTGCAGAATTTTTTGCGACTCCTCAAAAAAAACCTGTCCCGCATCCGTTAACACAACCGTCCGTTTGGTGCGGCGAAACAGTTGAAAGCCTAACTGGGCTTCTAACTGCTGGATTTGTTGACTTAGGGGAGGTTGGGCCATATGCAGGCGATCGGCTGCACGAGTGAAATTCAACTCTTCTGCAACCGCAATGAAATAACGCAAATGTCGCAGTTCCATAACTTCCAATGATTAATATTTTAAAAGTATAAGTTGTTAGTCCAAAATGTATTGGACATTAAACTCGATATTTTATACAGTGATTTATAGGGGAAATTGAGAATTAAAAAATGAATGATTTGGATATCAAAATCAGAGAAGTAGAGCTGGCAGATTTAGAATTAATTCTGGCTTTTATTGCCCAAAAAAGCGAGTTTGATGGCTCGATCGGCGGATTTTCAGCAACAGCAGATAAATTGCAGAAAACACTATTTTGCGATTCTCCCCTAGTGCGGGTATTGTTGGCTGAAGTTATTGGCAAAGCTGTAGGATTTGCCATGTTTTATGCTTCTTATTCAAGTTTGCTGGCGCAGCCGTGCCTTTGGCTTGATGATTTATTTGTGCAATCTCATTTTCGAGGTTTTGGAGTCGGAACAGCATTGTTGAAACATTTGGCTCAAATTGCCGAATCCACAAATTGCGGGCGGATTGAATGGACTGTTAATACTGGAAATTCTCCGGGAATTGCGTTTTACCAAAAGCAGGGCGCGCGCATTTTGGAAAATATTAGGGTTTGCAGAATTGATGGGGATGCAATTAATCTGCTTGCTAGCAAATAATTTAATAACGAACCGCGAAGGCGCGTTCGGCGAAGCCGTTCCCGTAGGGTAGGAAACGAAGGTAAGAAAAGAGAAGAGGAAAGAAGAGATGACACAAGATTCTTGGAATACGGCTCTCTACGAACAGCAGCACGCTTTTGTTTGGCAATATGGCGAATCGCTTTTGAAATTACTGGCTCCGCAGGCGGGAGAACAAATTCTCGATTTGGGCTGCGGTACGGGACAGTTAACTGAAAAAATTGCTCAAAGTGGTGCTTTTGTGCAGGGAATTGATTCATCTTTGTCGATGATTTCCACGGCTAAAGTAAACTATCCTCACATTAACTTTGCCGCAGCAGATGCTCGCGATTTTCAAGTAGAAGAGCCGCTAGATGCTGTATTTTCTAATGCTGTTTTGCATTGGATTAGGTCGCCGGAGGCTGCGATCTATTGCGTGGAAAAAGCGTTGAAGCCGGGAGGGCGTTTTGTGGCTGAGTTTGGCGGTAAGGGGAATGTGGGGGCGATCGTCCGGGCACTTTTGAGTGTTTTGTCAGAAATTGGCTGTGAGGGGGCCCAAGCGCTTAATCCTTGGTATTTTCCGAGTGTTGGTGAGTATGCTGGGCTGTTGGAAAAGGGGGGGTTTGAGGTGAGTTATGCGGTTTTGTTTGATCGACCCATTCTCCTAGAAGGCGGTAATGCTGGTATGGCTAACTGGATTGAAATGTTTGCTGGCGGGTTTTTGTTGGGGCTGTCGGAGGAAGTGCGATCGCACGTAATTCGTACAGTTGAAGAACATTTGCGATCGGTACTTTACTGCGATGGTAATTGGAGCGCAGATTATCGCCGAATCCGCTTTGTTGCTGTCAAGAATTCCTCGCGGTAAATCATACTCTCAATTGTATTTTTGGGCGGGTTCTCTGACCCACCCAAAAAAATTAAATCAAACTTAACTGTAAAACTTTGTTAGTTTTTTTTCCGGTTTTTTCTACTTACTTGATGCTATAACTCGAAACTGTATTTTCCAACAACATAGCGACAGTCATCGGCCCGATTCCTCCCGGCACCGGCGTGATAAATCCGGCTACTGTTTTAACAGCATCAAAGTCCACATCTCCGGCCAAACGGCTCGTACCGTCTGGATTAACCACGCGGTTAATACCGACATCAATTACTACTGCTCCCGGTTTAACCATATTAGCTGCAATCATTTCTGTGCGGCCGACAGCGGCTACTAAAATATCGGCTTGGCTGGTAATCGATTCTAGGTTTTTCGTCCGCGAATGAGCTACAGTAACAGTACAATCGGCTTCTAACAGCATCAGCGCCATCGGTTTACCTACCAAAATACTCCGTCCCAAAACTACGGCATTTTTTCCTTTCAAATCAATCTGGTATTCTTGCAATAACCGCATCACTCCTGCGGGAGTACAACTGCGTAAACCTTGCTCCCCGCGCACCAAGCGGCCTAAATTTACCGGGTGGAGTCCGTCAGCATCTTTGTCGGGGGCAATTTGATAAAGTAGGGAAATTGCATCTAAGTGATCTGGTAGCGGTAGTTGCACTAAAATGCCGTCTACTCGATCGTCCTCATTGAGCGCCTGAATTGCAAGTTCGAGTTCGGCTTGAGTGGCGTTTGCTGGGTAATGCTGGCCGAAGGAAGCTATGCCAACTTTAGCGCAGGCTCGCTCTTTGTTACGCACGTAAGCCGCGCTAGCTGGGTTGTCGCCCACCATCAGCACCGCAAGTCCCGGAGGACGACCATTTTGGGGTTGTAGGGCGCGGACTCGATCGCTCAGCTCGCTTTGAATCTTTGTTGCTAAAGCTTTCCCATCTAGTATTTGAACAGTTTTGGCATCCATTGTAGACTCTGGGTTAGGGGCTGACGATTTTAGATTTTAGCTTGAACCGCAGGATCTGACTGTTAAACTTGGATTCTGCGCGCGGTAGCTCGTATTGTAAAACTTCATTAACTTTATAGCCATTAATAGTCATGTATAGTATGCTATAGCCAAAAATGACGGCAAAACAATGCAGCTCGTTTCCAAGCACATTATCGATCGAAACCACTGGCTATACAAGCGGCTAGACAATTTGTGCTTTCTTTCTAAGAATCTTTTCAACTACGCTAACTACTTAATCAGACAAAAATTTATTAGCTCGGGAGAATACCTCGACTATTACAAAATACAGAAGCTATGTCAGGGAAAGAGTGACTATCTAGCATTACCAGCCAAAGTATCTCAGCAAGTATTATTGAGATTACATGAAAGCTGGAAATCATTTTTTGCAGCTACCAAGGAATATAACCTACATCCAGATAAATTCAAAGCCAGACCCAAAATACCCAGATACAAACACAAAATCTTAGGCAGAAATGTCCTGACTTACACCGCTCAAGCCATCAGTAAAGAATGGCTCAAAAAAGGAATCATCAATTTCTCTAAAACCCAAATATTTCTGACGACTAAAGTAGACCAAGTAAATCAAGTTAGAATCGTTCCAAAAACTTACCATTACTCGATAGAGGTAGTTTACGAAGCCAAGGCTGTAACTCTCTCATCATCAGGTGTTGAAGGGATAGCAGGTATTGATATTGGTCTGAATAATTTAGCGACAATTACATCCAATCGAAAGGGGTTCGGACCGCTAATCATAAATGGCAAACCTCTGAAATCAATCAATGCCTACTATCACAAAAAAAAGGCAATGTTGCAGTCATACTTGAAGGGGGAGAGACAAACATCAATCAAAATTAATCATTTAACTCACAAGCGTAATGTGAAAGTAGATAATTACCTGCACAATGCAAGTCGATTTATCATCAATCATCTGGCAGCTAACCGAATCGGGACACTGGTGATTGGTAAAAACGATAACTGGAAACAGGGAATAAATCTCGGGAAGCGGAATAATCAAAACTTCATAGCAATACCTCATGCAAGGTTTATTGAAATGCTAACTTATAAAGCGCAGTTAGTAGGAATAGCTGTGAAGATTATTGAAGAAAGTTACACTTCAAAGTGTTCTTTTTTAGATAATGAACCTTGTGTCAAGCATTTGGAGTACAAAGGTAAGCGAATTAAGCGAGGTTTGTTTCGTGCTGGTGATGGCAGACTGATAAATGCGGATGTGAATGGCAGTGCTAACATTGTCAAAAAAGCATTTCCCAACGCTTTTGCTGAGGGAATACAGGGCCAAGGAGTACGTCCGGTAAGGGTCACACCTTACAAAATGGTTGAGGAGGCAAGTGTAATATTTGCCTATAAAACCTGTAACTATCTCAAATCTTAAATCTCAAACCTCCAATTATTTAACTAATGACTACTGCAATTAAGCAAGTTTGGGTTCAAAAAAGCTGCATCGGCTCTTTATCGCTCATATTCGCTGCCGCTTTGTTCAGTTGTGGCAGTTTACCTCTGTCTCAACTTAATCTTGGCTTTAATGTTGCTAGCATTGGCGACATTCAACAAAAACGCCAAGTCGATGGTGAAGTTTATCTCCGGGGAAAGGTGGAAAATCGCGCTCCGTTTGTGGGAAATGCGGCTTATCAACTTCAAGACGGTACGGGTAGGATGTGGATTTTAACTAAGCAAGCTTTGCCCCAGGTTGGCGATGAAGTGTTGCTTAAGGGCGAAGTCCGGTATAAAAGTATTACGTTGAAGGAATTGGCTGGAAAGGATTTAGGTGAGGTTTATGTTGAGGAAATGCAACAGTTACAGCGCACTCCCAGTTCAGACAAGGGCAAATAGGCATTGCGAATTGGGGATTGGGGATTGGGCATCGGGCATCGGGCATCGGGCATCGGGCATCGGGCATTGGTAGCCCGTCACCAATCACAACTAAAAAATAGTAAATAACCAATAAGAACTACCAATTATCAATTACCAATTCCCAATTCCCCATAACCAATTCCCAATTCCCCATAACCAATTCCCCATAACCAATGACTAAAATTCATGTTGCGATCGCGATTTTGTACCAAGATGGCAAGTTTCTCTGTCAGTTGCGGGACGATATTCCTCAGATCAGGTATCCGGGATGTTGGGCTTTGTTTGGCGGACACTTGGAACCGGGAGAAACTGCCGAAGCCGCTTTGTTGCGGGAATTATCAGAGGAAATTGCCTGGGCTCCTGCAAGTGTCTCTTTTGTTTGTTGCGATGTCGAAGGAGATGTGGTTCGTCACGTTTTTCACTCACAACTTAGTGCCGATGTCAATGATTTAGTTTTGCAGGAGGGTTGGGATATGAAGTTGTTGACAGTGGAGGATATTCGGGTGGGAAAATGCTATTCACAGAAGTCAGGAGATGTGCGACCTTTCGGCATTGCTCACCAGCGTATTTTATTGAATTTTATTGAGTCGATTTGAGACTTTACTGATATTTTTCAGGTGTTCCGCACCCATGGCTCACCTCTTTCGGAGAGGAAAAAGCCTTTTTTACGGCCTGGGAGGGTGCAAGGGCGATCGCGCTTCCACTGATACAAAAGCTGGCGGCCAGATGCTCCGATCTAGGTATTGTTGAATAAACCGGCTTTTTGCCAATTTTGTTAAAAAAATCGCCTTAAAAAAGGAACTATTACCTATTGATTTTTTGCGGATTTCAGGGTATTATTTATATAATGGGAGTGGTGACTTAAAATTTAATTTACCCACTATTCCCATTATCTAATGATACTTCAAAAAAGTGTCAAAGTCAAGCCTTTGACCCTAAAAAAAAGGCGATTTTTTTTTAATTTTATAAAATAAAATACTGGCGGATGAGTAATGGTTTTTGAGCGTGAATAAATTTTCTGCAGACGGCGCGAGGCGGAATATTTTGAGATTCAAAGCATCTCGCGTGTCAGAACGATCGGGAGGATATCTTTGGGTAAAAAGCGTTTTTTAGGAATGAGAGGGTGGACTGGTTGGCCCGATCGAGCTTTGATATCTGCGGGTCGGACTGATAGACAAGCAAAACCGAGATGCTCGCCAAGGAGCACCCTAGATTGTCGGTTTTATGGAGTTAAGAACGAGCGGCAATCATTCCGGTTTGGCGTGCGTAGGCAAACAGCCCTCCGGCATCAATCACGGGCCCGACATCTCCTAAAGGCTTGAGGGAGTAAGTGAGATTTTGAGTGTGGTTGATAATTAGATCGCCCGCAAAGTCGATCGTCACTTCGTCGCCTGTCACAAACAAGTCACACAGTCGATCGACTGATTCGATCGGGTACAATTCGCCAGTAGCCGAGCAATTGCGAAAGAAGATGCGCGCGTAAGACAAAGCGACCACTGCTTTGACGCCGGCGGCCCCCAGAGCGATCGGAGCGTGCTCTCGCGAAGAACCGCAGCCAAAATTTTCGCCACCAATTATAATCGGATACCGGGTTTTCTGTTCGCCGGCTTCGATAAACTTGCCGTAGCGATCGGGCAACCCAATCATCGCGTAACTGCCTAGTTTCTCATACTCATCTGGCTTTGAGGGAACCAGGGTTAGGTATTCGGCTGGGATAATTTGATCTGTATCGATGTTGTCGTCTACAACAAAAATTTGACCGCTAATTACTTTACCCATAGTTTATTTCCTGTTGGCCTCCCTCGATGCTGTGCTGATGGTTTTAAGTGGGATATTTGATGCAAGAAGATTTGCATCTGCCCATTTTAACCTGGCAGTGTCATGGATCACCTGTATAAGTCAAAATTAGATCCGAGACTTTGGGTTGATAATTAACAGATTGCTGAGTTTGACATACTCACCGGCCTCTTATGAGCGGTGATTCTTGACGCTTCATCAAGTGATGCTACCGAAGTAGTCTTACTCTCCCTCTGCGTCCGTTTAAAGTCTCCCAATGCCCTAGGTTGACTTAATTTATTCTAGCAAAAAGCCGTCCTTCTAGGACGGGGCTTGTATCCCATTTTTTTGGTCAAGATAGTTTTATGGCGAATCCAATAGATGATATTGCTCGACAAGCTCGTGAGGGCTCGGTTGCATCGATTATTCAAATCCTTAACGACGAACTGGCACAAGTAGGCGTGAGGGCCAGAGCCGTGTTTGCAGATGGGGTACTGCAACTGCTGTGCGAAGCTGCAACGCCCCAATTGCTGGAACAGTCTAGCTTGGTCGATCGAGTCCGAGCAATTTTAGAGGGCATTTCGCCCCGCAATATTCGCCGAGTCAACATCAACAGCCGACTGGTTCGAGAACACCAACTGCTGTGGCTTGAAGAAATTAGCCGCGATCCCGAGAATCAACTGCTGTGGTCTCAACAAATTAAACTCAGAAAGCCGAATTTGTTTAAGCGGTTGACCACCGCCCATCACGAACGTCAATCTCAAGGTGGAAAGCGGGCTTTGCCGAGAATTGCTGCACCTCGATCGATGCAGGAACCGCGCCAATTTCAGCGCGGTATTCTCGGTGGCGTTAGCTTGACCGTGCTGTTGCTCGCCACAGTTGCCGCCATTTACAAAGGACTCAATTCCCAAGTGCCAAACAGCACACAAGCCACCACCCAAGCAGCGATCACTTCTACTCCTTCGTCCGCAACACCAGCTTTGAAAATTTCTAAGGATAGTGCTAATTCTGCTGTTGACTCTTTTGGACAAGCGGTGCGAGTGGCCGAGCAAGCAGCCACCGACGGCAAAATCGCTCAATCTCGGGAGAATTGGTTAGTAGTAGCTGCTAAGTGGCAGCAAGCTTCGGATTTGATGGCCTCCGTCCCCCCCAAGCATCCCCGCTACACAACGGCTGTCAACCGGACGGTACTTTACCGCCAAAATAGCGATAAAGCACAACAGGAAGCACAAAATAAGTAAGTAGGAAAGCCGAATAAATTTAACACTATTGGCACAATAGCGTCTCATAGAGTTGCGTTCGATGAATTTTTGACAAAAAATTCGGCAACTCTGTGTTCTGTGATGAGTGATAAATTTAAAATTTAAAATTTTTGCGATCGTGGTCACTCGATCGATTGATTTGTATCACAATAAAAATTTGCGAGGATCACACACTTAAATAAGAAACATCACAGTGTCAGGAGAGGGGTGTCACCAAGCGATATCTAGAAAAGCTTCATAATAATAACGGTCAAAATTGGTGGAAATGGGATTTATCTTCATCCGGTAAAGGATCGTAAAGTTCATCCCGTACAGATCGAAAGGTAGAAAACCGGAAAATAGAACTCCGTCAGGTCTGGTACATTTTTCTACAGTTCTAGTGACTGGCCCACAGGCAGCACAAACCTGTGAAAGCAGGCTCATAACAGTCCAGCCGACAGTTATGGATCAGCTCTCTACTTGCAGTGCGCCGGCTCAAACATCTTAAAATAAAGGCTTGGTTGCCATGATCGATCGCCAGGGAAATCAAGACTTTACTCCGATCGACCGATCGCCAAGAGAGTCTTGCACTTTGCATTTACCGCAAATCCCAGAACCAGTATCAGTCCAAAACTTTTTGGATCGTCTTATGCAGTACCAGGTCGATCCTGCCCTGATCGGGCGGCAAATTTACCAAATTCTCGCGACCAACTTCGATCGAGAAATCCTGCTGCTGCAAATAGCAAATACTTTGGGGGTTGCTTGTGAAGCAGATTTCTGTTTTGTGGCTGCTGTAGTTGACCAGAAAGTAGTAAATCCGAATGCTTTGTGGCAAAAAAATATGAGCGATCGCCCAAATGCCGATGCTGGAGCAGATTCAACTCAAATACCAGAATACTCCGAAACCACAAGATTAGAATCGCCTAGCAGATCGTCACTCGAACATCCCGTCTTCGCAAACGTGCTAGCAAAGGGCGAGATCGTGGCGATATCGGACTATCTTGATACTCCAGCAGCTTCTGCACCCAATTCCTCCGTGACACCGCTGCCTTTTCGGGCCATTTTGGCAGGGCCAGCGCGATTTGCAGGGGCTGTAAATGGCATGATGATTGTAGGTAAGTCGCAACCTCACGAGTGGACGGGGGCCGATCGACAGCGCCTAGAAGCAGCATCAGAGGCGATCGGGATCGCGATTTCTCACATTCAAAAGACTCAGGAAATTGCCACCTTAAACGAACAGTTACAGCGACAAGCTAGATACAAAAATCTCATCGTCTCAGTTACTGCAGCGATCGACACGACTTCTGAAGTCGATCGAATTTTGCAGCAAGTTATTGAAAATACCGTCGATACTCTGGAAGTAGATAGAGGTCAAATTCTACTGTTGAAATATACAGACTCCCTCTTAAAAACTTCTTCCCCCAATCAAACACCGAAACTAAAAATTGTATTAGTTTGCGAATCTGCTTTGACAAAAAATCCAAGCAAACAAGCAATTAAACCAAGCGATGCAGGGAAACAAAGCACGAGTGCCAAAACAAAAAACAAGGAAAAAACTGCTAATTCCAAATCGAAAATTGCCAACTCAAAACCACAGAATCCTCCCGCTTTTTGGATGTCGGAATCTAGTTTGTGCGATCGAGCATTCCACAGCGCACCCAAACCCCTCGTCCTCGCTGACATCGGCGAGTCGATCGGCAATGAACCAGAAAGCGTCCTAGAAATCTTGAAACTCCAAGGCATTCGCGCCGGGGTGCTAGTTCCCATCATGGGCGCAAGGGGACAGGAAACCGTCTTGGGGTTCTTGGTTTTGCAGCACTCGGAGCCGCGCGCTTGGAGTCCAGAAGAATTGGAAGTTGTGGAATTAGTCGCAGCTCAAGCAAGCAAAGCGATTATCCAAACTCAGACGCTCAAGGAAGCGCAAACCCTAGTCAAAGACAGAACCGCTCAGTTGCAGCAAAGTCTAGATGTGCAGGAGAAACTGTACGAACAATCTGCCATTCAACTAGAGCAACTGCACAAATTGAAGCTGATTAAAGATGAGTTTCTCAGCACTATGAGTCACGAGTTGCGAACTCCTTTAACAATCATGAAGCTGGCAATTCTGATGCTCAAACAAGCTGAACAGCCGTCAGCGAGTCGGGCTAAGTATCTCGACATTCTAGAGCAGCAGTGTTCTAAGGAAACCGCTCTGGTTAACGATTTGCTGGCTCTCAAGCAGTTTGAGCCTCAGCAAGTCCCGATTTCTCTAATCAAAATCGATCTCAAGCGTTTAATTCAAGATTTAGCTGGGGATTTTGAGAAAAAGTGGGCAGATAAGGAATTGACTCTGAAGGTGGATTTGCCCCAGTTTGCTCCTTGCTTGGAAACCGACCCGGACAGTCTCAAGCGGGTGCTGCTGGAACTGCTGACGAATGCTGGAAAATATTCGGCTTCTGGAAATGCGGTAGTTTTCGAGGCATCTGAAGTGGCCGGCTGTATTGTCCTCACGGTTTCTAATTTTGGGCCCGGCATTTCTGCTGGTGATTTGCCCCACATTTTTGAGAAGTTTCGCCGTGGCACTGGTATTACTGATCAAGCGATCGCCGGTACGGGTTTGGGTCTGGCGCTGGTAAAGTCTTTAGTACAGCACTTGAATGGTACTATTGATGTGTCTAGCGCTCCGGCAAAAAGTTCTGAAACTGACGAGTTGTGGCGCACATCTTTTACCCTGACTCTGCCGCAATCTCTAGCGGAACTCTGTAATCTAGGAGAATAGTTCGGTTGAAAAGCGGTTGGGAATTGGCAGCTAACAGGCTAAACCAGAAGACTTGCCACGATAGGGAGATTTGAAAATTGCAAATGCTACCAAATCCTCGTTTTGGAGTTGCTTGTCTGTTACCAGCCTAAATTGCCGATTCTTCTCAGAGCTTACAGCGTATTCCAGGTTTGTGAAGTGTAGGGACACGGCAGTGCCGTGTCCCTACGGGGAACTAACGATAGGTTGGTATACTTCATAAATGTGGAATCTGCTGTATGTAATGTGCGGTTAGTTGCCCGAAATCAGCGCCTGTTGTAGTGAAAAATTTAGTCTTCTGTTTATGAATAAATAAGGACTTGCATTCCTGACTAGGAAGTTAATTATTGTTGTATAACCAGAAACAATATAACCCAGTTTTCACCAAAGAGACGAAGTTTTTTTTAACTTTTTTAAAGGACTGCAACAAAATATTTTCATACATAGAAGCCGTTTTTGCGTCCAGGAATGTCCCCCAAAAAATGTCGTGCTGTATGGAACTCTTAGAGTGAATATTACACCTCTTGCAAAAATCCTTTTCATCAATTCATGGGACGGGCAAGATGCCCATCCCACAAGACAAAATAAATCTTGTGGGATGGGCATCTTGCC
>JANMLZ010000114.1:0-18315 GCA_031372825.1 Cyanobacteria bacterium OTE_58_metabat_593 | reverse complement strand
TACTCGTTACCAGGAAGAGCCTGGTAACGCAGATCCGGAGGCTCTGCCTCCATTTTCGCAGGCGAGGCAGAGCCTCGCTTACATCGGTTCCCAGGTAGAGCCTGGGAACCAGTTATTGAAAATGATTTAGGATTGCTATATAAAGTATCTCTAAAGACTCACCTTAGCAGCTTTTAAGAATAATTACTTTATCACTTTAGCCAGATGCTCAAAAAACGAGAGGTGAATTATGTTTATATAAAAAGATAGCTTGAGAGAAACTGACTATGACAACAAATAACGGATCTACCCAAACCAAACGAGTTGCCATACTCATCGAAAATGGAGTTGAAGATTCGGAATTTTTAGTTCCTTATAATGGCTTAAAACAAGCCGGATTTGAAGTAGTTGTCCTCGGTTCGCGGACAAATGAAAAATATGCAGGAAAACAAGGAAAAGTGGCCCAGCAGGCTGACGGAACTACCACAGAATCAGTGCCAGCAGAATTCGACGCAGTGATAATTCCGGGCGGCATGGCTCCCGATACAATGCGGACAAACCAGAATACAGTGCGCTTTGTACGAGAAGCATTTGAGCAAGGAAAAATAGTCGCTGCTGTTTGTCACGGCCCGCAACTTTTGATTGAAGGCGACTTGCTGAAAGGCAAAAATGCGACTGGTTTCTTAGCAATTAAAACAGACATGATCAATGCCGGAGCTAACTACATCAACGAAGCTTTAGTAGTTGACGGCAACTTGATTACTTCCCGCCAACCAGGAGATTTAGCAATATTTACCACCGCAATTTTGGCTCGCCTCGGTTACGGCGGAAAAGAAGTCGGTTTGCCAGAAGAAACTGATACAAATGCCGAATGGTGGAAACTAGCTAATGGTTGGGGTGGTTCGACACAAGGCGACATTGTTAAAGGTTTGAATACCGCACTCGCAGGGGAACGCTATGCTTGCGAAGCGTTTCAAAATTATGCGGAAAAAACCCAAGACAGCGATTTGCGATCGCTCCTTACAGAAATGGTTCAAAATAAACAGCAACACATCCTCACTCTTGAAAACCGTCTCAACGATTTTGGCGAAAAACCTTCAATTCCTGCCCAAATTGCCGACAAATACGCTAAATTAAAATCTTCGATGCAAGGAACCGATGAAAAGTTCTTGCTGCGGAGCACTCTGGGTGATTTGCAAACTGGTGTTGTCGATATCAACAACCTGCGGGTGAAGTTTACAGATCCGGTATCAACTGCCATTTTTACACACATAGAATCGGATTTGTGCAAGTGCGAGCAAGTCGTTGCTAAACTTTTCCGCGCCCGTGCGGTTTCCCAGGAAATTCAGGCGCCTAAACCTTCGACTAGCCCCGCTGTAAAAATGTAACTTGCAGGCGGATCAATACAGCACTTTTCAGGTATGTGAGGTACATAGCTCTTGCAGGGACACGGCAGTGCCGTGTCCCTACGGGAATATTGAATGTACCTCATAAACCTGCAAACTTGCTGTGCAGTAATAAAATATACAATTTGCGGTAAAATAAAACCCAAGACTAAAAAGCAATACGGTTCAGATAAGACAGATCCCCCCTAGCCCCCCTTAAAAAAGGGGGGGACAAGAAGGTACTGCGAAGTCCCCCTACAACCAGGGGGATTTAGGGGGATCTCCGGGGAATTAGCAGTGTTAACCCAAGCGTATTGGACTAAAAAGCTGACACTGAAGTAACTGCAAGGTGGAGAGTTTTATTAAATGGGTTCTATTTTTGTTTCAGCCGGACACGGCGGGTTTGAAGGAAGTTTGCGCGATTCAGGGGCGATCGCATTTGGCACAACCGAAGCCCAGGAACTTATTCTAACTCGGGATTTATTAGTACCTGAATTGCGGCAGCGAGGCATAGACACTTTCTCGGTGCCGGATACTCTGAGTTTGGTAGAAAGTATTGCTTGGATTAACAGCCGCTGTCAACCGGGAGATGTAGCGGTAGAAATTCACGCCGATGCTTTTTCTAATCCCCAAGTTCGCGGTGCTAGCGCGTTTTATATTGGTAGCAACCCTAAGCGAAAAGCCGATGCTGATTTAATCTTAACTGGCTATTTACGCAGGTGTCCAGAAATACCGAATCGCGGCGCAAAAGCCGATACAGAAGCTGGTGTTGGCAGCCTCGCATTTTGTCGGCGCGTGAACGTTCCTTCGCTGTTAATAGAACTCGCTTTTTTAACTAATATCGACGACTTGCGAATTATTCAAACTCGTCGCCGCGATGTCGCCCTGGGACTTGCTGACGGACTCGAAGCTTGGTTGAAAAATACCGATTTGAAACCTTTGCCAACACCAACTCCAGCACCAACTCCGGCACCGACTCCGGCACCAACACCTGCGCCAAAACCGATAGTTTATCCCTTAATTAATATCCAAATCAACGGTGCGCCGCATGAAGAAAAAGGCATTTTGGTGAACGGAAATGCTTTTGTTCCTTCGGAAGTTCTAGACGCTCTCGACATCAAACCAGAGGCAGCCGATCGCCGAATCACGTACAATGGAGTTGTATTCGTGCGGGCGATCGACCTACGCGATGGCGACATTTCCGTAGCATGGGATCAGTCTACAACATCAGTATCCCTGCGATCGCGCCGCGATATCCTCTCAGGCCTTGGCAAAATCATGGGCCGCGGTTTAACCACACCCCAACAAATCACAGCATTTCTGACCAAAAATAACAGCAAAGCCCTGACAGTATTTCCCAATTTACCTCAAATTTACGTGCAAGAAGCAGCCGCAGAAGGGGTTAACCACGACGTAGCTTTTTGCCAAATGTCTTTAGAAACAAATTATCTCAACTTTGGCGGTGCAGTCAAACCAGAACAATTTAACTTTGCCGACATGGGAATCATCAGCCCCACAAATTCCGGCATCTCGTTTCCCGACGCCCGGACAGGAATTAGAGCTCAAATTCAGCACCTAAAAGCTTACGCTAGCACCGAACCAATCAATCAACCTTTAGTTAAAGAAAACGTGCGTTTTCGCTTTGTAAAGCGCGGTGTCGCCCCTACCGTCAACGAACTTGTAGCCCGCTGGAATTCCGATCCACAATACGGACAAAAAATCATCAATATCATCCGGCTGCTGTACGAAAATGCAAGTTTGTTATAGTTAGTTGACAGTTGACTGTTGACAGTTGTCATCACTCAACGCCGTCAACAGTTAACAGTTAACAGTTAACAGTCAACAGTCAACAGTCAACAGTCAACAGTCAACAGTCAACAATTCCCAATTCCCGCTTATCAAATAACTATGGTTTCCAGCATAAATCGCTTCTCGGACATTCAAAATCATTGGGCAAAAATATTCATTGATGGCTTAGTAGAACGAGCAGTAATCAGCGGTTTTCCCGATCGCACTTTTCGCCCCAACACCAACCTCACCCGCGCCCAATTTGCCGCCATAGTCAGCAAAGCCTTTCCCGTACCCGACAAACGGCCCTACATTCCCTTTACCGACGTTCCTGCTAGCCACTGGGCCGCCGCCGCCATTCAAACAGCATTTAAAAGAGGATTTATATCCGGCTATCCCAACAACCTATTCAAACCCGAAAATAAGATTACCAGAGCCGAAGCATTAGTGGCCTTAGTTAGCGGAATTTTTCCGGCGAATACTGCACCGACCACTAATCTGATTTTATCAAACATCTACCAAGATAGTACAGAAATTCCCAACTATGCCAAAAAGGCGATCGTCCTAGCCACTCAATCCGAAATAGTAGTCAATTATCCAAGTTTAAACTTATTAAATCCCGCCGGAAATGCCACCCGCGCCGATGTCGCAGCCTGGGTTTATCAAGCCTTAGTCTATCTCAAAAGAGCGCCACAAATATACAATCAATATATTATAGTTCTCAGCAAAGTTCCCAGACCCCAAGTTTACGTCAGCCACCAGCGAGAATTTCGCGGAGTTTGGATTACATCCGTGTGGAATATTGACTGGCCATTCAGCGACAAACTCTCAGCAGAACAGGAAAAAACCGAAATGCTGAGAATTCTTGACAGGCTAGAAGAAATGAATTTCAATGCAATTATCCTGCAAGTCCGAACTGCGGGCGACGCCCTTTACGCATCGGAATTAGAACCTTGGAGTGCATGGCTAACCGGAACCCAAGGAAAGCCACCGCAACCTTATTATGACCCTTTAACATTTGTTGTTGCAGAAAGCCACAAACGCAACATTGAAGTTCACGCTTGGTTCAATCCCTACCGCGCCAAAGTTTCATCAACTAAAACCCCTCCCAATGTTAAGCCTCACATCTCTATTACCAATCCCGAATGTGTTTATCCGTGGGGCGATGATTTGTGGATGGACCCGGGAATTTCCTTAGTTCAAGATAAGACTTACAACGTAATTTTAGACGTAGTAAAGCGCTACGATATAGACGGCGTTCACTTCGACGATTATTTCTATCCTTATCCGATCGCCGATCGAGAATTTCCCGACAGTAAGATTTACAATAGTTACGTCTCTAGAGGCGGGCAAATGAGTTTAGGAGACTGGCGTCGAGAGAATGTCAACAAGTTAGTTAAAAGACTAGGACAAGGAATTCGAGCGGCCAAACCAAACGTTAAATTCGGCATCAGTCCCTTCGGGATTTATCGCCCGGGACAGCCACCGCAAAGTCGCGGTTTAGACGCCTACGAAGCACTGTATGCCGACTCCAAAAAATGGTTAGAATCAGGTTGGGTAGATTATCTAAATCCGCAACTTTACTGGCGCATCGACCAAACAGCTCAAAGCTATCCAGTCTTGCTACAATGGTGGCTGGAAAACAACCCCAAAAATAGACATATTTACGTCGGAAATAACTTAGGAAGACTCGACGGTAATAAGTGGACGGTAGACGAAATCAATAATCAGATTGAAATTACGCGAAACTCTAAAGAAAACCTAGCTTTGGGTAATGTTTTCTTCAGCATGAAAGCATTTAGCGAAAATCGCCAGCAAATTTACGATAACTTCAAATCGACAACATATACACAACCAGCCCTCGTTCCAGCGATGCCTTGGCAAAAGGGAACTCCGCCGCCCCCTCCGACAGGAATCGAAGTAAAAAAAACCGGAAATAGCAATGTTTTGCAGTGGAGAAATCCCGCCGATCCGAACATTCGTTCTTGGACACTTTATCAAAAGAATGGTAATAGCTGGAAACTGCTCAAAATCCTGAATGCAGAGACAGTGAAAGTAACAGTAGGAACGGGGATTTACGCTTTGTGTGCGGTGAGTATCATGGCCGTAGAAAGTGTGGGAGTTTTCATAGAAATATGAGGATAAAAAATTAAGATATTAGTAGACGATCAAATGCAAAATCTGCAACTTCCCGAACAAAGACGAAAATTATACATTGAAATAGCGCTGCGCCGATGCCGTCCCGGTAGCGGCAGCAGCTTAGAATTTCTCAGAAAAAGAACTTGGAATCGTGCCGTGACTAACATTAAAGCTATTATCAAACAAACTCCATTCGTAGTAGTAGGAGGAATTGCCACTAGACTTTATATGCCAGAACGAATGACTGATGATGTAGATATTTTAGTATTAACTGAAGATGCTGACAATATCTATCGAGAATTAGCCGAAGCTGGCAGCATGAAAGTTGGAGAACTTAGCATAGGTGGCAGTAGTTGGCAACTACCAGACGGCAGTATTTTGGATGTTATTGAATCACAACAACCTTGGGTTGGAGTCGCGATCGCAAACCCCAACACCGCACCAGACAATTTGCCAATTATCGGATTGCCTTATTTGATACTAATGAAATTGCAAGCAAGTCGCGGTATAGATATGGGCGACTTGACGCGGATGTTGGGAGGGGCAGACGAAACTGCCTTAAAATTAGTCAGAAAAACAGTAAAAACATACCTTCCTGATGCTGTGGAAGACCTAGAAAGTTTAATTGTACTGGGAAAATTAGAAATGGGCGAATTACGTTAATCGTTTGTAGTAGTGCTGCGATACCGCCGCACCCACCAGACTAAAAAAATCAACCATCTTCCTCTAGACAGGAGACAGCTTGGCGATAAATACGCTATCGTATTCCCAATATTTTGATGTTGAGGAAAAACAAACTGTGGTTCCCTTACGCGATGACAATCCCACCAGTATCACTCCCTACGTTACCTACGGACTGATTGCTGCAAACATATTAGTATTTTTGTACGAACTCAGTTTGGGCGATCGACAATTAACGCAATTTTTCTACTCTTGGGCGGTAGTTCCTTGCCAGTTAAGCAATATGTGTCGGGTAGCGCTGCCAGTTTCGCCATTTCCCGAATGGACAACCCTAATTAGCTCGCAATTCCTGCACGCAGGCTTTCTCCACGTTGCGGGAAATATGTTATTTCTCTGGATTTTTGGCAACAACGTAGAAGACCGTTTAGGACACGTCAAATTTATTATATTTTACCTTACTTGCGGCGTTTTAGCATCACTAACTCAGTGGTTTTTTTCCTCAGCATCTGCCATTCCTTCCCTGGGTGCTAGCGGCGCGATCGCAGGTGTGATGGGAGCTTACATTCTCAGGTATCCCCAAGCCAAAGTTCTGACACTGCTGCCCTTGGGAATCTTTATTACCACCGTCAGAGTCCCGGCTTTCTTCTTTCTAGGATTTTGGTTTGCACAGCAAGCATTGAGCGGGTTGGCTTCCTTGAATGCGCCAGCAAGTGTCGGCATGGAATCTGGGGGAGTTGCCTACTGGGCCCACGCGGGCGGCTTTGTTTTTGGCGCTATTCTTGGCCCTTTGTTGGGGCTTTTTTATGAAGATAATCAGATTTAATTTTTGACCACAGATGAACGCAAATAAACGCAGATAAACTGCAAACGAAATCGGCGTTTATCTGCGTTTATCTGCGGTTCCAAACCTCTTATCTTTCTAGATAAACGTGAAGTCAAATTCAGACATAGAAGAAATCCCAGTTACACCATTTAACTTCGCCAAAATGCGAGAATCAGCGCCGTTGAGATTATTAGCGTTGCCGTCATAAATGATGTAGGTACTGCCGCCGGAATCGTAGGCAAATAAGAAGGCGCTTCCTCCCAGAATATTTGCAGAAACTGTTTTCTGGACGTTCAGCAGAACTTGGGTGTTACCGCTCAGATTCGGGAATCCGGGGGCAAAATTAAACTGATCGGCGATCGGCACACCGAGACCTGTGAAATCAGTAATCACATCATATCCGCCCGCCGCGATCGCAGCCTCGATCGCAGCCGAAGAAGCCGCATCAAAGGTCGGCCCTCCCTCCGCAGGACTGGTATAGCGGAATTGATTGCCGCCGCCCCCGCCCGTCATCGTATCTGCACCAAGGCCTCCGATCAGCACGTCGTTATCCAAACCGCCGTTAATCGTATCGCTGCCACCTCCACCGTCAACAGTATCGCTGCCAGCCAAACCGTTCAAATTATCCGGCAAAGAGCCACCAATCAACCTGTTCGGACCGCTATCAGCAGGCAGGATTTGAACAGCGATCGTACCTACCCCCGGAGTTGTACCGATGCCATCGCTGATGCTGTAGCTGAAAGCAGTTGTACCCGCTACGTTGCCGGCGATGAACTGCACCTGAGCTCCGAGATTGACTGCGATGCCGAGTTTTGGCGTACCGACATTGATAATGTTCAGCGGCCCTTTTTGTTGCGGGTTCAAGTCATTTGCGCGCGCGTCTATGAATGTCGGCAGTAAGTTATTCGTACTCGTAAATATGATGCCGTCATCAACTGCAACTGGCCCGAGGATAGCCGGAAGTGTCACCGAGGAATCGAAAGAATTGATGTTAATCGCGACTGATGCTGCTGCTGTGCCACCTTGGTCGTCAGCAACGCTGTAGCTGAAAGAGCCAGCTTGCCCGATCGCATTAGTTCCAGGTTGAAATGTCAGTCCAAGTAAATCCTGAACGGTTAACTTTTGATTGACGGCGATCGGGTTCGTACCAGTAGTTACTTGACCAAAAGTAGGATTGGGAAGTCCGATAACCGCGATCGACAGTGCTTGACCCTCTGGGTCACTAGGCGCCGAAATACTCAGAGACAGAGGCAAATTCTGCAAACCAGTCAGGGTTTTGCCCGTTTCGACGATCGGCGGTTCGTTAGGAGTCGGAGATGTAAAACTGGGCGGAGTCGGCCCGCCGCCGAAAGGCGGAGGAGTTGGGGGTGCCGCAGTTGGAGTCGGGACAATAGAAGGACTCGGACTCGGAGTTGTCCCCGTCGGAGTTGGACTCGGACTCGGAACCTGAGTCGGCAATGTCCCCGGTGCCGGAGTTGGAGTCGTCGCTGGAGTTGGAGTCGTCGCTGGAGTCGGAGTCGTCGCTGGAGTTGGAGTCGTCGCTGGAGTTGGAGAAACAGTTGTCCCCGGTGCGGGAGTCGTAGAAGGTCTTGTCCCCGCAGGTGTCCCAGAAGCAGTTGTCCCCGGTGCAGGTGTCCCAGAAGCAGTTGTCCCCGCAGGTGTTGGAGAAGGACTTGTCCCACTTCCTGAAGGTCTTGTCCCCTGAATTATGAAGGGATTGTCGTCTACACGCGGTATTTGAGCTGTAGTGAATCTAGATTCATCGATCGAGTTCGATCGAACATCAATCAAAACCGCCAAAAATTCCCCAGTTTGGCGGTCCCGAATAATCGTGTTGCTAGAATTCGAGCCTTGGCCCTGGAAGATTTCTAACTGTGTAAAATTCAAACCTCCAGCCAGCCCGATCGAATCTCCCGCCTTAAAATCTCTAATTAAATCAGCATCCCCGATTTCGCGGCCACCAGTAGTGAGAAACCCAGCGCCCGAGGGAGATGTGCCCACCCTACCGAGAACAAAGATATCCGATCCGTCGCCTCCTGTCAGAGTATCAGACCCGCGATCGCCCGAAAGAATATCATCCCCAGACCCCCCAGACAGAGAATCATTGCCATCGCCTCCGAAGATCCGGTCATCACCCTCGCCGCCGTCACCAGTATCGTTACCAACACCGCCGCTGATGACATCCCCGCCCTCGGCGCCCAACAAAATATCATCGCCCCCAGCACCGCTCAGACAGTCATTACCCGTGTCGCCAAAAACAGTGTCATTCCCCTTGTCGCCAAAAATCAGGTCGTCCTCGCCACCACCACGCAGACAGTCATTGCCTTTACCGCCGTACAGCGTGTCATTGCCTTCAGAACCGAAGACAATATCATTACCTTGGTCGCCAAAAGCTAGATCATCGCCCTGATCGCCAGAAACCAAGTCATCGCCTTTGCCGCCCCGCGCCGTGTCATTGCCGCGACCGCCCTCAACGATATCTTTACCAGCGCCACCGTTGAGAGAATCGTTACCGTCTTCGCCCCTGAGTATATCGTCTCCGTCCCGACCCAGAAGCGTGTCGTCCCCGGCACGCCCGGAAATCGTGTCATTGAACAAGCTGCCGATCAAATAGTTATTGCCGTCGTTGGCGACAATTAAACCATCGACAAAAACTGGCTGTGGGGGAGGCGTCGGAACGGTAACAGCAGGGCGTGGCACCGGCGTGACTGAAATCCCCGGGCCTGTCCCCATCATCGTCGGAGTTGTCCCCATCGCCGCAGGAGAAGTCCCAGTCATTGTGGGAGAAGTCCCGGTCATCGTGGGAGAAGTTCCGGTCATCGTGGGAGAAGTTCCCGTCATCGCAGGAGTTGTCCCCATCATCGCAGGAGTTGTCCCCATCACCGCAGGAGTTGTCCCCGGCGCAGGCGCAGGCGAGGGTACCGTGCCGATAATATCCGAAACATTTCCCCTACTATCCAGTAATACGAACGGTGGCCGCCCTTCGAGAAAACCTGCTGGGATTGCACTGGGCATTATTTTCGCTCCTTTAAATACTCAAAAATTCAATGACTAAAACCTGTATTCCAAGCTGTTCTACATCTAAATTGTATTTTTTGTGCGGGCGAGACACCCCACAAAGACTTCATCAAACTTTAACTGTGAAGTTTAAATGCAGAACAGCTTAATACAATCCTCGGATTTCGATCGTGGTGAAACATAAATTTTTTTCTAAATTTGAATCACCCAGAACGATCGGCAAGATTGTATTTTTACCTTCTAACAAATGACGAATCAAGAAAGTATGACTGATATCAATTCCGGCTGCGCCGGAATGATAAGCGAGGACACGGCAGTGCCGTTTCCCTACCGCGAGCAATTGTAGGGACACGGCACTGCCGTGTCCGACCTTTAGATCATTCCGATGCTAACGGATTTGAGCTAACCCTAAATAAACTTAAAGTCAGATGCAGTAATGATGGTGCTGAGAGCTCCAGGCACTGTAGGAATAGTATTCAACACTGCCAAGTCGAAAGCTGGGAGACTGTCATCCGCCACATTCGGGTCAAACCCGAGAACGTACTTATTAAAAGTATTGTTCAGATAGACAAAGAAAGCTCCTGTTTTGCTCGAACCGTTTTGATTTTTCAACACTGCATTCACTGCTTGAGCGTTGTCAAATTTATTTTCAAACAAAATGACAGAGTGCTTGCTGATGTTGTCGCCGCCGCTGCCGATATTCCTGACGATAAAACTGGTGAAATCGTTAGTAGTTCCCGAGTTGGTTAAACCCGCGAAATTTGACGATCTGAACAAGAATCGATCGGTCCCGGTACCTGTCACGTTAAAGTCAGCAATGATATCAACGCCTTCGCTGGGAGTTTCGTAGTAGAAGAAATCATTGCCAGCATCACCCGTGAGCAAGTCAGAACCATTTCCGCCTCCCAAAATGTCATTGCCCGCACCGCCAGAAAGCGAGTCGTTGTCATCGCCGCCCAACACTAAGTCGTTGCCGAAGGCGCCACTGAGACAGTCGCTGCCGGCACCTCCGTCTACAGTATCGTCGCCCGCTTCGCCGAACAGAGAGTCGCTGCCACCTTCGCCCAAGATGTAGTCGTTGCCGGAACCTCCGAGTCCGGTGTCGCTGCCTTCTCCACCCAAAATTGTGTCTTCGCTGTCGCCGCCGGAGATTGAGTCGTTATTGATACCGCCGTCGAGCAAGTCTCTGCCGATGCTGCCGTCGAGGAAGTCGTCGCCAGCGCCGCCGTCGAAGGAGTCGTCGCCAATACCGCCGAATAAGGTGTCGGTGCCAGTTCCTCCGAGTATCAAGTCGTCACCAGCTTCTGCTAATACCGAGTCATTGCCTGTGCCGCCGTCAATGGTATCGCCGCCGTCGCCTCCCAACAGGATGTCATTGTCATTGCCACCAAACAGAATGTCGTTGCCAAGTCCGCCTAGGAGCGAGTCGATGCCGTCTTCGCCGTCGATGGTGTCGTTGCCTAGTCCGCCGTCGATGGTGTCGTTGCCGATCGAACCTAGCACAGAGTCATTGCCTGCTTCACCGAATTCTAGGTCGTCGCCGCCCCTGCCATCGATGATGTCGTTGCCGTCACCTCCAAACAGGGTATCGTTGCCGGCCCCGCCGATGATGAAGTCGCTGAGGTTGCTGCCTGTAAAGGTGCTGGCCGGGAGTGCAGTGCGATCGACAATATTATCGACCACAGTGATGCTGAAGGATGCCGCGGGGAGCGTGGCAGACCCGTCAGAGGCTGTAAACGTGAAACTGTCGCTGCCGCCTGTCGCTAACAGATTGTATTTGACGATGTTGTTGTTGATATCGTCTTGGGTAAATTTGCTACCGACGTTGAGGAAGGTGCTGCCTCTTTGGACAAAACCTCTGGTAGCGTCGGGGGCTTTGGTAATCGTGTAAACGATTTCCGACGGAGTGTTATCGGAATCTGTGACTAACAAATCCGCCGCCGTAATTGTCTGGGTAGGAGCACTTTTGGCAACCACAACACCGTCGTTAATCACTAGCTTCGGCGGGCTGCTGACGTTGATGGTTACTGTCGCCTGGCTTGTACCGCCAGCAGTGTCTGCGATCGAGTAGCTAAAGCTGTCAGTGCCCGAGAACCCTGGATTCGGGGTGTATTTGAACGTGGTGGCGTTCAAGGGAACCAGGCTCCCTTTGGCTGTTGGAGTAAAAGTTGTGACAGTCAGAGGATTCTTTTCCGGGTCAGTGTCGTTGAACACAACGTTGAGACTGAGTTCTTGACCCGAAACCGTGGTGAAGTTGTCGTTAACTGCTCTTGGAGGTTGATTGGGGAAGAGCGACGGACTTGGAGTCGGAGTCGGACTTCCTGTCGGAGTCGGAGTCGGACTTCCGGGGGGTGGACTCGGACTCGGCGTCTGACCTGGTACGTCCGGCGGCAACATCGGCGTCGGACTCGGACTCGGTGTCGGCGTCGGACTTCCTGTTGGTGTTGGTGTCGGTGTCGGACTTGCTGTTGGTGTCGGTGTCGGACTTGCTGTTGGTGTTGGTGTCGGTGTCGGACTCGGACTCGGAGTCGGCAGGGGGAGCGGGGTGGCGCTGCCGGGAACCGTGGGGGCAATTACAAATGAGCTGCGCCCTAGGGTTCTGCTGTCCACTCCGGGTAATACTGCTAAAAAGTCGCCGCTGACACCGTTGCGAATAATCGTGCTACCGGCTTTGTTGTCGGTGCTTTGAAAGATTACCAAATCTTCAAACTTGAGGTCGCCGCTTAAGCCGATCGCATCTTCGCCAAGGCGAAAGTCTGTAAAAATATCAGCATCAGCGATATCGGGGCCGCCTGTGGTCAGAAATGCCGGGTTAGTGCCGTTGCTGCTGCTACCGCTGGGGGAACTGAATGCACCGATGACAAAGACATCTCTGCCTTCGCCTCCTGCCACAATGTCTTTGCCTGCTTCGCCCCAAAGCACGTCGTTGCCAGCACCCCCCTCCACAATGTCGTCCCCGGCACCGCCGAACACGATGTCGTCGCCGTCCCCAGCAAAAATTGTGTCCCCGCCGGCGTTACCGTAGAGCCAGTCGCCTCCTTCGTTGCCAAATACCAAGTCTTCGCCGTCGCCGCCGAAGAGCGAGTCGTTACCTTGGTCGCCGAACACGATGTCGTCGCCTCGATCGCCCAACAAGCTATCATCGCCCAAACCGCCGCGCAAGCTGTCGCTGTTTTTGCCTCCGAAAGCCGTATCTTTGCCTTCGCCTCCGATTACCGTGTCGTTGCCGTCATTGCCGTACAGCAAATCCGGGTTATTTCCGCCGTCGAGGGAATCGTTGCCTTTGCCTCCGTACAGAGTATCGAGTCCTGAACCGCCGTCGAGAACGTCGTTGCCCTCATTGCCGAACAGCACGTCGTCATCGTCGTTGCCAAATACTAAATCGTCACCGGCGGCTCCTCGGATGTTGTCGTTGCCTTGTAGCCCGGAAATCACGTCTGGCCCTGGACTGCCAACTAAGGAATCGTTGGTTTCTGTGCCACGAACTACGCCGCCGACGATCGCGGGTACGGTACCTCTGCCTCCGTTCAATGTGTCGTCTATCCCGCCAAATGTGTCGTCGGAGGGAGTGGGAGTTCGCGTCGGAGTTGGCGTTGTCGCCGGAGTTGGTGTTGTCGCTGGAGTTGGTGTTGTTGCCGGCGGAGTTGGTGTTGTTGCCGGCGGAGTTGGCGATGTCACAGGGGTTGGCCCGATCGTCTCGTCACCCCCGAGGTTAAATATCGGCCCACTTCCGAGAAATCCTGCTGGTAATGCACTGGGCATAATTTTGGCTCCTTTAAACGACGATCCCGATTAACTTTAAGAACTGATTAGTATCAGTTTGTCGCCAAAAACATGGCTTAAAATTGATTAATAATCCCGATCATTTCTAGCATACTAAATCGAAATTGCAACGGCTATCGATATTTTTCAACCCAGACATCTTTAGAGCTAAAAATATTAATTGCACGTTTTGATGTTGGTTTTGGGTACACTTTAATATCGCCTCATTTGGATCGCCACCTCTGCCTCCGTTCAATCCTAGAAATCGGGCTTCGAGTCAGCACTGGGTATCTATGACAGAGGGGAGAAAAATCCAAATCTCCGGCCATTTGCCTTATGCTAGCTGCTGACTAGAAACAGAGCTGTTAATTAGGGGCAGAAGTGGGCCGGTTTGCTCTTGTCCGTTGACGGCTAGTTCGCTGTGGCAAAGGTAAAGCATGGAACAGCGACTTAACAAATCTACCAGAATTCGCCGCAGCCGCTGTTGGTCGGCTACCGTTTCGTCTTCAGTTTCCCAGGGACGCCCAATTTGCGATCGCAAAAATAAGGGAGCACCAAACAAAGTAGCCGCACCACCGCTCAGCCACAGGGGCGAGCCAGCATCCAGCCAAAAGTGCCATTTGTGGGCGCGGCGACTGCTGCGGTACTGAAAGATGTTGGCGAGGGTGACGGCTTGGGCTGCTGGGCCTTCGGGACGGACTGGAAATGGGTTGGCGGTGACGGTTCCTTGGCGCAACAACTGGATGAATCGGGCGATCGTTTCTGAGTCGCCCCCGCCGTTTGTGGGTTCTATGCGCTGCATTCGCCCGTGTATTTCCCAGTAGTGGGCGGCGGTTTCCATTAACTCGCGCAGGGCTGATAGCCGATCGTACGCCAGATATCGATCGTTCATCAAAAATTTCTGGATCGCTCGATCGAGCAGGGCAATTGGGCTCGGCAACAACCGCTCCTGTTGTTGCGACCGCTGTTGTTCGATCCACTCCACAATCTGCTCGTAAGCCCCAGCAGCTCGATGTCCCAGTCTGTCCCACCGGGGAAAAGCTGTAATTTCCAGCAATTTAGGTCGATCGATATCTGGACAAAAACAATGATCCGCGATTAAACCTGCTCTCACCAGGTCGATCGATTTGGAGTTTTGGCTATGCGATTGTAGGTTGAAAGTGAGATTAGAGTCTTCTGTTTCGGCTTCCTGGTGTTTTTGGCAACCCAAAATTACCAGCATTTCGGCTACTGCATCTCGATCGACCAAACGGCCAAGTCCCGGATAAACTAACGCTAACAAAGTCAGCAAAGCTCGAATCTCTGGGGTAGTCGATAGGGGACGCTGATCGTTGAGGGATAGGGCGGCGATACCATCTCGCGCCAGAATTTCGGTTAAACAGTAACGGGCGATCGCATCCATCCCGGGAGCAATTACGGCGATTTCCTGCGGTTCTACGGCTTCTGACTTCACCGCATCCACGATGATTTCGGCGGTTTCTCGCAGCAGTTGAGCGCGGGATGTGGTTTCGAGCGATCGAACCGATCGGGGCAAATTCAAGCCTAAAGGATAAAAACCGTCAGAATTAACAGCTAAATTTACCGCCAATTCCCCAATTTCTGGGACTAAACCCGCTTTTGCGTCCAAGTTTTCCACGCAGCGACAGCGGCTTTCGAGTCGGCCCAGGTATTCCGTATCAGCCCCCAAGCCCAAACGCACTCCTCCATCCCGATTGTAGGAAAAAGCCATCGCTGCACCTTGTAACATCATTCGATCGAACAAATGACCGCTAATCGCCGGATAATCGTCAACATCATCTGCGATTACAGCTTGGTATCTCGAAGCCAACTGCTGCTGGTAAGTTTCATCCTGCAACAAATATCGCCAGTAGAGTTCGCAAACAATCCCGTAAGTCAGGAATCCCCGCATCAAACACCATTCCCGCCACCTTTCCAGCAACTCCCCCATGCTAGTCCACAGAGTGTTCGAGCCACCCTCCCCTGCAAATCCCTGTTCGAGAATGCTCTTAATCTCTTCTCTGGGCGTACCGCTGACAGCGGCCAGTTGTAATAAGTCTAGAGTTCGACGCACCATGCGGTTTGGACTTGCCCCTGTTTGTTGCAAAATGCCTTCGTCTAGTTCGCGACGCCACAGTCTCGCGGCAAGTTCCAGTTCTGTTTCAGGTTGTAGCCGCAAAGGAAATTGAGCTTTCAAATTCAGCGACTGAACTAACAGCGGCCAAAATAGCAAGACTTCCTGTTCAAAAAAGCCGAAGGGTGTTGTTGAGTGAAAGGCATATTTTCCTTGGGTAGCTACGGCGATGCGATCGGCAAATTCCAGGCGATTGTCCCCGTTAGCGGCTAAGACTAAAATTGCTGGGGCGGTTTGTCCCGCCCGCCGTCGCCCAGAGTGACCGCTACCTGAAACTGTTGCTGGCATTGGCTTAACGGTTTTGCTCCAAATGCAGAATTGCTCGACTAAACGAGCCGTTTTGCCACTGCGAGCGGCTCCGACAATCCAAATTGAATCCGAGCCTTCTTTTCCCAATTTATCTAAATTTGTTACCATACCATGAATACTTCACTCACTAATGTCTACAGCAAACTAGCCAGCTTTAGCTATGAATACTTCTCCGTGGAACAGGATTGTCAAATTTCTTTACAGGGCTCACCAATGGTATAGAGAAACGCCTGACAGGGCCCTAGAACAGGCTTATGATGCTGCGTTAGCAATTAAGGCGATCGAAGATGAGCATTTTGGTGGCCAAGGAATCTCCGATCGATCGGTCGAGTACGGACATAGCACCCTGTCTTACTTTAAATCCGAACTGCAAAAACACCTCAAGATCATCGAAACCAGGATGGTCGAGTTTAATGCTAGCCGTTCTTTTTTGGAATTGCCCGATCGCCTGGGAGCAAAACCGCAGGCGAGTCGTAGCGCCGACGATCGCCAGCACGGATTAGGTTTCGACAATAAAGATCAAGCATCCCTTGTATTTGAAAAACTAGAGTTTATTGATGGCATCATCGACAAGTATATCAATAATAGTAAATCAACTGCCATTGTGCCACTTGTTAGTTCAGTAAATGTGCAGATTAAATCTACAAATAGCAGTTCTCAACCTAGCGCAAATAACGGTTCAGCTAATTCCAATCAAACTCCGGCTGGGGAGGTTGAGGCTAACTTTGGAGAAGTAAATTTATTACCACGTTCGCTTCTGGGAACTTTGAGTCGAATTACTAAAGAGTTAAACCCGGAAGCAGAAAAAGAAGTAGTTAGAAATTTCCGCAATTCCAAAGTAAAAACAGTCATTTCCCTAAGATTTATTTTGCTTTTGATTTTAGTTCCGTTGTTGGCGAATCAAATTTCCAAAAACTTTATAGTTGGTCCAGTGGTTGACCATTTTAGAGTCAAGAATAATGCTCCATTATTCATAAATGTTGACCTGGAAGAGGAAGCCTTCAAAGAATTAGAGAGATTTGAGCAGCACCTAAAATTTGAAACATTAATTGGCATGGCTCCATCACTTTCTTCGGAGGAAACGGAAAAGAAGATTTCCGAAAAAGCAGTTGAGCTAGCTGAGGAATACCGCTCTGAAAGTGGTGGAGCTATTAAAAATGTTTTTGCTGATTTGATTTCTTGCATAGCCTTTGCTACGATTATCGTCACTAATAAGAGAGAGATTGAGATTTTAAAATCTTTCATGGACGATGTGGTTTATGGCCTCAGCGACAGTGCGAAGGCTTTCGTAATTATTTTGTTTACTGATGTGTTTGTCGGATTCCACTCGCCTCACGGTTGGGAAATAATTCTCGAAGGTTTATCGAGGCATTTGGGACTACCAGAAAATCGGCAGTTCATATTTCTGTTCATTGCGACTTTTCCAGTTATCTTGGATACGGTATTTAAGTATTGGATCTTTCGTTATTTAAACCGCAGTTCGCCTTCTGCTGTAGCTACTTACAAAAATATGAACGAATAAGTATAAAGTATAGCCTCGATCGGCAGGGCTGTTTCATTCTCTTGTAGGGGCCGCCCCAATCTTTGAAACAACTACAAAATCGTGGATCAAGAGGGTAGGCACGCACCGTCCACTACCCTACAAAATCATCGTTTTCTTGAGAATGAAACAGCCCTGCCTCAATCGGATTTCTGGAGGTGCTCGCTGCTAATGGTAATGGGGAATCAATCGGGATGTATCTCATTTACTCGATCGAGGCTATATATGCGGCAACTACGTATTGTCCCCTTGACATCATCAAATAAAGATGTCCCACCTTTATCCTCTTAATAGTGTCTAAGAACAAAAAAACACTGATATGAAAAAAATAACCCCACTTCTGATAATCGTTTTTTTGATGAATACGGCTTTTCAATGCGAAACACCTCCTGCCGATGATATTGGAGATGCTAGCACTTGTGGCAGTGGCAAGCCTGAATGGTTACTCGCTACTATAGCGAGTGCAGAACAAAACGGAAGCAAAGGTGAGATAATTCAATATCAATATAAAGGTGAAACAGTATTTTCCATTGATACGTGCGTTGGTTGCCCAGATTCGATGACTGTTGTTTATAATTGTGTTCAGGAAACAAAATGTCAGTTTGGTGGTATTGCCGGATTGGGTAGTGTTTTTTTGTAAAGGACAGAGGAAAACAATCTCTCTGATTATCCAATCCCCATTTTTTTTCTGATTTGTTGGTTGTATTCGTGGATGAAGTTCCAAATTGCCCCAATATGATTCTCTAGTTTCTTTGAGAAT
>JANMLZ010000112.1:0-5939 GCA_031372825.1 Cyanobacteria bacterium OTE_58_metabat_593 | reverse complement strand
TACTCGTTACCAGGAAGAGCCTGGTAACGCAGATCCGGAGGCTCTGCCTCCATTTTCGCAGGCGAGGCAGAGCCTCGCTTACATCGGTTCCCAGGTAGAGCCTGGGAACCAGTTATTGAAAATGATTTAGGATTGCTATATCACAGCAACCGATCATCTTTTGATCGTTTAAATCACTTATTTTGAATTGAGTGCTCATCAGATACACTAGATGTTCGCTCACAATTCAAAACTATCGATCGCCAAATGCCACTTTTTCTCATACAACCGATCGCATATCTGCACTTTCAGGGCCGCCAAATATCGCTGAAATTCCGGTTTTTCCAGACCGCTGCGCCACATCACCAGAGCATCTTCTCCAGTGTCTTCGTAGTATCGTTTCCGCCGTCCTGCTTCTTTAAAACCAAACTTTTTGTACAGGGAAACTGCGGCTAAATTAGAATCCCGCACTTCCAAAGTCGATCGCTCTAATTGTCTGTCGTGAGCCGATTTCAGCAAAGCCAAAAGCAGAGCTTGTCCCAAACCCTGACGTTGAAACTGAGGATGAATCGCCAACATGATAATGTGAGCTTCCTCTAAAATCGCCCACAAACAACCCACACCAATGAGCATTGGGCGAATCTGTAGGGGCGGTGCCCCCGTGCCCGCCCCATGTTGACGTGATTCACAGTCCTCAGTTTCCCATGTCCACAAACCTAATAAATCGCTGTTAGGACTGTCTAACTCGCGCCTGTAGCCTTCGATCGCCCAAAGTCCCCCAAAACAGAGGCGATCGAGTTCTACGGCACTAGGCAGGTGTTCTGTGGCAAGATGTTTAATTTCGAGAAAACGCACAGGGATTTTAGATTGTAGATTTGATACAGCGTATTCCAGGTTTATCAAGTCTAGTAGGGACACGGCAATGCCGTGTCCCTACGGGGATTTAATGAATCTGGGGCAACTGACCCAATTGCTTGCGGTCAATTGTACACTGGGAAAGACCGTAAGGATAGTTATTGCGCGATGGTATTAACTCAATCTATCGGGGTGGAATCTGGACTTCAGTATCTGTCTGAGTCGAAAGAAGCCCTGCAAAGTCGATCGCCCAATCAAGAGCTTTTACCGCTGACAGCCAGCGTTAACAGTCGCGATCGGTTGGAAATAGGAGGCTGCGAGGTGACAGCTTTGGTGGAGCAATTTGGCTCGCCACTGTACATTTTAGATGAAGAAACGCTGCGGGCGACGAGCAGCCAGTACCGAGATGCTTTTGAAAAATTCTATCCGGGGGAATCTCAAGTGCTCTATGCTTCTAAGGCTTGGAGCTGTTTGGCGGTTTGCGCGATCGCAGCTTCCGAAGGTTTAGGGATAGATGTGGTATCAGCCGGAGAAATCCACACAGCACTGCAAGCCGGCGTAAATCCCGACAAAATTTACTTTCACGGGAACAACAAATCCCGCGAGGAAATCCAGCTAGCTGTCGAAAGCGGCTGCGTTACCGTAGCCGACAACTGGCTTGATTTGGAGACTCTAGCAGAGTTGGGAAAATTGGGTGTCAGCAGCTTCACAGGTGGCCCGACACGGGTTATGGTGCGGTTTACGCCGGGAATTGAATGTCACACTCACGAATACATTCAAACTGGCCAAATCGACAGTAAATTTGGCTTCGATCCCAATTCGCTCGATGACGTTTTTAAATTCATCAGCCAGCAGCCGTCGCTATCTTGTGTCGGAGTACACGCTCACATCGGCTCTCAGATTTTTGAACTGCAACCCCATGACGATTTAGCCGAAGTCATAATTCAGGCCTTGACAAAAGCACAGAGTTATGATTTGCCAGCGAATGAAATTAATATTGGCGGCGGGTTAGGCATTCGCTATACTGAAACGGACGATCCTCCCAGCATTCAAGCTTGGGCCCAAACAATTTGCACCGCAGTGGTAGCAGCTTGCAAGAGGCAGAATTTGCCTTTACCTAAATTGCTTTGCGAACCGGGTCGATCGCTTGTAGGTACAGCCTGCGTCACGGCTTACACTGTTGGCTCTCAAAAAGTCATTCCGGGAATGCGGACGTATTTAGCAGTCGATGGCGGTATGTCGGACAATCCACGTCCAATTACCTACCAATCTGTTTATCGAGTTCTCGCAGCCAACCAAATGTCTGCTCCCTTAACGGAAACAGTCACAGTTGCTGGCAAACACTGCGAATCAGGCGATATTCTGATTAAAGATGCTAAGTTGCCAAAGTGTCAATCGGGAGATATTCTCGTGGTTACGGCTACAGGGGCATACAATTACAGCATGGCTTCTAACTACAACCGAGTGCCCAGACCGGCGGCGGTTTTGGTGAGAAACGGGGAAGTTAATACGATCGTACAGCGGGAAACTTACCAGGATTTGCTGAGGTTCGATCGCCTTCCCGAAAGACTCGCAGCTCAAAAGTAAAAAGTTAAAGGTTAAAGGTTAAAACAAAAACAATCCATGTTTAGTTAGCGATGATTGCTTTTTGATTTTTAACTTTTGCGTTGTTCAGTCACGCGATGTGATTGACGTTTCCCCGGTCTAAAAACGCGGGGATTTTCTGCATATTCCTTATCACAACTGTTCATGGTTCATGGGTTCGAGTGCATCACGGTTCGCGGTTCACAGGCGGTAGGGTTCGATGAACCATGAACAATCAACAATCTGGCTATGACTTTGGCCTCGTTCAGTCTTTATTGATTCAGGCGATCGATATTGGACTGGTATTTGCCCTTGCGTATTTGGTGCTCGTCATTGTCGGGGAGCGCCGGACGCTATGGATGGTACGGGGATTTATTATTTTGATGCTGGCGGCGGCGGTGAGCAACTGGGCTGGATTGAGGCTGTTGCACGTGGCGCTCAACAGTTTGGTGACTGGTTCGGCTGTGGCGATGGCGGTAATATTGCAGTCGGAGTTTCGCCGATTTCTGGAACAATTGGGTCGGGGGGAAATTATACAATTGTTTGGACGGGATCGCCGACCAACTCCTGCACCGGACAGCGTAATAGATGAAATTGTGGACGCAGTAAAAGAACTTTCGCAAAACCGCACGGGCGCTTTACTAATTGTAGAAACTGATTCTCCGATCGACGATCGGGATTTTTCTGTTCCGGGAGTGAAGCTAAATGCTGAAGTCTCTAAGGAATTGTTGCAGACTATTTTTCAACCACAAACTCTGCTCCATGATGGGGCTGTTTTGATTCGAGCTTCGCGGATCGTGTCGGCGGGGGTAATTTTGCCTCTGTCCGATCGCAGCGCGTCTCGCCAGTTGGGAACCCGCCACCGGGCGGCGATGGGCATCACCGAACGGGTGCAAGCTTGCGTGTGCGTGGTGGTGTCGGAGGAAACGGGTTCTATTTCTTTGGCACAGATGGGAACTTTAAATCGACCTTTGACTAGCAGCAAACTTAAGGAATTGCTGGAAGCAAAGCTGTTTCCGTCGGAGGGAGAAAGAGCTGTCGCTCCAATTCCGATCGGCAATCTCGGACGGCAGATAGGATTGAAAGGAGTGACATTGTTAAAGCGGATAATGCGCCGATCGGGTAATCGGGAAAAACCATGAGTCAAGGAATTTGCTTGCAAAAGTTGCCTTCTGATCTGCAACAAGAACTACTGCCTAAGCATATAGCAGTAATTATGGACGGGAACGGGCGCTGGGCCAAGAATAAGGGGTTACCACGGATTGCGGGGCATCGCCGAGGAGCTAGCGCTCTCAAAGAACTGCTGCGCTGCTGCAAAGATTGGGGGATTCCAGCTTTAACGGCCTATGCTTTTTCGACGGAGAATTGGGGGCGGCCTGCCGGGGAGGTGGATTTTTTGATGAGTTTGTTTGAGGGCAAGCTGCGGCAAGAATTGCGGGAGATGGTGGACGAGGATGTGCAAATTCAATTTATGGGGGATTTGCAGGCTTTGCCGAAGTCTTTGCAGGCCCAAATCGAGCGTTCTGTGGTAGCAACTCAGCACAATCAAGGGATTCTGTTTCGGGTGGCTACGAATTACGGGGGGCGTCAAGAAATTGTACAGGCTTGTCGGGCGATCGCGACTCAGGTGCAGGAGGGCAAGTTGCAGCCGGAGGAGATTGATGAGGTTTTATTTAAACGCTATTTGTATACTGCTGATGTTTGCGACCCGGATTTGCTGATTCGGACGAGTGGGGAAATGCGGTTGAGCAATTTTCTGCTGTGGCAAATGGCTTATTCGGAAATTTACATTACTGAGACGCTGTGGCCGGATTTCGATCGATCCCAGTTTCATCGGGCTTTGTCTACTTATCAGCAGCGCAGCCGCCGATTTGGAAAAGTGTAACGATTTTAGATTTTAGATTTGCGATTTGCGATCGGGGAATGGGGAATACAGAGAAAAATGCCGACTTTTTTGTACATTCATCAATAATCCATTAATCCATTAATCTAAAATCCAAAATCCAAAATCAGATCATGGCCCTGAGAAAACAGCAGCTTCAATATCCTGACGCGACAGGGAGTATTTGAATACTCTCTGAATGTCTTGGCCGTCGGCTCCGCCATCGATGTAGCGGACGGTTACTTGGTCGATATCGAGGGATAGTTCTGCTTTCCAGGTAGGTCGATCTATCTGCCAGCAGTGGAGTTCTCCCCGGTTTTGCTCGCAACCGCGGCTGATTAGCCACTGCTCGATTTCCGGGAGTGGATGGTTATACAAAGGAGTGTCAGCGGAAGGAAGAGTCATGAGGAATTGGGAATTAGGAATTGGGAAAGCTGTGGTTAATCTTTAATTTAGAACTTTTAGTTGTCAATTGCCACGAATTAGCCCGATCGCGATCGCTAGTATCAAACATCCGACTAAGGTAGATCCCATCATAAACAGGGCGAATATTTCTCCGGGGGAAAGGGGTCGATCCGTGGGATCGAGGTAAGCCGAGTTAAAATTTTTTGCCCGCGATTGAGAAACCGGAGTATCAAAGCCAGGGGGCTGCTGAATCACGTTCATGCGAGAATAGCCTATTTTGAGGTCGTAGGCGAGACGACGTTCTGGGTTGCTGAGCGTGGCGTAGGCGTTGTTAAGTTGCTGAAATTTTGCCGTAGCGATTGCGGTTGGCAGGTCGGTGGTATCTGGATGATAGAGTTTGCTGAGTTCGCGGTACGATCGCCTAATGTCGATCGCTGATGCGGAAGGATGCAGCGCTAACAAGCCGTAGTAACTAGAACCCAAGGGGGCTTTTGCTGGCATTTTCTGACTTTGGTTTTGTGATGTTCCCTCGTTAGAAGTCACCTAAGCGCCTCTGGGCTGGTTGATAATTTTTGATTATTTTAGACCAAATTTGATGGTAGTGCCACTGTTTGCGATGTTGAGGGGTTGACGGTGGGCGATAAATAGTGGCAAGTAACCTCAAACCCAGCACCAAGATATTCATGCCGTCCGCTTCATCGATAACGTTTATTCTTTAAAGCGTCTCCTCTTTTCAACGCAAAACTTTTAAGCTGTGCGGAAGCCAAAAAGATGCAAACGCAGAATGCTGTACACAGAAATCCACCCAATAAGGCTGTATACCAGGGCAAATGACCTTTTCGACTCGTCAGTTGACTGTAAATCATCATTAATGGCGATCCTAATGCGCCAAATAGCCCAAGATAGTATCCCAAGTCACCTATACGCCAAAGCAATCCCAAGAACCAACTTTGCTTGCGTAGTTCTTCATATTCAGGATAGTCCAGTGACATCACAAATCCACTCCCTGTACGCAATTACTTTAAACTACGAATCGCCCCGCAAATTCTGCACATCCTCAACGCTGAGCCCCGTAACTTGGGCGATCGTGGCGTTATCTAGCTGTGAGAGTAATTGTCGGGCGATCGCCAATTTCTCGAATCGCATTCCTTCTTCTCTTCCTTCTTCTCTTCCTTCTTCTCGTGCTTCCAGGGAAGCCTTAATAATCGCTCCCTGTTGGTCATAAATAAACTGT
>JANMLZ010000105.1:0-29525 GCA_031372825.1 Cyanobacteria bacterium OTE_58_metabat_593 | reverse complement strand
ACCACCCCAATCTCCAACTGATCCGCGCGTTTCAGTAATTCTGCGTCCAGGCATATATGATACTGTTGCGGGCGTTTCCGTAATTTTCGGTGCTGGCAAATTTGATACTGTTGCGGGCGTTTCAGTAATTGTCGGTGCTGGCGAATTTGATATCGGTGCGGGCGTTTCAGTAATTATTGGTGCTGGCGAATTTGATATCGGTGCGGGCGTTTCAGTAATTGTCGGTGCTGGCGAATTTGATACTGGCGTCGGTGCGGGACTTGGTGCGGGAGTTGGCGCGGGTGTCGGTATCACCTGGGGTGCAGGAGTTGGTGCAGGAGTTGGTGCAGGAGTTGGTGCAGGAGTTGGTGCAGGAGTCGGCGCTGGAGTTGGTGCAGGAGTTGGTGCAGGAGTCGGCGCTGGAGTTGGTGCAGGAGTTGGTGCAGGAGTTGGTGCAGGAGTTGGTGCAGGAGTTGGTCCAGGAGTTGGTGCAGGAGTTGGTGCTGGAGTTGGTGCAGAAGTTGGTGCAGGAGTTGGTGCAGGAGTTGGTGCGGGAGTTGGTGCGGGAGTTGGTGCTGGAGTTGGTGCTGGAGTTGGTGCTGGAGTCGGTATCGGAGTTGGCGCTGGCGAGGCTGGAGAAGCGGTAATCGTAATTCGCGTCGGCTCTACTATCTGAGGGCCGGGGCTGACATAAGTTCCAAATGCGATCGTATTTTCTTTTTTCGCACCCCCAGTGGCAATGCTGCCAGCAGTACCGTTGAGTTTGTTATAGTCGGATCCGACGCTGAAAAGAGTGTTCGAGGCTTGGCCGCTCGCAGTGCGAATAGTGATATCTCCACCATTAGCGCTAACAGTGGCGGCGGCGGAAATGCTGCAAGCTTGGGATAAGCAGTTGCGATCGTTTTTGAAAGTGCCTGTGGCTCGGAAATAACGGCCGGCTGTAATGTCAATATTGCCTCCGGCTGTTCGGCCTTCGGTGTTGATACGGGTTACTTCGATGTCGTTGCTGGCTTTGAGGGTGACTTCGCCGCCTTGTTTTTCTTCGGATTTGGCGTCTATGAAGCCTGTTTGAATGCTGCTTGAGGGTGCTGCAATGGTAACGTTTCCGCTGTTGCTGGTTTTGTCGATCGACCCTGCGTTGATATTGCCTGTTTCTACTTTTCCTGTACGGCTGGTGACGGTGATGTCGCCGCCTGCTGTGGTGGCGGAGTAGGAGTCGAGACCTAGTGTGCGGATGTCGCCGCTAGCTTCTAGGACGATCGCGCCGCCTTGGGAACTCGTGATGTTTCCGCTGGCTGCAATGCTGTTGGCTGATTGAATGGCGATCGTCCGAGCGTTTGCACCTTTGACTGCAATGTCCCCCGCAGCGACTACTCGGTTAGACGCAGTGAGTACCACTTCACCGCTGGCGTTGACGCTCAGGCCTGTAGCGTTCGTTTGACCGATGCCTGTGAGCAGTTCGGGTAAGGAGGCGATCGGCAATGTCGAAGCTGCTGGCGCTGTTCCTGGGCTGCTTGTAGCTGAGGGCGGCTCGATTTCCAAACTGAGCAAATTACCTCGCTGGCTGACGCGGACTAAATTTTTCCCGGTGACTGATGCTACGGTTATTTGACCGCCTGGGGCCGACAGGCTGCCGGTGCTGACCACAGTGCCGCCGACTAAGGTTAAGTTCTGCCCTGATTTGACTGCTAAGTCGGCCGTGTTGATAATTGCTCCAGCTCGATCGGCTCCAAAATCAAAGGAAGTGGGCGCGCCTGTCAGAGATGTGTAGGTGTTAGTACCGTTGGCGTTAAACGAGTTAGTACCAAATCCAATAGCGGTGGCGGTGGTTGCTGTGAAAGAAGCCGGCACGTTTAAGCTGGCACTGTTGCCAAATATGATGCCGGATGGATTCATCAGAAACAAGTTAGAATTGCCGCCGGTTACTTGAATTGAGCCGTTAATAATTGAGGGGCTACCGCCGTTGATGCGCCCTAAAATGTTGCGAATGTTGGGGTTTGAGATAAAGTTGGCAATCTGATTTTGCGACAAACCGAATTGTGTAAAACTGTGGAAGAGATTTTGTCGATCGCTCGATAATTGTCCGCCTTGAATGTCGAAGCGAGTTTGCGGAGTCGGAGTGCCGGCTGGGGTTGCGGGAGTCACTGTCGTGCCCGTTCCGTCCGCTGCTGGAACAATGGTTTCACATAAGGCTTTTGCTTGCAAAAAGTAAAGATTTATTAAGACTATTTGCAGAGCAAGTGCTAGCTTGCTTAGTCTTTTTTTAGACAGGAATCTAGCCTGTAGTTGAATATTTTTGGCGGTTTTCATAGGTTTTTAAAGCGTAAAATATATAAATCACAAGCATACCGTATCTTCTCTACAATCTAAATATAACTAGCCATGCCTAGAAGCTGTATCTTCCGCATGACATATAAAAAAAAATAGACGCACTCCGACGATGCTCTACCGGGTTATTCAACTATTATTAAGAGTTGCAACGAATGATCCGGATCAAAAAAACCGATTTCTGCGTCCTGAAATGATTGGGAAAAATCTAGGTTTAAGAAAAATGTTTACTTTATAAAAAACAAAAAATCCGCCTCTATAATTGCCTGTAATTAAAATTCTGAGAAGAAGAAGTAAGATCGTGTCCGGCCCCCGATCCGCGATCCGAGGTGTTTGTAGTGAGTAATGCAAGTCAAGAGGATTTTTATGAGGACTTGCATTCCTCACTATAAACCTAGGACATATTCGGTTTTAATCGATCGCCCTTTTGCTGTTTCAGGGGCTGTGCGGGCGGATTTGTCGATCGATTTCAGAGCTAATTGGGTGAAGTTTGGACGGTGGGCGAGGGACTCGGTGAACGAGGGCTTGGTGAACGAGGGCTTGGTGAAGCAGGGCCTGGTGAAGGAGTGGATTGATCGGATTTTTTGAGTCCGACAAAAGCGTCGTAGCGGGTGGTACGATCGCCAATGACGGCCGCTGTAACCCCGATCGACCTCGTGGCGTCTATCCAGATTTTTTGATTGGGAGGAAACTCGGGTAAAGCTAGGTTTTTCGGGTTAAACGCACTCTCGGTGTCGATGTAGAAATTGCCGTTGTGGGGTTTAAGTTGCGATCGTACAGCTTTCTGGAACAATTCGCTGCTTAAAAGCGGACTTTTCGGCGCCGGGACGATCGTATCAACCACGGGTGCTCCTACTGTGATAAACGCGACATCATTCATCCAGCCACGAGTTACCGTAATCCCTCCAAACGGCGATGTCCATTTAGTCGCAGGCTGGCCGCCCACTTGAATTTCCTCAACTCTAAACCCCTTAGTTTTCATCGTTTCATCAAGCTGTTTCAGGGATTTGTTAGCGGCGCTGCGGTTATTTGTTTCCACCATAAATACAAATCCAGCAGCAAATTTGTCTTTCGGATTCTGCGTCGGGGCTGGTATTAATGATAGAGAAAATTCTCCCGCCATCCAATTAATGAAGTCTTTATCTAAATCCTGGCCGGTAGTGGATTTTAAACCTGCGCGCAAAACTTGGGGATTGACTGGGGAAATTGGGTTAGCCTCGGCTCCCAACACGTAGTCTTGCCACAAACGCTGCAAGTTACCGCCGGATACCATCATTATTGTACTGCTTGGCAAACTGTTAACCATTTTTAGAGCGTTGTTTTCTACTGCTACACGAATAGTAGAATCAGGTTTCAGCCAAGAGATTGATTTGAATCCAATTCCTTCTGCATCTAGCGTCGCTGTGGTGGCAAATCCCTGATTTTGTTGCAGTTTTTCGAGGTTTTCTTGCGAAATTTCGCGGGATGAGTTGGCGGCTGTAAAAGCTGCTGCAACGGGCATATTAACGTAGATTTGACCGAAGGAACCGGGTTCTTTTATTTGTTGTATCGCGTTTGCATAGCCCGGGGTTTTGGCGAGGGACGGTTCGCCTTTGTAGGTGTCAATGATTCTGTCTGTGGCGCCCGGATCTGTGGTGACTGCTAGATAGTTTGTCCCGAGTACCGCGACTGAGAAATTGCGATCGGCTATACCTTGAGTTTCTGTAACTTGCACCCCTTTGTAATTGCGCTCAACCATTTTTCCTTGGCTGAGGGGTCTGGGTTTTGCTAATAATTCCTTGGCTTTGATCGGGTTGGAGATGGGGAGGATAATTGCCACTGACTGTTGAATTGGCGCAGGCGGGGGCGCGTTGGGCGCGCGCGGGGGGACTGCTATGGCTATTTTGTTTCGCAGAAAGGCCACCATTGCTGTATTCCCTACCCAAGGTTGAATGTCTTGTTGGTAGGCGTAACCGTTGCTTGTCAGGAGGCGATCGCGAATTTCGCTTAAAAACCTTTCAAACGAAGCTTTTGACTCCGGCGTGCCAAATTCTCGCAGTTTATTCCATTGCGATTCATCGGTGGTGATGGATATGGCCATCATCGTATCCTGGGGGACAACGCTTGCTCCCACAGGCAAATCTTTGGCCTCGCCACGGGAAAGGACGATCGAGTAGGTGAGAAAGCCTAAACCGATCAGAAGTGTGGCGGCTCCGATCGTAAACAGCAGGGAAGATTTATCTTTCTTAAACATTATTCGTCAGATTCTGGTACTCGCAACATCATCAATTATATGGGGCATTGGGCATGGGGAATGGGGCATTGGGCATTGGGAGTTGGGAATTGGGCATTGGGAATTGGGCATAGTTAGTGGTTAGTGGTTACTTGTTAGTAGTTTTTCTAATCACAAACAACAAATAACAAATAACAAATTACCTATTCCCCATGCCCGATGCCCGATGCCCTATGCCCAATTCCCAACTCCCTGATGTTAGTTTCTGGCTTTAAAGTCTTTAAAGATAGTTTGAAATGAGTACATCAGCCGGTGCACATCATTTGTGGCTCTCGGAAAAATGTTGAGTTCCCATTTTTTGCGAGCGGTAGTTAGCAGTTTTGCTATGGGTTTGGAGTAACTGTTAGAAATGAAATAGCTGCCGCCTTCGTAGCGAATATCTGATGCTAGTCCGATAAAACCACCCGCTATTTCTACTTGCAATTCCGAGGTGCTGTGTTCGGATTTTAGTGCTAAAATCACCTGCGAGTGTCGGGGTTCGCGGTTGAGCAAGCGGCAGATGTTCGCTTCTTTTTGGGACAAGATTAAAACGTTGCAATTGTGCAGAACTCCGGCTCTACCTTGGACTTTTACTCCTAGGTGAATTTCCAGGGCTGGTTTGTCGGGAAATTCGACAACAGCATGAGTGTATGGATGTGCACTACCGTGGATTTTTCCGGCGGTTTTTCTAAATGTTAAATACTTCGGTGTTTCGTCATCTAAAACATTGTTGTAATAAATGCTGCCACCTTCATTAGCAACGGCTTTTAGCAGAATGGTGAACAGGTAAGCATCAAAAATTCTGGCTTGTTCTGCCGCTCCGTTAAAATCGAGATCGATCGAGCTTTTTAATTTGCTCTTAATTTCGGAATTGACGGCGTAGTTGCTCGGCTCAGAGGGCAGTTTTTCGAGTAATTGCTTGAGGGCGATCGCCTGTTTGTGGCGAGGGGCTGTCACGCTGGAGGTAAACTCGATGGTTTGGGCTGTTTCTGCACCGGAATTCGCAAATACAATTTTTGTGCCGAGGGGGGAGGTTTCCGATTCTACTTTCAAGAAATAAGCAATTTCGTCTTCCATTTCGGAAGTGTTCACTGTCGCTTGTTCGACAGCATCAATTAACAGCAAAAGTTGTTCTTTTGCGGTATAATCTTCGATCTTGAGCAGAGGTGTTTTTCTTTTGAGCGATCGCTCTTCAATTACTTTGCCAATCTCTACAGTATCCGCGACTTGTTGAACTACCCAACCCAAGTTAAACTCATTCAGAATTGTCGCCAGTTCTTGATAGAGTTTGGCATACTCGATCTCGTCCATAATAGTTTCTGCGCTGCACACTATTCTAATTATACAAGCTAGTTGATTTTTTTGTCAATGTGCTGTGTTTGTCGATCGATTAAGTAAAACCACCAAAACAGGTAAAGATATGTTAAGAAATTTGACTCTTCCTTCTTCCCTCTTCCCTCTTCCATCCATCCGTTACATCCGTTACATCCGTTACACAATCCGTTGCCGAACTTCCTTGTTCCTTCGATAGAGAGTAAGCTATTTTACGACATTGAGAGCGATCGAACCTATGGCAACTATCAACGACAACTACCTCAAACTCAAAGCCGGCGACCTGTTTCCCGAAATCGGGCGCAGAGTGAAAGCCTTTGCAGACGCGAATCCAAGCGCACCCATCATCCGGCTGGGGATTGGGGATGTCACCGAACCCTTACCAGAAGCTTGCCGCGTCGCGATGGTGGCTGCGGTGGAAGAAATGGGCTCGCGGGACACCTTCAAAGGATACGGCCCGGAACAAGGTTATGAATGGCTGAGGGAAAAAATTGCAGAGCACGATTTCAAATCGCGGGGATGCGATATTGATGCTTCGGAAATCTTTATTTCTGATGGTTCTAAGTGCGATTGCGGCAATATTCTCGATATTTTTGGCAATGATAATACGATCGCAGTTACCGATCCAGTTTACCCGGTGTATGTAGACACGAACGTGATGGCCGGACATACCGGAGATGCCAACGAAAAGGGCGAATACGACGGCTTCGTTTACCTGCCAATTACCGCAGAAAACAACTTTACTGCCCAAATTCCCACAGACAAAAAAGTCGATTTAATTTACCTGTGTTTTCCCAACAATCCGACGGGCGCAACTGCAACCAAGGAACACTTGCAAGCTTGGGTAAAATATGCTAAGGCGAACGGCTCGATTATTTTCTTCGATGCAGCCTACGAAGCCTATATTACCGATCCGAGTTTACCGCATTCTATCTACGAAATTGAAGGTGCGCGCGATTGTGCGATCGAATTTCGTTCATTCTCCAAGAATGCCGGTTTCACAGGTACTCGCTGTGCGCTAACAGTCGTACCGAAGACTTTGACAGGAAAAGCCGCCGATGGTTCGGATGTCGAAATTTGGAAGTTGTGGAATCGCCGTCAATCTACTAAATTCAACGGTGTTTCTTACATCGTGCAGCGCGGTGCTGAGGCGGTTTATTCGGAAGCTGGCAAAGCACAAATTCAGGCATTAGTCAATTTTTACATGGAAAATGCCGCGATTATTCGCGAGAAATTGACAGCAGCGGGAATCGAGGTTTTTGGTGGCGAAAATGCGCCCTATGTGTGGGTGAAAACGCCTAATGGTTTGTCGAGTTGGGATTTCTTTCAGAAGTTGCTAGAAACTTGCAATGTGGTGGGAACACCTGGTTCTGGTTTTGGTGCGGCGGGCGAGGGTTATTTCCGTATTTCGGCGTTTAATAGTCGGGAGAATGTGGAGGAAGCAATGAGACGGATTGTGGAGAAGTTTAAGGTTTAGTATCATGTGAGTCCGGTAGGGACACGGCACTGCCGTGTCCTCCCATCTGCTGTATTTCATTCGATTGAAAAGTGTTATAATCTAAACCAAACAACTTTACAGTAAGCGTGAAAAAGCAATGTCCTATAGCGAATTCACCCTCAAAAAAGTCAAACAAGACTTTCAGCTAACCCTAATAGAAGTACCTACTTTTATTGTTTCAGCGCCGCCGATTCAGCCGAGTCCAGCCCTAGCTGAGTTTATAGAAAAACGGCTACCTCTAGCCCTAGCATTGAATACCGAAAAAGCTCGTTCTGAAATGATTATCTGTCCAATTTTGCTAGAATTAAAAGATATTTTTAATCAGCAAATCAGTCTTTTTTCTGGTAATGATTTTACCGTAGATCAATCTGTGGGACTTAACGGTGTCTGCGACTTCCTGATCAGTAAATCGCCTGAACAACTTTTTATCGAAGCTCCTGCTATGATTGTAGTGGAAGCTAAAAAAGAAGATATTAACGGGGGACTTGGACAATGTATTGCTGAGATGATTGCGGCTCAGCGTTTTAATGAGAAAAACGGCGACTTTGTAAACAAGCTTTATGGTTGCGTTACGACTGGGAACTTGTGGAAATTTATCAAATTAGAAGAGCAAACTGTTACAATTGGTTTGAGAGAATACTCGTTGCCACCAGTTGATGAAATTTTGGGAATTTTAGTTAGCTTTATTACTTAATAACAGCCAATACTAGGAGTTTATTATGCACTTACTACGAGTTCAAGTTCCTGATTTTCGGGGATTGAAAAATATAGACATCACTTTTGAAAAGGATTTTGTTCCTAGTATTTTTCCGCTAGGTAGTCAAAATGGCGGCGGTAAAAGTACGCTGTTGCAGTTAATCTTTGTGTTGCTGCACTGTTCTGTTGATGAGGATAAAAAACCGTTTTTAGAAAATCTACTTCAGGGATTTAAAATTTTGGATGAGGAAGAAAAAATTTTAGCAATCATTGATATTTGGGATGGAGAAAAAATTGTCAAACTTGAATTTTATTGTAAAAATTTTTCTTTTCTAGAAGGAGCGGCTCCAATCGAGTATGAATTCGAGCATGAATATAATAATTCCGAAAATATGATTATATGTTATGTTGAAAAATTTAGAAAAGAAATATCTCACGACGATACAATAATAACAATCACAGTGTTAAACTGTCATGTTAACAATCAAAAAAAGGAGCAAGCAAAATTCTTCTTAGATAAGGTATCGCGTAAAATATTTCTAGCCGCTCCTTCAACACAGGTTTTTTTATTTCTCCCGCAAAAATCGAGGCAACTATTATTTAAAAAATCCAGTAATGGAGACCAAAATTATTACGCGATACTTGAAGCAGCACGCTCTGAATTAAATGGCTTGTTTACCTATGATTTTCTGGCTGCTGAGCTACTTATTGAATCTTTTAAAGCTGCTCGCGATCGCGATTTCAGAGAAGCGATAAAAACAGGTAACTACGGAAACAGCTATCAAGCTCTAATTAAGGAATTAAATCTGGTATTGGGAAACAAAAGGATAAATTTAAATGAAGATTTTTCTGGAGTCAATTTTAAATTGGATAAGAATGGTGAAACTATAGAACTATATCCCGAAGATTTAAGTCACGGCGAACTCAAAAGACTTAGCATTTATATATGGCTCAAGTCCCGCAACATAAAAGATGCTATTGTGTTGATGGATGAAGTTGAAATTGCTTTTCATCCAGATTGGCAATATCAAATTATATCAGACCTCAAAGAGTGGGCACCGAGCAATCAATATATTCTGGCAACTCACTCCTACGCATTGTGTGAAGCTTTGACACCTGCTCATGTTAAAGAAATTGAGCCAAAACTAATCAAATCAGAATCTAATATTACAAATGAGTCTTAATCCAGAAAAGTTACAAGAACATTGCGAGATAATTCTTAAGTCTCGCGAAATTAAAAATAAAATTGTTGTTTTGTGCGAAGGCAAGATTCCCGAAATACAGGGTAGAAAGTCACCTCAATCTTATAAAGCAATGAAGTACACGCATGATGCCAAATTTTATAAGGATTGCATTCCGACATGGTGGATACAGAAACGACCAGAATTTTTTAATTGTGGCGATCGCAAAGATGTATTAAACACTTACTTTACTCTTTTGACATTACATGAACAGGATAGCACTAATTCGTATTTAGATCCAAATCGACTGTTTGCAATGATAGATTTAGATTTGCACTTGCAAACGATTGACAATTATATTTTTACAGATACAGAAGCCATTTTTTGCAATCTTTATGAAAAATCCCAGGTGCAAGAGCAAAATGCAGCACTGCACCGGATTTGGATTACTGGTTTGATTCATAAAGAATCATACTTTCTAACTCCTGAACTTCAATCAATATTTGATGATTATCTTTATTCTCCTATGTATCAGAATAATTCTGTTCAACTGAATAGTATTTATATGGATATGGCTGATGGAATTAGTAGCGATCGAGATTTACAGTCTAAATTGTCTAACTTAAAGAGAGCATTCGATCGCATAAATCATTGTTCGGGATTAGATTGTACGCAACTAGACTTAGATAAACTTCAAGATTCATGGAAACATCAGTTTCAAACTACAACTGATGCAACCCATAAGCATGAGTTAATCTTAGCTTTACTGACAATCAAAAAAGCGAAGAATTATTGGAAGCAAATCAAGCCACCCGCTGACTGGAGTGGGGATGATAAAAATTTTAGAGAACAACTATTGTCAGAGATTTGCACGTTTTATTCAAAGCAAAGTAGCGATGTTAAGTCTCATATTCCTTTTTTTTTCAAAACATTGCATGAGTTCGTTTAAATAAATACCTCAATTATAATTTTATAACATATCACATTACACTAAACCAGCTTGAAAAATCTGATTTGCTGTCAAACTCAAATCGGGAAATGCTTGCGACACAATCCGATCGTTCTCCCGAAACTTGAGAATTTGATATTCACCATCCACCAAGTTACACACAGAAATTGTCGGTTGTTTGGGATTGCCAATAAAATTGCGTCCACCCAACGCAGCATAATCTACAATCCAATATTCAGCGATACCCATCTCCTCGTAATCAGCATATTTCAAATAGTAATCATCGCGCCAATTGGTTGACACAACCTCGATCGCCAAAGGTATCGATGCACCCAAACTCAGGATAGATTGTTTTTGCCACAATGCTTCATTCACCAGGTTTGCACGGTTCAGCACCAACAAATCGGGAAAATAACCAGAATCTTTTTCAGGGGGTCTAACTATCACTTGGTTGGGGATACCATAGGGTAGTCCCACACGTTTGATTTCATAAGGAATTTCGATACCAAGAAAGCTGATAACTTCCTCATGTTCGCCTACTGGTTGTGCCATCTCAACAATATCTCCATTATGCAGTTCGTAGCGTACTGTCGCATTTTCAGGTAGCGACTCCACAAATTCCTCGAAGTTTACGAGTTTGGGTAAAGTTTGAGTCATAGGTTTTTAGAATGACTGATAATACTAATTATACCAAATCTGGCTTTGATTAAGTGCGATCGTAAATTGCGATCGCACTTAATCACCTGTTAAAAGTCCGTTAGCGAAGCCCGCCCCTACGGGGGCTGCGCCAACGAAGAGGATCGCACTTAATCAATCACCCATCTTGTACCATCCAAACCAGCATTCCCAAAATTTGCTCCAGCGGAACCAAGGCATAATCATTAAGATCCAGTGATACAGTTTTTTCTTCCAATTTAAGAAATCGCCATTGCGTACCGTTGCTAACACTCCCATAAACAACAGGAATTGGTTTTTCCTTCGCTTCATTAAACTTCTGCATTGCTACCATTTCGGCAACGCACTGTCCAATTCCTGTCTTCAAATCAGCTTTTTTCGCCTCAACAACCGCCACTGCTGGTGCTTCAATCTCCAACATTTCTGGAGAACGACTAATCAAGTAATCACAAATTCCGTTTAGTCCAGTTTTATAATCAACCGTAAAGTCTTCCCCCGAAAACAAGCTAATACTCTGTTGCAAAATCTTTCTGACTTCCAGTAAGACAGGAGTAATAATCATTTCCGATCGCGCTTTTTCGCTACCTGTCGCCACAGCTACAGGTAAACTATTCGCCAAAAAATCTGTCAGGGTTGCACTCGGAGCGATCGGAGTTATTTGCGGCAGAAATCGCGGGCCTTCTACGGTGGTTAATCCAAAGGCTTGTTTAACTTTGACAATTGTGGTAAACTCGCTATAAGACATCGCTCATTTTCTCCTGACACCTATTTCTGCCAATTTGTCAACCCCTATCGCCCGATAAATTGTATCTCTTTGCTGATAACTCCGCCCCAAAGAACTAATCGCATTTTGCAAATCTTCGACAGATTGACAACTGCCGCCAACTGCACCAGCCATTGTGGTAATGTGTTCTTCCATCAAGGTACCGCCGATGTCGTTGCAACCCCATTTCAGGGCTTCTTTAGCTCCTTCTAAACCTAATTTTACCCAACTCGGTTGGTGATTTGGAATCAAATTGCCTAAGAAGATTCTGGATACTGCGGTGAGCAACAGTGTATCTGCTAAAATTGGTTGGTCGCGGCCGACTCGACTGCGCAAAGGTGCGGGTGCTGCTTGTCCGACAAATGGTAGTAAAATGAATTCTGTAATGCGGGCTGGGTAGTTGTTGTTAATGGCACTTTGTTGGAGCGATCGCACTTTTTCTAAATGCAAAACCTGCTGCTGGGCCGTCTCAATATGCCCGCAAAGCATCGTACTCGTTGTCGGCAAACCCAGACGGTGAGCAGTTCCCACAATTTCCAACCAAGTTGCCGAATTCAGTTTTTCTGGGCAAATCACCCGTCGCACCGCATCGTCTAGAACTTCCGCCGCAGTTCCCGGCATGGAACCAACTCCCGCATCCTGCAAAGCCGAAATTACATAGCTGAAACTAAGATTATCTTTTCTGGCAATAAATTCTATTTCTTGCGGCGAAAAAGCGTGCAAGTGTAACTGCGGAAACTTATCCTTAATTGTTTTCACCAATTGCAGATAATAAGGCAAAGATCCGCCATTTAGTTTAGCTTGAACATTTAAGCCGCCCTGCATACAAATTTCCGTTGCACCCCGCTGCACTGCATCAATTGCCTTTTCCAGAATTTGGTCTGCATCTAACCAAAAAGCGCCCTCATCTCCCTCGTCGCGACGGAATGCACAAAAACTGCAATGCTGCTCGCAAATATTTGTGAAGTTAATATTATGATTGACAACATATGTAACAGTATCCCCTGATTGTCGGCGGCGGAGCAAGTCAGCGGTTGTTTGAATAGAAGCTCGCGCATCTGGCTCTCTTTGGTGCTGCAAAAGTACCAAGGCCTCGGCGGTAGAGATGTTATAACCTTGTAAAGCTCGATCGAGAATTGCATCCACAGTTTTCTTTTCCGGTTCAGTCACAGAATCCACTACCTAGAATTAAGGGCTTTTTATATCTTAACAAATCAACTCTAGACGAAACATATTCTCAAGTCTAAAGTCATAACAAAACATCTTTATAATTTCTCGAAAGCGGAAGTATGAGCATCAACCACCCAAATCACCTCTTACCGGTACCGTCAGAGCCTTTGCAAGTTCCTGCTGCACGGGATTTACCTACAGGCTCAGACACCTCGCCCATTTATTTTTCCCTAATAATTCCCACCTACAACGAGTGCAAAAATGTCAAGACGATTGTCGAAAAACTCAGCCTATTGCTTGATGCCAGCATTCCCGGCGACTACGAACTGATTGTAGTCGATGACAACAGCCCCGATCGTACTTGGGAAGTTGCCCTATCCCTGACAGCAGAATATCCGCAATTGCGGGTGATGCGCCGGGAAAACGAGCGGGGACTTTCCACAGCCGTGATTCGCGGGTGGCAAGCCGCGCGGGGCGAGGTTTTGGGCGTCATCGATGCCGACTTGCAGCATCCCCCAGAGACACTGTTGCAGCTTTTAGCAGAAATTAAGCGGGGAGCCGATTTGGCCGCTGCGAGTCGCCACGTTGCTGAAGGTGGAGTCAGCGATTGGAGCGTGGTTAGGCGATTTTTGTCGCGGGGCGCTCAGACAGTGGGACTGATTATCCTACCGGGAGTGGTGGGCCGAGTTTCCGATCCGATGAGCGGCTATTTTATGGTGCGCCGCAGTTGTATTGCTGGCAAAACCATGAATCCAGCCGGTTACAAAATTTTGATTGAAGTGCTCGGGAGGGGCGACATTCGCTGGATTGGAGAAGTTGGTTATGTGTTTCAGGAGCGGCAAGAAGGCGAGAGCAAAGTTACTGCGAAACAGTATATTGAGTATTTGCGGCATTTGCTCATATTGCGGTTTGCCCGCTGGCCGGTGGGTAAGTTTTTTCGATTTGGCGTGGTTGGTTTCAGCGGCGTGTTTGTGAATATGGGGGTTTTGTACGTGCTGCGGAATAGTCTCAATTGGGAACTGACTCGCAGTCTGATTGTTGCTGCTGAATTGGCAATTATCAGTAACTTTTTTTGGAACGATGTCTGGACTTTTGGGGAGATTTCTAAGCGGCAGCCTGGAAAGCGCCAGCGCTTCAAACGGCTGTTGAAATTTAATGTGATTTGTTTGATGGGTTTGATTATGAATGTGCTGCTGGTGAATCTGCTGTTTAATGTTTTTAGCATGAATGAATACTTGGCTAACTTAATTGCGATCGCGGCTGTCACTATGTGGAATTTCTGGATAAATACGAAGTTGAGCTGGCGGGTGACTGAAGTTGATTAAAAGCTGGAAATATCTGAGAGCGAGAAGGGGATACAGAGATATATAAACAAAAAAAATCGCAAGAGATCGGGAGTTCATTGTAGGATTTAGCGCTCCTACAATGAATAAAAATATCAATTTTATTTCAAACACTTTAACTCATCCAAGTAAGGTAGTTTTATGAATCAAAAATTGTTTGTAGTCTCAGCCAACACAGGGCGCTATATTACCAATCGATCGTTACTTCTGCCTTTGGTATTGCTGTTCCTCTTCACCGCTTTATTAGTATCGCCCGTAGGTGAATTCTCGCTTAACGACGATTGGATACACGCTAAAGCAGTCCAAAGATTGCTGGAAGAGGGTCAGTACCGCGGTCATTCTTACGTGGCTGCGACTCTCGCAGCGCAAGCTTATTGGGCTGCCTTGTTTTGTAAAATTTTTGGTTTTAGCTTCACTGTTTTGCGAGTATCGACTTTAGTATTAAGCGTTGTCGGCGCGTGGGCGATGGCCCGCTGCGGATTAGCATTGGGTTTTTCTCGAAACTTAGCTTTACTTTGCGGGGCGCTGTTAGCAATTAACCCTTTAGTTTTAAATTTATCCTACAGTTTCATGACCAACGTGCCGTTTCTGGCAATGTCAATACTGTCAGGGCTGTTTTTCCTGCTGGCGCTTCAAACACCTAGCGCCAAAATGATTTTTTTGGGCAGTTGTTTTGCAGTAGTTGCTTTTTTTGTCAGGCAGTTTGGGATAATGTTGCCTGTTGCTTTTGTGGGGACAGTCTTCGTACTTTGGTGGCAAAAACAATATCGCGTATCTCGGTCTATGGTTTTTGCTTTTATTGGCCCGTGGCTGGGGGCGATCGCGATATATCTCTATTTAGGGACAATTAAAGATGCTGGCACTCCTATTTTTCAAAGCCTCCAGGGACGAGTTCTACTGTCAGCTATGGATGGGTTGCGCCACCTTCCAGTTTCGCTTTGTTATATGGGTCTTTTTGCTTTACCTTTGGGTGCGGGCAGACTTTGGCAAATAGTTCGCGATAGCGAGGTGTGGACTCGCAAGCGGATTGCTATTTTCGTGGGGTTTTGCTGTGTCTCGCTGGCAGTGTTTTTATTACCTAAAAGTTTATTTATCGTTCAAAAAGCAATTTTCCATAAGGAAGCTTTGTGGTTGGATGGATATGCAATGCGTATGCCTTTATTAAAAGGGGATTATCTGCTCGATTTGGCTGTGGGTCACATTCAGTTACCAGATATCAATCCACAGCCAGTAGTTAGTATCGGTAGATGGTGGTGGCCCATAACATTCGCTGCACTGGAAGTGGCCGGACTAATATTTCTGGATTGTCTCGATCTACTTTACGATGTGCGGCCGCAACAGAACGAAAATAATGTTTTGCCGAAGCGAACCCATCAAAAAACAATATTGCTGTGGGGTTGATTCTTCTGGCTGTAGCTTACAATCCTGGGCGGTTTTTCGTGTTCGATCGATATTTAATTCCGGCACAGCCGCCCTTTATCTTGCTGTTAGCCTGCGAAATGAGCCGATTTAAGCTCAAAGGTGCGCTGAGGCTGGCAACTTTTGGCTGCACCCTGCTTTACATTTTCAGTGTGGTTTGTCTCCAGGACTATATGGGTTGGAACAGTACAGCAACGGCTGCTCAAAATAAACTCATGACTGTGTATGGTGTGAATTCCGAATCAATTCGCGGTCTAGACACTTTTAATGGATGGTACAATAGTGACAAATTCATGCGAATATACAAAACTAAAAAATGGCAAGACGCTGATTTGAAAGGGCTAGGGCCTTGGGTATTTGATGATGAGTACATTGTTGCTAGCAAGCAGCCAAAGCCTGGATATGAGAAATTCGATGGGGTATCATATTTCTCTTGGCTGGGAATGCAAGAACGAGAGATTGTAATTTTCAAGCGCGGCCAACATGAAAAGAAGGATATACTCTTTTGAGTCAGAACAAACAACTGTTGCTGCTATTGCTGTGGACGGCGATCGCCTGTATTTTGCGATTTGCCAATTTGGACTCGAAACCGCTGTGGACGGACGAGTTTTCGACTCTAGTATTTAGTTTGGGCAACAGTTTTCGCGGGGTGCCGCTCGATCGGGCGATCGACCTTCCCACTCTATTACAACCGCTGCAATTTCGTCCCGATGCTGGCATTGCAGATGTCCTCAACCATTTGCTGCTAGAAAGCAACCATCCACCAGTGTATTTTATGCTCGCCCACTGGTGGATGCGGTTATTTGGGCCTTCTGAGGATAGTTTAGTTTGGATTGGGCGATCGCTCCCTGCTTTATTGGGCGTTATTTCAGTTCCCGCTATCTACTTTTTGGGTAAGTTTGCTTTCAATTCTCGTTTAGTCGGTCAATGTGCGGCCGCGATGATGGCAGTTTCTCCCTACGGCATTTATCTCGCTCAAGAAGCTCGCCATTACACTTTAGGAGTCATATTAGTTATTGCCTCTCTTTTTGGCTTGACATTAGCTGCAAAAAAGCTACAACACCGCGCTCCAATACCTATTTGGGCAGTGTTACTTTGGGTGGTTGTCAATTGTTTGGGAATTGCAGTTCACTACTTTTTCGCACTGACTTTGTGTGCCGAAGCAATAGCATTAAGTGGCGTAATATGGGAGCATTTTAACGGGAAGTTGCCAATTGCCAGCAGCCAACAGCCCCATATTTGGCAATCTCAAATCCTCTGGAGGCTTTTAGCAGTGGCGATCGGCACTTTAGCAGGTGGTTTAGTTTGGGTACCCGTATTTTTGTCAAATAAATATGGCAGCGAACTAACTAATTGGATTGTCAGCGGCGATCGCACTTTTGTGGATTGGATCAGTCCGGTTTTTCAAGCTTTAGCTGGATGGATTACTGTCATGTCTCTGTTGCCCGTGGAATCGTCAAATTTGGCGATAGTCATTGCATCGGCGATCGCCATGACAGTATTTTTGATTTTGGTGCTTCCCATCTTGTTTAATGCTCTTAAAACTTCCTTTAAAACCCCAGAAAGTCGTTTAGGTACTGTTATTTTCGGCGGGTTTGTGCTAGGATCAATTTTGCTATTTTTCAGCTTTGCCTATTTTCTGGGAATTGATCTAACTCGCGGGGCCCGGTACAATTTTGTCTACTTTCCGGGGGCGATATTACTGCTAGGAGCAACCTTGGCGCTTCTGTATAACACAGCTATAGCAAAAAGTCAATGGTTTAATTTACGTGCGATCGAAGTTTCTGGCAAAAAAGCAGTGGTGCTAATTCTAGCAATGGGTTTTTTTAGCGGTGTAACAGTCAATTCCAATCTCGGCTATCGCAAATACTACAAACCAGACCTTTTAATTCCCATTATCCGCGAAGTATCAAAAGTTCCCATATTAATTGCCACGACTCAAAACACTCATGTAGAAATAGGAGAATTGATGGGGATTGGGTGGGAATGGAAAAGAAGCCATAGGTCAGAAGGTAAATTTTCTAATTCTCCGCTGTTTCTTTTGGCTAATCAGAGAAGAGATGCGCCGGAAATCGCAGCCGAGACACTTGACAGAACACTCAGTCAATTAGAACGCCCGCTAGATTTATGGTTGGTTAATTTTCGCGCACCTGTCAATTTAGGAGCGCAAAAATGTCAGCTTAAATCTGGCGATTTGCCTGTGGTGGATGGGTATGAATATCAAGTTTATCATTGTTCTAGGTCATAGGTAATAAGCTGTTTTGCATTAATATTCGTATAATAATAAATTAAAAGTCACAGAAAAGCAAGAAGTATGCCAGCAAAAAATCATCTAAATTCAGAGCAAGTCAAAAAGCTTCAACAATCCTTAAAACAAGAAGAAAATAGAGAAATTAGAGAGAGGATTTTAATTTTACTATTACTCAATGACGGAAAAACGCAAAAATAAATTGCTAAATTTATCGGTGTTCGCCCAACAAAATCTGTTTCTGGTGCGTGCATTTGGAGCGCTAATATTACCATTAGGAATAGCGGCTAGAGCGTTAGATTAAGATTAACAGATGTCACTAAATATTTTGGTCTAATCATCAACAATAAATATCTCAAAGCCTTATTTTATCGTACAGAGTAGCTAATTTAGGATGATTAGATTTACGTTTTAGAGCTTAGCTACACAGAGGCTTTGATTGTTTTCGGAGATGCCTATTAACCTAAACATATTGCTAATTTTCTACTGCGCCTAATACTTTCAGCGTATCTTTTCGATCGTTAGTAATCCCAGTCACACCTGCAATATTCATTCCTTCATAAAGGCGTTCAGCTTTCAGCGTTTTAATATAGGTAAGTGTTTCAATATTCCACAGTTTAATTGTCTCATCTTCACTGCCACTTGCCAGCATTAATCCGTCAGCACTAAAAGCAACAGAGCGAACGGTATTTTTATGTTCTGTAAAAGTTTTGATGCAAGCACCACTTTTTACATCCCATAGTTCGATCGTACAGTCATCACTGCCACTAGCAACAAGGCTGCTATTAGGACTAAACACAACCGATCTGATTGGCTGTCTGTGTCCTTCTAAAGTACGCAGACATTCATGCGTGTTAGTATCCCATAATTTGATAGTGAGGTCATCACTTCCACTGGCGATAATTTTACCATCAGGACTCCAGGCAACTGCATACACTCCTTTTTGATGCTTTCCTATATCGAGTAGTTGTTTTGTTTGAATATTCCATATTTGTAAGATTGTAGCATCACTACCGATCGCTATATTCTCACCATCAGGACTAATAGCAAGTGACCGAATCCAATGTGGATGTTCGTAATTTTCCAAGCAGTGACCCGTGTTAGCATCCCATATTTTTATCCTGTAATCGTCCCCAGTGCTAATCAGTCTTGTTCCTTCCGTATTGAAAGCTACTAAACAAATCCAATCTCTGTGCTTCTCTGAGAAATTTGAACATTTATGAGTAGCTAGATCCCATAACTGTACTCTCCCATCATTACCGCCACTGGCTATTTTTGTGCCTTGAGGATGAAATGCAACTGACTGAACGCGCTTTGTAGCTATACCCAGTATTTTGAATTTCTCTGTCTCGATATCCCACAGTTTAACTGTGCGATCGTCACTTCCACTAACAAGGGTTTTTCTATCAGGAGAAAAAGCAACTGACCAAACTCTTTGAGTATAGCCATAGATAGTTTTCAAAGATTCGCCTTTGCGGACATCCCATAATCTAACACTTTGATCGTCACTACCAGTAATTAAAGTTTCACCATTTGGACTAAAAGCTATTGTTCTAATTCGGCGATCGCTTTCTGGTAAAGTGAGTAATAATTTACCATTTTCAATGTTCCATAACTTGACAGTTAGATGGTCGCCACTAGCCAGAGTTTGACCGTCAGGACTAAAAGCAACTGACCAAACTCGTCCATCATGTCCCAAAAATTCTTTGAGACAGTTACCAGTCTTAATATCCAACAATCTGACAAGTTTATCATCTGTACCTGTCGCTAAAGTTTTACCATCAGGACTAAAATCGATTGAGCGAACCGGATGCTGGAGGTTTTGCCAGGTGGTGTGACATTCACCTGTCTTAACATCCCATAATTTCACAGTTCGATCGGCACTCCCACTGGCTAGAACTGTCCCTTGAGCGTTGAAAGCAACTTTGAATACCCAGTAACTATGTGGTAGAATTCGCAGAAATTGAGGAGAGTCAACATCATCCACATCCCACAATCTTACGGTGCGATCAGCATTATCACTAGCACTAGCCAATATCTTACCGTCATGACTAAAGGCTACTGACCAAACTCGATCGGTGTGTCCCTGTAATGTAGCAAGACATTGACCTGTATTAATATCCCATAACTTAACAGTGCGATCGTCACTTCCACTAGCTAAAATTTGTTTTTGGGGATGAAAGACAACAGACCTTACCCAATTAGTATGACCTACACAAGTAGTGAGGAGTTGACCATCCGCTACTCGCCAAATATAAATATTTTTATCTGCATCACCTGTCGCCCACAATTGGCCATCCGAACTAAAGGCTACTGAGAGAATGCTGCCCAATGGTTCAGAAAAAACTGATTTAGATAAGTCAGAGTTGGCAAAATTAACATGATGTAATTGAACTCCATGCAGGTAAGCTTGGGAAATTGTTAAATCCGAAAAATCATAGTTTGTTAAATCGGTTTCTAGTTCGCACAAGATGTTGATAATATTACCTCCTAAATATCCTGGAGCTTTAGGTGATTGTTGTTGGCAATTGGAGATAATTTGTTTGAGTTTATTTTCGACATTTCTTTTCCCGCCAAGTTCCTGAACCAATCTTTCGAGCAATGGCGTGATAATTTGGCGAACTTGAGTTTCTCTGATATAGTCATTGGTTGTTGCTTTGCACAGAGAGTAGCTGTTCAAAAGTTTTATTTGCTCTGTCTTAATTTCTTGGCAGATTTTATCTATTAGTCTATTGATAATGTATTCTCTCAATACAGGTAGCTGTGTGTATCCCAATTCGGTATTTTCGATGAGCGATCGTCGCCTCAAAGAGGCTAGAGATTGAAGTATTTTTATTTTGAATTCCCTTGAAAAAATATCCTCTTGTAGTTCTTTATATAAAACTGACTCATAATTAATCGCCAGCCAGTACATAATTACTTGTTCGGACGGAGATAGACGGTCAAACTGACGCTCTAATAAATCGTTAATTTTATTAAAAATTAACAAGCCTCCTTCAAAATAATTTTGAACTAAAACAGATAAATTTCCGCTTAATGAATATTGTATCTCTTTTGCTGCCACCTTCAATGCAAAAGGATTACCTGCATAGTGTTCAATAACTAAATTCCACTCATTTTCAGAGCCAAAAAAATCTCCTATTTTGGTAAAAATTTTTCGACCATCTTCCACTTTTAAACCATCTAACTCTAAGGATTGTATCCTTTGATTTTCGATCGCCATTAAGTCAATTGCTTCTGGTATCTCTCGACTGGTGATTAGCAAACAGCTTTCATGAGATGATTGAGCTATTCGTTTTAGCAAATCACCATATCCTTGATATCCTTCCAGATATTGACCTATGTGGCTACCACTTTGAAGGATTGACTCTGCATTATCCAGTACAATCAAACAGCGTGAAAATTCTAAATAATGAATCAGTCTGTTTATTTTATCCTCTAAAGTATCTGGTAGTGTAGTTTCTTGCTGATTAGAAAATAATTTGATTGCATCTGCTAGAAATTTTTCTACTGGTGGCGATTTCTCAAGACTTCGCCAGATTATATAGTCAAATTTATTTTGAATTTCTTTTGCTAATTCGATCGATAGAGTAGTTTTACCTATACCTCCTTCACCCAGCAGAAAAATTAATTGACATTTGTCCTCTATCCATTTTTCTAATGTACGTAGTTCCTGAGTGCGCCCGTAGCAATAGGAGACAATGCGGGCATCTCCCAAGTCTTGGGTTGAAGATACAGCCAGAGTGGTGGACTGAGATGGATTTTTATCGACAACTTCTTCCCAGTCCAACTTTAGCATCTGGCAAAAAGCTTTGAAATAATAAGCTTTAATGGGCTTTTTGCTAATCCTGAAGTTCTTCCAAGGCCCAGTTGAGACGGTTCCTGGCACTAACGTGCCTTTGGTGGTTCTTTGTTCGGGTAGAAATTGACTGGCTTCTTCAGCCCATCGCGGATCATCTAAAGGCCAACCTGTTGCCTTTTGGTATTTATCCACGGCTTCTTTAATCTTTTCCAATCCCTTCAGAGAAGCTTTGAGAGTTTGCATATTACTTAAAAGTTTAACTGTCAAGGATAATTTAAGAATTTTTCTAGTAACTGAAATTGTCCTAATTCTATCCCACACATGGGTTAACGCCAATGTTGTAATGGGAAGCAAGTAAATTTTTACGGGAGACTGAGCGTTATGAACAGTAATGGATCTGCGATCGCAGGATTAGCGACTCTTGGCGGTACAGCACTTGCGACAAAAGCAGGCATACTTGGTGCTGCAACAGCAGGAGCCGGAACACTAGCAACCACTACAGGTGGTATTGGTGCAGTAACGATTGCTAGCGCTGGTACAACTGTTACTGCTGTGGCCGTAGCACCTGTTCTCGCTGTTGCTGCTATTCCACTGGCAGTAATCGGTGTGGCTTGGCTGGCTTCTCGAAAGCAGCACTGATGAATCACCTTGTATAGCTTATGGGTGCGTTACGCCATCTGCTAGCGCACCTTCAATGGAAAAAAATCTGACAGCTCAAAAGTCAGCAAAGTCAATTAACTTAATTCATCGAAAATTTTCACATAAGGAGAAACCAATGGCAATTTCCATTTCTAACTCTAACATTACTTCCTCATCAAACACTATGTTTCCCATATTGGGAAATATGAATAATAATCTATCCCTAAATCCTTCTTTGAATCTGCCGGGGATGAACGGCAGTTTATTCCTCAATCAGTCTTCCAATATGAGTATTGGAAGCATGACGATGAACACTACAATGAACGCTTTTGGGTCAATGTCTTCTAATCCTACTGGCGGTTCTGAAGTCAGCTTTAATCTTTGGGGACAAGTTGGTTCGATCGACCGTTCGGCACGGATCAATCCTGATGCACCAACTTATGTACTTATTCACGGCTGGCGTAATACCGGCGGAAATGCAGGCAACGGCTACAAGCCAGGGGATTGGCTGACAGACCAAGCCCAAACTATACGCCAGCGAGAATCTAATGCAAATCTCGTCGTCGTTGACTGGGAAAAGGATGCTGGTAGTGTCTTGTATTTCCCTTCTGCCGACAAAACACAGAATGTTGGCAATCAGCTATCTGCTTACTTGAAAAATAGCGGTGTAGATCCTAATTACACCACCTTAATCGGACACAGCTTAGGGGCGCACGTTGCTGGAATTGCAGGCTCTGCCTATCGTCAATCTAACGGAAAAGCGATTAACCAAATTGTGGGACTCGATCCGGCGGGCCCGGCATTTGAGGGTAAGGGTGCAGCCGATCGCCTCGATCCAACTGACGCGAATCGGGTTGTGGCAATTCATACCAGTATAGTTTTGGGTTACAACGATCGCTTAGGTACTCAAGATATTTACGCCAATAAGAAAGATTGGTGGCAGCCTGGAAACTCCATCATTCCTAAAAACTTTTTAGGTGGCGACCATACCTACGGTGCTACTCTCTTTACAGAATTGCTTCAAGGTAATAGTTTTACGCAGTCTAACGGCTCTCTTTTCAACCTAAACACAGTAGTCAACGCGGGATTTACTGGGGAAAACGATGTCAGCACCAAAAATAATAAAGGTGTTGTCGCCCTAAACCTATCGGGTAATGCCAGCAACGATAACTTGGCAGGTGGCACAGCTAATGACAACATTCGTGGTGGTGCAGGAAATGACTACATTACGGGTGGCGATGGCAACGATACCCTCTTAGGGGAAAGTGGCAACGATATCATTAATGGTGGACGCGGTAATGATTCTGTCTTCGGTGGTAGTGGTAGCGATCGCCTGTTTGGAGATCAAGGCGACGACGTGTTGACGGGAGCAGATTCCGCAGTAGGAAGAGGTGTTGGCGAAATCGATCGCTTGACTGGCGGGCCTGGGCGCGATCGCTTTGTGTTAGGCACTACTCAGGGAGCTTTCTACAGCGATGGTAATATTAGCACCTCCGGCCTCAGCGATTTTGCTTTGATTACTGACTTTAATCCTTTAGAAGATACGATCCAACTGTCCGGCCCCAAGTCGAGGTATAGTCTGGGAGCGTCACCGACGGGTTTAGCTGCGGCGGGTACAGCGATATTCTTGAACGAAAGCCGTGCGGAATTAATTGCGATCGTTCAAGGTTCCACCAATCTCAACCTCAGCGCCAACTATTTTGTCAATGTCTAGTAGGACTTAAACAAACTGGGCTATATCTGGCTTCCACAAGTGGGGTTTATCTGCTTTTGCCCGCATTTGTTTTTGCTACTCGATCGCCCAAATTTTCATCAAACACAGTCCTGGACGCACTCATACCAAAGAAACCGGGTTTTTACCTAATCTGTTAGCTACTACTCAGAATTTTCGTAAAAAAACCCGGTTTCTGACTATCCTTGCGTCCAAAATTGAAAAAAAAGGAACAATGTATTTTTCCATTGTTCCTTCTTTGGTTATTTCCCAAGCCGTCAATCTACAGCTTGACTTCGATATCTACGCCGGCTGGCAAATCCAATTTCATCAAAGCGTCAATTGTTTTTGCAGAAGGCTGATGAATGTCGATAATTCGGCGGTGCGTGCGGGTTTCAAAGTGTTCGCGAGAATCTTTGTCTACGTGGGGCGATCGCAACAAGCAGTAAATCCGTCGTTTTGTAGGTAGCGGAATCGGGCCGATCGCAGTGGCTGCTGTCCTATTTGCTGTATCTACAATCTTTTCACAAGATGCGTCTAGAATGCGTCGGTCGAAAGCTTTGAGGCGGATGCGAATTTTTTGTTGTTGGATAGCTGCCATTTTTGTTTCTTTAATTTTCTAGGTTCAGTTTATTTTTAGTGATTAGTCATTAGTTGTTTGTTATTTGTTATTTGTTATTTGTTACTTGTCATTTGTTATCGAACATTTAATCAATAACTAATAACCACTAACTACTAACCACTAACCATTAACTACTAACCAATAACTACTAACTACTCACTAAATAGCAGAAAAGCCTAATAAAATTTAGGGGCTTTTCTGCTATGCAAGGCTGTTACCGTAATCCTACTTGAGGATTTTGGAAACAACGCCGGCGCCGACGGTGCGGCCACCTTCGCGGATGGCGAAGCGCATTCCTTGTTCGATCGCGATCGGGTGAATCAGTTCAACAGTCATCTTGATGCGATCGCCAGGCATCACCATTTCAGCTTCTGTACCGTCATCAGCAGTAAATTGCATGATTGTACCAGTTACATCAGTTGTACGGACGTAGAACTGAGGGCGGTAGCCTGAGAAAAAGGGCGTGTGACGACCGCCTTCTTCTTTCTTCAGGATGTACACTTCAGATTCAAACTGAGTGTGAGGCAAGATGCTCTTCGGCTTGGCAATCACCATGCCGCGTTCGATATCCGCCTTCAAAATCCCCCGCAGTAGCAAGCCAACGTTATCGCCAGCCAAGCCTTCGTCCAAGGACTTGGTGAACATTTCCACACCAGTCACCGTAGTGCTGCGAGTGTCCTTAAGCCCAATCACTTCAACGTTTTCGCCAACTTTGACTTTCCCACGTTCAATCCGGCCAGTAGCAACAGTACCCCGACCAGTAATCGAGAATACGTCTTCAACTGCCATCAAGAAAGGCTTATCAATTTCACGTTCTGGAGTAGGGATGTAACTATCCACAGCTTCCATCAGTGCGTAAATCTTGTCAATCCAGGGATTTTCGCCCTTGATAGCCTTGGGATTAGCAGCCATCGCTTCGAGAGCTTTCAAGCCCGAACCAGTCACGATGGGGATATCATCGCCAGGGAAATCGTAAGAGCTCAGAAGTTCGCGAACTTCCATTTCCACCAATTCCAAAAGTTCTGCGTCATCCACCATGTCTTCCTTATTCAAGAAAACAACCAAACTAGGAACGCCAACTTGCTTAGCTAGCAAGATGTGTTCGCGAGTTTGAGGCATTGGGCCATCAGCCGCTGACACAACTAGGATGCCACCGTCCATTTGAGCCGCACCAGTGATCATGTTTTTCACATAGTCAGCGTGTCCGGGACAATCAACGTGGGCATAGTGCCGACCTGTGGTTTCGTACTCAACGTGAGCAGTATTAATCGTAATACCCCGTGCCTTTTCTTCAGGCGCGGCGTCGATTTCGTCGTACTTCTTGCCTTTTGCCTGACCCAATGCTGAAAGAGTCATCGTAATCGCGGCGGTCAAAGTTGTTTTGCCGTGGTCAACGTGACCGATCGTGCCGATGTTTACGTGGGGTTTATTCCGTTCAAATTTTGCGCGTGCCATTCTCGATCTGTTCCTTGTTTTTTTTAGCGATTTTAGACTTGAGATTTTAGACTTGAGATTTTGGATTCAATCCAAAATCCAAAATCTAAAATCTAAAATCATTAGTTCCCTTTGTTCTTAGCGATAATGGCTTCAGCCACATTTCGCGGCACTTCTTCATAATGGCTGAATTCCATTGTGAAGATGCCCCTGCCTTGGGTTTTCGAGCGGATGTCAGTGGCATAGCCAAACATTTCTGCTAGTGGAACCTTTACAGAAACTTTGGCAATTCCTTGATCCGTCTCTTGACCCTCGATCTGACCCCGACGCGAGTTGAGGTCGCCGATGACGTTTCCGATGTAATCTTCGGGAACTTCTACCTCTACTTTCATCATAGGCTCTAGCAGCACTGGCAACGCCTTCATCACAGCTTCTTTAATCGCCATTGAACCGGCGATCTTAAATGCCATTTCTGAGGAGTCTACATCGTGGAAAGACCCGTCTACCATAGTAGCTCTGAGGTCAATCACGGGATATCCTGCTAGAATACCTGATTCGCAGGCTTCTTTCATCCCTTGTGCTGCCGGATTGATGTACTCTTTCGGTACAGTACCACCGACAATTTTGGAGACAAATTCAAAGCCGGTTCCCTCTTCAGCGGGTTCTAGTTCGATCACGACGTGACCGTACTGACCTTTACCGCCGCTTTGGCGAATAAATTTGCCTTCGGCGCGGACGGCTTTGCGAATGGTTTCGCGGTAGGCTACTTGCGGCTGACCGACGTTGGCTTCTACTTTGAATTCGCGCAGCATCCTGTCTACCAAAATTTCCAAGTGCAGTTCGCCCATGCCGGCGATAACTGTCTGATTGGTTTCTGGGTCAACATTGACTCGGAAGGTGGGGTCTTCTTCCGAGAGGGACTGGAGGGCTTTGGAGAGCTTCTCCATGTCTTGTTTGGTTTTCGGTTCCACCGCCACCGAGATGACTGGTTCTGGAATAAACAGGGACTCCAGAATCACTTCGGAGCCTTCTTCACAGATGGTGTCACCGGTGAAGGTGTCTTTCAGACCCAAGGCTGCTCCCAAGTCTCCGGCGCGGAGTTCTTCTACATCTATCCGATCGTCCGCTTTGAGTACAATTAGGCGAGAAACCCGCTCTTTTTTGTCTTTGGTGGAGTTGAGGACGTAGCTACCTTTTTTGAGGACACCGGAGTAGACGCGGAGAAAGGTCAGGCGACCGTAGGGGTCTGCCATGATTTTGAATGCCAGAGCTGACAGCGGCGCGTTGTCGTCGGCAAAGCGCTCTGCTGTCTCGCCGTTGGGTAGAAGTCCTTGAATTGGCGGAACTTCCAAGGGCGACGGCAGATAGTCGATGACTGCATCCAATAACAACTGAACGCCTTTGTTTTTGAATGCCGAACCGCATAGCATGGGGACGATCGTACCTGCGACAGTACCGTGACGTAGCGCCAAGCGGATTTCGTCTTCCGTTAGTTCTACGCCTTCGAGGTATTTGGCGGTAAGGGCGTCGCTGGTTTCTGCTACGGATTCGATCAGCTTGGTGCGATATTCCGCAGCTAGCTCTTTGACTTCATCGGGGATTTCTATTTCCTCGATATCAGTGCCGATGTTGTTCTTGTAGATATAGGCTTTCATTTGCACTATGTCTACAATTCCCCGGAAGTTTTCTTCACTGCCGATCGGAATTTGGATGGGTACAGCGTTCGATCTCATCCGATCGCAAATTTGAGCATAGACCTTATAGAAGTTCGCGCCCATCCGATCCATTTTGTTGACAAACACGATTCGCGGTACTTTATACCGATCGGCTTGGCGCCAAACTGTTTCCGATTGTGGCTGCACTCCGCCTACCGAGCAGAATACTGCGATCACTCCGTCAAGCACTCGCATGGAGCGTTCTACTTCGATCGTGAAGTCTACGTGTCCGGGAGTGTCGATGATGTTGATTTTGTGATCTTTCCAAGTGGTGGTGATAGCGGCAGCAGTAATCGTAATTCCCCGCTCTCGCTCTTGCGCCATCGTGTCCATAATTGTTGTTCCATCGTGCACTTCACCCATTTTGTGAACCATGCCTGAATAGAACAGAATTCTTTCTGTTGTTGTTGTTTTGCCCGCATCAATGTGGGCGGCGATGCCGATGTTGCGAGTTTTTTCTAGCGGGACGATACGTACCACAGCTACCTCCTTGGAGTTTGTGTTGCTATAATACAACTATACTACATAAAGACTTTGTTTGCCGTCGCTACTGGCTTAAAACATAAGTATATGGAGCGTATTGTTACATTTTAATATTTTTTGCAAGATTTGTTCACAAAAATATTAAGGATGTGGGATTGAGAAAGTGCTTGAGTTTTGAGTTTTGAGGAAGGCAGTTTTCGATCGGCCCCATCGGCAGTGCTGCCAGTCGCCATGCAATCTCAATACTCAAAACTTAAACTTTGAAATACTCACCGACTATCAGGTGCGGTGATTCTTGACGCTTCATCGGGTTCCGCTAACCGTTGCTAGTCTTACAATCCCTCTGCGCCCATTTAGAGTCGTGGCGATTCCCCATCCCGACTTGTTCTATATTTCTAGCACCATTTTCGTCTCTGTCTTGCTCAATACCACAACTTAGGCATCAATACAACCCTTGAAGCATTAAAGAGAATTAAAGCCGTCCTAGAAGGACGAGGCTTGAATCCCAGTTTCTTGGTCAAATCCCTCACCTGTGCTTTTATACCACAGGCTTGCTCAATTTGACCTAGATTCGATCGGGGAATTAGTAACGGTAGTGAGCAAAAGCCTTGTTAGCTTCTGCCATACGGTGTGTTTCTTCGCGCTTGCGAATTGCACTACCTGTTTCGTTAGCTGCATCCATCAGTTCGTTAGCCAGCTTGGCAGCCATTGAGCGGCCGGTGCGAGCACGAGCAAATCTGATCAGCCAGCGAAGGGCGAGGGTAGTTCCGCGATCTGAACGCACTTCCATCGGCACTTGGTAGGTGGCGCCACCTACTCGGCGAGCTTTCACTTCGACTAGGGGTGTAGCGTTTTTGACTGCTTTTTCAAACAAGTCTAACGGTTCGGCTCCTGTCCGTTCTTGGATGGTTTTGAGGGCATCGTAGACGATGCTGGAAGCAACGGATTTTTTACCGTGCTGCATAATCCGTCTCACCATCATGCTGACCAACCGGCTGTTGTAGGTTGGATCGGGGGGGACTGGACGTTTTTGAATAACTGTGCGGCGAGACATAGTTCTATTTGGGATTTTTGATTTTGAATGATTGAGTTTGGGGTTTTGGGCTCAGATATAATCGATCTCGGACGATCGAATTTAGTTTTGCTTTTAAACCCCTCAAAGATGCGAGTTACCAGAAAGAATTGGTTGAAAGCTTCTCCCTCAAAGGGAGAAGTTAAAATCAGACTATTCATTACTCCAATCCTCTTCCTTCTAGGTAGAGGTCGCTCTTAAACTGTCAACTGTCA
>JANMLZ010000094.1:0-95404 GCA_031372825.1 Cyanobacteria bacterium OTE_58_metabat_593 | reverse complement strand
TGTCCTCTATTTTCGGGTATGCGCGAATTAGATGAATTCCGGTTATATCGGAATTAATCTTACCCGAGATTAGGACACGGCAGTGCCGTGTCCCTACAATTAATTACGGCGCAAGAAACGGCACTGCCGTGTCCTCTATTTTCGGGTATGCGCGAATTAGATGAATTCCGGTTATATCGGAATTAATCTTACCCGAGATTAGGACACGGCAGTGCCGTGTCCCTACAATTAATTACGGCGCAAGAAACGGCACTGCCGTGTCCCTACAATTAATTACGGCGCAAGAAACGGCACTGCCGTGTCCTCTATTTTCGGGTATGCGCGAATTACCCGATCGGCAGTTCGATCGCAAATTCCGTCCCTAAACCCAAAACAGAACAGCAAGTCAAACTGCCGCCGTGTATTTCTTCAACTATCCGGCGGCCGATCGACAAACCCAACCCCGTCCCTTGACCGACTAATTTCGTAGTGAACAAGTGGTCAAAAATATGCGCTTTTACTTCCTCTGAAATTCCCTTACCGTTATCTTTAACTTTCACGACCACACTTTGCCCGCCTTCAGTTAATTCTGTTTATAAATCGCTGATAAATAAAACAGGTAATATCAATTCCGGTAACACTCCTTATGACAAGCGAGGACACGGCAGTGCCGTTTCTTGCGCCCCGATTCATTGTAGGGAAACGGCACTGCCGTGTCCTGATTTCGGGTAATATCAATTCCGATGCTACCGGATTTTATATGATGCCGATCGCACGAATGGTAAAATTAAAATATGCCATCTCCGAGTAATTATCGACTAGCCATTTTTCTATGACTTTCCAACTAAGCGAAAAAGCCAAATAATTAATCCCGAAAGCCGGAATTGTCAGCTTAGCCACCTGGAAAAGTTCGCACTCTCCCGCAGAAATCCAACTGTTTCAGGCTGCTGACGACGCAAGTCGATATCTCGCCGATGAAGATTTGCAACAACTTCACTCATCGGCACTAACATCGGTTAATACTGCCCAGTTTCTGCGTGACAATGTGGCGGATATCGTATCGGAAGCCAGGGCACAAGTGTTAGCTGAATATCCGAATATTTCTGGGACTGGCGGCGAACTTTATCCCCCAGTGCGGGCAGAGGCTTGTTGGCGAGATTTCTGGCATTTTCTGGGCTGCATTACCTATGGAATTGCCGGAAATACCGCCGAATTTACCAGCGATGAAGGGCTGCATAACATGAATTTGCTCTATTTTGTGGAACGGGCTTCTAGCGCGTTCTTTAAAAGAGTGCAATGTGTCAGTTTCGACCGCTGATTGTCGGAGATAAACCGCAATTCCCAACCCTAATTTTCTCGCGCGTAAAACCCTAAATGATTAGAAATTGGACGTTCTTGCATCGGAATTTTATTCTGAATCGGAGCATTTAACAGTTTCGCTCCTGACGGCGATGCTACTGCCAAAGTTACCGAACCGCCACCGTCCAAATTCAGGACTGTATCGGCTCCCAACTCCATAGCAATCTGCGTTGTTTCGCCCGATGTTAGTCCTTCGCTGTACAGCCTCTGCTTGCCGTCTACCACAATTAACCACAGCTTTTCGCCTGTGGAGTCGATCGCCGCGACTGTACGGGGATAAGCTTTATCCTGTTTGCGTTCTTCCTGACTTGGTGCTACCATTTTGCCATTTTTTACAAGTATCGTATCTCCCGCAATTCCATAGGCTGTCCCCGCAGGACAAGTGCCGTTTTCGATTATTTGAGCGCGGTTGTTGGCATCAAAACAAAGGGCGGGAAAGTCTGGATCTGGTTGAGAATAAGCTTTACTTTTGGAAATTGCGTGTCCGACATTATTTACTCGATCGCCACTGCGGGGATAGTAGTCCCAAGGTGCTTCCTCAATGCAGGTATAAAAGAAATTGGCGTTGACTGCTAGTTGCAATTTAAATTCTTTGAGAAATTCAGTAGCGGTGCGGGCGTTGGTTTCTGTTAAGTCGGCTGTTGGGGCTCCGGGAGTGACAAAAATTCCGATTCCTGGGGCTTTGAGATCGATGCTAACAATGTGAATGACGTTGGGACGAGGATTTGAGCGAAATTCCCTGCGGTAGGCTATTCCTTGAAAGAGCGATCGGGCTTCGTTTGTTTGGGCTGGACGCCAAAAGTAGGGAATGTTGTAGAGTAGTATTGGTGCGAGCAATATTCCGAAACCGAGAATGTGCGAAATTTTTTTGATGTTGGGGCGATCGGTTAGTTTCATTTTGTGAAGGATATTTTTTTGACGAACCGCGAAGACGCTAAGGACGGGAAGGAAGACAAGAGAGTATCTTTACATTTTTTGAAGTATGAGTTATTCGGATTCTCATGATTTTAGCAATCAAGTTTTGCAAGATCGATCGTTCCAAGGACAAGTTCTTAATGGTGCTGATTTTGGCGGTGCGGATGTTCGTGGCTGCAATTTTAGAAATGCTCAGTTGCAGGGTGCGAATTTTATGGGTGCAAAAATCGGGCTTTCTGGGCGACAGATTGCTATTTTGTGTGCTGGGGCGATCGCGATTTGTTTGGTTTTGACCGATGTTCTGACTCGACTGATTTTGGGCACCCAAGGACAAATACCGGAGTCTCGCAGTTGGTCTTTTGTGCTGTTGCTGTACGGGGTTTTGAGTGCTGCTGGCTTGGCTAGGGCGATCGCCAGCAAACAGCCCAAAACCTCGAAAGTGGGTAGATTTGCGGGGACAATTTCTGCTATTCTATCGGGGGCTTTGTTGGGATTTTTCTATGTTGGTACTGCAACTAATAATAATTCTCAGGCTGCTCTTGCTGGAATGGCGATCGGCGGGGTGTTAATGTTTTTTGTGAGTTCCCGGATTCAGCGCCAATTTGCTAAAGTGGCGATCGCAGCGGCTGGAAGTGTTGCGACTTATGCAGCAGCTTTTTTGTTTTCTGCAACGGCTAGCGCTTTTCTGAGCACTCACAAACTGTTTTGGGGTACGTGTTTCGCTTTGCTGTCGCTGCTGTATATTTGGTTTTCGTTTGTGTCTTTTTCTGCTATTGTTCGAGAGATTGGGAATGCTGAGGGAACTTCGTTCAGAGGTGCAAATCTCACTGATGCTAAGTTCGATATGAATTCCCTCAATCTAAAGTCTCAAATCCCATGACTGATATTAGACAAGATTGCAAAAATCCTTTTTATCAATTCATGGAACGGGCTCTCCGGCCCATCCCACAATAAAAAATAAATCTTGTGGGATGGGCCGGAGAGTCCGTCCTAATTATTTTTGCAATCTTGTCTATTACTCCAATCCTCTTCCTTCTAGGTAGAGGTCGCTCTTAAACTGTTAACTGTCACAGGTCAACTGTCAACTGTTGAACCGTGCATTTTGATAACTCGACTTGTTGAATTGCTACCCATACTGTTCTCGGTTGTTCTAAATTGAGTTGAATTTTTCTGAAAGCCTCTACAGGCAAGGCTTTTGTTAAATTGTCTACTCGAATTTCTTCTGTTTCATTTTCGGTTTTTTGAATTATTACTTTGCGATTCTTGGCGATTCCTCCGATATATTTTAATTTGCGGTTTTCTAATTCTTGTAAAAAACTGGTGTTATTACCATACCCTGCATCCATCAAGACTATTCCTGGTTTATAGCCTCTCGAAGGAGGTTTTGTCGATTAAATTTATGGCTAATGAATAGTCTGATTTTAATTTCTCCCTCACACGTGTTCCGGCTTTCAACCAATTCTTTCTGGTAACAAAGTAATAGCCATCGTCATGAATGCAGATACTTTCGAGACCGCCACTGAAATAGATTATTTGATGAGTAATGTTGACTTATCAAAAGCGACAGAGGAGTGGATAGTAAAAACTTATTCACTCATAAATTGGGTTGAATTTTTCTATCGGGAAGCCAAGGGCTGGTTGGGGTTAAATGAATATCAAGTCAGAGATTAAATCAGCCTGAAAAGACATTTCATTATGGTGTTTTGTGCCTACACTTTCATTCTCTGGCATACCTTAACAGGAGGATTAAGGCGCAAATGGGCAAACAAACATTTAAACACTTTTAGTGATACACTCGAAGCATTTCGGACAGCCATATCTTTTAGGTTTGTGAAATGGTTGAACCAAAATTGGGACGTATTCTCCGCTTATAAAGCCAGTTTAGGCTTTGTTTGGGCTTAAAATTTGTTTAAGTCCCGTTAGATAGCGTGTTTGACAAAATGATCTTAGTACGGCTGCGTACAATGGAATACAATCCGGGAGTATTAGAAATCCGCAGCGAACACCGCCGCATTTATCAAGCTGTCAGCGAACAAAACGCCGTCGCCGCTGGGGAAGCAATGAAAGAACATTTAACCGCCAGCAAAGCGCGCGTAAAAGAAATTCAGGAGATAGAACAGCAGCACGGCAAGATAGATAAATTAAAATAAGTGCGATCGTACAATTAAAAAAGAATTTCTGACAATTCCCAACTCCCAATTCCCCATCCCCAAGCGTATCTCATTTGACCGAGAAATACTGTAATAGATATGCCACAAAATTATCCGCGAGACTTAATCGGTTACGGGCAAAATCCACCCGATCCTAAATGGCAAAATCGATCGCGCATCGCACTGCAATTTGTAATTAATTACGAAGAAGGCGGAGAAACCTGCATCCTCCACGGCGACGGTTCTTCGGAAACATTTCTGTCAGAGATTGTCGGCGCCGAACCCCTATCGGGACTGCGCCACATGAATATGGAATCCTGTTACGAATACGGCAGCAGGGCGGGTTTTTGGCTGCACCGGATGTTTGTTTCGAGGGGAATACGGGTGACTGTTTACGGGGTGGCGATGGCCTTAGAGAGGCATCCCGAAGCCGTTGCAGCGATGTTAGAAGCGGATTGGGAAATTGCCAGCCACGGCTACCGCTGGATCGATTATAAGTATTTTGGGGAATAGGCGGAACGGGAGCATTTACAAAGGGCGATCGACATTCACACGCAAGTTACCGGCAGCCGTCCCCTCGGCTGGTATACCGGGCGCACCAGCCCCCATACCAGGCGTCTGGTAGTCGAAGAAGGCGGTTTTCTCTACGATTCCGACAGCTACGCGGATGATTTACCTTATTGGGTGTACGAGTGCGATCGGCCCCACCTGGTGATTCCCTACACCCTCGACAACAACGACATGAGGTTTGCGACAACTCAGGGGTTTAATTCCGGCGATCAATTTTTTGCTTACCTGCGCGATGCTTTCGACGTACTCTACGCCGAGGGCGAGACAGCACCCAAAATGATGAGTGTGGGGCTACACTGCCGTTTGGCGGGGAGGCCGGGGCGGGCGGCGGCTTTGGGGCGTTTTTTGGATTACGTGCAGCAGCACGAAAATGTGTGGGTATGTCGCCGCATCGATATTGCACGACACTGGCATGAATATCACAGGTTGAGTGGCGAGAAACCGGGTTTTTAACCCTCATATTTGGTTCAAACCCTTAAAATCGGTAAAAAACCCGGTTTCTTAATTCTGCGGCGTAAGTCCCGTCTAATTTGGGACTGCGTTAACTGCACTGGCTTTATAAGCGGCCCATCCACCTCGATCGGAAATATCTTTCCATTGGTACTTGTCCACCAACTCCTGCGGGTACAAGAAAGCCGTCAACACTTCCCCATCATCCAAAACTACATCCGAGGGATACATATGCGGCGGTTCCCCGGCTGCCAATTCTTCAAATTGCTCTAAACTTAATTCATACACTTCCCCCGGAATTGATACCCCCGAAGCGGTCACTTCATAAATTGCCGGATGCCAGCCATTTTCTGCCGAATGCAAGCGGTAAATCGGGCGAGTTTTGGCTTCTCTAATAAACTTGGCATCTCCGAGGTTGCTGTTGTCCGGTTGACCTCGCAGGGCAGAACCGCAAATGAAAACTCGTTTGGTGGCAATTGCTGTTTGACTCATATACACACCTGAGCGAAAATTGTTTTTTTCTGACTTAAGACTGATGCACAAACTCTAATTTTAGGGTATGGAATATGCAACTTACTAATGGCACTGTTAAAGCGATAAGCTTTTGTAAATAAGGCTACATTATCTCGCCCACTTAAATGCTATTGAATGCAGTATACAGCAATTAGTTAAATCTATCAATACCAGAAATTCAAATGACAATTACATTAACACTTGCAGTCAACGGCCCGCGCCTCAACCGCAGCATTAGCCAACTCGCCCAAATCGGCAAACTACCGGGAGGAGGCGTGAGTCGGATCGCATTTACCAAACCAGATTTGCTGGTCCGCCAACTCGTCGAATCTTGGATGGTAGAAGCCGGGATGACTGTTCGCATTGATGCGGCGGGAAATATGATCGGGCGGTATCCTGGAAAGCGCGAAGGTGCGGCCCTAGCTACAGGTTCTCACATCGATACCGTGCCGATGGGCGGCCACTACGACGGAGTTTTGGGAGTTTTGGCAGGAATTGAAGTGGTGCGGGTACTGCACGAAAATAACCTATGCTTGGAACATCCGATCGAGACGATCGTATTTACCGACGAAGAAAACACCGTTATCGGCTGCAAAGCGATGGCCGGAAATACAGTCAGCAATCCAGAATATTACCAGCGCAGCGACGGTACTTCCATCCAAACTTGCTTAGCACAAATTGGCGGAGATTGGTCAAAAATTGCAGGTGCAAAACGGCATCCCCAAGAAATAGCAGCATTTGTAGAATTGCACGTCGAACAAGGAGGCGTGTTAGAAAGTACGGGGGATGAAATAGGCATAGTTCAAGGCATTGTCGGACAGTACCGCTACGCAGTGACGGTAACTGGCCGCCCAAATCATGCCGGTTCGACACCCATGTGCGATCGCAAAGATGCCCTAGTAGCCGCCGCACAAATGGTACTCGCAGTCAACAAATTGGGAGTAGAAACACCGGGCGAACAAGTAGCAACGGTAGGTTTCTTAAACGTGTCGCCGAATGCTACAAATATTGTACCGGGAAAAGTAGATTTTAAAATCGATTTGCGCGATATATCTCAAACTCATTTGGCAGAATTATTAGTTAAAATAAAACAAGAGTTCAGGTCGATCGCCCTGAACACCAAAACCGAAGTTGAAATGACCGAAATGCTGCACGTATTGCCGACATTAGCAGCCCCAAAGATTCAAAATGCCATTGCCGAAGTTTGCCGAGAATTAAGCTTGAGTTCGACGCATTTAATCAGCCGCGCCGGCCACGATGCCCAAGAAATCGGACGGTTTGCGGATATGGGGATGATTTTCGTGGCTTCTCGCGGCGGGATTAGCCATGCAGAAGACGAGTATACATCCCCAGAACAGTGTACTCAAGGAGCAAATGTGCTGCTGCAAACCTTCCTAAAGCTCGATCGGCTTTACAATTAGGGCGATCGATTCATCGGAGTGGTACGCGTCATTAAAACGTAATAATAAACGAGTGCTTCGCTAACGTAGCTGTGTCCGCACTACATATATTGTGCCTGCGTAAGTCCTGTTAGTTAAAAATTTTCCTGAGAAGTTACCAAAAGAATAGTATTCTAGATCATAGTTTTGGCTAAATAATTTTTAGTGATGAAATTAAATCAGTCTAATATTTCTAAATGGTTGGCAATCCTATTTGCTAGTATTTTAATCACTTTCGCCTTGCCTTTGCTGGCAAGGGAGATTCAACTACCTGGGAGTCGCTGGGTAGAAGTACGGCAAATTAGGGGAACCGTAACGTATCAAGGAAGACCAGCAAAAGTGGGCGATCGTCTGACAACAGCCGGCCAGCAAATCTCCACAGGCAAACAATCTAGCGCGCTTTTAGCCGTAGACACTGGCATCGCCACGATTAGTCTAGCAGAATTAAGCACCGTCCAAGTTAAAGGTCTGTCCGTTGCTGTCGGCGGAGGTAGAGTTACCCTGCTATCAGTCCCCGCAGGACTCGCAAGAGTTTCGGCCCGACGCATGACTAACCCCAATTCGCGCCTAGAAATTAACAGCCCAGCGGGAGTTGTGGGCGTCAGGGGGACTGAATTCGCCGTGGGTGTAGGCCCAGAGGGAAAAGCCGCAACTGCCTTATTTGAGGGGACGGTTGACGCTAGCGCTCAAGGGCGAACTGTGAAGATAGAAAAGGGCTATGCTTCCGTCACTTTTCCCGGCAATCCTCCTGCTCCACCCAAGGCATTCAAAGAAAATCTGCGCTATGAATTGATCAGTTTATCACTCATCAGTCAAAACAAAGTTCGATGTATTTGTAAAGTCGATCCGCTGAATTTAGTGTATTTAAATGACCAACCCTTAAAAATGGATAAAACAGGTAAAATCGACGAGGTAGTGCCGAGGCCAGCTAACTCTGACTACTGGCTAGTTGTTCGCAGTCCGCTGGGAAATGAGGACTCCTATGAAATCGGTGGAGCTTTAGTTAGGTAATGGTAATGACTAAATTAATAAACCCTCGTTTGCGAAGTTTTTTTGCCCGCAGCCAATCCTTAATACCGGGAGTTGTTGCCGCTATTATTTCCTTGGGCGCGCTGCATTTCGATGGCTGGAAACCGCTGGAACAACTAAGCTACAACAGCCTGTTTCAACTTCGCGAAACTGGAATTTTACCCAAACCTATTTGGGATAAACGAGTGGTGGTCATTGCCATAGACGAAGCAAGTTTAAGGAAGTTAGGGAGATTTCCGTTTTCGCGCGATCGCTATACTCAATTATTACAAGCTTTTTCCCCTGGGAAACCCGCAGTTGTTGGTTTTGACATTATTTTTGCCGAACCCAGTCCCCAAGATGACCAACTTGCAGATGCGATGAGTGCAAAAGGTAATGTAGTGTTAGCCAAGGCTGCGGATGACCAAAAAAAACTACTACCAATTGTACCAACTTTAGAAACCGTAGCTGCCGAGCAAGGCCATATTTTGCATAACTCAGACACAGATGGGATTGGTCGCCAAGCCATCCTGTGGGTGCGAGATATTCCCTCATTGGGAATTGCCATGCTGCGCGTTTACAACGCCGACAAGCAACCGCAATCTGGAGGGCTAGAAAAGTTTTTATCACCGCCTAATAACGGCAGTCTAGAATTTCATAATGCTTGGATAAATTGGCCTGGAAAAACGCAATTTCTACCGACTTATTCGTTTGCTGATGTTCTGGAAAGTAAAATTCCCCAAGATGCTTTTAAAGACAAATTGGTATTAGTAGGTACGACGGCAACAGGTTTAGATCCTTTGCGGACTCCTCTAGATAAAATTCCACCAACCAGTGGGATTTACCTTCATGCCGCAGTTATTGATAACTTGCTAAATAACCGACTGCTGCAAGCTTTACCTGACTGGACAAGTTGGCTGATATTACTTTTGATTGGACCAATTACTAGCGGGATATTATCGAAAATTGGGCCCAAGGGACGAATTGCGATCGCAATCCTTTTCCCCCTAATCTGGTATGCAGTTTCTTTCTTATTATTTACGTTTAATTCTCTACTAATCCCCATCGCTGCACCGATTGGTACGATCGTCTTAGCTGGAATTGGACTGCAACTACGAGAACAACAAGAGAAACAACAATTAATGAGCCTATTTGAAAAATACATGGCAAAAGAAACTGCTGAATTAATTTGGCAGCGAAAAGACGAAATCTTTAAAAATGGCGAAATGCAACCGCAAGAAATGGTCGCCACCGTTTTATTTATGGATATTCGAGGGTTTACTAGCATTTCCGAGCAACTATCTCCGAGTGAATTGATGTCTTGGCTAAATCAATATTTAAATGCCATGAGTGAGTGCATTATGGAACACGGTGGCGTGATTGATAAATATATTGGTGATGCAATTATGGCAATATTTGGCATTCCCTTTCCTCATACTAAACCAGAAGAAATCAAACAAGACGCTCTAAACTGTATTGCCGCTTGCTTGGATATGTCAGAACGATTGAAACAATTAAATCAGCAATTAGAAAGGGAAGGAAAGCCAATAATTGAATTCGGAGTTGGCATTCATACAGGGTCAATTATTGCTGGAACTATCGGCGGCGGGAATAGATTAAATTTTTCAGTTTTAGGAGATACTGTGAATATTGCCGCCAGGTTAGAACCAATGAATAAAGATATTAAAGAAGACAATCCTTATCGGGTATTAATAACAGGAGAAACCTGGGAATTGGTGAGCGATAGCTACGAAGCAAAACCAGTTAAAAGTATTCAATTAAGAGGTAGAAAACAAGAAACAAATATTTGCGCGATTCTTGGGAAAAAATAAAGTCATATCAATTACGGCTGCGCCGGAATGATATTGTTCTTAAGTCAACCGTATTGGGTTATAAAGAAGTGAAATAGATATTAAGAGGATTTTACCACAGAGAGCGCAGAGGACACAGAGAGAGGAGGAATGAGCGGTTTTTCACGAAATCCAAAACCCTCATAACACTCTTCCCTCTGCGTCCTCTGCGCTCTCTGTGGTTCAAAAATCTTCTCTTAATGAAGTGGGTTATAAAGCAATACAGTTGACTTAAGGCTTTTTTCCCGATGCTTTCTGCCGAATAACAATATCATCAAAAATCTTACCTGCCAAAACTTTAGCCAAATTCACAGGTACTGCATTACCAACCATTTTGTATCCATCAATGATATACTTGTACTTGAAAATGAAGTCATCGGGGAAAGTCTGAATTCTCGCACATTCCCTGACAGACAATCTGCGATAAGGTTGACGTGAATTAGGGTCAAAAATGCGTTTATCCTGATCTACCAAAATCATTTTACTAGCTTGAGGATGGAGAGGTGCGTGTCGCCCGCCCGCCTGAATGGTAAAAGAAGGTTCCGACCAACTTCTCACTCGATTCCGCGACATATAGATACTCGAAAATCCCAAATCAGCACATTCGTGATTGGGAATAGATGGGTGATAACTATCTACTTTACCCTTAACTGGAATTGGCGCAGTCTGCAAATCAAAAATCGCATCTTGCAAAGTCAAAACCTCATCCCCAGCTTCAGGAAACTCAAAGCCAAAACCCAGACTTTCTCGATAACCAACCACAATCACTCTTTTCCTATCCTGCGGTACCCCAAAATTTTTAGCATTCAACAACTGGTACGAAACCCGATAGCCAATTTGCTCAAATTGCGATAATATATAAGTAAAAGCATCCCGATTTCTAGCAGTCAAAATCCCGCTGACATTCTCAGCCAAGAAAAACAAAGGCTGCTTCTCCCGCACAAGGCGGATATAATCCCAAAAAAGTTGACCACGACTGTCATCAATTCCCCGTTTCGCACCAGCCGCACTCCAACTTTGACAAGGAGGGCCACCGATTATCCCAATACAATCAGGAACTTCATCAGAATTAATTTTTCGGATATCTCTGCGATCTAAAACAGTGTCAGTATGGTTAAATTGATATGTATCCCAAATAGTGCGATCGTACTCATTCGCCCAAACCGGATTAAAACCAGCCAGACGAAAACCCAAATCCAACCCACCACAACCCGCAAACAGAGAAATAATATTCATACTTATCAACATCCATCTTCCTTCTTCTTTCTTCCTTCGCGCCCTACCCTTCGGGAACCCCTGCGGGGAACGCGCCTTCGCGGTTCGTAAAATCTAACCTCAATGAATGCAGAATCCATCCTCAAATCATACCAACACTTCGGCATCCACCTCGGCCTAGAAAGAATCAAACAACTTCTCGAAAAACTAGACAACCCCCAGCAAAAAGTCCCCGTCATTCACATCGCCGGTACAAACGGTAAAGGTTCCGTCTGCGCTTATCTATCATCCGTACTGACAGCAGCAGGTTATCGAGTCGGGCGCTACACATCCCCGCACTTAATCGATTGGACAGAAAGAATTTGCATCAACCAAAAACCGATTTCCCCAACAGAATTACAAGAATACCTCGATCGAGTCATCGCCGCCACCCAAAACAACACCGAAACTCCTACCCAATTTGAAATCATCACAGCCGCAGCGTGGCTGTACTTCGCCGAACAAAAAGCAGACATCGCCGTCATCGAAACCGGATTGGGCGGTAGATTAGACGCGACTAATGTTTGCGAAAATCCCCTAGCCTGCGCCATCACATCAATCAGCCTCGAACACTGGCAAATACTCGGCCCCACAGTCGCCGATATTGCTGGGGAAAAAGCCGGAATTCTCAAAGCAAAATGTCCGGCAATTATCGGAGAATTGCCAGCAGAGGCTAGAATAGCGATCGAGAAACGCATCCAAAAATTAGACTGTCCCGCAACTTGGGTAAAACCAGCCATAGATTTAGGACAAGGATGGGCAGAATATCAGTTAAATCCAAATGCGGTTAAAATAAGATATAAATTGCCGCTGCTGGGAAAAATCCAACTGATAAATTCAGCAATTGCGATCGCAACTATCGAAACTCTGCAAAACCGAGGATGGCAAATATCCGAAACTGCGATTCAAAACGGCATCGCCAAAACCCAGTGGCTTGGAAGACTCCAACAAACAACTTGGAAAAACCAGACAATATTAATAGATGGAGCTCACAACCCAGCCGCCGCCATTGCGCTGCGAGAATATGTCGATAATTTCAGCAACTACCGACCAATTAACTGGGTAATCGGGATTCTCACCACCAAAGACTGCGATGATATATTAAAAGCATTGCTCAAAAAGGGCGATCGACTTTATCTAGTATCCGTACCCGACCAAAATTCAACACCACCCGCCGAGTTAGCAGCCATCGCCAAAACAGTTTGTCCAGAATTAACACTCTGCCAAACTTTCCCCGATTTAACCACAGCCTTAGATGCTGCTGTTGCAGAAGATAATTTAACAGTCCTTTGCGGTTCCCTTTACCTAGTCGGCCACTTCCTGAAACAACAAAAAACCCAAGTCTAAAAATATCTCTCTTCCATCTGCGTCCATCCGCGTTCATCAGCCATCATCTGCGGTTCAAATCCTCTTCAAACTTATTGCAGAACTAGCTTATATGCGCCCACAGATTCCCATGATGCTATGCTATACCAAATTCATCTAAATTGCAATAGGAAAACCGAAAAAAGTTAGGCCATTTGCGATCGCACATCCCAGCCTTAAAAACATCCCAAATTCATCCGAGTTCACTTAGCATCATCTGCGGCTGACGAAATTATTAATATCTCTCTACTCCTCCTCTGCGTTCTCTGCGCCCTCTGCGGTAAAAAACTCTTAAATTCCCCTATCTTTTCCCCAATTCTTGATAGTTGATATTTTTTGTCCTATACTGAAGTGTATGATATCAATTTAACTGTATATATATGGGCGCACAGATTTCTATTATTCAATAATACGTCAAGTCACAAAAAAAAGCAAGGGCGATCGCAAAAAAGATTCCCGCCCCAGCTTCAACTAAAAATTACCTTTGATCCCAAGCCGCAGCCGCATCAGCCACAGCCTGCTCTACCGACTTCTCATTCAACATCGCCGCCTGCAAATTGTCATAAATCGCCTTTTGCAACTTCTTAACATCCTTCAGAGGCGGAATCAACAGTTCGGCGGAAGTCAACCCAGAAGCACTGACAACCCGAGCTCGATCGCCCGCCGTCGCATCAGCAGCTACAGTCTTAAAATAACCATCGCCCAAAGTCTCAACCGTAGAAGGCAAAACATTAGCAGCCTTAGCAAAAGCCAACTGATTCTGAGAATTAGTCACGTACAAAGCAAACTTGACAGCATCGTCAGGTCGCTTGCTGTCGCGAGGCACAACCAAATTCATCACCGCCACAGTCTTCTTGCCGCTTTCCCCGGTAATTTGAGGAGCAACAGCCGAAACAGCGCCTATACTAGGAGCATTCTCTGCGATCGCCTTCAAAAACTGAGGCCCGGAACCCAATAAAGCAGTTTCCCCAGCTTGATAAAGTTCGATCGCCCTACGATGTCCCTGCACCAAAACATCCTGTGGCAAAAGTCCGCCCTTGTACAAATCGACCCAATACTGAAAAACAGCCTTGCCCTTATCAGTATTAAAAGTCGCCTTGCCTTGAGCATCCACCAAAGGCACGCCCATCTGCACAAAAGATTGCAAAACCTCCGCCGAATCTTCCGGTACAAAAGTCGCAAAAAAAGCAAACTTACCAGTCTTCTCCTTCACCTGTTTGGCAACAGTTGCCAACTCGGCATAGGTAGCCGGAGGCTTAGCAATTCCAGCCTTTTTAAACAACTCCGTATTGTAAATTGTCACCCCAGTTGTGAGATACCAAGGAATGCCAAAAGTTTTACCATCAAGCACGCCAGCTTTCCAGATATTTGGGAGATAGGTCGATCGAACTTGCTCCGAAATCCGCGAATCCAAATCCAGCCAAGCATTGCGCCCCGCCAACAGCGAAGCAAAATCGGGATTTAGGTTTACCACATCCGGGGCAGTTTTCGCCGAAACAGCGCCCAAAATCTTGCTTTCCATCGCCGACCAAGGAACGTCCACCCAGCGCACCTTCACTCCCGGATTTTCCGCTTCAAAACCGGCGATCGTCTTGTTGAAATAATCAGTAAATTGAGGTTGAAGCTGCATAGTCCAGAACTCGATTTCGGCAGAATTATTTGCTTGGGAATTAACAGCAGGCTTGGTGCAACTCACCACCGCAGCCAGCAGCAGCCCCACCAGCCCAAAAACAGCAAACAGTTGCCAAGATTTACGTTTCATAGAAATAAATTTGATCGTCATGGGAACCCTTAGAGAAAAAAGCGATCGAGTCCGAAACAGAGTTTTGTGCTCGGGCGTCCGAGGGGAGAGAGTCGGTTTTGATGCAGAATCAATAGTTTTTCGGTCGATCGAGCTAAAATTTGTTGACATTTGCAGCAGAATAGCTATTGTCAAGTAAATTGGATAGCATAAAGTCGGAACGGGCGATCGCGGAACACAGACAGTTCCGCACAGCTAGGGCAGGATACCGAGATTACAGCACTCCCGTGGCAGTTGGAAACCAACCCTCCAACACCCAAAGGCTGAATCAGGCTGGCCAACCACAGAATCAAAAAATAGCAATTACCGGCGACCCAATCACATGGTTAACTTTTTCAAAGGTCTACTTTCCCAACGCCAGCCTGGAATCGGGATCGAAATAGCCCCAGACCGCATCAACATCATTCAACTCGAAAAAAAAGCTCAGGGATTAAAACTAGCCACCCTAGCCTCAATAGAAGTTCCAGAAGACATAGTACAAGAAGGGCAAATAGTCGATCCGCCCGGAATGGCAGAACTAATACGTGCCGTCCTCGCCGAAAACAAAATCAAAGCCAAGCGAGTAGCCACAGCCATTCCTGGCCGCGAAGCCGTCATCCGCTTAATTCCAGTTCCCGCAGAACTCAACGAAGAAGAATTGCGGGATTACATGAACGCAGAAGCAGGACTGTACTTGCCGTTTCCCAGAGAAGACGCCGACGTAGACTATCAAAAAATCGGCCTATTTGTAGATGACGACGGCGTAGAAAAAGTGCAAGTAGTATTAGTGGCAACCCGCCGAGAAGTTACCGACACATACATCGAAACCTTCAAAGAAGCCGGACTGATTATAGACGTGCTAGAAGTAACCAGCTTTGCTCTGATCCGCACCCTCAAAGACCAACTGCAACAATTTTCGTCTCAAGAAGCCGCCGTCTTGACAGACATAGAATTTGACAGTACCGAGTTAGCTATAGTAGTGGACGGCATACCTCAGTTCAACCGTACCATCCCGATCGGCACATACCAAATCCAGACCGCCCTCAACCAAGCCATGAACCTGCCACCAACCAGAGACACCAGCGAACTGCAAGGCATGACCCTGCCAGTCACAGATACAATGGGGGCATCGGGAGACGCCAATCCCGGCACAAATGCGATGATTAAAGTATTGGGAGAACTCGCTGACGAACTGCGGCGCTCAGTAGACTTTTACCTCAACCAGAGCGAAGAACTCGAAGTAGCGCAACTGCTGCTAGCGGGCCCGGGAGCTGCGATCGGCAAACTCGACGAATTTTTCATGCAAAGATTAAGCTTGCCGGCATCTCAAGTCGATCCCATCGAAACCCTAGGGCTCGAAATCAGCGAAGAAATTACCCCAGAACAGCGAGCAGGTTTAGGAGTCGCATTAGGTTTAGGACTAAGGGAGGTTATGTGAACAAAGAATTAAAAATCGCAAATTTAAAATCCCAAATCGAGGGTCGCCATGTACAGCCTAGATATTAATTTTCTCAACGACCGGCCGGACTACAAACCCGTCACAGCAGCCAAAAGCTCAGGCAAAAAAAGTTCCGGTGGAGTCAAAGACCAAATGCCCCTAATTGGGGCGCTGCTATTTGCCTTCGGCCTCAACGCCGTAGTCATGGGCGCCTGGTGGTGGGCGACTAATGAAAATACCGGCTTAGCCACAGAACAAGCAACCCTCGACCAAGAACTGGCAAAGTTAAACACTCAAGCCAACGCCATCAAAGCCATCAACGCCGAAACCGACAAAGTTACCGCCGAATACAAAGCATTAGCCGGAGTATTCGACCAAATTAAACCTTGGTCGGCGATGCTGCAAGACCTGAGTGTCCGCACTCCCGCCGGAGTGCAAATTGCCAAAATCGAGCAAATCGACCCCAGTCCCGCCCCCGTTGCGCCACCACCCCCTCCCGCCGCAGCAACTCCCGCCGCCTCCCCAGGGGCGAGTCCGTCCCCAGCCAGCCCCACCCCGGTGGCTGCTCCCGCTCCCCTCGTCCTCCCGCAGCAGCCAGCAAAAGTACAAATTTCAGGCATTGCCGGTACATTTGCTCAAGTTAACGACTTTATGCTGCTAGTCGAGCGCTCTCCTTTTTTCCTCAACAGCAATACCAGACTGGTAGCGGCCACATTAAAAAACAACCCCACACAATTACAAGTGCGTAATCCAAGCGCAGCAGCAGCAGAACTTCCCAAACTGCGGCCGATAGTGGAATATAAAATTGAAACAACGCTCAGCCCGACAGGGGCCTCCGAGTTGCTCCCCGAGTTGCGGAGCAAGCAAGCAGACGGGCTAGCCATACGGATAGAAACACTTCAAGAAAAAGGAGTGCTAGAACCACAAAAACCAGAGGTGAAAAAACCATGACACCAGCAAACGAGTTTATTCCCAGTGGGGGAAAAGCAGAAGAAGCAGGGACTCAGGAAATATTCGGCATTAAGCTGACACCCCAAGTCCAAGCAATCGGCATCGCGGTTCTCGGCCTCGGAATAGCTGGCTACCTGGGCTACCAGTTCGTACTGCCAGAATTCCAAAAAGGCAGCGAAATCAAGCAAAAAATTACCGAAAGCAAGCAAACGCAATTGCAACTGCAAGCTCAAATTCAAAAAAAATCAGAAGCAGAAGCAAAGCAAGAAGAAGCAAAACAGCGCCGGGCCAACGTGACGGCAATGTTTGCCAGCGACGCGGGCGCTACCACGCTGCTGCTTGACATGAACCAACTGGTGAATAGAATCAACGCGGGCATTCAAGGAGACGAACTCAAGGCTAAAATTACCAAATTCGAGCCGGATGTCCCGGTAGTAGCAGCAGCAGCCGCGCCGGGAGCTCCAGACCCTGATATTCTGGCCGATACCTCCTTCGGCCCGTCCCTGGCTGGCAAGCTCAGACGCAAAAAATATAAGGTTGAGTTTGAAGGAAATTTCGCTCAAACCCGCAATTTTATGCGTAACTTGGAGTTGATGCAGTCGCTGTTGGTAGTGAGAAATTTGAAATCTGAATTGCTATCATCAACTGGGACACTGAATATCGATTTCTTGAAAGGGAAAATAGTCCCTGTGGAGCAGCCGCAAACTAAAATTAAAACGGCTTTTGACTTGCACGCGCTGCTGCCGTTAAAACAAGAAGAAAAACTGCCAACTCCGGCTCCGACTCTTGGGAATCCGGCAAGTCCGGCTCCGACTCCTGCTGCTAAATAGCCGGATTGTTGCTGATATTAGCTATGGTTGGAAAGTCGCTATTTCAGTAGAGGGTAGAAGGTATAATTAGAAAAAAATATGATTGTCATGAAAAAACAATATGGCAATCTAAAATCAGGCTTTTTGCCTAATTTATTCTAACTTCTCCCTTCAAATATAGGATCGAATCGAGAATATTTTAGTCAGTCGGGACTTACGTAAAGCTTCTATTGATGTAAGGTGCACAGTGTGCACCTTACTGCTATAAGTAGCGTGTCCAACCACTTTTGGGCCGCGAGTCCTATCAGTACCAGAAGCTCGCGATTAAAGACTGCTAACAACAAATAAATAACAAAGTGTAGTTGAGGAGAGAACGTGAAACAGCATCTACGGTTAAGTGGAGGAATCTTGAGCAGCGTGGCGATCGTTTTGATCGCCCAAGCGCCGGTCTCGGCAGCGCCGACTCAAGTCACAGGAGTGCAAGTAAGTCAAGCCAATAATGGGGTAAATATTGTCCTGGCGACCCAAAAGGGCGATCGCCCGCAAGTGATCGCCATCAATAGCGGCAATACCTACCAAGCCACAATCATCAACACCCAGCTCCGCTTGCCCCAAGGCAATGCCTTTCGGCAAGATAACCCGGCTCCGGGCATTTCCTCAGTACAAGTCAGCCAGGTAGACGCTAACAGCATCCGCGTGGTAGTGGCCGGCACCAACGGAGTTCCCAACGGACAAATTGTTCCGGGACAAGGGCAAAGCATCGTCCTCAGCGTTGCCGGAGTTGGCGGTACAGCACAGTCTAACGTGCAGTCGAACCAAGCCCAAACAGCCCAAGCAGCGCCCCCGCCACCTCCAGGACTGCCACTGAGCCAAACACAAACAGCTCCCCGGCCGGCTCCCCAAATCCGCACTTCGCAAGCTCCAGGCGTAATGCTGCCAAATCCCGAAGTTACTGTTACTAGGAACGATCGCCCGCCCCTCCCCAGCGAAATTCAATCCCAAACCAATCAAGCTCCGCCTTTCCAGTCGCGGGCCGTACCGCCGCCCTTGGGAGATATCTCCGTATCTAACATCGCCCCGGCGGCGGGAAATATTGAACTGAGTTCGGGAGAACGCATCCCCCGGTTGGTGCTGCGGGATGCTCCAGTCCGGGACGTTTTAGCTCTGCTGGCGCGGGCTGCGGGACTGAATATCGCTTTTACAGGCGGTGGCGCGGCTCCGGGTCAACCGGGCCAAGCAGTGCCCGGTGTTCCGGGAGCGACAGGTGCCGATGAAGGGCCGAAGATTTCCTTGGACATCGAAAATGAGTCGGTGCAAGATGTTTTTAATTACGTGCTGCGAATTAGCGGACTGCAAGCCAACCGCGTCGGGCGGACGATTTTTGTCGGGTCTAATTTGCCGATCGACTCCCGCAATATTATCGTTCGGACTCTGCGACTCAATCAAGTTCGGTCTACGGATGCGGCTAACTTTTTGAGCGCTCAAGGTGCGGAAACTCAACTGCCGATTACTCGCGTGACTATTCAAACCGTGGGCCAGGGAAATGCGGCGCGGGATGTGGAAATTCGGGAACCGGACATTAAGGCGATCGGCGCTAAAGACGGCAGTGGGCCACTATTATTGAGAGGACTGTCGGTGCTGGCCGATTCTCGGCTCAATTCGATCACTTTGGTGGGAGACCCGCGCAAAGTTGATATCGCCGTAGCTTTCTTGACCCAGCTAGATTTGCGCCGCCGTCAAGTGGCTGTCAATGTCAAGGTGATCGATATCAACTTGTCGGGAAACAACACCAGTAGCAGCAGTTTCTCTTTCGGAATTAATAACAATTTCTTCGTCAATGACGGCGGAGCGGCAACTCTCAATTTTGGTGGCATAAATCCTCCTAACACCGATACTGTTAGGAATGGCATAGCTAATCCGCCGATTATCAACAACCGAGACATTCCGCTTGTGGATAGGATACCTTTCTACGATCCGAGGGGCAATTTAATCAACGTGCCGCTGACAGCACCGGGCGGCGGGTTGTTCGTCGAGCCGACATCGCCGATTACTAATAACCCGTCGGCAGTTGGGATTAGGGATTACACCCCGTTTACCAGGAGCTTAACAGATGGATCGTTGCAATCTTTCGGAAGTGCGACTTTCGGGCTGTTCCCGCTGTTCCAATATCCGAGGAGGTTCCTGTCGGCGTTGCAGGCAAATATTCTCAGCAGCAATGCCAAAATCCTGACCGATCCGACTCTGGTGGTTCAAGAAGGCGAAACGGCGAATGTGAATATTACAGAAGAGGTGATCAGTAACATCACTTCGACATCGCAGTCAACGGCAAATCAAACTACTAGAACGGTGACAGCCGTTAAGGATAAGGCTGGTTTGCAGTTGGGGGTGGCAGTTGACCGGGTTGACGATAATGGTTTTGTCTCTCTGCGGGTGAATCCGATTATCAGGGGGGTCGGCGTCCCTCAAAACCTGACCACTGACGGGAACACCAATCAGATCAGTCTGCTGTCGGAGCGATCGTTGCAATCCGGGTTAATTCGTCTGCGAGATGGTCAGACTTTGATTGTGTCGGGAATTATCCGCGACCAAGAACGGATTGAAGCGAGCAAAATCCCGATTTTGGGAGATTTGCCGATTATCGGTTCGCTGTTCAGGAGAACCACTAAGAACAACCAGCGGGCGGAAGTGATTGTATTGCTGACACCGCAGATTTTGGATGATAGCGATCGATCGAACTTTGGCTACCAAAACAACATCAGTCCCGACGCCCGCCAACTGTTGCAGCGGAGTCAGCCCGTCCAACCGAGACAGTAGTCAGTTGACGGTTGACTGTTGGCTGTTGACTGTTGACTGTTGACTGTTGACTGTTGACTGTTGACTGTTGGCAGTCCGGCAGTCCGGCAGTCCGGCAGTCCGGCAGTCCGGCAGTCCGGCAGTCCGGCAGTCCGGCAGTCCGGCAGTCCGGCAGTCCGGCAGTCCGGCAGTCCGGCAGGGGTTGAAACCCCTGGCGGGTTTCGGGAGAATGAAACGGCCCTGGCGGCCTCCCCAGAAAGGGGAAAGGACAAAGGAAGCAGAAAAAAAATCCTTTACCCCTTGACAAATGACATTTTATTCCTTCTATTTCTGCTTTTTCCCTCATTTCAAATCCACTCCCGGCGAGAAATTTGCTCTTTGAGGTGGTTTTTTTTTACCTAATTTTGGGTATTAATTCAAAAAAATGTCTAAATCCATATAAATTAAAGGTTCCACCGATCCATAAGGGTCGGCAAGACTTTAGAATAATGCAGTGAAAATTAGATGCTGTGGGGTTTTCAGCAGTTAGCAACAAAAATTCCTTTTCTGACCAATTATCCTTGGGTAATTAGTATTCAGCAGGAGTTCTGAAATTGGAGAAGCAGGCTGGAGCAATAGGGAACAACCCTTCATCTCCAAACCCAAACTCCTATACAGTTGATAACTCACAGCTAATAGTTGAACGGAGTCTGTTTAACGTGTTTTGCAAACCCAGAAGGAGTGCGCAATGAATAAAGGTGAATTGGTTGATGCAGTGGCGGAAAAGGCTAGCGTGACGAAAAAACAGGCAGATGCTGTTTTGAGTGCTGCCTTGGAATCGATCATGGAAGCTGTCTCCGAAGGCGACAAAGTGACCCTGGTTGGTTTTGGCTCGTTTGAGTCGCGGGAACGCAAGGCCCGGGAGGGTCGCAATCCCAAAACTGGCGACAAGATGGAAATCCCGGCAACAAGAGTTCCTGCATTTTCCGCAGGGAAGTTGTTCAAGGACAGAGTTGCACCGCCGAAAGAACCCAAAGAATAGGTGAACTGAGCGTTGATTAGACCTGTACACGGGGGGAACTTAGCTTGGGCAGCCACATTGGCGGGCTGCCCTGCTGCTGCTATTCTCGATTTTTCTGCGAGTATCAGTCCTTTGGGCCCTCCTCAGTCGGCTCTTGATGCGATTCAAGCTCACCTCAGCAGTCTGACAGCTTACCCAGACCCGGATTATGGAGAGCTGAGGGCTGCTTTGGGCGAGGCTTTGAATGTTGACCCGGATTGGATTTTGCCGGGGAATGGTTCGGCGGAATTGTTGACTTGGGCGGCTCTTGATTTGTCGAAGCTGGAGGCTACTTATTTGGTGACTCCGGCTTTTGGCGATTACTCGCGGGCTCTTTTGGCTTTCGGCGCGCGGGTGCTGGATTGTCCTTTGGATCTGAAATCGTTGGAAGCTGGGGCAGGAAACGGATTAGTAACGGATGATTTGTCGGTTTCTCACCGTTCTTTTGTCTCCCCTGCTTTGTCTCTCCCGGTTCCTCTGCTTAATGCCGATCGAGGTTTGCTACTGAACAACCCGCACAATCCTACGGGTTTGCTGTTCGGTAGAGAGGCGATACGGCCTTATTTAGAACACTTGCCTCTGGTGGTGGTGGATGAGGCCTTTATGGACTTTCTACCGCCGTCTGAGCGTCCAAGTTCGATCGATGCTGTTGAAGAATTTCCGAATTTGGTGATTTTACGATCGCTCACTAAATTCTATTCTCTGCCGGGACTGCGGATGGGCTGTGCGATCGCCCATCCCGATATCCTCCGCCGCTGGCAGTTGCAGCGCGATCCCTGGCCTGTGAATACTTTGGCTGCTGCTGCTACTGCTGCTGTGCTGCGAGATACTGTTTTTGAGCAAAAAACCTGGGATTGGCTACCTGTGGCTCGCCGAGAGCTGTTTGAGGGTTTGGCCGCTCTGCCGGGATTGTGGCCTTTTCCCGGTGCGGCTAATTTCTTGTTGGTTGAGTCGTCGATGTCGGTTTCTCTGATTCAAAAAAGTCTTTTGGAACGTCACCGGATTTTGATTCGGGACTGTCTGAGTTTTCCTGAGTTGGGCGATCGGTTTTTTCGGGTAGCCGTGCGCTCTAGGGCGGATAATCTGCGACTGATTTCTGCACTTGCGGATGTATGTTGACGGTTGACGGTTGACAGTTGACTGTTAACTGTTAACTGTTGACTGTTAACTGTTGATAACAACTAATATCAATTCCGGTTACACCGGAATGACAAGCGAGGAGACGGCAGTGCCGTTTCCCTACCGTGATTAATTGTAGGGACACGGCACTGCCGTGTCCTGATTTCGGGTAATATTAATTCCTTATGACAAGCGAGGAGACGGCAGTGCCGTTTCCCTACCGTGATTAATTGTAGGGACACGGCACTGCCGTCTCCTGATTTCGGGTAATATTAATTCCGATGCTACCGGATTTGATATAACAACTAACCAATAACAACTAACCAATAACAACTAACCAATAACAACTGACTTTTTTATTTATGCTTGACTATGATTTAGTGATTATTGGTGGAACTCCGGCCGGACGCTATGCTGCTTTGACTGCAACTAATTTCCCTGCTCGTGTTGCTTTGGTGGAACCGCTAACTAATTCGCAAGATTTACCGACTGGGGGGAAAGAGTCGATCGACCTTGGTTTGAGATACACCCAAATTTTGAGCGAGGCTGCTCGTTTTTCCCAGCAAATTCGTCGCCAGCAGTTCGGAGTTCGCCAGGAAGTGGCTAATTCAGAAATGCGGTTTGACGGGGTGCTGAAATGGGCCGAGGGTGTTGTTGCTAATTTGTCAGAAATTGATTCTCTTGGCGTTTTGGCTGCTCGCGGTGTCGATGTTATTTTTGGCGATGGCGAGTTTGTTAGGAAACCGGATTTGGCTTTTGTAGTGGGCGATCGAAAATTGCGATCGCTTTCTTACTTGCTAGCTTGTCCAACAATGCCTGCAATTCCCAATATTGAAGGACTTTCTGCTGCTAGCTTTTTTACTTCGGAAACTGTCGCCCAATTAGCCAAACTTCCACAATTACCTCAAAGTTTGGCTGTAATCGGTGGAGATCCTAGCGGTGTCGAAATGGCTCAAACTCTGACTCGATTAGGGGTTGCTGTGACGCTTGTGGTGAAGGGTTCACAGATTTTGGCGAAAGAAGACCGAGAAGCTGCTGGCTTGGTTCAAGCTGCAATGGAAGCTGAAGGAGTGCGGATTTTGACTGCTACTGAGGTGACTCAAGCTCGGGTGATTGAGGGTAAAAAATGGATTCAAGCTGGGCCAAGAGCGATCGAAGCTGAGGAGATTTTTCTCGCCGCTGGCCGACAGCACAATTTTGCATCGTTAAATCTCGAAGGGGCTAGGGTTAAATTCAACGATCGACGGTTGATTTTAAATGAAAAGCTGCAAACAACTAATTCTCGCATTTACGCGATCGGCGATGTTGCTGGGGGTTATTCGTTTCCTCACATAGCTAATTGCGAAGCTACGGTTGCTGTTAAAAATGCTTTGTTTTTGCCGATGTTTCAAATAGATTATCGCGGGATTCCTTGGGCGATTTTTTCCGATCCGCAGTTGGCGAGGGTTGGCTTGACTGAAGCGCAAGCAAGGCGCCGTTTTGGAGATGATATTATTATTAGTCGGGAATATTTTAAGAATATTGAAAGAGCTCAAATGTGCGGGGAGACAAGTGGTTTTTGTAAGATTGTCGGGCGCCGCAATGGGGAGATTTTGGGAGCGAGTATTGTGGGCCCGCAAGCTGCTGAGTTGATTCATACGATCGCCTTGGCTGTGCGTCACGGGATGAAGGTTGAGGCGATCGCCGAACTTCCTTATATTTGGTCGAGTTTTTCGGCAATTAGCGGTCAAACTGCTGCTGTTTGGGAATCGCAGCGCTTCCGCAGCAATAGTTTTATGCAGAATTTGTCAGAGAATTTGTTTCACTGGCGCAGGTATTGGAGATAGTTTTGGGAATTGGGAATTGGGAATTGGGAATTGGGAATTGGGAAGTCTATTTTTATTCAAAACTCTTGATTTAGTGGTTAACTATGGGTATGATAACCAATATCAAAACTTGAAATACAGTCCAGACCATAGGTGTCAACAACCAGGTCAAACCCAGTCAGAGACGGTTTTTTGACTATTAAATCCAGATCCCCCCGGCGCCCCCCTTAAGAAGGGGGGGACAAGAGTCCGATCTTTCGTCCCCCTTCCCCCTTGGGGGGGCTAGGGGGGGTGGGGATGCGAGGGGGATCTGGACTATGGTAAAAACGACATTTATCAAGGCTTTCAGGCGATTGTTGACACTAATGAGTCCAGACACACTACTACTACTACCCGAGGTTTGATTCATGGATTGCAAAACTGCTACTTTGGTTTACGAAACCGGAAATCCCCTGGAAAAGATTCGCCAGATTTTTCCTGAAGCTTGGAATTTTTTGACAGCCCAGGCTTTGGCTTTTGTGGCTCTTAAGGATGATGCTTTTGATGCAGAGATTAAAAAGTCGATCCTCTCCGAGGGCTGCGCTAACGGCAAAACGCCTTTTCAATTCAGAATTACTCACCGCGACGATACTGAACAATTGACAAAGGATATTTCTGAGTTGTTGGGCGATATTACTTCTCGGTTACTTTTGGAACAGCATTTTTCTCAAGTTGTGGGTCGTCCTCTTTATTTCAGCACTATTTGCTGTTCTAGTCACCTGACAGCCGATCGCGAATTGACCCTAGATGAAGTTCTGCCGATTCAGCGGGCTGCGGTTAAATTACAATAAGCTGTTTCGTATTGTTTGTAGTCAGGAATGCAAGTCCTGATTAATTGAAAGCTAAAAAAAGGACTGAAATCCTGACTACAAACTAATGATTAATGAATGCACAATGTTGCATAATCATGGCAGCGCCACAAATTTGTAATCGCTTCCTTGACGCTGAACTTGTACTAAAATCGGTTTGCCCGATCGATCGCCCGTTGGCAAAAACTTCACATCTTCACTCGCACCGATGGCCGAGAAATTCGGATTCCTGAGTGCTTGTTGCAATCCTTCCCGCGTATTGCTTTTGAGCAAACCGGCGATAATAGCTTGAGCCGCGTCAAAACTCGTTGCAGTTCGCCAATTCACGATGCCTCCCCAGCGCTGACTCGCATTCTTAGAAAATGGGTTGTTGGGATTGGTGTCAGGATGCCATGGAACTGATAGAACAAGCCCGTCAACGTCTTTTTGCCCGTCTTTTACCGTTTGAAAGGTGTACAGCGTAGTGCTGCCGTAGAGTGCTAATTTGCCTTGATTGGCGCGGGCTAGGTCGATCGCGCGATCGATGCGATCGATGTGAGGAGCTATCATTAATGTTTGTGCCCCTTTGCCGACAGCATCAGCAATGCTAGCGCTGGAATTAAATCTCGGTGTTGAAAAGTCACAAACCCCTGCCACTAACTTGCCACCTAAAGCAGAAAACGACGCCACAAATTCATCCTTAAACGATACGTTATCGGGAGCTTGAGAGTCATAGCAGATAGCAACATTAGTTTTGCCAGCTTTCTTAACCATATATTCTGCTAAAGGCGCTGCCATCGATTGAATTGCGGGGACTGTCCGAAAAATGTAGCTACCAAAACCTGATAAATTGTTTGCAAAGCTAGTTGGCGTCACCATCACCAGTTTTTTTTCTTGATAGGTGGGAGCAGCAGCTAAAGAAGCATTGCTGGAATTGTGTCCGATAACTGCTAAAATTTTCGGGTCATTTGCGAATCCGGTTGCGACTTCTTTTGCAACATCTGGACTGTTGTCATCGTTCGCAATCAAAACTTGCAAACCCGTACCATTAATCCCTCCTCTAGCGTTAATTTCCTCTTGAGCTTGGGCAACTCCTCGGAGAATTTCTTGCGCTACATTCGGGTTGCTGCCAATGGGAACGCTGACGGCAATTTTCAGAGGATTGTTATCGCTTACTTTGGCATTTTGTAAATAAATTACTGTCTCTGGATCGTTGCGATTCTGTTGCAGCGATGCCTGAAAATTTTTGACTGCTGCTTTGTAATCGCCCTCAGCAAAAGCTTTAACGCCTGCTTGTTTTCCTGCTGTTGTTTGCGATTGCACCAATATCTTATTTCCCAAACTGAGGCGAGTCTCGCTAGAACCCCCTGTAGATGTATCTGAAGTTTTGCCCTTGAATAAGTTGGGAATAAACTTGAATGCGCCCAAGGCAATTAAAGCAAATGCAATAAAAACAATTGGTGGCGGGCCTTTTCTTTTTTTTTGTTCTTGATACATGATTGATTCTTCTGAGTGGGATTTTGTTTAGATGCTTTTATTTCTTCGGGTAAGCATTCCCGGGCCGACTCTGGTAGAAATCAATACGGTTCACTTAACACTATTTATGCGCCGGAGATCCCCTAAATCCCCCTGGTTGTAGGGGGACTTTGACCCCCCTTGTCCCCCCCCTTTTTAAGGGGGGTTAGGGGGGATCTGTCTTAAGTGAACCGTATTGTGGTATAAATGCCCTAACGGCGGGGAACATTTCGGGTTTCAAGCTATAAGAAAAATTAGATACATTTGATTGTGATTGAGCAGAATATTAGCACGGCGACTTTTGTGGTAGTTGCTCCAGGCTGCCAGAAGCTGATATATTGATTATCAATAAAAGCTTGGTTAAAGTCAATTCATAAAGTCATTTTATGAACTCATAAAAGTCATATTACTGAGTTCATAAAAGTCATAGTTATACCGATTAGTTTCCATGACTAATATCATGTCATCTGATTTTCATGACGACTAAAGTCCGAACGATCAAACCAATTTTAGGGCGTTGCTGAATCTAGGTATGATTCACTCGCTTAGGGAATCCCTGAAACTCGCTGAGTTTCGGAGGCAAATCATACTCCAAATCAGCAACGCCCAATTTTAGGGCGATCGTCCGATCGAACATGATATAGTCTTTCCGCAATACGTATGCGGAGCGATCTTTCCCAACCTAAATAATCTGCATAAAATACACCCTACGTTGAAATTTGGGTGAGATACAAACCGCGCACCGTACGTTAATAAGGTGCGCGCTTGGTACTTGATGCTATTATGTACGGAGAGGGTGGGATTTGAACCCACGTTAGGTCGCCCTAAAGTAGTTTTCGAGACTACCGCATTCAACCGCTCTGCCACCTCTCCAATTGATTTGAGATGCGAACTAAAAGTATCTTACCGCACTGTGCGCCACATTGTAAATCTTTATAAAAAAGAAGTTTGATTTTCTTCAGATTCCAGAGTCGTCTTAAATCCCCCGGATGGCGTCCACTGAAGGGCTCCGTCGCGCCCTGTCCAGAAAATCTGGGTTTTGGTTTGGCGCAGTTGAGCGGCGGTTTCTGGGTCGATTTCGTCAGCAGAGGCGATCGCCACTTGTGGCCCAACTGCACCCAATAACTCGGCCGTCAGCGCTTTTCCCGACCACCATAGCACTTGAGCCGGCTTCAATGTTCCCGTTGCTGCCAATTTTTTCTGTGCTTCCGGTGTCATTTCACCCAGGAGTAACCAAGTTCGATTACCCACCAGCAATTCTACCACCGGAATCTCCGCATTTACGAACTGCAACTGTGTCGAACCGAGATCAACTTTACTGTTAGTTTCTAAAGGAAAGTAAACGCCTTGGCGAGATTGCACAGCCGTCATAAATTCCCGATCGCTGGCGCGGTGAATTTGTTTGGGAGCGTTATTATCATAAAATGTTCTAATTGGCAAGCGTTCTAGTAATTTTCCCCAGCCCCCGCTTACACCTAAATGACTGTGAGTGGCGATCGCAAAATTCACAGAATTCACTCCTTGCTGCTGCAAAAAAGGCAGCACTGTAAACCTCACTGTATTTTCATCACCGCTATTAATTAGCGCCACTTTTCCCTTATCTTGAATTACAAAAACAGGCTCGTTAGATGTCGCCAGCAAAGTAACTTGAAACAAAGATGCTTGAACGTGCCAAGCTGGCAAAACTACGATCGCAATTCCCATCACAACCGCTATCGGTAAAATCCAAGCAGCAGAAAAACTCGGCAGTGAAATAACTCTAATTTTCCCCTTCTTCCCTTTCCCTGACTCGGTTCCTGAGCGTATTCGAAGGGCATTCTTCCCTCTTCCTTCTTGCTTCTTCCCTCTTTTTTCTTCCTTCCTCCTGACACTTGTACTGAGCGAAGTCGAAGTATCCGTTACATCCGTTACAGAATCCGCTGCCGAACTTCTATCCGTTACATCCGTTACAGAATCCGTTGCCGAACTTCCCCCGATCCAAACCCAGCAGATTAAACTGTAAAGCGCGATTAGCTGAAACACGGATACTTGACCGACAGCTACCGAATTACCGGGTAATTGCGAGAAATATTGGGCGATCGCAATTAACCACTTTGCTGGATAGTCCAGCAGTTGCGCTAAAACACTGCCAGCGGGCCCAAAAATCAATCCCGCTAAAGCACTAACCATCCCCCCAATACTTAAAATCCACAGCAAAGGAGCCGCAATAATATTGACGAAAATACTGTAAGGTGATACTACGCTAAAAACGTAAAGTAGCAGTGGCAATACCCAAACTGAAGCGGCGATCGGAACTACAACAATCGAAGCGATCGCAGGCGGCATCCAATCCAACTTTGCCATCAGCGGTGGTGTTGTTACTATTAATCCCAAAGTCGCCAAAAAACTTAGTTGAAAACCTAAATCCCAAATCCACAAAGGGTTAACTAGCAGTAAAATAGTAGCAGCAGTTAACAGCAATGCTAACGGCTTAACTTCGCGACTTAGCACCAAAGCAAATAGCGTGCCGAATCCCATCAAAGCGGCGCGGCATACTGAAGCTTCAAAGCCTGTTAATCCCACAAGTAAAAATAAAGCACCGACGCCAAATCCGAATTGCAATTGTTTGGAAAAACGCCTGGTTAAAGCTATAACTAAAGCCAAAACCATTGAAACTTGAGTGCCGGAAGCTGCGATCGCGTGGGCTAATCCAGCTTGCACAAAAGAGTCGCGGATGTTGTAAGGTAAATCAACTGCTTGTTTGCCAAGGGCGATCGCACTGATCAAAGGCCCTTCGGGAACATTCAACTGCGATAGCTGCGATCGCACGATCCGTTGCCGCATCCCTTGAATCTTCGACGCCCGCATCCCGCTTGCATCCCAGAAAGCAGCCGTTTTGCTGTTAAGTCGATTTACATCCGCGATCGCATTTTCTCTCTTCCAGTCAATCTGACGCCCTTTGAGTCCAACGAAAGCCCCTTCTCTGGCTAAATATGCTTGAAAATCAAAAGCCCCCGGATTCGACGGCGGCTGCGGTTTGTACAACGAGCCCACAACTGCGATCGTATTGTCTGCGTACAAGCCCGTTGCTTGCAGCAGAGGCACTGTCACGTAGAGTTTCCCGGATACTTCGCGGTTGACGACTACTCCTCCCTCGCCGCCGTTGATTTCGCTCACTAAATCTGTGTCTAGCCAAAATTGCGATCGACCCGATCGAGTTAATCGCGGCGTACTGACAACTCTACCGCGAACTGTCACCGCCACTTCTTGAGTGTTTCCAACCGCTGGAATCAGTTTACTGATGTCATTAATTGCCGGTTGGGGCGATCGAACTGCAAAATAAACGCTAGCTAAGAATGCCGCCAAGCCCGCCACAGCCCACACCCATTTCGCTCTCGGCAAAATCTGCAACAAACTCAATTCTTCTGTCGGTTCTAAGGGTTGATCGAGAGCTTTTTCTTTTTGTCTGCTGCGTCTAGTCTTGGTAACTTTTACCGAATTTCGAGCAAATTTTCGCAACAATTTCGGCACGGCGAAGGCAACCGCTATTCCCAAAGCAAGTATCCCGTATCTACCCCAAGAAACCGCTGTAGAAATCAACCCCAGAATGTAGGCAAGACATAAAATGACACCCGTTGCTTGATTCATTAATTAGTAATTGAGATCAATTCCGGTTGCACCGGAATGAGGGTTGACTGTTGACTGTTGACTGTTGACTGTTGACTGTTGACTGTTGACTGTTAACTGTTGACTGTTGGCTGTTGACGGTTGACGGTTGACTGTTAACTGTTGGCTGTTTGGATACTTGAACAATACTGATGCAACCCGAAACGATATCAGCGGGGGAATATTTCAGGGAAACCGATGCTGAACTTATGCACTCCTTACCAAAGAAACCGGGTTTTTTAACCAAGATAAATGGCTAAACATCGTGTATTTTGGTAAAAACCCCGGTTTCTGGCTGCCCGTGTGTAAGTTATAGAAAAATTTCTTTCCTTACATTCTTTCCCTTCCGATTCCGCTTCCGCTTCCGCTTCTAAATAGACAGCCCCAATTTTATACCGAAAGCCGCGTGCAGCACCATAAGTGCTAAAGCCGTCGTGCCTAAATAAGCGTGAACCGCGCGCAGTGCTAGCTTATTTCCCCCAAAACCCGTCAGCGAAATCAAGCTACCAACAGCTAGCAAAACCAGCACTGTCGAACCAGTCCAAAAATGCGGGCTTTCCATCACAGGCTGATGCTGCATCACCAGCGACAGCAAACCACCTGTATAGCCCAAAGCTAGAAATAGAAACATCCACGGTGCAAGCTTGCGGTGATCCGATCGACTTTTGATTGCGACATCTTTATCAGCAGCCAAACGCCCTTGCCATCCCGTGTACCCGACAAAACTGCCCATTGCCACAACCACGATCCCCATCATTACCGGATGTCCCCAATGGGTAATCGGTTCGGGAATTCCCAGACTGCGAAATTGGCTGGCGATGGGTTCTAGAAGTTCGCTTAAATTTACCATTTGATGCTGACTCCAAAGTTGGCGATAAATATTTTTGGACTAATTATTAAAATATTATAAAATGTTTAGTTTAGCAACTGCGTTAGCGTTAGCGAAGCGATCCGAAGGAAAGCTGGCAGAAAAGGATCGCACACTTCAAAAAGCCGTTTAACCTAACAGCAAAACATGACATTGTCCCGAAGCCTAGATATACGCAAAACTTAGCCGGCTAAAGCCGGCTGTGAGATTTTTACAGCAGTAATGCTGTTTCAAGTTAATTTTTAGCTTGAGCTTAATCGAATAGCAAAAATAAAATGCAATTCGCCCGCACGTCACACCCGGGGGCAGCCTTTGGCCCAATCTTCACAGCCTAATCCTCACTCTGGATGTTAAATTTTACTTCGCCTACTCAAAGTTAATTTCAATTCCTTGATTTTTTAAAGTCAAAGAGAGAAACTAACATCGCAGCCGACGAGCATTCGCACCTCTAGGTTTTGCCAATCGCTCTCAAGGGAGAATCAACTGCTGCAAAAAACTAAAGGTTTCAAACTTGACACTTTTGCATCAAGTGTGCAGTATGGCCGATGAGAGTTCGATCGACTCAGTGCTAGACTAAGCGCCTCAAGGAACCCTTTTCGGTTGAGCTACCATCGCTGTGCAAGGCGTGCACTCTTTCAGCGAACTCGCTGGGGATTTCGTTACAGCAGTCGCCTGATTGAACAACCGCGCAATCGCTAGACTCGCTGCGCCGTCGCTAAAGTAGCTTCCGAAGGTTGGATCTGGTATTTTACGAGATTTGCCAGTTCTTGTAACTGACTAATCGCCTCTGCACCTTCTAGTTTCATCAGTTCGCGATCGTCCCGCATCTCAGTCCAAGTGATGCCATAATCAGAAACCAAAAATCGAATCAGATGGTTGTCCGTCAAACTCACCATAAATGAGGCACTGTTCATCTGGCCGCCGCAAGTGTAGCAGGAAGCCAAATAACCCCTACGCTCTAGCACGATCGCCAAAGCTTGAAGGTTCATTACCAAATCTTGGACGAATTTACGGTGTTGTTCTGCAAGTCTCAGAAACACAGTTGTTCTCCTATCACCACACGTGTATTTTACACCCAATTTAATAATTTCTTAAGCATTGGGTATTTAGGTGCTGGTTCAGTATACGTTTAGTATGCTCTAAAAAAAATCGGATTAGCGACCTCTTCAGCTTACTTATACTAGATTAACCGAGTTGCGATCGAAACTAAGTATCAGCAGCGACATTCAGCCAAAACGCGCTGTTGCTAGGAGATCCAGCCGTAAAATTCCCCTGCTATCACGGCTGATTCAGCCGTCGGATCGGGCAAAGATACAAATAACTAATGACAGCGATGGAATTAGTTAAGTATAAGAGTTCAATCGCCCTGGGGATACTCTTCCCAAAGCGTCGTCGTCTGTCGCAAGCTCCGAAAATCGCCATTTCCTAAAATCAAGTGATCCAGCAGCGGAATCGACAAAAACTGCGCTCCCGCCAGCAACTGCCGCGTCAAAGCAATATCCTCCGGGCTAGGCTCGACACTCCCCGATGGGTGATTGTGCGAGATAATCGCCCGCGTCGCCCCTTGGCGGATCACTTCCCGAAAAATATCCCTCGGGTGAGCCAAAGTTTCGGTTGCTGTGCCGATCGTAATTACCTGAGTTCCCAGCAGCCGATTTTTCACATCCAGCAGCACCACAGCAAAGCGCTCCTGAGACTGCCACATCAAATCCTGACTCAGCGCATCCGCCGCCGCTTGCGGAGAGTCAACCACCGCCATATCCGGCGGGCGAGACTGAAACACCCGCTTCCCCAACTCCACCGCAGCCAAAATCCCAGTCGCCTTAGCAGGCCCAATCCCGTGAATCTGCGTCAACTCCTGCACGCTAATATTCCGCAGCACGGCCAGAGGATCGCGCTGGTGCTGGCTCAACTGATTTAAAATATACTGTCCGAGTCCGACTGCCGAAAGTTTGCCTTTTCCCTGGCCGGTACCGAGCAAAATCGCAATCAATTCCGCAGTCGCTAAACTTTTCGGGCCGCCGGCCATCAACCGCTCTCGCGGGCGTTCGCTCGTTGGCAAATCGACAATTCTGAGGCTGTAAGTCATAGATGCACCACCACGGCAAGCTCAACAATTACATCATGTTAGCCGATCGATTTGCGTTATTCAATTGGTACAATTACCGAAAAAAGCCTTCATTATTAACCGAAGCTGTTGGCAGATCACATCTAACGCAGCGTTTCGCAAGCGATCGAGTCCTTTAGCAGACTAGACTATCTTTTGCTCTGAGTTCTGAATTTGAGGCCAGCAGCCCCGAGGAAACAGGTTGCGGCGGCTTAGGTGCTGTTACCCCAAGCAAAACGAACGAAACTGCCATCAACCCGCCGTACAAGGCAGCCGATCGCCTGCGAGTTCCCAGTCCCACCCATTCAGGATTTACTAAACCCAGACAAAAGGCTGGCGTTGAAAACATGAAAGTTAATACAAACAAGCTGGACATAACAGCACCTCCGACTCGCGAACTGCACCGATCGATTACTTGTCTCTCCAATTAACCGATCGACAATCCGCTTAAAAAAGTTGCGATTTAGGATTTATGACTTGGGGATTATTGCTTGTTATCAAGCAATAAAAAAAAACGGTTAAATCTATTACTTTAGGTAGTTGTTAAAAAATTAACAGCATTTTATGAAACCCGAAAATTCAGCTTAAAATAGAAACTAAATTCCTCACTCAAAATATGCAAGTCCGCTTTAACGTAGTCCGCCAAAATCAAAACGAGGCTCCCCGCGTTCACGCTTACACCCTTGACGTGGAAGAAAGCAATACTATCCTCGACTGTCTCAACAGCATCAAGTGGGAACAGGACGGAACTTTAGCTTTTCGCAAAAATTGCCGCAATACCATTTGCGGCAGTTGTTCGATGCGAATTAACGGGCGATCGGCTTTAGCTTGCAAAGAAAATGTGGGTAGCGAACTCGCAAGACTTGACAAAATAGCCCATTTCAGTTCAGCAGAAAAGCCGATCGGCTCGATTCCAGAAATTACCGTCGCCCCAATGGGAAATATGCCAGTAATCAAAGATTTGGTCGTCGATATGACCAGTTTTTGGGACAACCTCGAAGCAGTGGAACCATATATCAGCACAGCCTCGCGAGCAATTCCAGAACGCGAATTTCTGCAAACACCAGAAGAGCGATCGAAACTCGACCAAACCGGCAACTGCATTCTCTGTGGCGCGTGCTATTCTGAGTGCAACGCCCGCGAAGTTAACCCGGAATTTGTCGGCCCCCACGCCCTCGCCAAAGCTTACCGGACGATCGCCGATTCCCGCGACGGGGAAACTGAAAATCGGCTCGAAAAATACAACGAAGGCACCGCAGGCGTTTGGGGATGCACCCGCTGTTACTATTGCAACTCGGTTTGTCCGATGGAAGTTGCGCCGATGGATCAGATTGGTAAGATTAAACAAGAGATTCTCGATCGCAAAGACGAACAAGCCAGCCGATCGATCCGCCACCGCAAAGTCTTAATCAATCTTGTCAAAGAAGGTGGTTGGATAGACGAGCGCAAATTTGGCATCGAAGTAGTAGGAAACTACTTCCGCGACGTTCAAGGTTTGCTGAGTCTCGGCCCATTGGGCTTGAGAATGATCGCTCGCGGCAAATTCCCGTTGTTTTTTGAGCCTTCAGAAGGTACAGAAACTGTGCGAAATCTGATCGAATCGGTACAAGAATTAGAAAAGTCAGGAGATTAACTCTCTGCTGTCATTTTCCTTGTAAATTTAAAGACGGGATTTTAAATTCCCAACTCTCAATTACCAATTCCCAAATCCCAACTTTTCCATGACTTCTAAAACCCCTCCATCTTTAACAGCACCAACCGCAGATTCTGTCAAAAAATTAGAACCAGCTTTTGGCTGGAATGCGTACGCCGAAAAAACCAATGGACGATTTGCGATGGTGGGATTCGTGGCACTTGTGCTGCTAGAATTCTTCACTCGTGAGAACTTTTTTACCTGGCTGGGTCTGCGTTAAATCAATCTGAATTAATCAAAAATGGAAGTTGAAAAATTATCGATGTTTCAGCTTCCATTCTACTTTTAAGAGTTATTTGAAATGCAAATTTAGGGATAGATTATAACATTTATAGTTGCAGATAAACAGATAACATCCTATCAATTCCGGTTGTGCCGGAATGATAGAGAGGAGACGGCAGTGCCCTTCTTCGTGTCAACAACCAGCTCAAACCCAGTCACAGATGGCTGTTTGACCATTAAACTTAGATCCCCCCTAGCCCCCCTTAAGAAGGGGGGGATAAGAGTCTGATCAAAGTCCCCCTTCGATCGGGGGATTTAGGGGGATCTAGACTTGGCATAAAACCCAGATTTCTCAGGTCTTTCAGGCTTAAGTTGACACCTATGGGCAGTGCCGTTTCCCTACAATTAATCGAGGTAGGGAAACGGCACTGCCGTCTCCTGATTTCGGGTTATATTAATTCCGATGCAACCGGATTTGATCTAATATTATCAAGACACGACAATGCCGTGTCCTGACTCCGAAGTTTTGTTCCAACTAATTTCCAGTTGCTTCGCGGACGGTCAAACTGTACTTGCCTCTACCTTTGGGAGGCGGCTCGAAAGCATTCACAATTACGCGGTAGCGACCGCTCGCCGACAAGGTAACAGTAAGCTCAGAATTAGAATTTTGCTGTGTCGCATCATCATTTTCTGCAAGTAGCTCGCCCTGGGAGTTGAAAATAGCGAGATAAGTATCAAACTCGGTACTTTCTACGGTAACAATCACTTTCTGACCCTGAGTGGCTTCAAAGGTATACTCGTCGTACAAACTACTGTCCGAGGGCAGTACAGCAGACTTTGCAGGGCTGAGTTCTCCTTTTTGTTCCATGATCACCTTAGACGACCCCGTAGTAGGAATCGGCGCAGGAGTTGGCGACTGCTGTGGAGATGCTGACGGCTTAGGAGTTTCTTGAGCTAAAACAGCAGGTGATTTCAAAATTAAGGTGGAACTTTTACTATTCGAGACTCGAACTGCATCCGAAACAGGCGAGGAGACAGTCGGTTTGGCCCAAAAAGTAGCTAACAAAGCAATTGGCGCGATCGCCCAAAATCTACTAACTTGACGCATAAATTACCTCGATTTGTAACGAAGGAATAAGTTACTGGTTATTGGTTGTTTGTGATTTGTTATTTGTTATTCCTCATGGTCTAGCAATAACCAGTAACTAACAACCAATAACTCACAACCAGTAACTAATAACTAATTCCCAATTCCCAATTCTCAATTTTTAACGGATAGTTAGAGCGTAACGACCTCGGCCCGAAGCATCATAAGCATTGACAATTACGCGATAGCGACCCGTCGCGGGCAAAGTAACGCTCAAAAACGCATTTTTAGTCGAATCGCTCGCGTCGTCATTTTCTGCCAGTAGTTTGCCGTTAGGGTCAAAGATAGCCACATAGGCATCGAAATCTGTACTTTCGAGGGAAATGGCTACAGACTGACCCGATCGACCTTCAAAAGTATACTCGCGATACAGACTCTTGTCAGACGGCAATACCGGGCCGCCTGCGACTAAAGCGCCTTCTTCTTGCAAAATCGCCCTTGACGGCGAAGTAGGAGCACTCGCTGAAGTAGAAGCACTTGCTTTCAGTTCTAACGTATAAGCCCCCAACTGCTTAGCTTCGTAGGAATTTGCCACTAACGTGTAAGTGCCGTCTGCTGGTAGCCTAACTGTAATTCTGGCGTTTTTACTGCCGGCCCCGTCGTCATCTTGAGCGATTTCCCGCTGGTTGGGACCGAGCAAAATTAAATAAGGGTCAATTTCTTGACTTTTCATTTCGATTGTGATTTGCTGGCCTGCTTTTCCCTCAAAGGAGTAGAGGTCAAAAAAGCTGTTGTCGGTGGGGAGAACGCCAGATTGGTTGGTGAGTTTACCGCTGACGGCGGGCCCGTTTAACGCCACTTTTTGAGGTGGTTTGTTGCCAAAGGGCGATCGGCTCTGAGCAACTCGGGGAGCTCGCCCTTCTCGTACGGCTGTCAGGAAACCCGGCACTTTATCTACTGCAATTGCAAAACCGATACCGATATTGCCTCCGCCTTGACCACGAGTAAAAATAGAAGTATTGACGCCGATTAATTCTCCAGAACTGTTGAGCAGTGGGCCTCCTGAATTGCCGGGATTGATGGCGGCGTCGGTTTGAATTAAGCCCCGAGAAACGTCGATGCGGCTGACGATGCCGACTGTAAAAGTACCTTGAAATTGACCGAATGGATTGCCGATCGCAAATGCTTGTTGTCCGACTTTTATCGAACCGGGACGGGCTAAAGGAATTGTGGGCAAATTGTTTTGATTGCGAATCTTAACCACGGCTAAGTCTAGACCTTCTTCGCCGAATCCGACCACATCGGCGACCAGTTTTCTGCCGTCTGACAGAATTATGTTCACGGTACCACCGGCGGAAACAACGTGGGCGTTGGTTAAAACCATGCCGTCGGGGCTGATAATTGTACCACTACCGTTAGATTTACCCGTATCGACGCTAACCACCGCCGGACTGGCTTTTTCGTAAACCCGAATATTGGTTTGTTCTTCGACGTTTTGAGCGACGATCGCACCAGGGGAATGCACAGACTTAAATTCTGTTAAATCTGTTGATTGACGCACAGGGGATGTCGTCACAACCGCACTGGCGCTGGCTGTTACCCCAACTGTTAAAATTCCCGATAGTCCTAAACTTAGAAGTTTGAAATTCATGGTTATCGATTAGTATTTAAGCGATCAGTAGTTGGGAATTAGGTTTTGTTGCTAACTGCTAACTACCCTCTGTAATTATTTTAGGACTTGTACGGCGGGAGTGCAAAATCAAGGCCCGAGAGAGCGATCGGTTTTGACACAATTGGGCGATCGAAACCCAAGTCCTGGGCGATCGACTATCCATCCCTAGTTTCGGCAATTCTAGAATCCGGCGCGTCAGCTAAATACTTAAAATTAGCTTGTCGCAGCACAGCATCCTCATTTCCGTAGAAAAAAGACAGCAAAGCAAAACGCTCGCCGCTAATCACCGGGGTTGCTTCGTGCAGCACAGAACACGAAAAAATAATCGCCGTGCCAGAATCCCCTTTATAACCGTGCGGCGCGTACTCTGGAAACCGCAAAAATCCCCCCTTGTACTCCCCCACATTCAAGTTGAGTGTCATTGCAAACCTGCGGTGCAGCGTACCTTTGCTAGTGTTGTCGCGGTGCGGCCGAAAATAACCGCCACTCTGGGCATCGTAACGGCCCACCAAATACCGCTCAAACCTAGTGATTGTAAACTGAAAAGCTTTTTCTACTTCCGGCCGCACCCGGCGCAAAATAATCGTATTCAATTGCTGCTGCAACTTCGTGTCTTCAATAAAGAAATCGCTTCGTTTCTTAAAATTATCGTCGTAAAGACCGACAGTTTTCCCGCCCACTTGCCTCATAAAACCCGAAGGACTGCCGCCATCAGCTTTGTACATATCGATCAAACCGCGACAAGAAGCTTTGTCCAAAACGTTAGGAATTACCAGCACCGGGGCGTGAGGAGTTGCCGGTCGTCCTTCCTCCAAAGGAGGCAAACTTTTCAGAAAATCGAATACTTGCTGGGCGTGTTGGTGCGCTTCGCCCATCGGGAAAATGTTAATTACTTGCAGGTTTTCGTTGAGAACAAAAGTTTCAGGGGCATATTGAACTCCCGCAGTTCCATTTTCTTCTACATCTCGGCAAACGCCGTACTGCTGGCTGAGTGTTTTGTCCATATCCCAGAAAAAGATGAACGACGGAGCAATTGTTGTTGGTCTGTTTAGTTCTTGATCTTCTGGGTCAACGCTAACTCCGAACAGCGGTACTTCCAAACTACTGAATTCTTCTGAAAGCTCTTGAAAGCTTTTCAGAATAACTTCTATTTGTGCAAAAGCAGCACTGGCGAAAAAAAAGAGTACCGTTCGTCGGCCGCCCACCGTCGAGAAATGAAATAAAGGGTTATTTGTAGAAGGAATGGAAAACCAAGGAGCCGGATCTCCTATTTCGAGTAATGGCATCTTGTTGATTGTTGATTGAGGATTTGAGCTTTGAGATTTGAGACTATTGTATTTTTGATTTGTTCCGTAGGTTGTATGGTGTGCGATCGAGCAACCGCCCTCAAATCGGTTCGTAGTGAGGATTTTATTCGTCATAAAACTATGAGAACTTGCATTCCTCACTACGAACCATATCGCGGTTATTTTAGAGGAGTAATTTGAAATATTTTAATAGTGTTTTTATCATAAAAGTTAGCTTTATTCTGTGTTTTTGTACATTTATCTTAAATTAAATTTTTTAAATTGGCGTTGCTGAGAAAGGAGTATGAATTGCCCCTACTACATTTCAGGGATTGCTATAGCGAGTGAATCATACCTGAATTCAGCAACGTCTTTAAATTTATACTTTTTTGCAACTGGATAATGTCTGATCAATAATAAGTAGATGGGCATCAATAAACGTAACTTTATTTTTTGCCTTGCTGACGCCAGAAATGTTTAGTTTCACCCACCTACTTATATTTGCCTATTTGTCGAAATTAGTTGAAGTATCCGGTTGGTCTTCCGGGTATTCTACTGGTCGATACTCCACGTAGTCTGACGGCGGTGCTTCCACGTCGCGGCTGCTGGGGCGAGACCTGGATGTTTCCGCAGGACGGGGTTTTTTGGTTCTCGGCGGTGCGTCAGAATTGCGGTTTTCCGAGGCTGGAGGACGGCTGCTGCGGCCCCGAGTCGGCCTTTCTTGGTTGTCTGAAACATCCCAGTTGTCAGACCCTTGGGTGGGCGAGGCTTCCGGGCGGGTGGGACGTTTGTTGCGGGAGGACGATCGATCGTCGATCGACTCCGGTGGCCTGGATGTATTACCGCTACCGTTGCGATTTGAGGGACGACGGCGGGGTTCATCGTCGTAGCTTTCGCGGGAGGAACGGTTATCTTGGCTACCTCTAATCCGGGCACGCTGGGGGTAGTCTTCCTCTGGTTCTAGCTGCTCGATTTCGGAATCGTAGCCGTCGTAAGCGTAGGCGTTGCTGACGGGTCGTTCTTCATCTACATATTGGGCGCGACTTTTGGCTTGGGCTGTGGTTGCTCCCCGCAGTTTGACGCTTTCGGCTGCAAAAAATATAGCGGAACCGGTCAGCAGGAACTGACCGAATGCCAGAATTGGATCGAGCCGCCATCCTTGAAATAACAGAATACCGCCACACAGCAGGCCGACTGCTGCAAAAAAAATATCGTGGTCTCGTGCTAGTTTGGGACGCCACGATCGCAGAAAGTACAGTCCTGCCCCTGCTACTGCTAGGATGATCCCCAGCAGGCTGCTCCAGTTCAATCCTAAATTGACCATTAGTCTATCTCCTATTTCTGTCCTATATTAGCCAGTTAGATTTTACATTTTTACTTAAGTTTAGTATCCCGACTATGGTTTCTCAGGCAACTTCCGATCGCAGTTGCAGCTTTGAAAGTTACCTCCTAATAATGAGTTTAACGGGAAAAAACCTCAGCTAAAGCAGTCAACCGAAGGTTTTGGCTTCTGAGTTGCTCTGATCTGAGGTTTCTGGGATCGACAAAAGGCCCGACGTGTAGCCGAAAATTGACTTTCACGCCGGACTTAAATGCCCGCAGACTTTTTAGGTGCGCTTGATTTTGTCTTTTTGGCTGATGAAGATCAGGGCAATCGTTCCGGGAATCACGATTAGCCCAACGCCCACCAGCAGGCTGTACAGAAAATTGGCGAGTGAAGGAGTCATAGATTCAAAGCCTTTGTTACAACAATTTGATTTTTCTTAATTTTATACTTTCGATCGCACCTATGAAACGGTTAAAATTATGAATGGCAGACTTAACAAAACTTAAGATTTCGAGATAAGACTCATGAGTGGTATTACCGTTGCAAGTTGGATTCTGGGCTCTGTCCTAGTGGTGATGACTTTGCTATTTATTTTTCGGATCGTTCTGACTTGGTATCCCGGCGTGAACCTCAGCAAACTGCCGTTGAGTCTGATTGCTTGGCCGACGGAACCTTTTTTAGTCCTAACCAGAAAAATTGTAGCGCCGATCGGCGGTGTGGACATCACGCCGATCATTTGGGTTGGTATCTGTAGCTTGCTGCGGGAAATGATTCTCGGTCAGCAAGGTATTTTGACGATGTTGATGTAGGAATGGGGAATGGGGCATGGGGAATGGGGAATGGGGCATGGGGAATGGGGCATTGGGCATTGGGCATTGGGCATGGATCAACAGTTAACAGTCAACAGTCAACAGTCAACAGTCAACAGTTAACAGTCAACAGTCAACAGTTAACAGTCAACAGTCAACAGTTAACAGTCAACAGTCAACAGTCAACAGTCAACTGCCTACTGATTGTTTTGATTCATGAACTGTTCGACGAAATTCGTGTAAACTTCGCCGCTGAGAAATTCCGGGCTATCGAGGATTTTTTGGTGGAAACTGAGGGTAGTGGGAACGCCGGTAATCGCGCATTCCCGCAATGCCCGTTTCATCCTGCGAATGGCTGAAGGTCGATCGCGCCCCCATACAATCAATTTACCAATTAATGAATCGTAGTAAGCCGGTATTTCGTAATCAGTGTAAACGTGGGAGTCCATCCGCACGCCAGGGCCGCCAGGAGGCAAAAAGCCAGTGATTATGCCGGGATGGGGTCGGAAGTTGCGATCGGGGTCTTCAGCATTGATCCGACACTCGATCGCGTGGCCGCTGAGAATTACTTGGTTCTGCTTAATTTGCAGTTTTTCACCTTGAGCGATCCGAATTTGTTCGGCGATCAAGTCAAGCCCTGTAATCATCTCCGTGACGGTATGTTCTACCTGAATCCGAGTGTTCATTTCCATGAAGTAGAACTTGCCCGATTTGTCAAGCAAAAATTCAACCGTTCCTGCACCCGTGTAGTTGATGGATTTAGCAGCAGCAATAGCGGCGTGACCCATTTGATCCCGCAGTTTCTGGCTGAGGGCGGGGCTGGGCGCTTCTTCCAAGAGTTTCTGGTGTCGGCGCTGAATCGAACAATCTCTCTCGCCGAGGTGGATGACGTTACCGTAGTTGTCGGCGAGGATTTGGATTTCGATGTGGCGGGGTTTTTCGATGAATTTTTCGAGGTAGACTCCGGGATTACCAAAGGCTGCATCGGCTTCGCCTTGGGCTGCTGAGAATAATTTGGGGAGTTCCGAGGGTTCTCTGACTAGCCTCATGCCGCGGCCTCCACCGCCTGCTGTGGCTTTGATCATCACAGGATAGCCGATTTCGCGGGCTATGGCTAGAGCTGCGCGATCGTCCGCCAGCAATCCGACACTACCGGGAACTGTGGGAACTTTCACCCGCTGCATAGTTTCTTTGGCAGTAGATTTGTCGCCCATCGCGCGCATCGCAGCCGGAGAGGGGCCGATAAATGTAATTTGATGATCCGCGCAGATTTCGGCAAATCGGGCATTCTCGGCGAGGAAACCGTAACCGGGATGAATGGCTGCGGCGTTGCGCGTCAGGGCGGCGGAGATGATGTTGGGGATGTTTAAATAGCTTTTGCTGCTGGTGGGGGGGCCGATGCAAACGGCTTCGTCTGCCAACTGAACGTGTAGGGCGTGTTTATCTACAGTGGAATGAACGGCGACTGTGGCAATCCCCATTTCCTCGCAGGTGCGTAGTATGCGGAGGGCGATTTCCCCCCGATTAGCGATTAAAATTTTCGAGAACCCCATCTTCGCTGCTTAATTCACTCAATATTCTGTACAATAATCCCTTTCGGTATCTTCTGGATAATGGTTGCCCATAAATTCTTAATAAAAATTTATTTTACATTTTGGTGATAGTTGTGCTATGGTTTTAAATCGGTGGTCGAAAAGGGCTAGTCACAAGTTAAATGTCAGGAACCTCAACCTGTGAATCTTTAACTCGTAACGCAAAAAATCCCAGAGATTGTCGGAAAGAGCGGATGTGGCGGAATTGGTATACGCGCACGCTTGAGGTGCGTGTGGCATTATGTCCTTGCGAGTTCGAGTCTCGCCATCCGCATTGAATATGTAAAACAACTGTTGACAGTCTTGGCTGTTGGCAGTTGTTTTGTTTTTGATGGGTGGGTGCCCAGAAACCGGGTTTTTGCGACAGACTTGGTTAGGATGCGAAGATTTGGGAAAAAACCCGGTTTCTTGGATTTTATTTGCTGCTATACTGTAGACACTCTGTATATACATCCTTAAAAAAGGGTGAAGTCCTCAGAATAATATCACTAGCTAGAGGATTGGGCTATGGTTGGGACGATCGCAAAGTGGGGAAACAGTCTTGCTGTTCGGATTCCACAGCATTTAGCTAAAGAGATTAACTTAGTGGAAGGTTCCCAAGTGCAGCTTGTCTTGATAGATGGTAGGCTGACGATCGAACCGATAACTCGTCGGCGGTATTCGCTTGAGGAGTTGATTGAGGCCATTACCCCAGAAAATCTTCATACTGAGATTGACAGTGGAGTTGCTGTGGGGAATGAAGTTTGGTGACACAATCAAATCCCTACATTCCGAGTCGAGGCGATATTGTTTATTTAGATTTTGACCCCACTAAAGGACACGAACAAAAAGGACTTAGACCTGCTTTTGTGCTGTCGCCTCGTGCTTATAATCAGAAAAGTTCTTTAGCTTTATTTATGCCTATTACCAAGCAACAAAAAGGGTATCCTTTTGAAGTTGCTTTGCCAATTGGATTTAAAGTTCAGGGAGTGATTCTTGCCGATCAAATCAAGTGTCTAGACTGGAAAGTTCGCGGTGTTCGATTCGTTGAGTCTGTATCTGAAGATGTGATTGAGGAGGTACAGACCAAAATTGAGCCGTTGTTATTCTAAAAGTGGTGGCGAGAAACCGGGTTTTTGTGACAGACTTGGTGACAACTCCTAGATTTCGGAAAAAACCCGGTTTCTGAGATTTGGGTGGGTGGCGAGAAACCGGGTTTTTGGCAGAGACTTGGTGACAACTCCCAGATTTAGGAAAAAACCCGGTTTCTGTGGTTTTGATGCGCCCACGAATGTCAATTAAGAGGGAGGTTGACTTTCGGAACCAGGTAAACTTTGCTGACTGGATGATGGTTTTATCAGTAGCTTACGCGCTGTCAGGAAAGCAACCCCTCCCAAGACTCCTCCGCATAAACAACTAATTATAATCGCCATAAAGAAGGGATGAGGCCACAGAGGATGTTGGAAAGAAGGTGGTGCCCAATCTTTGTCTACAGCCAAGGTGTAGCTGCTGGAAACGACCCCCGCAACCCCTATACCCACACCGACAACGGCTATGGTAATTTGTAAATTGAGGTCTTTTTCTTTCTCCCTATTTTCCTTAATCTGTAACGTTTCTTGCAGTTTACGATCGCACTTAGCTTGTTCTATTTCCACCAAACCCCGTAATGTACTGATAAATTCGCCGATTAAGTCTTTACCCGGCTGGATATAACTGAGATGGGTTTCTATTTGGTCGAGGTAGCGCTTACAGGTGATTTCGTCAAACTTTTGCCAACTGGAAATATCGCCCGGTTCCCCGATTTTGTTTAAGTAGTTGCGATGGTTAATTTGATTGACTTTGATTGCGGTATAGTCTGCTTGTAAATTTCGGAGTTGACGTTGATATTGCAGAGATATTTCTGGGATTGATTCCAGCAGTTTTTGTAGTTCTTCTAATGGTTTATCTTGCTTGAATTGTTGAATCTTTGATTCTATGTCACTATAAGCTTTTCTGGCTTTAATATAACTTTCTCGCCCTTCTTGGTAGACATATTCAATTTTGTGGCGAGTCCAGAGTGACCCAAATAAAGCATCATAAACTGCGGGAATATTTGAAGATATTCCTTGATTGTCGATCCAAACTAGAATCCGATAGAGTTTATTAGGTTGATTTCCTTGGCTAATTTCATATTCAAATAAGGGAACTTTGAGTAATTTGTCTTCATTGACTAATCTAGCTGTAAATTTAGTATTTTGTAGAAAACTTGCAACTAATTTATCAGCTATATCTTGACATTCTGCATCAGCTACTTCTGTTTCTCCATAAAACCAGATGGTTTCACCGAGAGTGTTTTCTGAACAGTCTAAGAAGAGGCTGCTAGGTTCAAATAAATAGAGTTCTTCGGGTGTGATATCTTGGTCAGGATTTTCGGGAAATAAACTTAGATCAAAAGCATAGGTATCGTGAAATAAATAAGGGTTGAGATTGCCACTAATTGATAATCCATTTTGCTGAATTGCAGCAAGTTCGATTCGTTCTTGATCTTGTGTTAGCCATTCATTGATTAAATTTAAGGCTTCTGTTTTAGGCTGGAAAATATTTGATTCTAGATCTAACTCATAACACACTAATTTAGATTTCAAATCTTTTAGTTCAGTGAAAGGCAGTTTTTCGCTGAGTTGAATCAGATTTTCCCAAATTAAATAGGCGTCAGATGAAACTCGATCCAGAGATTCATCTAAAGTTTGATTTAGATGGAAAAAACAAACACTGATACTAAAATTTTTCATAGAGAAGACGGTGTATCTGGCTTTGGTTCAGGAGGTTTTTCTTTACGTACAACAGCATTTTCTAGAACTTCTTTGAGAATTTCACTTTGTCCTCCAGGTTTAGTAGATGATTTTCCGTCTCTGCCTAACATCTCGATATTTAGTTGATAATATGTATATTTTTTTTGTATCTTTTTTTTATCATTTTCTGGCAGTTCTTGTATCCATTTTTCGATGAGTTCCACATTATCTTCATCGTTACCTGTCCATTGCTCTTTAAGAGAAACTAAGGCATCTTTCAGATTGACAAATAAATCTAATTCAATTAGTTTTTGGAATATTTCTAATTTTGTAATGCTATTACTCATATTTTGCTCTCCTTTGCCAGCCGCACAGAACCCGGCCCAGTGATAGGGATTTTCATATATTTTAGCATTGGTTCCATGATTTTCCAATTCTACGTCCATATTATCTTGTAAGGTTTTTCGCCATTCAGCGTCTAGGAGATGACATTGATTTTTCCAGTCGAGGACGCCTTGGATGTCGGTGTCTCGCATCCAGATTTGGGCTTGGTTTAATGAGAGGGCAAATTTACCGGGTTGGTTGGACAGGTTTTCATAGGTTTTGATCATTAAAATTGCTGTGGAAAGGGCGTTTACTGACCACAGGCTGACGTATAAACTGGGACTACCGGCCAGTAGGAAACCGCTGGTGAGGCTGACGTATTCGTCAGTGTTGTCGAGTTGAACTTGTCCGGTTTCGCAGGAGGAAAGGGTGACGAGGCTGCATTCACTGAGGTTGAAATAGCGGATAATTTCTTCTAGGGTAAGAGTACCGTCGGCTAGGTATAAACCAGATTGTAACGGATCGTTGGGGTTGAAGGAACCGTGACAGGAAAAGAACAGATGATGGCTATCAGCCGCTTTTTCAGCTATTTCTAATTTTCCGTCTAATTGTGCGCCTTTTTTGGCATTTCCTTTAGCTAAAACTTCTGAGTTGGGGAAGATTTTTTTAATGCTTTCTACTTGCATATCGGCTGCTAACAAGTTATTTGTGGGGTTTTGGATGGCGAATAATTTATCGAATTTACCCCGTTTGTATTTTTGGACTTGGTGCAATAGTTGGCAACTGGGGGCGTAGGAAACTCCACCAGGAAAGGCATCTATTAAATATTTGGGGGGGGTGTTGGTAAGTGGGAGGGCGTGGAGAGGGAACAGATGGAGGTAACGGTGGGGAATCAGGATTAGTCGATCGCAGGTTTTGGGGATGGCATTAACTATTTGATCAATATCCAGAATTTGGGCTAGTTTTCCTAGTTTGGTTCCTAGGCTATTTTGCCATTGTTGACGGTTACTATAATAATCTCGTAAATATTCATCTCTCCAATCAATTAACCGTTTTAAATCTGACTCAGTAAATGGTAAAATTTGTGGTTGAGAGTTATCGTTAGTGATGATAAAAACACAAAAGCTATTCTCCAAAATGTACCATTCTACAATTGCTGTTTTTTCATCGACCAACTGCTGAATTTTACCAAAATCGAGAGGCGTATAGGGATATTTTTCATTTAAATCTTGGCGTAGTTTTTCGAGTTCAGTGTAGTTTTTGTCTTCGGCTTGTTTTAACCGTATATTTTCGTCTGCAATTCTGATTCTTAAATTTTGCAACTCTTCGCGCAATTGGAGGGATATTTTTCCTTTGGGATACAAATCTTTCACCGATAGCAACTCGATTAAGTTTTGCCCCTTGGAACGATCGGCAAATTCTACGGCTTCGGTGTAGAGTTGCAGTTCGATGCAAACTTCTACCATGCCCAGATAGAGTTTATTCCATTCTTCGGCTAATTTCTGTTTGCTTTCATCCCCAGATTGAATCTCGCCCCGTAAAAATTCTACTGTTTCAATCGCTGGGGCATAGGTATCATAAGCCAGTTGCCATTCCTGATTACTTTGGTAAAGATTACCTTTATTAAATAAAGTTTCTGTATATTTTTGTGGGAACTTCTCACGGGTATGAACGGTTAAAGCCCTATCATAAGAGTCAATCGCCCGTTCCAGATTTTCCGCCGACGAACGGTTGATTCTGTTACTGTAGGCAGCAGCTAGGTTATTTTGAGTCATTGCCCAATCTTCAGGGAAATCCTCAAGGGTATAGACTGTTAAAGCTTCGTTTAAAAAGTCGATCGCCCGTTCCGCCCGTTCCAGATTTTCTGCCCGCGAACCGTTGATTCTGCTTCTGTAGGCATTAGCTCGGTTATTTTGAGTCATTGCCCAATCTTCAGGGAAATTCTCACGGGTATAGACTGTTAAAGCAGCCTCATAAAAGCCGATCGCCTGTTCCAGATTATTCGCCCGCGAACCATTGATTCTATCACTGTAGGCAACAGCTAGATTATTTTGAGTCGTTGCCCATTGTTCAGGGAAATTCTTACGGGTATAGACTCTTAAAGCTTAGTTAAAAAAGCCGATCGCCTGTTCCAGATTATCCGCCCGCGAGCCGTTGATTCTGTTACTGTAGGCAATACCTAGGTTATTTTGAGTCGTTGCCCATTTTTCAGGGAAATCCTCACGAGTACGGACAGTTAAAGCCGCCTGAAAAAACGCGATCGCCCGTTCCAGATTATCCGCCCGCGAACCCTTGATTCTGTCACTGTAGGCAGCAGCTAGGTTATTTTGAGCCGTTGCCCATTTTTCAGGGAAAGCCTCTAGGGTATAGACTGTTAAAGCCTGCTGATAAAAGCCGATCGCCTGTTCCAGATTTTCTGCTCGCGAACCGTTGATTCTGCTTCTGTAGGCATTGGCTAGATTATTTTGAGTCGTTGCCCATTGTTCAGGGAAACCCTCAAGGGTACGAATTTTTAAAGCCGCCTCACAAAACCAGATCGCCTGTTCCAGATTATTCGCCCGCGAACCATTGATTCTGTTACTGTAGGCAATAGCCAGATTATTTTGCGTCATCGCCCAATCTTCGCTCCCCGGTTCCCGATTATTTAAAACTATTTGATAACCAGTAATGGCAATTTCAATATTGTTCGCTCTATTCCCACGGGGAAATTCACTAATATGAACACTTAAGTTTTCAATGAGGGCGACAATGAACTCAATTGCTTTGAGATGTTCGGCAATTAAAATCTCAGCCACTTCATGCAAAATCTGGGCAAAACGGGAATTGAGGAGATGTTGCCGCCCGGCCAGCATGGGATAAATTACTTTAATATCGCTATTGCTATCTTGTTCTGCTTGCAATAATTCTCGAATAAACTTTTCATACTCTTCGGAATTTTCACCTTCTGAGTTATCGCTATCTCCCTCATCGTTCGCATCCAAAAATTGCCCTAGCTGACTGGCCAAATTTTGCAGGAAACTAGCTGCATTTTCCTGTCCTTGCTGTGTCAAGGTTGCCGCTATTACTTCGCAAGCTTCCAGAAACCCGCGATCCAGCAATTCTAAGTTAGCTTGTAATATCTGGGGTTGTTCTCCGTTGGGGCAATTCAGGAGAGTTTCAATTAATTGCAGGTAGGCTTGGGCGCGGGTTTCGTCCATTGTGGGGAGTTGTGAATAACACCGATGTTTATTTTATCACGATTGTTGGTTGGGTGGCCAGAAACCGGGTTTTTTCGAGAATACTTTGTTACAGGCGAAGAGATGGGAAAAAACCCGGTTTCTTTGATTGTGCACGGGAGTCCAGAAACCGGGTTTTTTTGAGAGGTTTCGTTATTGTCGGTAAAAATCGTAAAAACCCGGTTTCTTCGATCGCGCGCGGGTGGGCCGGTCTATGAAGGACTGAAGTCCTGACTACGAACCTAGTTTTGTCCTAATTCCGGCGGCCGCCCCATTAAACCAGTCATCAACCGCAAGGCTAAAAACCTGACTGGGGGAATTGTCCGCAAACACCACAATCCGAAGCGCCTAAATGCCACAATCGGCAGCCATGTATTGGAAAACAATCTATCGAGAAAATCGGTAAATCCTAACACGATTAAGTTTTCTGTTTTGCGCCAATTGTGATACCGTTTTAATACTCGCAAATCGCCGATGTCTTCGCCTTTTTGGTGGGCTTGCTGCAAGATTTGCCCGATCGCCCCAGCGTCTCGAATGCCCATGTTCAATCCCTGGCCACCAACGGGATGGCAGCAGTGGGCGGCATCGCCAATTAGTGCTAACCTGGGCAACACGTAGCGATCGCTCTGCATTAACTGCACCGGAAACAAAAAGCGATCGCTCTCTAATTCCAAGTTTCCCAAAAGCCCGCCCGTGCGCTGTTCCAACAAAGCTAAAAACTCTGTTTCGTCCATTGACTGCAAAGCTTTCGCCTCCGCGTGGGGCGCTGTCCAAACTACTTGACAGCGGTTCCCTGGTAATGGTAAGACTCCCATCGGGCCGCTTGGCCAAAAGCGCTCAAAGGCGATATCATTGTGCGGTTTTTCTGCTTTAATCGTGATCGCAACGCAGGATTGCCAGTATTTCCAGCCGCGAGTGCCGATCTTTGCTGCTGTGCGGATTTGCGATCGCGAACCGTCAGCCGCAACTAATAATCTAGTCCGAATTGTGCGAGTTTCACCGTTTTGTTTGACTGCAATTTCGGCGCAATCGGTTAAATATTTTACTTCGATTACTTCGGCGGGACAAACCCAACTGAAATTCTGGTTTTTCGCCAAACATTCGTGCAAAGCTGACAGCATGACTCGATGTTCGCCGACATAACCTAAAGCGGCTTTTGGTACGGGTAATTTGCCTGTATTTCCCAAGTCGGGGCGGTGAAATTCGACGACTCCGGGATAGTCGCCGTCGCAGAGGCTAATTTGCTCGAAGGTGGTAATTTGTGGCAAGATTTGTTCCCACACGCCGATGCTTTCTAAAATCATTCCCGACAGCAAGGTGACTGCGTAAGCTTGTTTTTTGGCGGCTGCTGCTGCGGGGAGTTGGGTTTCGATGATGGCGATTTTTAAGCCTGAATTTTGTAGGGCGCACGCTAAGGTGGCGCCGACTATGCCGCCTCCGACAATCGCGATATCATAGTCTAATTCGGTTGTTTTTGCGGGGGCTGTGGTTCGAGAAAGTTGGTTTACAGGCATTTTTTAAGGGAGTTGTTTAAGTCGATCGCACTTTTACTTTCTTATTGTAAAGAATTATTGCGATTTTGGGCAGCGCATCAACCCAAAAACTCCGGCGGTTGAAACCGCGACTACACAGACAAAACCCGCCTCCGCGGGTTGAAGAGTCGTAGCGTAGCGGGGCGTAAGCCATCGCACATTTATCTCAAATTCGATATTTCTTCGTCCGCGGAGGCGGACATCGTTTGTGTAGACGCGGTTTCCAACCGCCGGGTTATATCAAATCCGCTAGCTTCGGAATGATATAATCATAGGGAAACGGCATTGCCGTGTCCTAATTTCGGCATATCAATTCCGATGCCACCAATAACAATTAACAATTAACTACCAACTACTGCTAACTGATTGTTTTCCGAGACTAGAGGCGATACTTGCTGACCAATGGGAATCTCAATTATAAACTCTGCACCGTCGCCGGGAACGGAGAAACATTGCAACTTTCCTCGGTGTTTTTCAACAACAATTTGATAGCTAATTGAAAGTCCTAATCCAGTACCTTTGCCGACTGGTTTAGTGGTGAAAAATGGATCGAATAAATTACGAATTACTTCTTCAGTTATTCCCAGTCCGTTGTCAGAAATCCGAATTGATACGGTTTTTGAATTGGCACTGGTGTTAATCCGAATTGTATTAGGACAAGCATAAATGTCCTTTGCAGAACGCTTGCTGTTGTACTCTTCTACGGCGTCGATCGCATTTGCAATCAGATTCATAAAGACCTGATTGAGCTGACCTGCATAGCACTCGATCTTTGGGAAATGGCCGTATTCTTTGATGACTTCAATCGCTGGACGAGATGCAGTAGCTTTCAGCCTGTGCTGCAAAATTAGCAACGTGCTTTCGATTCCTTCGTGAATATCCACTCGCTTCATCTGCGATTCGTCGAGTCTGGAAAAGTTGCGTAAGGAGACAACTAAGTCGCGGATGCGATCGGCTCCTACTTTCATTGATTCCAAAATCTTCGGGAAGTCTTCTATTAAGAAATCGACTTCAATATCTTCGGCTGCTTCGGCAATTTCCGGGAGGGGATTTGGATATTTTTCTTGGTAAAGGTGGAGTAAATCTAGCAAGTCTCTGGCGTATTGGCTGGCGTGGGTGATGTTACCGTAGATGAAGTTAATCGGGTTGTTAATTTCGTGGGCGACTCCGGCGACTAACTGTCCGAGAGAGGAGATTTTTTCGGTTTGAATTAGTTGAGTTTGAGTGTCGTGCAAGTCGCGGAAGGCTTTTTCGAGTTGGGTTGCTTGCGATCGATACTGGGTTGCTGATTGCTTGAGTGCTTCCAAAACTTGGACGCGATCGCTAATATCGGTGTGAGTGCCCACCCATTCGCGAATGCTGCCGTCTGCTGCTAAAACTGGTACTGCGCGCACCCAGAAGTGCCTGTATCTGCCGTCTGCGGCCCGCAAGCGGTGCTCGATTTCATAAAGATTTTTGGCTTGTACTGCGCGCATCCAAGCTTGCAGCGTGAGATCGCGATCGTCTGGGTGAACTGCCGAAAACCAGTTGTCTGTGGCTTCCTCCAAGCTTTGGCCTGTATATGCCATCCAGTCTGTGGGCGCGATCGGCTTTCCGTCAGCATCTGTCATCCATACCAGTTGGGCGGTAGCAGCGATCAGCGATCGGTATCTTTGCTCGTTCAGACGCAGGGCTGTTTCGGCGAGGATGCGATCGCTGATATCGCGGGCGATCGTGGAAATGTATTCGGGTTGACCGTCGGGTGCGGAGTGGGAGATGATCACTTGGCTGACGGGAATTTCGATGCCGGATGCTGACACGAAGGCTGTTTCTCCGCTCCAAACGCCCCCGGAAACTGCGGTGGCGATCGCCAATTGCAGAGTGCTGCGGGCTGACGCTGCCGAGAATTCTGCAACTTGTCGGTTGGATATATCTTCGTTTTCGTCGATACCCAGCATTTTTCTGCCTGCTTTGTTGATGTAAACGGCACGTCCTTCGAGGTCGCAAATACCGACAAAATCTGGTGTTGCTTCCAGAATTGCGGCCAGACTTCTGTTGGCGACTTCGGCTTGTTTGCGATCGGAAATATCCCGCGCGATGCTAACTATACCACCGATCTTGCCTTGCCCGTCCCGGTAAACGTTTTTTGTAGAAAGAAATGTCCGCAATTTTCCTTGAACTGGCAATTCTTCTTCCATGACTTGGGTTTTCCCCGCTATCATGATTTGGCGATCGCTTTTCCTAATATTGTCCGCAATTTCCGGCGGAAATAACTCGCTATCATCTCTGCCGATAATCTCGTCAAAAGACTTGCCAATTATGCTAGCTCCCGCAGCATTGAGCATCATGTAGCAGCCATCAATATCTTTGACAAACAGGGCTGTCGGCGTACTATTGATGACTGTCAGCAACAGATTATAATTTTTTTGGAGCACCTGCTCTGTTGCTTGAGAGTCGAGAATTTGCTGCTGCAATTGCTCGTTGACAAGTTGCAGTTGGAGAGTCCGTTTTTCAACTTGAGTTTCTAAGTCTGATTTCGCTTTTCTGAGTCCCAGTTCCGCTCGATAGCGCTTCCGATCTGCCGTGCAGAGAGTTTTCGCATTCTGCCAAATCAGAAATGTAAAAATAATCACATTCAATACGCTTAACAGTGATATTCCTACTTCTGGCGGGTAGGCTTGCAACCGCTCTCCCGACATGATGAAATAACCGACTAAAGGCGGGATAATTATTGCCTGCGGCAACAAACGCCTTGCCATGATTCCTCCCTCGCGATCGCTCGCAATTACTGCCATAAATCCTCGCTCTGGGCTGACAAATAAAATGCCGAAGCTCAGCAACATAAATGCTGCGGACGTGTGCAAAGCCATTCCTGTCTGAGTGCCAATTGTGTAAAAGAAGGATTTGCCGTAGACGTAGCCAATTAAGCTCAGAAATGCAATTAAAAATGCACAACAGCTTAAGATTTGAATTCGCAGGTATTTGGGTCGCTGTACTGACAGCAGCAGCAGCGCTATTCCCAGCAATAAAAAACTAGCAACAGTATTCGGCGCCATGCGTCCAGGCGCGAAGGAGTTTGTCAAAATGGAACTGTGTTTAAATAGCAGTTGGTCGATGCCTAAGTCTAAATTAAAGCTATATTGAACTAGAGTGAGGAGGCTAATTAATATAATTAAAAATGAAGCACTAAAAGTTAAATAGTTATAAACTTTTTGATGTTTGATTGTTGTTAATTCGGCACGCCGCTGCTGTTGGCAGAATAGGGAAAACCCGCCCCAAATAAAGCAGGTCGCAGTATTGAATTTCATGCTCGGGAGTTCTGGCAGAATGCTCTTTAAGAGTTGCAAATCAAATATCCAACCCAAAATGACTATACAGCCGATCGCGATTACTGCAATACTAGCTTTTTGGGAAAAAGACTGGAGTGCAGCAATTGGGGTTGAGGATGGCTGTATTTGTGGCGATCGTTCTAAAAGTTCCAATTTCTCACTCCCTCAAATTATGTGGGTTTCTAGGTATCCAAGGTAACAATAAACACTGTACTTGTATTGTTGTCAGCTATACAAAGCTGCTTAAGATATTGTTAAAACTGCTTAGGATTAAATACTAATTATGTTATCTAACTTCTGAGAGAGCGTCAATCTATTTGAGATTTTAGGAAGCGACCCACCGATCGCTCCGGGGCTGGTTGGGTAATTGGCGATCGCCCGATTTATCCGCAAGCCAGAGTATTTTTAGTCAGTTGTTCGAGGGGTAATGGTAGTGGATTAGTCGATCGGCAACAATATCACTCGGATTGTAAACCGGCTGCTGTGGCTGTGGGAAATACGATCGGCATCGTCAGATCAGTTGACAGTTGACAGCTACCCATAGCCGTCGATAGAAGAGGATTGGAGCAATGAATCATTTTATTTGATTTCCCCCTAAACGGGGAGGCTTCAGACCCAATCTTTTCGGTGATTGTTGACTGTTTGAATAATACCGATGCAACCGGAAACGAGATCATTCAGAGTTTTAGCACAGCTAAACTTCGAGAATGAAACAGCCCTGGGAAATCGGAAGGAGTGTAGAAGGAAGAGATTATATCAAATCCTCTCTTCATCGGAATAGTAAATTCCAGTAAAAAGTGAACAGTCAACAGTCAACAGTCAACAGTCAACAGTCAACAGTCAACATCACCTGACGGTGAAACCGGAATTGATATTACATCAGCATTTCCCTTACCGGGCCAGCAAACTGTGGCTAACCTACTCGGCTATAAACTTTGTTAACTCGGCGAGATTTTGCTGAATTGTATTTGTCCCCCGCAGGTGAGAAAGAGTTGAACCTCCGTACAAGAAGCTATTCAAGCTAACTTGATAATTTTGCTGAACTGCTAAATCCAGCCACAAATTGTTAACAGCATCTCCGGGTTTGTAGTCGGGAATGTTGTGCTGGTAGTAAGGAAAACTGTCAATACAAGTATTAAAAAAGTTTTTGCGCCCGCAATGCTTTAAATATTGCAGTCGCGGTTTAAATTCTGTTCGATTTTGCAATACAGTATATATAGTATCGGCGAGAGATTCTGGCTCGAATTTAGCATAAAGCCCTGCACCTTCGGGGAAAATCGGCGAGTCTCCTCTGGCGTATTGATTGAACTCTTGAAAGCAAATTACTGGTACATTGCAACTCATGGCTTCGGTGATACCTCGGTTTTTGCCTTCGAGGAGGGAACCGAGGACAAATGCTTTTGCTCGCGAATAATACACGGGCATTTCGCTGTAGTAATCGATTCTTGGTACTAAGTTGATGTAGTCGAAGGGATTAGTTAAAATTGCTTCGACTTGTCGCCATTCGTTTAAGGCGAATTCGTCGAGAGTGTTCAGGTTGTTGACATCAAATTCGTGTCCGGTGACAACTGTTAATTTTATCGGTTGGTGCGGGTACTTTTGACGGTAAACTTTTAAGGCTTTGGCGATTGTTGGTAAGTTCTTTTCTTCGGAGATGCGGGCGACTGCTAGCAAGTCGATGTCTTTCTCGACGTTACGCGGGGAAATTAAGTATTCGTTGATGAAATCTGTGTCTTGCAGGGGTATAATTGGTTTGTGAGTGCGATCGGCATAAGTCTCGCGAAACCATTTATCCCGCTGCGGATTTTTGTATAAGCTGGAATAAGCATCGGCTATGGGAGCCCAGGAATAGGAAGCGCCGGGGGAATAGGTGAAGGAATGAAAGGCTGAGGAAAGTTGGGGAAATAGTTTGTTGATGAGCTCTACTGCTTCGCTGAAGTAAATTCCTTTGATAAATTTTCCTTCGTAAAACAGCGGGGGAAGCAAGACGTAAAAACTGACTGTATCGAAGCGGTGGGGTTGATCCTCGAATATCTCCCAGCTAAAGGCGTCTAAGTCTGCATAGATTTCGGCGATTGGTTTGTGGATGTGGGGGTTGCGTAAATATGGTTTTTGTCGATCGTAGTTGCCGCGTACCATAGAATTCTGAGTGTGATTATTTAACTTTTTTTATTTAACCGCAGAGGGCGCAGAGGGCGCAGAGAGTTTTCTATGATAATTCATTGTCCCCAATTGTGAGGGCGAGTTGGTAGATTTGGCGGCGGGGGAGGGATGTTTGTTGGGCTAGTTGGCGGCTGGCTTGGGAACGACTTATGCCTTCTTCGATTAAGGTTTGTAATTCTGCTTTGATTGCGTCTTCGGAGAATACTGGCGCTGCTGTTTGGAGGCCGGCAATGACGAGGGTAAATTCTCCTTGGGGTTCGCGAATGGTGTAAAGCTCGATCGCACTTTCGATACTACCACGCCAAAACTCTTCGTGCATCTTTGTCAACTCCCTCGCCAACACAATCTGTCTGTCGGCTCCCAAAGTATTTGCTAAATCTTGTAAAGTTTGCCGCAATCGGTGCGGAGATTCGTATAAGATTATGGTGCGAGATTCTATCTGTAAAGCTTCCAAACTTTGCTGACGTTCTTGACCTTTGGTGGGTAAGAAACCTTCAAACACAAATCTGTCTGTGGGTAATCCTGATGCACTTATTCCTACTATACAAGCACAGGCTCCGGGAATCGGAATTATGTTAATATTAGCATCGGCACAAGCTTTGACTAACTCGTGTCCGGGGTCAGAAATTCCTGGCATTCCCGCATCGGTGACGAGGGCGATATTTTGCCCTAAAAGCAGTTTCTCGATTAATTCCGGGAGTCGTTGGTGTCGGTTATGTTCGTGATAGCTGATTTGGGGAGTTTTGATTTGAAAGTGATGCAAAAGTTTGCCTGTGTGGCGGGTATCTTCGGCGGCGATGAAGTCTACTGCTTGCAAAATTTTGATAGCCCGAAATGTCATGTCTTCCAGGTTGCCGATCGGGGTTCCGACGATGTAAAGTGTTCCTGTATTGGGATTTGCTTGCATTTTAAGATTTAGATTTTTTAACCGGAGATGGAACACGGGCGAGACGCCCATGCCACATATTTAAGCAGAATGGAACACGGGCGGGACGCCCATGCCACATATTTAAGAACAGATGTAGTAGATGATATGAAAACGGGATTGTTTTTGGGATTGGCGACTTTGGATTTAGTTTATTTGGCCGAGAAGCCTCCTGGTGAAAATCAGAAAGTTGTTGCTTCTGATTGTACCATTGCTGCGGGTGGGCCGGCGGCGAATGCTGCGGTGACTTTTGGTTATTTGGGGAATGAGGCGATATGGGCTGGGGTTTTGGGCACTCATGCGATCGCCCAATTAATCAAAACAGACTTGGCTGAGTATAATGTGAGGATAGTCGATTTAGCGCCAGGGCGATCGGACTCACCACCAGTTTCCTCGATTATTGTAACTCAAGGAACCGGAGGGCGATCGGTAATTTCGATCAATGCTACGAAATCGCAACTTGACAATCAAACAATTAACCAAGATATTTTAACATCCGTTAATATTATCCTGATTGACGGACACCAAATTCCAGCCAGCCGACAAATTGCTCAACTTGCCAAGTCTAAGAACATTCCAATTGTACTTGATGGCGGCAGTTGGAAACCAGGATTAGACGAAATATTACCTTTTGTGGAATGGGCTGTGTGCTCCGATAACTTTCATCCCCCCAACTGCGACAACTCCGAACAAGTGTTTGCTTATCTGTCAGCAGCCGGAATTCCCAACATCGCCATCACTCGCGGCGAAAAACCAATTTTATACCTCAGCAATGGCAAATATGACAGTTTAGAAATACCTCAAATTCAAGCCACAGACACTTTAGGTGCAGGTGATATTTTTCACGGTGCTTTCTGTCACTACATTTTACAAAAAAACTTTATAGATAGTCTCACCGCCGCCACTAAAATTGCTTCCCATTCCTGCAAATTTTTCGGAACCCGCAATTGGATGAATAAGAGTTAATTTTAAATTAAAATTCACCAAAGTATCCGGGAAAAACCCATCCCAGCCAGAAAACTTGAATAGACAACACTCCCTAAGTTAAAATCCGAATAGCAACCCTGACAAAAATTGTCAACTTCTCTTCCCTCTTCCTTAGCGCCCTTAGCGCCTTCGCGGTTCGTTAAAATTGCTATATTAGTCCAAAACAACATACCCGAATTATGCCTGACACCCAACCCCTAACCATCACCCTTCCCCCCTTGCGGATTACCATGACTGACCAACAACAGGTTAATCTAGAATGGTTGACGCAAAACCTGCCAAATCTACTTACTCCAAGTAAACCAGAAGTCCCCGACAACATGAGACAGTGGGTGGCGGCGAACAAATTATTAAATAAACCAGACGCAGAAATCATTAAAATCCTGGTAAGTACCGGCATTGATGCAGAAACAGCAACCGCAGAAGTTACAGCAATATCCTCTCATCCCTACTTCCAAGCAGGTAGTCAATACGTTCAGTTATTGCAGAAATTAGAATCGCAACTTACCATCAACAATCAATTAGCGGCACTGTCTTCCAAATTTGGCACAATCGAACGGAAAAGTAGCCTGTCACGCGAGTATTTCTTAGAAAATTACTACGCAAAAAATACTCCAGTAATTATTACCAATATCATGCACAACTGGAAAGCATTACAGTTGTGGACACCGGAATATTTGCAGACAAAATACGGCGATGCAGCGGTGGAAATTCAAGCCAACCGCAACTCAGACCCAGACTACGAAATCAAGGTACATAACCACAAGAAAACCGTTTTGTTCCGCCACTATGTAGATATGGTCGTCAATGGTGGGCCCAGCAATGACTGCTACATGGTTGCGAACAATCAGACTTTGGAAAGAGAGGAATTTAAACCTATATTTAACGACATCGAAATTTTTCCAGAGTACCTAAATCCGGCTGAGACAAGTGGCAGAGTTTTCTTTTGGTTCGGCCCAAAAAGCACGATTACACCGCTACACCATGATCCAGTTAATTTGATTTTAGCACAAGTGTCTGGCCGCAAACTAATTAAGTTAATTTCTCCCCAGCAAACTCCTCTGCTTTACAATCATGTCGGTGTTTTCAGTAAGGTTGATGGCGAAAATCCCGACTATGACAAATACCCGCTTTACAGAGATGCAAAAATTATTGAAGTGATTTTGGAACCGGGAGAAGCTATCTTTATTCCGGTTGGTTGGTGGCATCATGTAAAATCATTGGAGGTTAGTATTTCGGTTTCGTTTACTAATTTTGTGTTCCCCAATTATTATGAGTGGAAGTATCCCCATATAAATTGGTAGTCTCTGGTAGGGTGCGTCAGTTGCAGTTTTTTCGATTATTATGAAGTACATACGAACTGACGCACCCTACGGGAATTTATAAATAAACATGAAAAATCTTGAAGAATTAAGCGAAATTGTGCGATCGATCGCGTGGAGTGCATCAGATATCCTACAATCATACTATCGCCAGGATTCTCAGAGTCCAAACCTCGACATCCAAGAACAAAAAGACGGCCCAGTCACCGCCGCCGATGTCGCTGTCAATACCCACATTCTCGACGAATTGCAGTCGGTTTTAGGTAATGCAGAATTTGGCTATCTTAGCGAAGAAACTTATAAAGCTTATTTAGCAACTAACGGGCAAATTCCCTTACCTCAAGATTGGGTTTGGATTATTGACCCTTTAGATGGAACGCGAGATTTTATTGATAGGACTGGTGAATTTGCCGTCCACATTGCTTTAGCATATCACGGGAAACCGATGTTAGCAGTTGTCGCTTGGCCCGAACAACAAAAAATTTATTACGCAGTCAAAGATGCTGGCGCTTTTGTGGAAAGTCGAGATGGTTCTGCGGTAAAGTTGCAGATTTCAGCGCGCAATACAGTGGCGGATTTATCTATAGTAACCAGCCGCAGTCACCGGGACGATCGCTTTAATCAATTGTTACAAAAACTGCCCTGTCAAAATCAACTAGCTGTCGGTAGCATTGGCTGTAAAATTGCGACAATTGTGGAACAAAGGGCTGATGTTTATATTGCGCTTTCGGGGAAGTCTGCGCCAAAAGATTGGGATTTAGCGGCACCGGAATTGATTTTGACAGAAGCGGGCGGCCGATTTACTCGTTTTGACGGTTCTGCTTTGCAATATAACCGGGGAGATGTGAGTCAGTGGGGGGGATTGTTGGCGAGTAACGGTTGCTGTCACGCTGCTTTGTGTAGGGAATCTGAGACGATTTTAGCAGAGATAGATGCGGGTTGAAAATAAGATATAGAGGACACGGCAGTGCCGTTTCCCTACGCCGGAATGATATAGAGGACACGGCAGTGCCGTTTCCCTACGCCAGGTTAATTGTAGGGAAACGGCACTGCCGTCTCCTGATTTCCGGTAATATTAACGCCGATGCAACCGGAATTGATCTTAGGCATCAAAAGCCAAGAAACCGGGTTTTTTCCTGTTTCTTCGGGCTATCACAAAGTATTGTCGCAAAAACCCGGTTTCTGAACATCAGTAAATCCATCGCACATATGTATCAAAAATACGATTTCAATATTTCAGTATAATTACACTTACGATTAATTTTTTTTGTGTTAAACCATCAACCTCGCGGTCGTTTGTCCGTAATATTACTTAATAATTTTCCCATCTTCATCAAAACTTTAATTAAAAAGGTGTTTATAAAGAAAAATTTACATAGATTCTCTGAAAAAGCTGTTATTGTTGTTACAACTTTCAGAAAGAGTTTCCGATGCAAGTCGCGAAACAGGGAAATCATTGTCTTTTTTTAGTTATCAATAGGTGTGCTATGCCAAATTTAAATATTCAAGTTTCAGGAAGTTCGATCGCCTTTATCGACAGTCAAGTACCAGATTATCAAAGTTTAGTAGCCGGAGTAACACCGGGTACGGAAGTCGTAATATTAGATGGGAATAGGGATGCGATCGCCCAAATTACTCAAATTTTAGCTCTTCGTACCAGTATAGACAGCATTCACATCGTTTCTCACGGTGCTCCGGGTAGCTTGCAAGTGGGCGATGGTAGCTTGAGTTTAGATGATTTAGAGGGCGATCGGAATTCTCTAAAGCAGTGGTTTTCGCCATTGAGCAAAAATCCACCTAATATCCTGCTGTACGGGTGCGAAGTCGCAGCAGGCGAGACAGGTAAAGCATTTGTCAAACGCTTGAGTGAGTTAACCGGGGCGTCGGTGGCGGCTTCCCAAAACCTCACGGGAAGTGTAGCAAAAGGTGGGGATTGGGAACTAGAAGTCAGAACCGGGAAAATAGAAACAGCGCTGGTATTTGAAGCCGAAGTATTAGCCAGTTACGAACACGTTTTGAATAGTTTCAAGCCAGCTACCAACTTTCCTGTGGGTTCAAATCCCGTCTTAGTTGATGTTGGAGACTTTAACGGCGATGGAATAAAAGATTTAGCTGTGGTGAACAGCAATGCTCCCGGAGGTGGAACTTCTGGCACTTCGATTTTGTTAGGAAATGCCACAGGTAGCTTTAACCCAGCTACTAATTTGACAGTAGGGTCAATTGCCCTCGCTGTAGGCAAAAATAAGGGTGGCTTATACGACAATTTGCTGGTGAATGGCTCCAGTTCTGGCTCTAATTTTCTCTCACTTTTATCAGGAAGTGTCACAGGCTTTAGTTCTCCCACCAGTGTGACTTTAAATCCCGTCAGTGCTCCTCAATACATTGCTGTCGGGTATTTTAACAATGACGACAGACTAGACTTAGCTGTGGCAAGTAATCGGGGTACTGGCAGCCCCAATACTAACAGTGTTGTCTCAATTCTATTGCAGAATCTCGACGGGACCTTTAGCGCACCAGTCAATTCTTTGGTAGGAATACAGCCCACTTCCATCACCGTGGGCGATTTTGATGGCGACGGAAAACAAGACGACTTAGCTGTGGCAAGTCGCACCGCTAACACAGTTTCAATTCTGTTGGCAGATAACAATGGAGTCTTTACTAATGGCCCAACTATTCCAGTGGGAACAGGGCCATATTCGATCGTAGTAGGGAAATTTGATGCGGACAATACAGACGACTTGGCTGTCGCTAATATTACTTCTACAAACGTCTCAATTCTGTTACAAAAAACCCCTGGAACTTTTACCACTGCTCCCAATTTAGCAGTGAATACAAGTTTCCTGGCTGCTGGGGATATCGACGGCGATGGCAAGTCAGACTTAGCCGTAACGAACGGTACAGCTAAAGCCGTGTCAGTTCTGATTGGAAAAGGCAATGGTGAATTTAGCACTCCCATCGACTTTCCGGTGGGTTCTGCTAATTCTGCTCCCTCTTCTGTTGTGGTGAAGGATATTGATGGAGATGGCAAGCTGGATATTGCTGCAACTAACTTCTCAGACAACAATGTTTCGGTGCTATTCAATACACCAAGCACAGTCAATTTCGGGGCGGCAACTTACAGCGGTACTGAAGGAACAATAGACACAGTAGTTAATATTCCCGTCACCATCAGCGGTGGTACTCCCTTAAGCGATGTAGTTGTACCAATTGTTATCAATCCCAGCAGCACAGCCAACCAAAATTCAGACTACACCATTTCACCTACCTCGATTACATTCCTCGCCGGTGCAACAGGCGTGGCACTCACTAAGAATGTTGCAGTTACTATCAAACCCGACAATCTCCCTGAAAACGCCGAAACCGCAATTCTCAACTTTGGCACAATTACCGGTGGCGTTGCAGGTACAACAAAACAAACCACACTAACTATTGCAGCTAACGATCAATCTTCCAGCCTGAGTCCGTACCAAATCGACCTCAAAAAAGGCGCAATTACTGGTCAGCAAAACCCGTTTATTTCTCTAGTAAATACCCCTACCGACTCAAACACAGACAGTTGGTTAGAAGCGGTAGCCAAAATCAATTTTGACGGCAACATCAAGAAAGCAAAAGTTATTGTTGAATACGACAAAACCCCGTCAGGATGGACGGTAAATCTCGGCGACTCCAAATCAAACGACGGCTATGGAGGGGATTCAGGCGATCAAAGCCGCGATGCCGAGGTGCAGATTGTTAACGGGAGTATGAGCGTTTTCGGGAATGACTACAATACACCCCCTGGCGCAGAACTTACCCCAGGAAATGTGCCTAACTTTGTCAGCAACGGTTCCCGCGTCGAGTTAGAAGTCAGCAACGAACAACTGGGGTGGGATAACAAAAGCGGACTAAAAAATAGCTTGAATTCGCCGTATCTTTACGCCCTCAACGGTCAAGTTGATGCTACTGGGCCAGTCAATTCGGAGATTTACGCCGGATTTAACAGGGTGATTTCTGGGCCTGGCGATCGCATCGGATCGGGTGCTAGCAAGGTGACAATTCTGCTTAATCCGATCGACTACGCAATTAGTGCTGGTACTGCAACCGTTACTGAAGGCAACTCTGGCAAAACTGCGATCGCGTTTACTGTTACCCGCAGCGGTTGTACTGAGTTTGCAAGTAAAATAGATTATGCGATCGCGGGTACTGCTACAAACGTCAGCGATTACAACAACATCGGTGGCACATCCGGTGCAACTGGCACAACTGGTACGATTAGTTTTGCAGCCGGTGAAACATCGAAAACCATTACTCTTGATGTTTTGGGCGATGTGGCGATCGAAGCCAATGAAACCGTTAATGTTACGCTGTTAAATCCATCTGCATTAGATTCTACACCCACAATTACTACGGCTGTTGCCACAACAACTGTCACTAATGATGACAACGCCGGAATTACCGTTAAGCCAACAGGATTAACTACTACCGAAACTGGCGGCAAGGCAGATTTTACAGTCAAACTCAATGCTCAACCAACTGCTAACGTTAGCATCGCCCTAAGCAGTTCCAATGTGGCCGAAGGAACTGTTTCGACTAATAGCTTAACTTTCACTCCCGCTAACTACAGTCAAGAGCAAACAGTCACGGTGACTGGTGTTGACGATTTGGTAGCTGATGGAAATGTAGTTTACAAAATTGTCACGGCTGCTGCTGTCAGCACTGATGTTAATTACAATAATCTCAATCCTGATGATGTTACTGTCACCAACAGTGACAATGAAACTCCGGGAATTACAGTCAATCCGACGGCGGGATTAACTACGGGCGAAGATGGCAGTAAGGCTAACTTTGCTGTGGTGTTGAATACTAAACCAACTGCTAATGTGACTATTGGTTTAAACAGTTCCAATATTGCAGAGGGAACTGTTTCGACTCCTAGTTTGACTTTCACTCCAGTTAACTGGAATACACCGCAACCGGTGACAGTAACTGGGGTTGACGATAGTATTGTTGACGGCGATATTGACTACAAAGTTATTACGGCGAATGCTGTTAGTACAGATCCGAATTACAGTAACAAAGATGTAGCGGATGTTGGTATTAGCAATAAGGACAATGATACGGCTGGTGTTTCTATTACTCCCACGGAAACAACTGCTACAGAAGGCGGTGCAAACGGTACATATGGTGTGGTGCTAAAATCGCAGCCGATCGCACCTGTAACTCTCACTCTCACAACAGGTAATCAGATTGAGCCGATCGCGCCGATCACTTTCACACCCGTTAATTGGAATGTATCTCAACCGGTTACGGTTAAAGCTGTTGATGATGCGATCGTGGAAGGGGCGCACAGCGGGAATATTACTCACATTGTGACTAGCAGTGATGCTAAGTATAACGGGATTGTGGTTGCTGGGGTGGTTGTGGCGATTTCTGATAACGACGTAGCGCCGACACCGACACCAACACCAGAGCCAACTCCGACACCGATACCAGTAGTAAGCGTCGAGCCGCAGCCACCGACACCGACGCCAGTCATTGATCCGCAGCCGCCGACTCCAACACCCGCGACATCAGTCACTCCGACTCCAACACCCGCGACATCAGTTACTCCGACTCCGACACCGACGACATCAGTCACTCCGACTCCGACACCAGTCACTACAGGAACAGGTCGCACAGACACATTCAGGAGGGTCGGAATACCGGGAACTGTCGATCAGATTGCTGGTCCTAACGATCCCACGATAAGTTTTTCCCAAGCTACTTACAAATTAACTGAAATTCCTCCAGGAGTCTTTCAGAGACAAATTACTCTCACTCGCACTGGAAATTTAGACAAACTTTCCACGGTTTACATACAACCTGTTACCGGTGGCTCAGCTACTGTGGACAAAGATTGGGAATTTGTCAATTACTCTGGTCAACTTACCTTTAACCCAGGTGAAGATACCACAAGTTTCACAATTAATATCTTATCGGACAATTTAGTTGAGGAAACAGAAGAAATCGCGTTTCGGATCGATCGTGCCGACAATGCGAATATTGGCACTCAAAGTTCTACCATCGTGCAAATTACGGATATTCCACTTTTCACCAATACGAACGCTCCGATATCGGCTTTGGATTCAGGTATTTGGGGAGACTACAACAATGACGGCAAACTGGATATTCTTGGCGGCTCTGTAATTCAAACCAACAATTACGGCCCGATCACCACAGTTCCCCGAATCTACGACAACATCGGTCAAGGCTTTAGCGAAGCTAATCGAAGAGACTTACCAGGCCAGGTTCCAACCTGGGGAGATTACAACAATGATGGGTGGCTGGATGCTGCACTGCTTGGGCAGAATGGTGGCGATTCCAGCCAACAGATCTATAGTGGTGGGAGTTCTGGCTTTTCCTTTGAGACAAGTTTACCTGGGAATCCCCCATACCCATATAGATCTCGGTCAAGTTGGGGAGATTACAACAATGACGGGCGTCCCGATTTCCTACTCAGTACGGAAAATATTAGAGGTTCTGAGTTTGGGGACTTCAGCACCACGCTCTACCGCAACACAGGCAAGAACGGCCAAGAACGCTTTGAAGACAGCAAAGCACGTCTCAATACACAAGATCCCAATTTTGTAGGTGTCGGACAGCTATTTTTGACTGCGAGTGAAAACAAAATAGTTGCTGCTACTGATTCTGGAGTTTGGGCAGATTACGACAACGATGGCAAACTCGATATCCTTGTCGAAGTAAAGGAAATCCAAGACAACAATAACTCAAGGTACTTGGCAAAACTCTACCGCAACTTGGGCGATGGCGTTTTTGAAGACACTGGCGTAGACTTGCCTGGTTCTGGCGGTAACGCTAACGATATGGCCTGGGGAGACTATAACAACGACGGTCAACTGGATATTTTGCTCACAGGTCGCGATAGTTTTTTCCAGCCGTATTCGACCAAAGTCTATCGAAACAGCACTCGTGAGAATAATGGGTCTGCCAAATTTGAAGACATCGGCGCACAGATACCTTATTTAGGTCGCCCTGCTTGGGGAGATTACGACAATGACGGGCTTCTGGATATCCTAGGCACTGGTGTCGATCGACAAAATGGCGAAAATTCACAAACAATCGTCGCCAAAGTCTATCAAAACAAAGGCAATTTTTCTAACCCAAACAGCTTTACTGGCCCAAACAGCTTTATCGACAGTGGCGCACTAATCGACAGTGGCGCAAAGCAACAGCTTGATCGTGGTAACTATTCCCAGGCTGTTTGGGGAGACTACGACAACGATCGTAAATTGGATATCCTATTCACGGGTGATGCACCAAGCAACGGCTTCTCTGGAGGATTCAACGAAAAGGACTTCTTTACCAAAGTCTTCCGCAACAACACATCTAAAGCCAACACTCCCCCCACAGCACCCACAGGGCTATCAAATTTACCTTCTGGCCGAACTGTGACTCTTAAGTGGAACAAAGCAACTGATGCTCAAACTCGTCCTGATGGTTTAAGCTACAACCTGCGAGTTGGGACAACACCAGGGGGTCAAGATATTCTTTCCCCGATGTCTGTTGCCAATGGAACTCGGCAAGTTGTAGGGCTAGGAAATGTCAATCAAAACACCCAGTGGCAACTCAAAGACTTGCGTCCAGATAAAATATATTACTGGAGCGTACAGGCGATCGACACTGCTTGGGCTGGTTCAGAGTTTGCTGAAGAAGGGAGTTTTACAGCCACCAACCTTCCGCCAGAAGAGAAGATTAGTTTAGGCGGGAGGTACAGTGAGTTTAACAAAGCCATCAAAGATGTATACACTGACCCCGATGGCGACTTGATTTCCTATCGGTTAACTCTAACTGATGGCAATCCTTTGGAACTTAGCAATAACTCAAACATCAATTGGCTCGGACTTGAGTTTAACTCCCCGACAAACGAGATCCGGTTCACCGGGATTCCTCCAAGCGGCGCACAACCTTTTGAGGTAAAATTAATAGCTACAGACTCTTACGGTGCTAGTAGCGAACAGATTGTTAAGGTGACAACAAAAGAGGGGCGCTGGGTTATTGACGGCTACATCTCCGGCGCAACTGTCTTCCTCGATGCCAACAAAAACGGCATCAAAGATACCAACGAACCATCCACAACAACTAACAGCGACGGTAGCTTTAATCTCAACATCCCCTTCGACATTTTCGACACCAACAAAAACGGAGAAATCGACCCATCCGAAGGCAATTTAGTAGCCACCGGAGGCACTGACACCGCCACCGGATTACCCCTAGAAACACCAGTAACCGCACCGCCAGATTCCACAGTTGTCACCCTCCTAACCAGCTTAGTCGCCGACTTAATCGACAAAGGAATTGCACCAGAAGCCGCCCAATCTTTAGTCAAAGCCGCCCTTTCTCTCCCCGCTGAAGTTGACCTGACAAGCTTAGATCCAATCTTAGCCACCAACAACAACCAACCGGGCGGAGTCCAAGTCTTAGCAGCAATGGTGAAAGTCCAAAACTTGATCACTCAAACTACCGCTTTGATTGATGGTGCTTCCAGTGCAGCTAATCACGATCTTGTCAAAGCTGTTGTCAGTTCAATTACGAATCAAATTCAATCCACTACAGTCTTAAACCTGAGCAACGCAGCCGCTTTAGAACCAATCATTCAGCAAGCAGCCGCGAAAATCCAGCAAATAGACCCCAGTTTCAACATTCAACAAGTCACCCAAATTACCTCGCAAGCTGCGACAGTAATGGCAACAGCAAATCAACGAATAGATAGCGCTATTTCCAGCACAGGAACATCAATTCCTGAATCAGTTGCCCGCGTCCAACAAGTATCTTTAGGCGCAACAACTCAAGATTTCAAAGCTGTTGGTTCGGGAAGTAAGACAATCTCCCAACTCGTTACTGACAATACTGGTGCTGCTTTAGATAGCAAAATTCAAGCAGTGATATTGCCTGTTGGAATTGCGGCTCCTATTCTCACTGGCGACGCAGATTTGGGCAGCAATTCCCCGAATCAAATTCTCGGTACGAATGGCGACGATATCCTGACTGGCGACAGCGCGAATAATGTGTTGATGGGCATGAGGGGCAATGATTCCCTCGATGGCGGCCTCGGAAATGACACTCTTTTCGGCGGCAAAGGTAGCGATACTTTGCTCGGAAATAACGGTGATGATGCCTTGTTTGGCGGCCGCGGTGCTGACATTTTGACTGGCGGCGATGGTAATGACATTCTACTTGGAGGTAAGGGAGATGATTTGCTGAATGGCGGTTTGGGAATTGATACTTTGACAGGAGGTGCTGGCAATGATAAATTCTTGCTATCCACCAATTCCGGTACTGATACGATCGCAGATTTTGAAATCGGCAAAGACTTGTTAGTATTGGGTAACGGGCTGAGTTTCTCGCAATTAGCTATTGTTCAAGATAGCGGTGCAACTTTAATCCGGTTTGCCCAAACTGGGGAGATTTTGGCAACTCTGGGTGGAGTTTCTGCTAGCACTATCAGTGCAGTTAATTTCGGGTTAATTTGAAATTGAGTTGGTTCAAGTGAGGACTTTATTCCTCACTTGAACCAAATTATCTAGGGTGCAACCTAAGCACCCAGCCCGCGTCTTGGTGGCTTTTGTGCCTCTGGAAAACTCGAAATCTCGAAGGCTGCGATCGTTAAATCTTCTTTTTGGAAGAGATGATTACCAATAAATTTGGTTTATTGCCGATCGCCAACAGCTAAAATAAGGTAAATAGGTCGATCGCGCCAGACACGGCTGGGTGGGCAATGTACACCTTACTACTAATTGCTTTTGTTACCTTAGTCGATCGCCCACCCCAACTCACCCTACAATAGGTTTGCATCTCTATTTCTTGCTAAGAATCCATTCCTTAAGATCCTTAATCTTAAAAACCGCCTCAAAGTCCAAGCCAACAGAGCGATAAAACTCCGCCCCACCTTGCTCTCGATCGATCAGCGACAACACGCGATCGACCTTATAACCAGCTCCCCGCAGCCTCTCCACCGCCTGCATCGCCGACTTACCCGTTGTTACCACATCCTCCAAAACCACCACATTCGCGCCCTCAGACAGCGTGGGCCCCTCAATATACGCCATTGTCCCGTGTCCCTTCGTCTCCTTTCTGACAATCAAAGCTGGTATCGGTCGATCGCCCAAAGCTGAAACCACACTCACAGCAGTTACAATCGGGTCAGCACCCAAAGTCAAACCAGCCACAGCGTCCACATCCGCCGCCAGCATCGAAAACAGCAACCTCCCCGTCGCCAAAGCACCTTCTGGATGCAGCGTCACCGGTTTGCAGTTAATGTAATAAGAACTTTGCTGCCCCGAAGACAGCACAAAATCGCCTTCTTTGTACGCAAATTCGCACAACAAATCCAAAAGTCGATCGCGCAACACCTTTAAATCAGCAGCATTCATAACTAACACCGTGTAAAAAACACCAATAATCCGCCGATAATCAGTTTATAGTGGAATCGGAATTAATTAAGGAGGCCCAAATATATGAGTCAAAACTTAAAAAGCCTGAGCGGCGCGTTGATTCTCGCTATCGCCTCTGTCGCAATGGCATCCGTCAAACCAGCTCAAGCACAAACAGCTCGATTTCACCCGATTGCCGACGACTTCAACCGACAATTCTTTGAAGCATCAGGAGACTTTTACCACAACGTCAGCTTGCAAGGTTATCTGGGCGACTATTTAGGCATCGGTGCCCCCAGCGGCGTTGTTGCCTTTCCCGAAAAAGAAATCGAGCGGGATGCCAGCCGCGTCAACGGCCTCTACCGACGAGTAATGCAGCGGCAAGTTTCCAGCGATCCAATTCTCCGCGTCCCGGATGCCGTCAATCCCTTCGATTCCTCAGTCATGGCGCTGCCTCCAGCTTGCCAGCTAGCAGCTCAAGCAAGCGGTTGTTTCGCCCCTGGGACTCCAGCCCAAGATCAGTTGGTACCTCAAAGACAACAGCAAGATTCACAGACAGCTCCAGGCCCCGTCAGAGGACTTTATCAAGTATCGCCGGCTGGTGGCAATTAATTTGCCGGTTTGGAATTAATATTGCCCACAGTCAGGACACCACCCGTGCCGTTTCCCTACAATTAATCGGGCGATATAGCAATCCTAAATGATTATACTCGTTACTCGTTACCAGGCTCTGCCTGGTAACGCAGATCCGGAGGCTCTGCCTCCATTTTCGCAGGCGAGGCAGAGCCTCGCTTACATCGGTTCCCAGGTAAAGCCTGGGAACCAGTTATTGAAAATGATTTAGGATTGCTATAGTTAGATCAATTCCGGTTGCATCGGAATTAATATCACCCGAAATCAGGACACTCAAGCGTGCCCATTAGTGTCAACTTAAGCCTGAAAGTCTTGATAAATCTCGTTTTTCCCTAAGTCTAGATCCCCCTAAATCCCCCTTAAGAAGGGGGACTTTGAGAAGACTCTTGTCCCCCCCTTCTTAAGGCTACCGTGTACACACAACTTGCCAAAACCTGGCTGTGTCTGACACAACCCTTAGTCGGCAAGGTTTTTAGACAATCGAGATCGTTATCAATAGTTTTAACTTATTGATAATGGGTGACGGAAATCAAGGATTAAAAAAATAAATTTCCGTTTTTTTTGGGTCAATTGATTTCCAACTCGACTTGTGTGTACACCGTAGCTTAAGAAGGGGGGCTAGGGGGGATCGAGGCCTAATCGTCAAACAGCATACCGGTATTACGTTTGACGTTAAGTTGACACTAATGGGCAGTGCCGTGTCCCTACTTGATAAACTACTTATGATGATGAAACAATGCTGCCGTCAGGCATGATTGTTTCTTTCAAACGAGCGCCGCTCAGATTAACTCCGGCCAAGTTCGCTCCTCTGAGATTTGCCCCGGTCAAATTCGCTCCTCTCAAGTCAGCCTTGCTAAGGTTTGACCACCGCAAATCGGCAGCACTCAACTCCGCAAAACTGAGATTTGCTCTAAAAAGATATGCTCCAGTAAAGTGAGCTTCACCGAGGTTAGCTTTAGAGAAATTGGCTGCGTAACAATGTGTTTCAATCAATTCGGCTTGAGTGAGATTAGCTTGACTGAGATTAGCATGATTGAAGTTAGCGCCGATCGCCTTAACTCGAAACATCACTGCACCGATTAGATTCCCATCTCCAAAATCGGTTTGTTGGAGATTCGCACCGCCCAGATCCGCCCCAATTAAATTAGCACCGCTCAAATCGGCTCCTCTGAGGTCTGCTTCTCGGAGGTTTGTTCCAGTTAAATTGGCTTTAATCAAATTAGTTTCGAGTAGTTGCGCTCCGGCAAGATTTGCTAAACTGAGGTTAGATTCGGCGAGGTTGGCCGAAATTAATTTAGCCTTAAATAAGTCTATTTTAAAAAGATTGGATCGCCAAAGCTGCGCGCCTCTGAGGTTGGCTTCTGCGAGGTTAGCTTCGCTTAGATCCGGCTCTATATTTGGGTTGAGATTTCTCCATTCAATCCAACTAACTGCACCTTTTTTCAGCAGTGCTAAATGCTGTGTGTTTGCCATAATTGCATCTCCTTTAACGGCTATTCCTTGCGGCCAAAAACTGCTGGATTTTCTCGACCCGTCACGCTTTCCACCGCCGCAATTGCTGCCCGGGAACCTGCTATGATATCTTGTTCTGCTCCGCCCAGGTAAAGCCGTCCAAAACTGCCGACAGCTTGAACTTCTAAGATGTTAATAGATGCGCCTTTTTCTGCTTCATTCGCCGCCAGCGCTGCATAAGCCGCCGGTTCTACTTCTAAGACATAAAGAGTTTGTCCCGCCAGCAGCAACTGTCCGCGGCGAGTGCGGTTGATTAATTGCGTTTGGTGCGGGTCAATGTTGCGAATAATTTGGCTGGAAATCACCCGCGGTTTGATACATTCTTCTCTGCGGACTCCGATGAATTCTAGAATTGCTTTTCCTGCGGCCCGGGTTTCCCCCTGCTGGCCCGAGTGTACTTCCAACAAGCCGTACAAGCGTTCGACTATCTGGATTCCCGGGCGCACGGAGGCAGATTTGAGGGCGACATCGGTAATTCGGTTAATTTCGATACCGGGCGAGATTTCTATCCACAGCGACGCATCCCCAGGTAGCGGCAAGAATCCAGCGGCGACTGTGCCGATGTATGCTGCGTGCTGCGGCTGCAAGTTGTCTAGAAATACGTAGCTGCGTAGCTCTATTCCCAAAGGTTTTTATCTCCGTCGATCGACTTCAAACTGTTGTCTGTGCAATATCTGAGTTTACCTTTTTTTGTCAACAGTACATGGTTTGTATGATTGTTGGCTGTTGACGGTTGACGGTTGACGGTTAACTGTTGACTGTTGACTGTTGACTGTTGGCTGTTGGCTGTTGACGGTTGACGGTTGGCTGTTGACTGTTGACGGTTGGCTGTTGACTGTTGACTGTTGATTGTTTGAACGATACTGATGCGGCCGGAAAGGATATGAGATGCTACCCGTGAAGTGCGGTTGTGGCATGAGCGAGCTATGTTTAATTTCGTATGACCACTAAAAAGTGGATATCAATCTGTAGTAATAGGTGGAATTTAGCAATGTTTACTGCTACAGGTGGATTTAAGTTTAATAGCCGATCGATAAAGTGGTGATAGTTAAAGAATTTTGCCAACAGAGAGCACTTGAATTATGAAACGTTCTGACTTATCCAAAGCAATCGGTGCAGGTATTATAGCTGCTGGTTTAGCCATTGCACCAGCTCATCTGCCAGCTTCGGCTCAGACAAATACAGCTCCGGGTACTAACAGCAGGGACACAACTACTACTACCACAACTCCTCGCTCCGGTGCCTACAATGCCGAAAACGATCGCGATTTCGACTGGGGATGGTTGGGTTTGCTCGGGTTGTCGGGTTTGTTGGGTTTGATGCCCAAAAAACGTGAAGAAACAGTCCGCCATACCACTACAACAGGCGATCGCGACCCCGCAGTTCGCACCGACTACCGCTAACGATCGAGTCTTAGGGCTGTGGACACGATGCAGGGACAGGATGTTTTAACCTGTCGTTCGATCGCACATAAATCATCAAAAAACCTCCATCTGTGAGGTTTTTTTGTTTGATAGCAATTGTGATTGCACTCAGACATGACGGTTGACTGTTGACGGTTGACGGTTGACTGTTGACTGCTGACTGTTGACGGTTGACTGTTGACTGTTGACTGTTTTGACATTTGAACAATACTGATGCAACCGGAAACGATATAACCGGATTTGATATTATTTATTTCTGCCTTTCTTCTGCCTTTCTTCTTCCCTTCTTCCTTAGCGCCCTTCGCGCCTTCGCGGTTCGTTAAATCAAGACTTTTCAGACACAAAAAGACCTTAAGAAATCTTGTTTCCCGATCGCTCCACGAGCAAATCCAACATCGCCTGTACCAACTTGTCAGGATCTAAAGGCTTAGAAAGATGCCGCTGGAACCCCGCAGCCAGCGCTTGCTGATAGTCCATTTCTCCAGCATAGGCGGTAAGGGCGATCGCCGGAACCAATCCCCCTTGCTCCGGCGGCAGAGCCCGCACCTGCCGCAGCAACATATAACCGTCGGTGTCGGGCATTCCAATATCGCTCAACAGCACATCCGGGACAGACTGGATTAAAATCGCCAAGGCATCGTCAGCGTTAGAAACTACTGTCACGCACGCGCCGCAATCCTCAAGCAGAAAAACCACCAAATCTCGCGCATCGGCATCATCATCCACCGCTAACACCCGAATACCGCTCAAATTGAAAGATTCCTGGGGTGCAGCCGTCGCCGGAATTGTCGGAGGTTGCACCGGCATCAGGGGTATCCTGACGGTAAAGGTGGCGCCTTGTCCTTCCCCTGCACTGTCGGATTTCACGGTGCCGCCGTGGAGCTCGACGAGATGACGGACGATCGCCAATCCTAAACCCAATCCGCCAAACTTGCGCGTGTACGTGCTGTCAGCTTGGCGGAAGTAGTCGAATACGTAGGGCAGAAAATCCGGTTCGATACCTTTACCAGTATCAGTTACAGTAATTTGGGCATCGGTATCAAGGCGATCGAGCTTGAGTTCGATTTTGCCTCCGGGCGAGGTGAACTTGACGGCATTTGAGACTAAATTCCAAACAACTTGCTGAAGTCGGGCCGCATCGCCCAACACAAAACCTAAAGCTGGTGCAAATTCAGTGCTGATTTGAATCGATTTAACTTCCGCCGACAGACGCACCGTTTCGATCGCACTGCCGATCGCCCCTGCCAAATCCACAGGTACAATATTCAAACTGACTTTGCCTTGCAAAATCCCCGACACGTCGAGCAAATCTTCGATTAGCTGGGTTTGCAGTTTGGCGTTGCGCTCGATCGTTTCTAGGGCGTAACGCTGCTTTTCGGGTGTCAGACAGTTCGATCGCAGCAGCTTTGTCCAGCCCACAATCGGGTTTAAGGGAGTCCGCAGTTCGTGGGACAAAACAGCCAAAAATTCGTCTTTGACGCGGTTAGCGCGTTCTGCTTCTTCTCTGGCGACCTTTTCGCGGGCTAGCAGGCGTTCCCGTTCCGCTTCTGCATTGAGGCGATCGGTAATGTCGGTGTTGGTGCCGCACCAGCGCAGTACCTTGCCTTGCAAGTCGCGAATCGGCACGGCGCGGGAGAGAAACCAGCGGTAAGATCCGTCAGTACCGCGCAGGGGAAAAGTATCCTCCCAGGGTTCGCCGGTTTCAATGCAGTGCCTAAATTTTGCGACAACGCGATCGAAGTGTTCCGGGTGGTGGACTTGCTGCCAACCCCAGCCCTGCATTTCCTCTAGGGTTGTACCCGTGTAGTCAAACCAGCGCTGGTTATACCAGAAAATCCAGCCGGTGGCATCTGTCATCCAGGTCAACTGGGCGATGTTGTCAGCTAGAGCACGGAACCGAGCCTCGCTTTCGTGCAGATCCTGCAAGGCTCGCGCGTGCTGGATCACCGACCAGAGGCGAGCCACCATTTCTTGGATCAACGAAACTTCATCGGGCCGCCAGTGCCGCACCGCCTTTGATGTCACCACCAAAAGAGCTACCCAGCGCCCTTCCTGAAGACAGGGAACATCGACCAAAGCGCGAATTCCAACGGCACCGTAGTTATCGACAAAAGGCGCTGTCTGCGGGTCATTAGCGATATCTGAGATGACCAGTGTTTGACCTGCCAGAGAGAGATCTTTCAGTTCTGGTGTCTTGAAGTCTGAGATTTGATAGGTGCCGGCGGTGCTGGCGAGATCGGGCTGGTGCCAGTCTTGCTCGACAATTGCCCGATCGGCTTCGACATCGATTTCGTGCCAAATGCAGCGATCGACATTTAAATATTCTCCCAGACTGTTCATGGCTTCCCACAACATTTCTGCGGGGTTGGAGCGCTGCCGCAACCGGATTTCCAGCCCCGACAGAAACTGTTCGTTGAGTTGGGCTTGCTTGCGATCGTGAATATCGGTATTCGTGCCGATCCACTCGACAATCTCACCGCTTGCGCCACGAATTGGCACGGCGCGGGACAAATGCCAGCGTTCCATTTGGTCGGAGGCCCGCAGCAGGCGGAATTCCGCTTGATAAACTTCTCCGGTGATTAGACATTCTTGCCAGCGGGCTAAACCGGATGCCAAATCCGAGGGCGGCATCAGAGAATCCCAATTGTTTTGAGCGGCTTCTCCGTAAGACATTCCCAGATATTCCGACCATTTTTGATTGGCAAAGCGAATTTCCCCGGCTGAGTCTACGTTCCAAATCAGGTGGGGGAGCGACTCTGCCAAAAAGCGGAAGCGGCGGTCGCTTTCTGCTAAGCTTTCTTCGGCTTGGAAGCGATCGTCAATATCAATGCCGATGCCCACCCACTGCACCACCTGCCCGCCGCTGTCTTTGACGGGTACAACTCGCGCTAGATGCCAGCGGTAGGTGCCATCAAACCTGAGCACCCGACACTCGAATTCGTAGGATTCCCCTGCTGCAATCGCCCGGTTCCGCGCGGCGACAATTTTTGGCAAATCCAGAGGATGAAATATTTCTAACATCGGCGCAACCACGGGGAATTCTGGCTTGATGCCCGTGTAGTTTTGCCAGTGCTGGTTGCAAAACTCTAACCTGCCGTCGGCGCTCTTGCTCCACATTAATTGCGGGACGGCATCGGCGAGGGTGCGGTAGCGATTTTCGCTTTGCCGCAGTGCTTCTTCTATTTGCCGGCGCTCGGTTTTGTCTTGCATGATTTTCAGGAAACCTTGCACGTCGCCCTCTAAGTCGCGCAGGGGCATCATCAGCCCGCTGCCCCAAAAACGGCTGCTGTCTTTGCGGAGATGCCAGCGCTCGTTTTCTCCTTTTCCCTGAGTCAGGGCGAGGTGCATTTCTAGTTCCGGCTTTCCGGCGGCTGAGTCTTCTGGGGTGAAGATGATTCGTCCGTCGTGCCCGACGATTTCGGCTTCAGCATAGCCCAGCATTCTCTCTGCGCCTGCGTTCCAACCCGTAACGCGTCCGCCGATGTCGAGGGTGATGATGGCGTAGTCTTTGGCGCTGTCGAGAATTAACTGGAGGCGGGTTTCGCGATCGCGCAGGGCTGCTTCTGCTTGTTTGCGCTTGGTAATTTCGGTTGTGAAGCCGACAACTTTGATGGCTTCGCCTTGCTGGTTGCGGATCGTGCAGCCGCGTTCCCAAACATCGATCCAGCGCCCGTCTTCGTGGCGGACTCGGTACTCGCCTTCGTAGCGATCGGGATTTAAGATAGATTTTCCCTCGGCTTCGATCCGCGCCAAATCGACGGGATGGATGCGTTCTTTCCACCACTCTGATGTTGTTGGTGCATCCTCTGCACGGACGCCGACGAGGGAGGAGAGCCCCTCGGAACGGTAGACTGAGTTGGATCCGAAATCCCACTCAAACACGATGCCGTCGATCGCCCTTGTCGCTAACTGAAAGCGGTTGTTGCTTTCTTGCAAAGCTAATTCAGCTTGTTTGCGATCGCTGATATCTGTCAGGGAACCAACGGCGCGCACTGGATTGCCTGACTCGTCCCAAATTGCTCGCCCTCTGGCACAAACCCATTTGTAGCGCCCGTCCCGACAGCGGATGCGGTACTCGCAGCAGTAATGTGAGGTTTCTCGATTCAGGTGCTGCTGCCAATTGCTTTGCACTCTCTCCAAGTCGTCGGGATGAATCCAGGTCAAATATTCGCTGAAGCGGTATAATTCTTGGCGATCGCGTTCCAAAATTTCTAAACATCGATCGCTCCCTACAGAGCAATTTGTTTGCAGGTTGTGATCCCAAATGCCGTCGCTGTTGCCGGCACAGGCAAGTTGCCAGCGTTCTTCGCTTTCTCTGAGCGCTTCTTTGGTGCGATCGGCGCGATCGATTTGCAAGGCGGCAACGGCAAAGTCGGCTAGGGCGATCACGATCCGCAAGTCTTCGGTATCGAACTGGCGATCGCGATCGTGAGATACAATCCAGATTGCTCCCAGCGGTTGATTTTCTGATCGCAGCGGCAGGACTAATGCTTCGGCGATCGGCAATTCTGGTTTTGGCAAGCCGGTAAAGGATTGTTCTGGATGGAAGTACAACTGGGGAGTTTGGAGGTCTCGAGCGGCCCGCGACAACTGCAATCTGCTGAGTGTGTTTGTTTGTTCTGCGGCTTCCCACGCGCCTGCCAAGGCTTCCCAGCGATATATTTGTTCGGAAGTTGCATTTTCTTCCAGCAAGCAGACTCCGACGCTGCCTGCGCTGCACAAATCTTGAGCGATCGCCACCAGTGTTTTGAGCAGCGTGCGCGGTGAGGTTGCCAGTTGTCGGGCAAGGGTTTGCAGCGCCTGGTTTTCGGCTTGGAGATCGGGCGATCGAGGGATGCGGCGCGACAGTTCCTCGGCGATCGGAATGTCGGTTAAATTAGTTTGTGGGGTTTGCCAAGGTTCCATCAATTAGTCGTCTCTACGTCTTTCGGTCTTAGCTGGCGATCGATCGGCGCACATTTAAACCATCTGCTATATTACATTATCTACCGATCGACAGAATCAGTTATCTATCTTGAGAATTACTTTTGAGTTTTCCGGCTAGTTGACTGCCTTCCTGGCCCTTGCTCTTGCCGCCACCGAATAGCATGGGTTTGAAGCCCTTACTCAGGTCGGCAGATTGTGATCAGAACGGAGTTTAAATCTCCGTTCTTATCACTTCGCTGTGACAGTTGACAGCTACCCATAGCCGTCGATAGAAGAGGATTGAAGCAATGAATCATTTTGTTTGATTTCCCCCTAAACGGGGAGGCTTTGACTAGGCGACGAAGGAAAAGGGCGATCGTATTCTCTAATCTCTCTCTGACGGCTGGGCACAAGTTATCAAAGATATACACAAATTTCGACAGCCAGGAAGTTTGGCAACGGATTTTGTAACGGATGTAGCCGATGTAACGGATGTAAAATAAAAAATACAGTCCTGGACGCATAACCGATGTATGTAAGGTGATGATAGCTGCACCTTACCGATATTAAGAAGTAAAAATTAAAAATTGTTCTAATTCGTGTCAAAATGAGTCTAACAAATTTTATGAGTTGGAAAACTAACGATGAGTGTAAATCCTAAATTGCAGCGCGCATTTGAGCAAGGCCGCGCCCTGAAAATTATCAGCGGTTTAAATAATTTTGATGCAGCCAACGTTGCGGCTGTTGTCAAAGCAGCGGATCTCGGCGGTGCGACCTTTGTCGATATTGCTTGCGATCGCGATTTGGTATTGATGGCAAAGAACTTGACAAATTTGCCAATTTGTGTGTCGGCTGTGGAACCAGAAAAGTTTGCGGCTGCTGTAGAAGCTGGCGCTGATTTGATTGAAATTGGCAACTTTGATGCTTTTTACGCACTGGGCCGCCGCTTTGAAGCTGAGGAAGTTTTGGAGTTGACTCGCGAAACTCGATCGCTATTTCCGAACATCACTCTTTCTGTAACAGTTCCCCACATTTTGACACTCGACAAACAAGTGCAGTTAGCAACAGAATTAGTCAAAGCTGGGGCTAACATTATCCAAACTGAAGGCGGCACCAGCGCCCAACCAATTCACGCCGGCACTTTGGGATTGATTGAAAAAGCAGCGCCTACTTTGGCCGCTGCCTTTGAAATTTCCCGCGCCGTACAAGTCCCCGTACTCTGCGCTTCTGGCATCTCCAGCGTCACCGCACCGCTCGCTATTGGAGCCGGTGCTGCGGGTGTTGGTGTCGGTTCTGCTGTCAGTCAACTTAACAGCGAAGTGGCGATGATTGCTGCTGTTCGCAGTTTGGTTGAGGCTTTGGCTTTGGTTTCGCGATCGCACTTTGCTGCTTCAATTTAATAAGGAAGAGTTGACAGTTGACAGTTGACAGTTGACAGTTGACAGTTGACTGTTTTCAGCTACAAGAGGGAAGAAGGAAGAAGGAAGATTTTTCCACTCTCCCACTCTCCCCCTCTTCCACTCTCCCCATCTCCCCATCTCTCTCTCTCTTTCAGCACTTTTTTAATAATTGATAAACCACAGAGAATAATCATCTAATAACTGCTGGTTTTGGGAGATTACATCAACTGATTCAAAATCTGCTAAAGGCAAGATAAATTTTTGGCGATCGCTGAGGCGAGTCACTTCCACAAATATGCGGTCTTCCTCAATAAATAAATCATCCAACCGATTGATTGTGAATCTGTCAGTATGAGAAGGTTGAGTTTTTTTGAGCTTTGCATATTCTTTTTTGCTACCCGAACCCATTGTATATTCTTCTTCCCATTCAAAGTCTTCTACGCCCGTAACGAAGCACGGCAATTGAATATTTTTCTTGATGTAGTCGAGATATTTGATGAAATTTTCAAGGGTGGTATCAATATTTTTAGAGCCTAAAATTTTCCTAATTTTACTTTCAAATTGCTTGACATTAAATGGGAGAGTTTCCTGGAGATGGGCAAACATTTCCGGATCGAACCCGGAGCTTAATTCGGGTATTTCCATCAGCAGGCGCTGGAAGTCGTTTAGCGGTTTCGGTCTTCTGCCTGTTACAATGGTTTCATCAAGTCCAACGGCAGGAAGTTCGGCTTCAGAAGCAAAGGATTTGTTTTGATTTCGGCGATCGTCGTCAAATTGAGATTTGTTAAGTTTAGGTTTGTCAAATTTAGGCATCGCTCGGTTCCGGTGTACTGGTTTATCAATAAAGTATATCTTGGTATAAGTACATTCGTGTTTGATAGATAGGAGGAAACTGTAATGCAACTACTGAAATCGCCTGATGAATCGGAAGTCTATCAAGGCCAATTCGGCGAATTTACGATTACTCAAAGCGATCGCGCGGGAGTGTTGATTTACCGCGCCGGATTGGGGGTGGCGGCGCTGTGTTTGGCGATCGGCGCTACTCTGGTGCTGCAAAGCGGCGACAACCCAACTGCAATCCAAGCTGTAACGCCTGTTTTTGCTTGTTTCTGGATAGCTTTAGGCGTTAGTTTAGCAACTATTCACATTTACATGATTGCGCTGCACCGAACGCTACAGGTGTTTTGGGCGATCGGCGGCGCAGCAGCATTCTTTGTCGCCCTACAAAGCAGCGAACCGCTAGCCTTAGCAGTCTACGAACATCCAGCCACGTTGTGGGGAATTGGCTTTACTTTTGCCGCCTTAAATGGCATCTTTTTCAAAGAAGCTTTCTGCTTCAACCGCCTAGAAACTAAGTTTTTGACTCCAGGAGTTCCGCTGTTAATTTTAGGACATATGTTCGGCTTTCTGTCAGCCGAAAATGAACAATTTTTGCTAGCCTTTTGGGCTGCTTTGTTTATCATCTTTGCTGTCCGCAAGTTTTTTCAAGCAATTCCCCAAGATATCGGCGATAAGAGCGTTTTTGAGTATCTGAAACATCAATAATTTGGGAATGGGGAATAGGGAATGGGGAATAGGGAATAGGGAATGAGGCATTTGGCATTGAGTAATTTTATGACTTTCTTCCTTCTTCCTTCTTCCTTCCTTCTTCCTTCTATCCGTTACATCCCGTACATTGCTCGTTGCCGAACTTCCCTTTCATCCGTTACATCCCGTACATTGCTCGTTGCCGAACTTCCTTCTGCTATAAAATGAGAATTCGTCTAATCCGTCGTCGAGAAATCTGGGCAATTACTCGGGAAGGTTGGGTAATTGCTATCATCGGGTTGATAATTTCAATGACATTAATAATCGGCAATATTCATCCATTTCTGGCGGTAAATTCGCCGATTAAAGCAGATATACTGGTTGTCGAAGGGTGGTTGCCGGATTATGCGATCGAAAGTGCGATCGCCGAATTCAAGAAAGGCGGATATCGCCAATTAATCGCAACAGGACTTCCGGTAGCTAAAGGTTACTATCTCGCTGAATATAAAAACTATGCCGAACTAACCGCCGCGACTTGTATTGCGCTAGGATTTGATCGAGACAAAGTAGTAGCAGTACCAGCACAGAGTGTTATCAAACACCGCACTGCTGCTTCCGCGATCGCCCTTCGAGATTGGTTTGCTGCTTCCGCCCTAAAAGTTGACTCAATCAATCTTTATTCTTTTGGCACTCACGCCCGCAGAAGTTGGATTATTTTCAAAGAAGTGCTGAATCCAGACATTAAAGTCGGGATAATAGCTGCCGAAGTGCAAGATTACAACCCGAGAGAATGGTGGAAATCCAGCGAAGGTTTTCGGACTGTGACAGGAGAAATAATAGCTTATATTTACGCCCGTTTCGTTGATTGGAAAACTTAGTTATTAGTTATTAGTTATTAGTTCCTTGAAACTAAGTGATATTCTGTAGGGGCGGGCGATGCCCTGAGCGTAGTCGAAGGGTTCACCAGTCTCTAAAAATCACATCCAGGGTATTTGTAAACCCGCCCGCCCCAACTAGGAATCTAAGAGGATTAATGATAAAATTATTTTCAGATAAAGTGAGGGAAAATCGTTGCTAGAAGAACGCACTTACTGGTTAGCCTGGTCGCAAATTAATGGTATCGGGCCGATTTTGTTGCAAAGATTGCAACAACATTTCAATACTTTGGCAGAAGCTTGGATGGCCAAACCAGTAGATTTAATGCGAGTTGATGGGTTTGGCAGACAGACAATTGAAACAACCTTGCAAGCACGAGAAAAAATTAATCCCGAAGAATTTATCGAAAAACATCTTATCAAAAATCCCTATTTTTGGACACCCGCAGATTCAGATTACCCGCGTTTGTTATTGGAGATTCATAGTCCGCCACCGGTGTTGTATTATCGTGGTAATGTGGATGTAAAAGAGAATCAAGGAATTACGCCGACTGTGGCAATTGTTGGCACTCGCAGCCCTTCGGAATACGGCCGAAAGTGGACTCGCAAATTTAGTGCGGCTTTGGCTAAAAATGGTTTTACTGTTGTTTCGGGATTGGCGGCAGGAATTGATACAGAGGCTCATACAAGCTGTTTGGAGGCGGGAGGCAGGACTTTGGCTGTCTTTGGCACTGGGGTCGATATTGTTTATCCTAAGCCAAATGAGAGGTTGTGCGATCGCATTTTGCAGCAGGGATTGGCAATTAGTGAATATCCGGCGGGCACTCAACCAAATAAAACTAATTTCCCGCGCCGAAATCGGATAATTGCTGGCTTAAGTCGCGCTACAATCGTGATCGAAGCTCCGCATAAATCTGGTGCATTAATTACTGCTTATCAAGCGAATGAATTTTGTCGCGATGTGTATGTTTTGACGGCGAGATTGGATGATGAGCGTTCCTTTGGTTGTTTGGAGTTGCTGAGTAAAGGTGCTCACCCGATTCTGCCGAGTAGCGATCGACTCTTAAGCGAAGACAGGTTGTTGGAAATGCTCGGAGCTATACCAAAATTGGACACAGCGCAGCAGTTGTCGCTATTTCCGACAAATCCGACGGTTGAGAAGCAAGTGCCGTCTTTGGAGCCGGAATTGGCGATCGTGCTAAGTGCGATCGAATCTGGATCGAGTTCTTTTGATACAATTGTGGAAGCAGCGGGATTAGAAACGGGAACGGTTTCTAGTATACTTTTGCAGTTGGAATTGTTGGGATTAGTTTCGCAGTTGCCAGGAATGCGATATCAGCGATGCTGATTTAGTTGTTGCATACATACAGCACTTTTGCGCTTGTTTGTGAGGTACAGAGAAACCCGGTTTCACAGAACAAACCGGGTTTCTGGGATGTACTTGATAAACTTGCAATCTACTGTAATTTCCGCTCTTCCGAGGAAGGTTCACCCAGCGGTAAGGTGCGCCACAAGCAGCCAGCCTTGTCTGGCGTGGCTGCTGAGCGATAGCTAAAAGTCTAGCTGTAGATGCATGACGGTGGCGCGCACCTTACCAATTAGCTTTGGGCTACAGGTTCCTTCGCCAAAAACTTCTCTAATTCCGTCAAAGCATCGGCGTCAACTTTAGTCTGCATCGGACAGAACTTAGGCCCACACATCGAACAGAATTCAGCAGTTTTGTAGATATCAGCCGGCAAAGTTTCATCGTGATATTCCTTTGCCCGTTCTGGATCTAATGATAGCTCAAATTGACGGTTCCAATCGAAATTGTAACGCGCTTTCGAGAGTTCATCGTCTCTGTCTCGCGCCCCCGGACGACCACGCGCAATATCAGCAGCATGAGCCGCAATTTTATAGGCAATCAGCCCATTTCTGACATCCTCAGCATTCGGCAAACCGAGGTGTTCCTTCGGTGTGACATAGCAGAGCATTGCAGTGCCGTACCAACCAGCCATCGCTGCGCCGATCGCAGAAGTGATATGATCGTAACCGGGAGCAATATCAGTCACCAATGGCCCCAAAACATAGAAAGGCGCTTCGGAACATTCCTCCATTTGTTTCTTGACATTAAACTCAATTTGATCCATCGGCACGTGGCCTGGGCCTTCCACCATTACCTGCACATCATGTTCCCAAGCTTTGCGAGTTAATTGTCCCAAAGTTTTGAGTTCAGCTAATTGAGCTGCATCGGACGCATCGTGAGTGCAACCTGGGCGCAAAGAATCTCCCAAACTAAACGAAACATCGTATTTTTTGAAGATTTCAATGATGTCGTTAAAGTGAGTGTAGAGGGGATTTTGTTTGTGGTGATGCAGCATCCACCGAGCCAAAATACCACCGCCGCGAGATACAATTCCAGTCAGTCGATCTCTCACCAATGGCAGATGCTCAATCAGAATTCCGGCGTGAATAGTTTGGTAATCTACGCCTTGTTGAGCGTGTTTTTCAATGATGTGCAGAAAGTCATTGGCGGTCAGACTTTCCATGTTACCATGAACGCTTTCTAGTGCTTGATAAATCGGTACTGTACCGATCGGCACTGTCGAAGCTTTGATAATCGTAGTCCGAATTTCATCTAGATTACCACCACCAGTGGACAAGTCCATCACGGTATCAGCACCGTATTTGATTGCCAATACTAACTTGTCAACTTCTTCTTGCATATTAGAAGAGTTGGGAGAAGCACCGATATTAGCATTGACTTTGCATCTGGAAGCAATGCCGATCGCCATTGGTTCCAAATTCGTGTGATTGATGTTAGCCGGAATAATCATCCGTCCACGGGCTACTTCAGCGCGGATCAGCTCTGGGAGAAGATTTTCTCGCTTAGCGACGTAGTGCATTTCTTCAGTAATCACACCTTGGCGAGCGTAGTGCATTTGACTAACATTGCTCTGCCCGCTACGCTTAGCGATCCATTCGGTACGCATATCTTAATGTCCTTCATAAACAGCTTCCCTCCGCTGGTATTACCCAGACTCAGGTTCTAAGGGTGTTTTCTCAGCCCGGATTTTCGGGCACCCCTAGCTTAGCTGTTAATACTACCACTGATGTCTGTATCCGATCAAAGCAATTAAGGAAATCTTAATAAGGAGGATGGTTGAGGAGATGAGGAGATGGGAAGTGCGATCGGCTTTTTGGGGCTTCTGATATTTCTGCTGTTTAAAAAGTGCGATTGTACCCCATTTAACAATCTAAAAAAAATCACACCTCATCAGGATTAATCCTCATTTCGCGCAATTTGGCTGCTAGGCGATCGGTGCGTTGTTTTTCTTTTGAAGCTTTTTCAAGACGATAAAGTTAAAGATATGTCAGGAGATAAAGAACTTGTTGTAAATTTATGTGAGGTTTTGGGTGAAGTTTATCAGGAGGCTGCTTTAGATTTGGCGATCGATTATTCAGTGCAGTCTATACCAGCGCTGAGTGAGGGTGATTTTCAGTGGGTGCGATCGTTGATGGAATCGTAGGATGGCGATAAGGAGTGCGATCGCTATCTGTACAAGTATCGCTCTCCTGATTAAGTTTTTGCGATTTAAGGTGATTTTGTCTTACGTCGTCCACTTTTATCTTTGGGATCCCAATGAAGCATGACTGGGATATGTCTGACATGAAAGGCTTGACCCGATCTTTCATGTTTATGAGTTGATATAAAAGCTAGGCTTCTCATTTGGCAAAGTCGGAAACTATAATCTGGCAAGCTTTTTTCAAGCAAATAATTTTGCCACTTTTTCATAATTGAGCTTGCATCTTCCTGACGTATATAAATTAATAAGCCACCATTTTGCTGATTATCATCACCGATTGAGTATCTTGTAGTAAGTTGGAGAAACCCTTCCCATAAATAATTGTTGTTATCTCCATAAATTTTTGCTTCTCCAAGCCACAAAAAATCATTTTTTCTAATAACAATGTCAGCATGACCACCAATTTTCGTGTCATGTGATGCGTTATATCCTAAAATATACAATTGATCTACGATGTCTATAGTCAGTCGATCTTCATTGTCGTCCTGGCGCAGTTCCGGATTTGCTTGAATTTGAGAGATTACTTTATCTATGTCTTTGTATAAATTCCTGATTAAATCATCTTCAAATCCTAAATTATCTGTTTCCTGGGCTTGCTGATAAATTTCGTAGTTGTAAAAGCCGCAGCGTGATTGGATGGCAGCGATCGCAATGTCAATAGCTTCTAAAGGATTCTGAGATTGCTGTTGGCAAAGATAATCTAAGTGCAAGCAATTACCGAGATCTCTGATACCAAAAGCTGCATGGCGGCGGACAGATACTTCGGTATCATTGAGGGCATCTAATAATGTTGGCAAAATTTGTTCGTTAGCTGTAGTTCTTAAGTAATTAATGATTCGCCAACGGTTTCCAGTGCTATCTACCCTGGAAAAATCCTTAATCAAATTTGGAATTGCTGCTTGACTTGCCACTCTAGCTACTGTTTTAACAGCCTCCCAGCGAATATCTGTATCCAGACAATTCGCTTGTTCTAGTAGGTCGGATTTCTGTTGAGGTTCTAATTCATGTAAATAATTGTTGATTAAAATATTATAATCTTCGCTTGTTGGATTGAGAAAAATTCCTATGAAATGTGGAATAGTATCTTTTATACATAGTTGCCCTAATGCGTATAGAGCCTTTCTACGAACAGATTGATCAGAATCTGCTAATGCCTGAAATAAACCCGGAACTGCTTGTTCGCTATCGAGATTATGCATTGCATCAACGATTGTCTTACGAGTTTCAGAATTTTCACTTTTGAGTTTTTTAAGTAATTCTGGCATAATTTCTACACTACAAATCTGTCCAATTGCATAAGCAGCTTGCATTTGAACTCCTGTCTCTGAATCCTCAATAGCTTGCAATACTTCTCCAATAAATTCTTTAATTTTAAGTTTTCCAATAATTCTCATGGCTTCTGCACGAACCAAACAGTCTGTATCTTTCAGCGCTACTGTCAGCCTTGGAAGTGCAACTTCTAGGTTTTGTTTTTCAAGCAGAGAAATTACTGCTTTACGAACCACACTATGAGGATGTAAGAAAGCCTGGTCAGAATCCAGTTTTGCTAAGGCAAAAGCTGCTCTTGAAAACATTCCTCCGTTATCTTCCTCTTCCTGGTGACTATCTAGCATATTGAGTAGATAGGGAATTATTTCTGGATATCCAATATTTCCTAAAGCACTAATAATAGCCCGACGAACGCGAAGGGTGGGATCGTGCAAAGCATTAATGAAGTCTGAAATGCACTCTTTAGTGTTCAATCTCTCTAAAGCCCAAACAGCTATTTCCCGAATACCAGGATACTCGCTTTTTAGCAATCCTCGTAGTTTTGGGAGTGTTGTTTTTTTACTGTCAAGTAAAACCAATAGATCTATTATATCAATAATTAATAAATAATTTTTCCCATTTGGATTCTCGATTGCTTGCAGCAAATCTGGCAGACTTGTGGCATTAGCAATTTCTTTTAAACCTTGCAAAGCTTTTGCTTGAATGTCTGCACCTGGTTCATTTAGCGCCTTAATTAAGCTCTGAGTAGTGGCTATAGAACGCGATTTTTGTAAGCAGATAACCTTGATTAATTGCGGCAGATTTTTTTGTTCGCACTCAGAAATTACTAAATTTATAGTTGTCTGCTGCCAGTTTAGTTTCACCGCTCCCGCTAACCTTGCTCCCAAATACAAATCTACCTCCAGTGCCAGTTTCACCATCCGCACTGCTAACGCCTCAGACTCCACAAACGACATCGCCATTGCTAGCGGTTCCGTCCACTTGAGATAATTCAAGTAGTAATATTGCAATTCCTCATCACTCAACTTTTTCAACTGTGGCGCTAGCCGCTCCGCCGCATAGTATTCCTGAATTAGTTGATGCTGAAAACTAACTTCCCTATCAGAGACTCTTTCCAAAACGTGATACTTAACCAACTCTTCAATCCGGGATGGAGCACCATGAAGATCGCCAAACTTTTCAACCAGCAATTTTTCTGCTCGCTCATCAGAGATGATTAAGCCAGGATCATTTGGCTCTGGAGAGTTCAGCATTGTAAACGCCAGATGTTCTAGCCAAGGATTCCAAGCTTTACGACGCTCATCTGTAACGGGTGCGTCTTCCTTATATTTTTTGAAAGTCTGAAAAAATTGACGGAATGCCTGTCCCAAATTATCTACAACAGTACCCGTCTCCTGAAACAATTGATACAGCATCCACAAAACAAATGGCGTGCGGCTTAACTCTCGCTTGTCTCGGCTCAACAATTGCAACACTTGTTCCGCTTGACCGGGCATACATTCTCGCAAAAAGCGATCAATTTCTCTAGGATCAAGAGGCTGTACTTGCAATCGTCTTTTAATACCTAGATCGCCGTTTCCTAGCTCTCGTGTTGTGCAGATGAGTGGAATCTTAATTTGATCGCACTCCTCACGAAATGTTTTCAGTTGTGTACGAACTGTGTCTGCTGGCATCTCGTTCAAGCCATCTAAGAGCAAGATCAGCCGTTTCTGAAACAATAGTTCTTCAACTTCTGGAATTGTTAGTCGTAGTTGTGGCTTAAGTGCATTTCTAATCAGAGTCAACATCCCTGAAGGATCTTCAGGGCTAGAAAAACTGACTTTATACCTTTTCAAGCGAATCAGCACAGGAATTCGAGGTTCTGGTTTCTCAACCTCTTCCTTTGCAAAACTCACCAAATAACCGAAAAGCGCGGTTGATTTGCCGACACCCGGGGAACCTACCAGCAAAATATGCTCAGATTCGACATAATTCTGGATTCCTTGAAATATTGGCAGTGATGGGATTGGTGCCTTTTTCTCTTCCTCTGATTTCTTCTCCAGATTTTGCACCATCTGCTCAAATGAGAAGGTTGCCTGTCGATCCGCGATCGTTTCGGTCAAGGGATCCACAGTCCACCAATCCTCGTAGCGCCGGCAGATTGCTTGTAAGTAGGGCTGAAACTCACTAGGGGCCATGCAAGAGTGAAGTTATATCTATAACCAAAACGTCTTTTCTATAATAAACAAATTATTCGGCATAATGCCTAGATGATTAGACTTTAAACTTGACTGAGCCTCCTCATTGCTCATTTTTTTGGCGAATAGCTGTAACAACTCAAGCCACAGGACGTTCCTACCCACAAGTTAGTCTCCCCAGAGTCACCCGTGCCGATCACACTCACCCGATTTTCCCCTAAGCCACTATACCGATTCTCAAATAAGTGAGGTACGCCCCGATCGCATTCCAATTCCCAGGCGTACCTGATTTTAGTGAAAAGTGCTATGTAATAATCAGTCCTTGCATCGAATATGCTGACTTAGGTTGCTCCACCTTGCTATCTGAGGCATTTGTAATATCAGATTCCCCCGAGTCAATTTTGTGTATCCTGTTTTAATTCTGATACAAATGCGCCGCGATCGCGCCAAGCTTCCGCATTTTCTGGCTTAATGGCGATCGCTCGATCGTAAGCTGCCATTACTTATTCATACTAACCCAATATAAAATCAACGCTAACTTGAAACTCTGGAAAAGCTAGCGGTGCAACTTGTTGACCACGCCAAAACTTGAGCATTAAACTATAACCGTTTGGGCCGGGCTGACGGTAGATTTCCAAACAATTTTCAACTAAATCTACCAGCCAAACTTCTTGAATGAGCGATCGAGCGTAAATGGATACTTTCACATCTCTGTCATAATCAACCGTACTATCTGAAACCTCAACTAACAGCAAAACTTCAGACGGTACTGGATGCGCTGTGGCGTAGTAGTCAGCCCGAGGTAGCAATACAACATCCGGTTGAGGTTCAGTACGCTCCGTCAACTGAATAGGATCTTGGACGCCCAGAGTTGCCCGCTCTTCTGGAATGAGGCTGAACCGCCTAGTGAGACGCTTAACAGAACTGGCGTGACGAGTGCCAATTGCAGCCATTTGAAGAATCTCCCCTTCGATTAGTTCTACCCGATCGCGATCGCCAAAAATACCAGCCTCACTCATCAGATGGTATTCTTGAACAGTAAATAGCCGTCTTTGTGTCTGAACAGACATAACTATTCTCCTTTTGTGGCAGTTAGCTTAAGTTTACTATTTTTGATTCTAATATTTTAGCTACTGTAGGACTTACGAAAAAACCCGGTTTTTTCCAAAAATAGTGGATGTTTTCGACAAATATTCAGGCAAAAACTGAGTGTTTGGTTTCCCGTGCGTCCAGGACTGTAGTGCTAAAGCATCCTAACCCAAGATTAAATCAACACTCACTTCAAAATCAGGAAAAGCTAGAGGTGAAACAATTTCTCCCCGCTCAAATCTTTGGATTGAAGTATAGCCATTTGCCGTCGGCTCGCGGTAAACTTCCAAACAATTAGCTTCTAAATCCCACAACCAGACTTCCTGAATTCCAGAACGTGCATAGTTAGGTACTTTGACATCGCGATCGAAATTAACCGTACTATCAGAAACTTCCACCAACAGCAATACTTCTGAGGGGATTGGATGTGCTGTTTCGTAGTAGTCAGCACGAGGTTGGAGCAATACAACATCTGGCTGAGGCTCAGTTCTTTCCGTTAACTGGATCGGGTCTTGAACACCTATAATCGCACGTCTTCTCTCCAGATCGTAAAACACCGCGATCAGGCGCTTTACACAACTTGCGTGACGAGTACCAATTGCAGCCATTTGGATGATTTCTCCTTCTATGAGTTCTACTCGTTCATGATTAGCAAAAACACCAGCTTCACTCATCAGATGGTATTCTTGTACAGTAAATAGCCGTTTTTGAGTCTGAACAGACATAACTATTCTCCTTTTTTGGCAGTTAGCCTAAGTTTACTATTCTTGCTTCTAATATTCTAGCTACTGCTAAAGCATCCTAACCCAAGATAAAATCAACGCTCACTTGAAAATCAGGAAAAGCCAACGGTGAAACAATTTCTCCCCGCTCAAATCTTTGGATTGAAGTATAGCCATTTGCCGTCGGCTCGCGGTAAACTTCCAAACAATTAGCTTCTAAATCCCACAACCAGACTTCCGGAATTCCAGAACGAGCATAGTTAGGTACTTTGACATCGCGATCGAAATCAATAGTGCTATCAGAAACCTCAACTAACAGCAAAACTTCTGATGGTATTGGATGTGCTGTGGCGTAGTAGTCAGCACGAGGTTCCAGCAATACCACATCTGGCTGAGGTTCAGTTCTTTCTGTTAACTGAATTGGGTTTTGGATAGCAAAAGTAGCAAAATCTTCGGGAATCAAGCTGAATCGCCGCGCCAGACGGTTTACACAACTTGCGTGACGAGTACCAATTGCAGCCATTTGGATGATTTCTCCTTCTATAAGTTCCACTCGGTCATCTTCGCTAAAAACACCGGCCTCGCTCATCAGGTGGTATTCTTTGACTGTAAATAGCCGTCTTTGAAGCTGAACAGACATCACTATTCTCCTTGTTGGAAACTTACCTAAATTTACCATAAAAAAAACCGCCCCAAACAGAGCGGTTAAAAGAGGAAAAATTTAGATAGCAAACCTTATCGAAAAAGCATTTAACTACTTGCAAAGATATTAGTAGAGCAAGGATTTCTCGCTCTACTAACAGTCTTAAAGCAGAGTAATTGCAGTGGATGCCGGAGCGCCGATCGATCCTGGGCCAAAACCTAGATTCACTACGCCGCCAGTCAAACCAGGAGCATTATTCAGGGTGAGAGTGACGCTCGTTTGACCGGGATTAAAGTTCACCGTACCTCCAGAGGGTTTCGCAGCAAACGGCCCGACAATATTGAAATCAACATTGTTCACAGGTTGGCCGCCGCCGGGAGCAACAATCAAAAAGTCGATCGAACTTGAAACCCCAGTATTGCCGCTGCGGTTAATCGTGAAAGTTCCAGCAGCGCCATCAGCAACCGAACCCGGAGACGAACCGTAGGAGAAGAAAGTAGGAGGCACAGCAGTAGTATCAATAATCGACAAAACCGCTGCTGAAGGACTCGCCAAAGTACCGCCGCTCAAGAACAAATTCACCGTCTCAGTAGGCTCTGTGAGGCTATCAAACAAAGTTTGAACCGGAACTTGGGCGCTAGCTTGTCCCGGTTCAAAATTCACCGCTTGAATTACAGCCGTGTAGTCCGGTTGAGAACCCGCAGCCAAAGCAGTACCGTCACCTGTACGGAACAAAATCGTAGCAGGTACAGAAAGGTCGCCACCGCGATTGATCGTAATCGGAGCAGTGCTACCTTCGTTGACGCTGTAAGTCGCCGCACTGAAGAAAAACGTGTTTTGACCCGGAGTCGGCGTCGGAGCAGGCGTCGGCGTCGGCGCAGGCGTCGGAGTTGGAAAAGGTGTCGGAGTCGGAAAAGGTGTCGGAGTAGGTGTCGGAGTTGGGACGGGCGGCACATCCAGAATCGTCAGGATTGATGGATTGCTGCCGACATTGCCACCGCTGAGCACCAAATTCACTGTTTCCGCCGATTCCAGCATCATGTCGCTCAGAGCCGAAATCGTGAAGCTAGCGCTATTTTGCCCTGCCGCAAAATTCAGGGAACCAGCCGCCACTGTGTAATCAGGTGCAGTTCCACTAGATAATGCCGAACCGTCAACCGTAGCGTAGCCGATCGTTGCCGCACCCGTTCCGCCCGATCGAGTAACGTTAATTGTAGCCACACCGCCTTCATTCACCGTGTAACTCTGCTGGCTGAATTGAAAAACACTCGCAGGCGTGGGAGTCGGAAAAGGAGTCGGAGTCGGAGTCGGCGTCGGAGTTGGCGCAGGCGCAGTCCCCGCATCGGAAATCCCCAGAATTGTGGCAGGTAGAGTACCCAGAGTCGCAGCGCCTACAGGAGCTTGAAGTTGCAAAATTGCCGTTTCAGTTCCCTCAGCAATGCCGTCAGCTACCAGATTAAAGCTGATAGTCTTGGGCGAAGTTTCCCCGTCAGCAAAACTTACTGTTTGGGGCTGCGCCACATTGTAGTCAGCAGAGCTGGCTTGACCGTTAGCTCCGCCCGGAGAGACAGTGTAGTTGACAGAGACTGCGCCTTGGCTGCCGCCGGTGCGGGTAACTTGCACGGTAGCATTGCCACCTTCTGTACCGTTAAAAGTAGGCTGGCTGAAGTTGAGAATGCCGCCGGGGGGAGTCGGTGTCGGCGTTGCCGGTACTGTCGGCTGGTCCGAAATTCCAAAAATCGCGGCGGGTAAAGTGCCCAAAGTCGCGCCACCAACCGGAGGCAACAGTTGCAAAAGCGCTGTTTCGGTTCCTTCTGTTAAGGCGTCAGCTTTGAGATTGAAACTGATTTGAGCGGTAGTTTGTCCGCCTGCAAAGCTAACTGTCTGAGCGGGTGCGGCTGTGTAGTCGTCGCCAGTAGCGCCGTTGACTGCGCTGGGATTGATGATGTAGTTGGCCGATACTGCGCCCTGACTGCCACCGGTGCGCGTGACATTCACAGTCACGGTATCTCCTTCTTTGCCGCTGTAAGTAGGCTGGCTGAAGTTTAAGACGCCGGCACCGAGAACGGGTGTCGGAGTTGGGGCTGGTGTTGGGGTGGGGGCTGGTGTTGGGGTTGGGGCTGGTGTTGGGAATCCGGCTAATTGGAACCAAGCTGGATTCGCGCTCAGTTCGGCTGCGGTTTTGCCTTGGATGTTGACTAAATACTCGCCGGTGCCGGTATCGCGAATCAGAGTATTGCCGATCGCAATCCCATTAAACCCAGTACCATCAATAAACTGCAAATCGCTGAATTGAATGCCGCCGAATAGTTGGATGACATCGTTTCCTGCAACTCGGAAGTCGGTGATGACATCGGCATCGGAGACTCCGGGGCCGCCTGTGGTGGATGTGGGCTTGCCGTCGCCAACTCGCCCGATCGCAAAAATGTCATTTCCACCACCGCCACTCATGGTATCAGAACCAAGGTCGCCGTAGAGCACGTCGTCGCCAAGGTCGCCTAATAGCAAGTCGTTGTTTTTGCCACCGAACATCGTGTCATTATCTTTGCCGCCAAAGAGACTATCATTGCCATCATTGCCGAAGACACTATCGCGGCCGATGTCACCTCTAACCAAGTCATCGCCTTTGCCACCGTAAACTTGGTCGTTGTCTTTGCCGCCAAAAACGCTGTCATTGCCTTCATTGCCGTTGAGAATATCATTGCCTGGGCCGCCAAAAATCAGGTCATTTCCGCTTAGTGCGACGATGGCATCATCTCCATCTAGCCCGCTGATGGTGTCGTCACCTAATAAGTTTCCTAGCCCAATTATGCGACCGTCTGGTAAAAGTCCAGGCATCACATCGGGGCCGAGAGTTCCTGTTATATTTGCCATTTCTTTTCAACTCCACAGGTTAATTGTTTTTGCTTTTGGTAGAAGCACCTGTAGAGATTATTCAGGATAATATTGTGGTTTTTAAATTGACAGATGACTCGGGAAAAACCGGGTATTTATGTCAGTATCTACTACACTTTTTTCGCCAAGTAATCGCCCGTGCAATTTTCTGCTGTTCGACTATTTGGGCCACTGTATTCCCACTTCGATGTCCTGTTAATGATGGAGAATAAGAATCCTGTAGCAATGTTCCCGAAATTTTAAATATTTTAAAATCAGAATTAATACTTATTCGATTCATAAAATAAGGGCGAGCGCCGACTAATATTACCGCCAACAGTTAAGCTATATGTTTCTATTAAAGCAATTAATTTCAGGATAATATTTTGAAATATTTGGATAAGTTTTATGCGATAAAACTTCGGGTTTGATATCAATTCGGGCTGCGACGGAATGATAAAGAGGACACGGCAGTGGCCTTTACCAAAAAAAAATTAACGGATGGAAAAAGCAAAGCCCGTTGCAGAATTTTTTTTAAATAAAAAAAAAACAAAAATTATATAAAATAAAAACATAAAAACAAAATAAAATAAAAAAAAAAAAAAAAAAAAATATAA
>JANMLZ010000049.1:0-42143 GCA_031372825.1 Cyanobacteria bacterium OTE_58_metabat_593 | reverse complement strand
GCTCGCATCATCCCCATCACAAACTGTCAAAAAAATTACCCGAGATGACATCCCTGAAAAACTCAAAAGCATCCCGATTAATAGTTTTGAACAACCATCGCCCACCAAAAAACTCAATGCCAAACAATTTACCCCAGATTGCCTTTCCCAAAAGCCTAACAGAATCTCTCTCAAACTTTCAGAAATACTGACACCCAAAGCCGAGTTAACTCCCAAACAATTTACTCCTGATAGTTTGGCTGCCAACTTTAACAAATACTCACCTGAAATCTCAGAAAAACAGATTGGGGCGAAAAAACTCCAACCCCAACTGAGTACCCCTTCCCAAAGCTCTCCTCAAATTCAAAGAAACCCCATTGCCCAATTAGAAAGCCTGCGCCAACTTAAAGACACTCTCACCCGAGTTTTAGGCAATGCTTCAGGAGTAATTGGTTCCATCATCAAAAACCCAGTCGGTTTTGCCACCAACCTGGTTAGTGCATTGCGACAGGGCTTCGGGCAATTTGTTACCAATATCCGCACCCACCTGCAAAACGGACTGGTAAATTGGCTCACAGGTGGAAGTTTGGGTTCAATAAAACAACCGATTAGTTTATCCAACCCCCAAGGTATCTTCAATCTAACGCTGCAAATCCTGGGAGTAGGTGGTAATTATATTCGTAGCAGGGCAGTCAATAAGTTCGGTGCAACTTTCGTCAGTCGCCTAGAAAAGAGCGTATCGCTATTCCAGCAGTTGAAAAATAACGGACTATTGGGAATGTTTTCGCAAATTCAACAACAACTGGGCAATTTACAAACCACAGTAGTCGAAGGAATCAGAAAGTTCTTGATTGAGCGAGTTATTCAAGCTGGGGTGAAGTGGATATTAGGCTTGTTGGTGTTGCCGATATCGGGGGTAGTTAAAGCTGCCCAAACTGTTTACCAAGTTCTCGACTTTTTCATCAATCAAGCTGCTAGGGTGGCTGCATTAGTACAGGCTGTTACCACAGCAGTTCAAACGGTGGCATCTGGTAAAATCGGTGTTGCAGCTAAGGCTGTTGAGGAAGCTTTAGCTAGGGCGATTCCGGTGTTAATGGGGTTTTTGGCAAATTTGGCGGGAGTAGGGGGCAATTTGGCTCCTAAGATTAGAAGTTTGTTGGCTAAGGTTAAGGCGAGAATTGATGCGGTAATTGATGGTTTGTTGGAGCGGGCGAAAGGGTTGTTGTTGCGGCAGGGTAATGGTCAAGTTCGCGGGAATGGAGGGCAAACTTCGTCTCGAACCACTGGGCAATTGCCAACTCGACAAGCACCTCCGAAAAATCCAACTGGGCAAACACAACAGAGAAACACCAATGGGCAACAGCAAAACCAGCCAAATAACGCACCTCGCCCGACTGGGAAACCACAAAATCAGCGCTCACAACCTACTCGCTCGACTGGGCAACCACCAGATCGGCGAACTTATCAACAGAAAGAGCGAGATTTGTTGGCTGCTTTGAAAAAAGTTCAGCAAATTGCTGAAAATATTAATGCTACTCCCCGATCTGTTCGGGCGCAATTACCTAATATTCAAAGGCAGTATCGACTTACATTGCTTGAGTTATTTCAAAATAAAAATGAGAAATACTGGTTGCGCGGTCAGGTAAATCCTTTCTTAGAAGTTCCTCTGCCCTTTTTGGAGTCTGCTGATACTGCGGTAGTAGTTAAACTAAAAAGTCTTGGTTTCTTTAAGTCATCACCGAACGATATTAATAAAATAGATAGAAGCTTGAAAACAACTGGTGGCGGCTCTGTTATTGCCAATTACATCACATCAGGACGTTTTGATACCTGCGACGGATATAAAGATTTGCTCTCGCAAAGTAAGCAGCAATCTATGCTCGCATCAGTTTTAATGTCTATGCGAGAAGCTGAGTTATTGATGAACGCAGGCTATACGAATGTAGCTTTCGAGAAAAAGTCTGACGCTCCGCCTCAATATGATGCTGATGTCGTCGTTGTAGCGTTGGATGGCTCTTGGTCTATGGTTTATCAATTAAAATACGTTGGTACAAATAAGGGTATTTCACAAAACCTAACCAGTGCTGCCAAACAATTACTAAATGCTCCGGCTAGGGAAAAATGGGTAGCTATAGAGGTAAGAGATGGGACATGGACTGATTTTCAAAATGAAGGACGTGAAAAAGGCATTTTAACTACGTTTAAAGATTCTTACCCTAGTATCAAAGTAAGAATCAAATTTTCCGACGGAACTGTAAAAACTTACTAAATTCAGGAGCTAATTATGATAATCGATAAGAAATTTGGCGGAGCAGGCGCAGTAGCAGATTGGTGGTTTGAAGACCGAAGCTATCAAATCTTCCCGAACAATCATCAAGAACGACACAAACTCTTGGAGATGAGTCAATCGGTTGCTGAGATTCTGGAAAAACACAAATTACTTTTCCCTAACAAGGTGATTCTTAGTGGTTGGTTGTACTATGATTCTAGTGTTGGCAAATCGACACGCCAAGATCATCCAGATGTTACCATATATATCCCAAATGAGATAGGTAGCCGAGGGATAGTAACTTGTACTGAAGAACGATTAGAGCAGCTAGAAAAGCAGCGCCCATTTCTCTATCCTATTGACGTTGATATCTTAGGAGTTGGTATCCTGTTAGACGAACAAAGACACGAATGCAAACAACCGGACGTAACTTGGTTATCAGCAAGAACTCTAGATGCTCATATTGTAGATGTACTGACACAAAGCGATGCTTGGTTGCCGTATACACTTTCAGGCAAACCACAGCCGGAGATTTATCGGTATAATGCACCACGTCTAGAATCTGCACTGCAAGAAATTCAAGAGCGATTAGGAATCATTCCTTCAATAAATGATCGTAGTGACTACGCTCTCATTGAGGGATTTTATCTCAGCAATCATGTCGATGCTGATGGTGAAATTATTCCAACGGCATACTAACACTTAGCAGAGATCGCTTTTTCAATCCTAGCAAGGCAGGAGGTGGCGGCAATAAGATCACACTACCATTTAAAAACTACGGACAAACTTGGAAGAAACACAATCCTCATGCCTCTTATAAAAAAAGAGGAAGCGTTCGATCGGATTAAAAATCTTAATGAATGGGATGACTATAAAGTAATGGATAGCTATACCTCAATACGGTTTACTTAACGCTTTTTGATGAATTTTATCTGACGATTTTCTGGCAATACAGGCATTTTTAGCAAATCAGATTTTTCTTAAGTCAACCGTATTGGATTAAAATAAGTAATATGGAAAACTTTATACTTTGGAGCGTTTCATCTGACGAAAAGAACTCCGAGTTATCTTCTTTTGCGACAGCCGTGCAAATCCAACGCATCAATCAAGGAACCCAAGAAGCGATCGCAAAAATGCTCAATGATTTGGGAAGCCCTGAAGTGTCCTTCGAGTATTGGAGCATAGACCGTTTTGTTACAGATTATTTAATTGATTACCCACTAAGTGACGACTGGAAGGATATCTGGACAGATACGTGTGAAATCACAGTGCAGCTTTCAGAACCAATTAATTTAAAGCTGAAAGATACCGAGCTAATCCGCACTTTTGCTCGTGACACAACTTGGGAAGGAGAACCATTGCAATTTCCTATTAAATGTGTTGTAGTTGCAGACTTCTCTAACCCAGAGTCAACAGTCAAAGCTAAAGAACTATTGGAATTGATAGGGCAGCTTAGCGAGAGTGCTTCACCGCTTGATGAATTGCGCGTCCAAATCCCATACGTTTCTGAGATGATACTCACTAATTTTTTAAAGGAGTACCAAGAACAAAGAAGGCTTCAAGCAAAAGGTGCTTGTGAGATGTCTATTCGTCAAAGACCTGGGCTTCCAAAACAACTGGTGGTATCTTTAGGCGTTTTTGACGAGCAATTTTTTATTAAAGAAAATAATTTGGCTGAATGGCTTTCAGGCTTGATTCATGAGTTGGATGGAACAGCCACATGGGAGGAAAAAACTGACATTGAAGTAGCAATCAATTAAAAATCTAACTTGCCTCAATTAGCAAGGGCTTAAGCTGTTTCGCATTTAAACTGCATAGTCAAATTTGATGAAGTCTTTGTGGGGTGGGCGTCTTGCCCGCACAAAAAACCTAATTTAAATGCAGAACAGCTTACTGAATAAGTTCAGGAAACTCAAAAAAGTGCGATTGCACTATAGCGATCGCAAATAATTTGTAATATAAATCATAAATGTGGAGTGGATATTGCTTCGCGGTGGGAGTATTTTGAAAAGGTACTCCAAGAAGCTATCGATCGCTTCCAAAATAAATAACGTAATATGGAAAGAAATCCAACATATATTTTGTGGCATCCAGTCTTGATACACAATACTGATGGCTTTAAGATAGTCACCTTCAACGTAACTTCACTGGCAACGAATAAAACGCCTAAAGGACCTAAGAAATTTTTTACGCAATTTTTGAAAGAAATAAATATTAGTTCCAAAGCAGACACCTGGGAGGTACTCCCATACCGTTCCAACTATCTAGGTATAAAATATAAGCCTAGTTCCTGGGAAGATTCTTGGAAAAAAAACTGGCGAATCACCATAAAATTAGCTGAACCAATTTTAAAACCACCTGTTTGGCAAGATGAATTTATCGAATCTTATGCTTTCTCTACCGCACCCGAACGGCACAATACTGACGAAAAAACAACGATATGCTGTATGATTATTGCTGACTTTCAAACAAAAAGAGCTAGAGAAAATACAAAACGTGCTATTAGCCGCTCTATTCAGTTACAGCGGCTAGCAATGGAAAATTTGGCTCCTCAACCTGAATTTTACGACGTTAATATAGGCAAAAAATTTTTCCAGTTACAAATTTCTCTAGGTCAATTTCCTCAAACATTTTTTGAGAATGGCGCTGCCTATGCGGTAGCGGTAGAAACTCTCTGTCGCGATCAAGGAGGGATAACAGATTTTTACGATCGCGTAAATGAATGGGGCGATCTATAAAAATAATAACTTTTTTACCAAGCTGACGAAAAGCTAGAAAATCTAGAATTGAAGCTCGATCGCCCTCATTACCCTTAAACTAGAAATAACCAGCCCACCAACCTTAATAATCTCCCGATCGTGACAACAACAAACAACAAAAACTCTCAACCCAACAGTCAACTAACTCTTTACGACTCCTCAAACTCGCCCCTAGTCGTGCGGGAGGCCGACTTAATTTTAACCAAGCAGAAATCACAGTTTGTCGAAGCCCGCCTTACCTTTTCTGTTGAACTAGAACTTTACCAAAGCATCGATACACAAGCTTTATTCAACCTCAAGCCAGATGTACGAACTTTCCTCACTAACGGCAACTTCCAACCAAACTCCGACATTCAAATCTCTGCCAGTCTCAAGCCAGATTTACTGCCGCTGCTACTAGGAAAAATCAATCCCGAAAACCTTACCAACACCAGCCAGCAACAAGTTTCCGTACCGTTAGAATCGATCGCTCAAACAAAAACAGAAACCCCCTCCTCACCCATTGACCCCCTCCTAGTTACAGAAAATTGGTTAGCTTTGTCCGTCCGACAAATACAGGCATCCAAAACTACAGGCTATCATACCCTCTGGTTTTACATTAATCCCACAGCTTTATTTGGAACCAACTTAAACAGCGAAGAAATTGCCCGAGGTATTGCTAACTTTTTTCAAGACATGGTTGGGGAGAATCTAGATGCCATTGCTGAGGAGTTTAGCACCAAAACCGTCGAAGCGCTTTCCAACTTATTCCCAGAATTATATATTGAACCCTCCGACGAGGAAGCCTCGCAAGAAAGCGCCGCTAATTCATCTATTTTCGATACCATGCTCGAATTCTTCACGGAAGACGGGTGGACTTTTTTTCAAGTCGAAATCGAGCCAGCTTTGCAGCTAGAAATCGAAGCAACTAATGGCAGATGGATGTGCTACACTACCGCCTATGAAGAACAACAACGCATGGTTTTTTACTCACTTTGCCCCATCAACATACCTGCTTCCAAGCGACAAGTTCTAGCCGAGTTTTTGACCCAAATTAATTACGGTCAAATTATCGGCAATTTTGAGCTAGACATGGAAGACGGAGAGGTTCGCTACAAAACGAGTATTGATGTCGCAGGAGCTACTCTTACTTTACCTCAAATTAAAAGTTTAGTTTACACCAATATAACGATGATGGACACACACTTACCAGAGATTTTGTCCATTATTAACAACTCCTCGCTCCCCTTAGATTTAATTCCTTTTCCAGACCCTCTTCTTCCTTTACATTCAGAAAAACCAGAAGACGTTCAAGATAGCGATCGAGCAGAACCTATTCTTCCTTTACCTTCAGAAGAATTGGAAGACGTTCAAGATAGCGAACGAGCAGAAACAACTCAAGATAAAAACCAACAGTTTGATTTTTCTCCATCGCTCCCTCAACCAGATATAGAAACTACTTATCTATCTTTGGATGTCGAAACACTCGAAGATATTGAATGCGAGCAAACGGTAGAAAATTACCCAGATATAGACGAACAGTTACAGGAGACTCAAACACTTTCTCAACCCGAGCCAGAAAATAGTTTGTCATCTTCACCTTTAGAGCGATCTTCCGATGTGGAAGACAGCTCAAATACCGAGAATTACCAAGATGAAAACCAACAGTTACAGGATATTCTAACACCTTCTAAAATTGATCGAGAAAATAGTCATTCATTCTCTATTTCTGAACAATACGAAGCCGCCCGCACGACCTCTAAACCTCCTCAAGACAATTCTCTTACTACCACCTTAACAGAGCAAATAGACCCAACACAACAACGAGAAAAGTTTTCTTTAAATCCCGATGTGTTATCGGACTTAACAGAAGAAGAAACAGCCAGCTTTGAATCAGCAATACAATTAATAAAAACAGGTAAACTCAACGCAGCTAAAACAATTTTAGCCGCAGTTAAAAACAACATGACGGGTGAATTGGGAAAAGAAGGAGAACAAATTTTCTATGCAGCTAACAACCTATTTCTAGTGACAAATCTCCCCCCAGCAAGCATCAACCAATTAAATGAGTACGACAAAATTCTGCCGCCAAACGTGCAAAACATAATTCCCGTACTCATTAATCCCAAACTTGAATGCAATAGTATCCAAATCGATTACGAATTCGCAGGAGACGGACTGGTTAGCCAAATTTACCTTCAGGTAGGTCATAAAACTGTTGCAAAAGAACTTAAATCTTATTTCGGAACGCTCAAGCAGATTTACCGTTATTGGGACATTTCTTCTCAACTTAAACCGCTTCTAGAACACATAAAAAATATCAGCGCCGAACGATTAAAACTATCATCACCGACAACAAGAGACACTTTACGATCTTCAGAAAGACTCCCGACTTGCATTCAAGCAAGACTCCTCCAACTGGCGGCCGAAAAGTTAGAATCTCAGTTAGAAGTAGATATTTTAATCGAACTTGGCAAACTGCAAGAGCTGTTAGCTAAAACTAAGCGAATTCTCAACACCGAGTTTCTTTAAATTAGCTTTATTGCTCTCTTTCACAAAATTGGATAAGCTGTTTGGTTTGTGCGCGTATCTAACCCACCAGAAACAGTGATACTAGAATCACCTTCAGACAAGTATCAAATCTCACAAGTTCCAGAACTCTCTAAAAAATACTTGCTAAATTGGATAGAACAGGCGTTGCAGCAAGAATTTTCTCATGATACTACTCATGCTCTCGACTGGTGTGGTTTTGAAGTTTGTGCAGTACGAGCCAGAATTTACAGTGAAGAAAAATTTATCGATCGGCAATCATTTAAACTAAAAACTTCCAAGGGCAACTGGGAATTTCCCTTGGAAAAGAAGAGTGATGGGCTGTGGGTTTACGGTTGGTTTGAAGGAGAATATGGCAAACTTAATAAAATACCTCCACTGAGAGTAGTAATAAGTAACGACATTGATGGCATGAGAATGTATTTGATAGTGGAATGGGGGCCGTGGAAGCAAAAAGATTCTCTCGAATACAACGAACTTCGACAGGCTTTATTGCGAGTTATCGCTCTAGGCTGGGAAGTAGAGGATGAGGATATTTTTCAAATATAAACTATGAAATACCTATAGTTTTCATATCAAAATTTATGTACTCGATTCTACAAGATAGCAATGATTGTTGAGAAAAATGTCGAAGATTTTCAAGAAGATATTCTTTCCAACCGCCTTAACATTTTATCGAGCATTAAAGGCTGTAAAATCGTCAAAATGGTACGCTTTCGAGTAAAGCCTCCAGCAATAGGCTTTAATCAATGCGAACATTCTTCCTCAGCAGAGTTTAGTCATGGGAATGGTTCGATTTTAATGACTCTAGATTCTGGACTGGTTGTAGGAATTGCTTACATTACAGAAAAGATATCTCTCAGTCTCTGGATTGACAGAACTGAGGCCGGAGAGCCAAGAAAATGCGCAAGAATGAGTGTTGAAAATCCCACTCAATTTTTACCGATATACGTTATTTATTCTCATTCCTAAGCTGATTTTTTTTTATTTTACCTAGAACGATCGCACTTTCGCAAGAGGTCTAATGAAAAGTTTTGCTTTACTTGTTGATTAGACATCTCTCAAAAAGCCTGAGAATAACAGGCAGGATGCCTGTTCCACAATTATGAAAGAGGTCTAATTTAAAACTTATAATTATAGCATATATATTTTGTGCAAAAGGTCTAATATAATTCACTCTTTCTGTTTGTTCCTGATTTCTGTGACGCCAGGCTCAGTGCGGTTAGTAATGATAATGCCACAGACGATCGCCAATGTACTAAAAATATGCACCAACGAAATCGCTTCGCCTAGAAACAGCCACGCAGCAATACCGCTGAAAACCGGAATCAGGTAATAGATTAAGGCTGTGCGAGTAGGGCCAATCAGGGCGATCGCCTGATTCCACGCCAGAAAAGCCACCACCGAGGAAAGAACCCCCACATAAAGTAACGCCAGGGCGATCTGAAGATTGAACGCAACAGGGTGATAAATCAAAGATTCCAGCGCATAGAATGGCGATAAAAACAACAGCCCCAAGCTAAAAGTGCATAAAGTAAAAGTTGTCATCCGCAGGTTGGGCGGCTTGCGCTTTACCAGCATCGTGTAGCCAGCAAAGACGATCGCAGCCAACAGCATATACAAATCGCCGATCGCAAACGAAATACTCAGCAGCCGTTCTAACGAGCCTCCCGCGATTAACATTAAAACACCGCCCACCACAACCATCATACCTGCTGCCCGTGTTAAGGAGATGGTTTCTCCATAAAATAAACGAGACATAAGTACGATAAAAATCGGCGAAGAAGTAGCAATTAAGGCCATATTCAACGCCTGGGTTGTGTGACCGGCAATGTAGATTAGAGTGTTAAAAGCCGTCACGCCTAACAGCGCCGATACAGTCAAGTAAGGAAGATATTTTTGCACCAATTTCCAATCTTCAACTGTCGATCGTACGGTGAATGGTGCTAATGTTGCCACGGCAATCGCCGATCGCCAAAATGCCAGGCCAATCGGCAAAATATCCTGATTCAAAGCTCTAGCAACGATGAAGTTGCCAGCCCAAATAACAGTCGCAGCTACTGCTAAAACATAACCCATTAATATTTTGTTATTCATTTACTTTGCTTAATTTTTATGACCACTTTTAGACAACTTCATTTGAATTAAGCTAAATAAAGGAACGAGATACAAATAAAAGGCATAGGGGATAAAATCCGCATTCACACTCAAGACAGTTGCCGGAACTAAGCCTGCAATATTCCAAGGTATTAAGGGAGAAATCACAACAGCGGTATTTTCTAAGTCTACAGCAAGTTGAGCGCCATCTAATTTTAGTTGGCGATACTTTGATTCGACTAATTGATGAGTCAAAATAATTGCGATTGTTTGGGTGCAGCCAAATACTGCTGAGAAGATGCTAATTACTGTCGTCGCCCAGAATAAATCTGCTCTGGTTCGAGCTTTGTTTATATACACTTCCACAAATTCTAAAATTCTGGTTCCGGCAAAAATTCCGGCAAATGCTGTCGAGACAACTACAACTAATGAAACCTTAGCCATAGACAAAATCCCTCCTCCCGCCACAATATCTGTTAAATTAGAAGTTGATGCTAATTTAAATCCGCCGATCGCAAATTGCAGAATTTCGATCGCCGAATAACCTTGGACGAAATGGGCGATCGCACTTCCGGCAATGATACTCACAGCCATTGCGATTTTGACTTCGACTCGCAATACACAAAGCATCAGAATTGTCAAGGCTGGCAGCAAAGTTATCCAGCTAAGATTGAAGGCTTTGCCCAGTTCCAAATCGAGGTTGCTGCCGCTAAATTCGACGGGATTTGCCCAGGATAAAATTAAATACAACAGGCTGGAAACAATCAGCGGTAATAAGCCCGTCACCGCCATGTTTTTGAGATTGGTATAAATTTCGGTTTTGGTAAGGATGGCAATCAAAATAGCGCTCGAAGACATCGGAGAACACCGATCGCCCACATAAGCTCCCGCCACAATCGCTCCGGCGATAATATTCGGATTGACACCGCTGCCGTTTGCCATTATCATTAAGGCAATGCCGATCGTGCTCGCAGCACCAAAAGATGTTCCCAGCAGTACAGAAAAAACGCTCGTCAACACAAACGCCCAAAAAATAAAATACTGAGGGTCGATCGATTTAATTCCCCAATATACCAGAACCGGAACAGTCCCCGCCGCCATCCAGACAGCCATTACTGCCCCGATTAAAAGTAAAATAGCGATTACTGAAAAAGATTTTTGACTGCCAGCAACAGCCATTTGTATTAAGGTTTTTAGCGGAAATCCCCTCCTTAACAAAACGGCAGTCAAAATTGCCATCGAAGCCAGAAGTGGAGCAACTATAAAATAACCTTTGATGGCACTGACTAAAAGTAGAATAAATGAGATAATTACAAAAAATAGCAAATCCATCAGACATCTCCCAAAAATCTAAGATTACTCCTACGAATAAATTCGGGGCTTCAGACCAAATTGTTTTTGCTCTGGCTGACACAACAGCCGATCGATAAGAAAACGCTAAAATACTAGACATCATACAATTTCGGAGTGAATACTTGACACTTGCACCCGCGCGCGAAAACGTCCTAGCTTGGCTCTCTGACCGCGTTCCTGCTGCTCGCATCACACATATCCTCGGAGTCGAACAGACAGCAGGTGATTTGGCTCGCCATTACGGCCTCGATGAAGCAAAAGCCCGATCGGCAGGATTGTTACACGATTTAGCAAAATACTTTAAACCTCAACTGCTGCTGCAAATGGCCCAGAAGGAAGGTTTAGAGTTAGACTCAGTGTTGGAAGCACACCCGCATTTGCTGCACGCAGACGCGAGCGCGATCGTCGCCAGAGACGAATTCGGGGTAGTCGATCGAGAAATTTTGGAGGCGATCGCCAATCATACCCTCGGCAGACCAAACATGAGTCAGCTCAGTTGTACCGTATTTATAGCAGACACTATAGAGCCGAGTCGTGGCAACACGGCCGAACTAGAAGCACTGCGCGAAGCAAGCTTGCAAAATCTTTATGCAGCCGTGTGGCAAACTAGCGATTATTCTCTTAAATATTTGCTAGAAACTCGTAGCTACATCCACCCCCGTACCGTACTTACCCGCAATTGGGCGCTGCAAATGGCCCGCGCGGAGTCAGCGGAAATAGGAAATTCGACTCAGAAGTCGATCGAACAAATCACAAGTTAACAGTAAAATTTACCAGCAATCCTGTACTTACTTTTGGCTTGAACCTAACTCCTATTTTCAGTCTCAAACTTCCAACAACCGATCGCTCAAACGCGCGCGCTCATTCTCCGTTACTTTATCAATTAGGAACTTAAACACTTGTCAGATCTAACCCAACTCGAATATTCCACCGCCGAGTCTACAGCAACGGACAACACCCCCTCAGACGAAGCCCGCGGCTTGATTATGACCGTTGCTCAAGCAGCCGAAGACCGCAAAGCAGTTGATATTGTATTGCTCCAGGTGTCAGAAGTATGCTATCTGGCAGATTACTTTGCGATCGTCACCGGATTTTCCAACGTGCAGGTACGAGCCATCTCCCAAGCGATCGCCGACCAAGTAGAAGAAGAATGGCAACGCTTGCCGCTGCGCGTACAAGGGCTATCAGACGCAAGTTGGGTCGTCATGGACTACGGCGATGCGATCGTCCACATCTTTAAACCTCAAGAGCGCGAATTCTACAATTTAGAAGCGTTCTGGGGACACGCAGATCGCCTTGAATTTTCCACCGCACCAGAGGATAGCTAATGTGAAAAACGCTTCTGTTTCTATTTGTCCAGTTCCAGAAGAACAGCGACCGGTCAATGAATACCAAGAACTTACAGAATCCTGGTTTTTTAGCTGGGGAACTCTCGATTGGCCTCAGTATCTGGCAAAACTGGCTTGGGTATGGGGTTGGAGTTGCTTGATATCCGGGCCTTTAGCAGCAGCCAGCTTTGCTCCAGGCAAGTATCCAGCTCAATTTGCCCTTAGCGCCGCCGCCGGTGCCGGTTTTATTCTAGGATTAGCTTTGCTGCGACTCTACTTGGGTTGGTTCTATGTGCGATCGCGCCTTTCAAATCCCACCGTCGTCTACGAAGAGTCTGGTTGGTACGATTGTCAATCTTGGCCTAAAACTCCCGAAGTTTTGGTTCAAGACCAGTTGATAGTCAACTACGAACTAGAACCAATTCTGAAGCGTCTGCGACAGACGTTTTATGGTTTGGTATCATTGCTGGTTGCTGGGGGACTAATTTGGAATTGCTTGTAAGGAAGGATCGAAAACAGGGAAGTTATGAGTTTTTGCCGAAAAAATTGACTTTTTAACTGACAACTCATATCGTTTTTGGTTGGATCGGTATTTTCCAAACAGTTAACAGTCAACAGTCAACAGTCAACAGTCAACAGTTAACAGTTAACAGTCAACAGTCAACAGTCAACAGTCAACAGTCAACAGTCAACAGTTAACAGTTAACAGTCAACAGTTAACAGTTAACAGTTAACAGTTAACAGTCAACAGTCAACAGTTAACAGTCATGTCAAAGAGTACAACCGGAATTGATATCATAACTTCCCTGTACCCCAGTCTAAAATCTAAAATCTAAAATCTAAAATTGATATGACAAGGGGAAAACGAACCCAAGCTCCCGAACTGGAAGTCACACTGCTGCGCGAAGGTATTGTGGAATCGAAGCACCGCGTCCAGGCCGCCGTCTGCGACAAACGCGGGCGCGTTCTGTCTGTTGCCGGCAACTCGGAAACGGCCACATTTGTCCGTTCTTCACTCAAACCGTTTCAAGCTTTGGCTGTGACGGCGAGCGGCACTTTAGAACGCTACGAATTGACCGATCGAGACTTAGCGATTATTTGCAGTTCTCATCAAGGTACGATCGAGCAATCGCGGCAGGTATTTAACGTCCTGTGGCGCTGCGACATTGACCCATCTAAACTTCAATGCCCCATTCCCGAAGGCAAAAAGAGCGCCCTGCAATACAACTGCTCTGGCAAACACGCCGGAATGCTGGCTGTCTGTCAACTACGGCGCTGGGATCTGAAAAATTATTTGAGTCGCAAACATCCCGTCCAGCAGTTGATTTTGGACAAGGTGGCTGACTTGCTAGGAATGCCTGCCGAAGAGTTTATCAGCGCTCGGGACGACTGTGGCGCTCCTACCTATTTCTTGCAGTTGGGGCAAATGGCATCTTTGTACGCTCAGTTAGCCTCCGGCGACAATGTGGATATGGAGCGGATTGTCCGCGCTATGACTCACCACCCAGCGATGGTTGCTGGTGATGGCAAATTTGATACGGAACTGATGCGCTTGACTCAAGGGGAATTGGTGAGCAAGTCCGGCGCCGAAGGGGTGCAGTGCATTGGCCAGGTGGGCGAAGGCATGGGCTTGGCAATTAAGGTGACGGATGGCGGAAAGCGCGCTCAGTTTGCTGTGGCGATTCACTTGCTCAAGCAGTTGGGCTGGATTACTCCGACGATCGCCGAAACTCTTTCGGATACTTACCTGACTCTCAGCGAATTTAAGCGCTTGGAGGTAGTTGGCGAAGTTTCGATGCTCTAGCGCGATCGAGCCTCGATCGCTAATTTCAGCAACCCCTCCTACAATCTAAAAAGTTTTTTTGATTTAGGGGTTGCAATTCTTACAAAGGTATGGTTATATTAAATAGAGACACAAAACGACGCGGGATAGAGCAGCCTGGTAGCTCGTCGGGCTCATAACCCGAAGGTCAGTGGTTCAAATCCACTTCCCGCCACCAAATCAAATAAAACAAGCCCTGTAATCGTTAAGATTGCAGGTCTCTGTTTTTTGAAACTACTAGAGAGAAACAAAGCGACGCGGGATAGAGCAGCCTGGTAGCTCGTCGGGCTCATAACCCGAAGGTCAGTGGTTCAAATCCACTTCCCGCCACCAAATTCAACAAAACAAACCCCGGCAACCTAAAAGTTGCTGGGGTTTGTTTTGTGCCGTCTAGCGCCGGATTGATAGAGGAGACGGCAGTGCCGTCTCCCTACCCAAAATAACCTTGTAGGGACACGGCACTGCCGTCTCCAAATTTCGGCTAATTATTCCGATGCAATCGGAAATGATATCATATCAATACTTCAACACTCAACAAAAATAAGGACACAGCAGTGCTGTGTCCCTACCGCGTGTTTGTGTTTTTCCCAATGGGAAAAAATAAGACCGATCGTCAACCTCAACACTCAACCCTATACTTTAAAAACAACCGTTTTTGTAAGCTTTATTTCTGAAAAATTTGCAATCCTATATCCGTGTTTTGAAACTCTGAATATTAAATTGCTAAGTCGGCTGAGTTTGCAGCCAATCAAAAATTAGGTTTAACTGTTCCAATGTAACTAACCCATACTGCCACAGAATCATTGGCAGTTGGCTGGCATCTTGTTCGCCGTGTCGGAGAGCAACAGATATCGCAGAATGCGATATCGCCAACTCCCCCCGCAAATAATCGATCAGTTGAGCCTTTGCCATCACCTTCACCGCCAGTTTTATGCGCTCTTGTAAAGATATGTAGTCGATCGGACTGAAATTGGAAGTTTAATTGCTATTAATCTAGGCTCAGAATCTAGAATCTCCTGTGATGGAAACCACATAAAAACCGTGATAAAACTCCGATCGAAAAGCGATCGCAGTCACAAGAGCTTCGATCGTCAAAAATAGGGTTCGGCGATCGCTGGCTTTAAATCAATAAATTTAAAATTGCTAAAGTCCTAGCTGAAGCTGAACTCCCGCTCCTGTCCCGCTGTCGCTGGGTTTGAGAGGTAAAGGATTTCCTTGGCGCTGGGCGTCGGAAGGAGTCGTGATAAATTCCAATTCGCGATTGATTTTGAGGCGAAATGTGTCGCCCAAACTACGGCGGCTTCTAGTAGAATTAGCCGCAGTTTCTCCTTCACCAATCAAGTTTTGGTAATCCGAGTCTACTGTTCTGTCCTCCACAGTCCTGAGAGAGTCCCCAGATAAAGTCGTTTCCGAATTTTGGGGCGCTGGTTGCAGTCTTGGTTGGGCGAGAACCGCCGGAGTCAAACCGATAAAAATTGAGCTCAGTCCGAGAGCAGTGCCAAAAGTAGCAATAACTGCGTTCATCATCAATCTCTCCGCTAGTTGCATCCTACTAATGCTGATTATACTCACGCAAAATTAACTTGCACTCTATCAAAAGTAGCTCGATAGTGGAGATCGACTGAGGCGAATCTAAATTTTACAGTGAAGTTTGATGAAATTCTGGTGGGTGGGCGGCAGAGCCCGCCCAACGCGAACTACCCAAATCTTAAATCGAAAATGGAAAATCTGAAATAGCATCAGCGTCTAGAATGCGATCGCCCGCGCGATACTGTAAAAGCCCGCGCGAGCGAAGCTATCCCGAAGGGAATCGCCCGTGTTCCCAAAGCGACCGATCGCGCTAAGATGGCGGTGGAAGTCGTTAAAAATTCTCTTACCAGCAGCAGATTCCGAGTTATTAACAGCACTTCGCCTACTAAAACCATCTCAACTTCAAAATCTGCGCTCATCAGGTTGTAATCTACTGAAATGTTGTGGGTTCGTAATATTTCTGCTTCATTATGCCAATCAAATATCTGACCGACCAGATTTTAAAAATGTCGGGCAAAGTGCCGATTCGCATCATCCTTGTCGTGCCTTTTGCCCTCCAGACTTTCGCTGCTGTAGGGCTGACAGGGTGGCTGTCGCTGCGGAACGGACAACGGGCTGTCAACGATGTTGCCGCGCAACTGCGGGCCGAAGTCACATCGCGCATCCAGCAACACATTCACAGTTATATCGAAACGCCACACCAAGTCAATCAGCTAAATGTAGATGCCATCCGTCTCGGCATTTTGAACGTTCAGGATGAAGTTACTTTGGGCAAATACTTCTCCAAACAAATCAAAACCTTTGATAAAATTAGCTACATTCAATTCGGCTCCGAACAAAAAAGTTTTATAGGAGTTGAACGCCTCGATGACGGCAAGTTGCAAGCTCGGATTTCTAATAAATCTACTGGATATAAATTTTACAGCTACTGGCCGTCCGATTCGGGAGAACCAACCAAAGTATTAAAAATCACTCCCAACTTCGACCCCCGCATCCGCCCCTGGTACACAGCAGCCGTGCTTGCAAAAAAACCAGTATGGAGCAAAATTTATACTTATTTTGATGTACCAAAACTGGCAATTACCGCAGCTCAACCAGTTTATGACGGTCGCAATAAACTAATTGGAGTAGTAGCTTGTGACTTGCTGCTTTCCCAAATAAATCAATTTTTGGACAGTCTCAAAATTGGGAAGTCTGGAGAGACTTTTATTGTAGAAAGGTCGGGAGAATTGGTGGCAAATTCTACTCCAGAACCGTCATTTATTGTGAGTAACGGCGCACAAAAACGGCTGGCGGCGACGAGCAGCAAAAGTGCTTTAATTCGATCGACAGCTCGCTATTTGACAGAACGCTTCGGGGATTTGGGCAAAATTGACAGCACTTACCAGTTAGATTTTACGATCGACGGGGAACGCCAATTTCTACAAGTAACGCCCCTGTCTGACGGGAGGGGTCTCGACTGGCTGATTGTGGTGGCGGTTCCTGAAGCCGATTTTATGGAAAGAATTAACAAAAACACTCGCTACACAGTGTTGCTGTGTTTGGGTGCTTTGGTGGTGGCGACGGCTCTAGGGTGTCTGACTTCGAGGTGGATTGTGATGCCGATTCAGCGCCTCAGCAAGGCTGCGGAGGCTTTGTCGCGGGGAGAATGGGACTCGACGGCGCTAGATGCGCGGTTAATGGCGTCTGTAGAGCGCTCTGATGAGGTGGGTGTCTTGGCCCGCTCCTTTAATACGATGGCGGGTCAGTTGGAAGAGTCATTTACTACTCTAGAAGAGCGGGTGGAGTCTGCGATTGTTGATAAAACTAAACTGATTGGCTCTCTGAAAAAATCTCAGCAAAAACTCGCTCTTCACCTTCATCAAACTCCTTTGGGGGCCATAGAATGGAATCTAAATTTTGAAGTTGCCGACTGGAATCTGTCAGCGGAAAGAATTTTTGGATACAACCGTTTGGAAGCTGTGGGACAGCACGGAGTCGATCTAATAGTTCCAGAAAGTGCTAAGGAGTATGTCAGCCAACTATCTATAACTTTGCTGACTAATCAAGGAGGAGTTACCAGCCTTAACCAGAACATTAGAAAGGACGGCAAAATTATTCTTTGCGAGTGGTACAATACGACTTTGGTTGATGCTGACGGCTGTATCATCGGGGTGGCATCGCTGGTTCAAGATGTGACAGAGTTTCACTCTGCTGTAGAGCAGTTGCGGGCCAGCGAGGAGCGGTTTCGCCAGTTGGCTGAAAATATTCATGAGGTATTTTGGATTAGAGATCCCAATCAAAAGCACATAGTTTATGTGAGTCCTGCTTGTGAGAAAATATGGAATTTGAGCTGTCAGAGTTTGCAGTCAGAACCGGAGGCTTTTTGGGATGCTATTCACTCGGACGATCGCGATCGCGTCAAGACTGCTTTTGAAAAACAGGTACGGGGGGATTATGATGAGGAGTATCGGGTAGTGCGAGCGGACGGTTCAGTTTGCTGGGTGCGCGATCGGGCTTTTCCAGTCATGGGCGAAACGGGACAAATTTACCGCATCGTCGGCATTGCTGAAGACATTACCCAGCGCAAATTAGCAGAAGAATTCCAAAAAGTCGCTCAAACCGCTCAAGCTGCAAGCCAAGCCAAAAGCGCCTTTTTAGCGAATATGAGCCACGAATTGCGGACTCCCCTGAACGCGATTATCGGTTACAGCGATATGCTCAAAGAAGACGCCGAGGATTTAGGCTGCGAAGATTTTATCCCCGACTTGCACAAAATTCAAACTGCCGGCAAACACTTGCTATCTTTAATTAGCGACATTCTCGATATTTCTAAGATTGAGGCGGGGCGGATGGAACTGTACTTAGAAACTTTTAACCCTGCTAGTTTAATTGACGACGTAGTTTCGACTGTCGAAGCCCTCGTGGAGAAAAATTCTAATAAGTTTGAAGTAGATTGTGCTAGCGACTTGGGAACGATGTATGCTGACATTACCAAAACTCGGCAAATACTGCTAAATTTACTCAGCAATGCAGCCAAATTTACGGAAGGTGGTACTATTAAAATCAGCGTTGAAAGAGTCATAAATAAAACCTCAAAAATTCAAAAACCAGAATACTCTTCTGACTCGATTGTTTTCCGCGTAGCTGATACAGGCATTGGAATTCCTGCCGAACAATTGCAACATTTATTTCAAGCTTTCATGCAAGGCGATGTCTCAACCACGCGCAAGTACGGCGGCACTGGCTTGGGATTGACGATTAGCCGTCACTTTTGCCTGATGATGGGTGGTGATATTCAAGTCGAAAGTGAATTGGGTTGTGGTTCTATTTTCACAGTGCGCTTGCCTACCCGTGTAGAATTATTGGTCAGCAGTTAGTCATAGTTAATTTCCCGTTTTTGTCGTCCCAAAAGTTGAGCTGCTAATACACCGCCAGCAAACCCAAAGAAATGTGCTTGCCAAGAAACTCCAGGCTGAGATGGCAACACTCCCCAAATTAAACTGCCGTAGAAGAAACCAACAATTAAAGATATCAAAAGTGAAGTAAAACTACGTTCAAATAAGCCCCGCAGTAGCAAAAAGCCGAAGTAGCCAAAAATCAAACCACTGGCACCAATGTGCACAGAATTGGGCGCGCCTGTCAGCCAAACTCCCAAGCCGCTAACTAGCATAGTGACGGCACTCACGACAAAAAAGTCGCTAATTTTTCGCAGCATAATCAACCAACCAAATGTTAAGAAAGGCAGGGTATTACTGGCTAAGTGGGTAAAATTACCATGCAGAAAAGGCATGAACAGGATGCCTTCAAGTCCGTCGATGCTGCGGGGGCGGACTCCGTAGGAATTCAGCGCGCCTCGGAAAACGAATACATCGACAATCTCGATCGCCCAGAGGAGGGCGACGAAGCCACCGAGAATGGCTGCGTGGCTTTGTAATTCGCGGGTGATAGCTTTGGTTTCTGGGTTGCTCATGGGTTGTGAGGGCGGTGATGAGGGTTATTGATATAAAACTTAGGTAATACATTATATTTGTCAGAAGACCGATCGCCATCCTTGATTAACCCTAACACTCTTGTATGTCATCTGATAATTGTCTGAGTTTATTGGCGATCGCGGGCGTGAGAGTTGGCGCTGGGTTTCAGGTTTTTTTGCAGCAGAGCTTATATTTGTAACTATCATCACTTTTATCAAAAGTTCCGCATTTTCACGTATAGGATATTTCACAAAGATGCGTCAGAATCATAAAAGAACTGCAAAAGGAGACTCAACCAAAGGTACGTTCCAAACTCAAGGAACTAATTTCCTCGCATAAAGTCATAAATTCAAGAAGTTCAATCCGGTAAAGCAAAACGAGCTGCTGTAGATACTGATTGTAGACAATCTCGCACAAGCTCTACAGAGAGTTCTTGGCACCTCGTTATAAAAGAGGAACAGAGCAAAATGAATGTATTTGAGCATACAGTGCCCTACCGCACTCTGCCAATTTGGGTATGGGTTGGCAAAAAAGAAACCGCAGTTAATGTCGCTACAAATTCTCAACCTTACGGTCAAAAGCCGCGTTTTGACTTATTGCATCCGCTAAAACAGTGGCTGGATAGCACGGAAATTAAAAGTCAAAAATTGGCTCGATTTTTATGTAAATTTATTCCCAGCCAGTGTCCGTTCGAGCGGGAAGTGAAAGTTGGCGATCGCACTTTATTTCACATTCCGCCGATGTGCAAGTTAAACCCGCTTTACGAACAAGTCGTGGGGATTCGCTTTCGAGCTTTGTGTTATTTGGCTGATGAGTGCGGCGAGGATGTGACGACCTATTGTTAATTATGTAAAAGTTTCAATTTCTAACTCTTTTTTATTTTCACCCTCCCTGTTCCTTGTTGGGGAGGGTTTTTTTATTTTCAGAAACGGAGGACACGGCAGAAACGGAGGACACGGCAGAAATGGAGGACACGGCAGAAATGGAGGACACGGCAGAAATGGAGGACACGGCAGTGCCGTGTCCCTCAAAAATATTGTAGGGACACGGCACTGCCGTGTCCTAATTTCGGCTAATAATCATTCCGATGCTACCGGATTTGATTTGACTAGAAGGAGCGAGTCACTCGTTGTTGGAGAATGCGTTTGCCGTTTTTATAGACACTGAGGCTAGCTCCTGTAACAATGTAATCGTAAGCGCCATTTTTTGCGACATAACCAGTCCCCTCTTTACGACTAGCGGGTAGTGATATTGTCTTACCGTTACTCTTTTTAACACCGTAGTAATATATTTGATTAGCGTTGTTGTAGCACAAATAAATGCGGAAGTTACTCGTCTCGAAATAGTTTTCCACTTTCTGTCCCTTGCGAACACAAAAATCCCTCACCAGTTTTTCGGGAGTGGATGCGTTAGCTATTTGTATTGTTTCAATCGGAGACTGGGTGCGAGACGCTGTTGGCGCCGTGGTTGTGTTCGATTGTCCTATAGCAAAGGTTGCTGCGGGATTGCAGGCAAATAGGATTAAACCGAGCAAGCTGGTTTGTGTTAGTCTTGCTGTGAAGTTCATAAGTCATTCCTTTAAAATATGTTGATGCGTCTAATCTAGATAAATTAGATTGATTTGCGCGATCGAATGTAGAGCTTTCACAATTGGTCTAAAGCAGGAAATGCCTTGATGCTATTTTGCTTTCCCCTTAACTGATTAGCGGCGGGACAATTCGATAACTGGCACTATTAACGTGATTTGAGTGGCAATGTCGATTTAGGCAAATATTGCCGTGCGTAGTACCAGAAGTGCGATCGCACTTTCTGGCAATGTTAAACTAGACGTAAGATATGAATTGAGTTGGGGAAAAAACCGTGACAGCTATTCTACAAGTAACAGAACAGCCAACAGCACAACGCTACTTCACTCCAGAAGAATATTTAGCACTGGAAGAAACAGCAGAGTACAAAAGCGAATATCTCGACGGAGAAATTATTCCAATGACAGGCGGATCTACCAACCATAATCAAATCGCTGGCAATTTGTACATTGCTTTGAGTCTTGGTCTCAAAAAACGGAATTACCGCATCTTCATCGGTGACGTGCGTCTGTGGGTACCAAAAGTGCGACTTTACACTTATCCCGACGTAATGGTAACTTTTGGGCAACCTGAGTACCACAACAATCGCACAGATATGATTACGAACCCTCAAGTGATTGTGGAAGTTTTATCAAAGTCTACTAAAAACTACGATCGATCTGACAAGTTTACATTTTACAAAACTCTTCCGAGTTTTCGAGAATACATTCTGATTGACCAAACAAAAATCAAGGTTGAACAGTATTCTAAAACCGAGAATAAAAGATGGTCGTATAGCGAGTATGACGAGGAAGATACGGCTCTAGTGTTTAATTCCTTCGAGCTAGAGGTTCCTCTATCTGATGTTTACGAACAAGTTAATTTTGAGGAAGTTGAGCAAGAAAATAGTCAAAATGAAGTGTGAGGGCGATTCACGCTTGTTTGAGAAGGGCGATCGCTCGCTTGTTTATTCAAGCACTTTGATGATGGTGGTGATCGGGATAAACAGTGAAAGTTCATCATCCTCTAAAGGTATTAAACCGTATTTCAAATAAAACTCTTTAGCTTGCTGATTTTTACTATCGACTATCACCGCAAATATTCCCACCTCTGAGGAGAGGCGAACTGAAGAGCGAAATGACTCCATTAACAGTTCTCTTCCTAATCCTCTCCCCTGCATTGAGATAGCCACAGCAAGTTTGCCTAGACGTATTGCTGGTACAGGATAGCGAGGTAATCCTCTGCGATAATTTTCAGGTAAAGATTCGCGTTTAATTTCAGCCGTACTGACTGAATAATAGCCGGCTATATCTCCAGTTTCATCTTCTGGAATTGCCGCAAAAGTTTTAGCAATTCCTCTTTTATCATTCTGTCGGGCATATTTTTTGAGGTACTCATTTAACTCCGGTATACCGCAGTCAAAAGCTTCTCTTTTTAGTCGGCTATCATCTATTGTACAAAAAATCCATTTCATTATTTACCAGTTCCCGTACTTTTCCTGATGCTCTTTGATAGCTGCTTTGAGGGCGGAGTTTGGTTCCGGTGGATTTTCGATGGCAGATGCAAAGATTTCCCAATCGCGATCGCTCAATGCAATTTGCTCTACTTCTAGAGGTGGCTGTTTGGCTGCATTTAGAGCGATTTCTAGCAGATACTCGCCTAGATTCATAGACTTTGCTGCGGCTGCTTTTTCTAGGATTTCTTTATCTGTTTGGCTGAGGGTTAACTCTATTTTTGTTTGGGTATCGGTTGGTGTTGACATTGTTTTGTTATAAAAGGGCGATCGACTAATTTTATTGTAGCAATATCGATCGGAGATACCGAGCGGGTGCGTCGCCATCTAAAATCTCGAAACTAAATCGCCAATCTCGCAGCGACGCACCCTACCAGATTACTACAGAACACTTTCCAAACATTCGCGCTTCTCTCCGTCAGATTCGGGGCGATCGATTCTACGCTGCAACAGCCCATCTATCGCAGGATTGATCGTTTCCTGAACTTCTCCATTTTCACCGTAAATTACCACATCAAGCCATTGAACTTTTGCAGAACCCACTGCATATTTCAACGCTGCTTCCTGAGTCGGAAACACCTTCTCACTTGACTCTACATTTTCCTCTGTCACCGCCCACCCATTGGGATGAGGTGCGACGTGCAGTTTGTGATTCAATTCCTTCAATACCCGCTGCCGCAATCCAATTAAAGTAATGCCGACAATAGTTTCACTATCCTCATTGTAACGGGCGATCGCTCCATCGCTAATGTCCACAGCTACACCCTCGCGCGGTTCTCCCAAGGAGAGATACAGAACATCCGCTTCTTTATCGTAGAAACCTGTAATAGTTGTGGAATCTTCGAGAACTTTTACTGTTTTATCCATATAATTCGTTTATTTGATGATGGCTGTTTTCTCAGGTAAGCTGTTGTGATAAATCCATCATAGTTACTTATTTCTAAATATACCACTATCACAAATCTCCTACTTTCGGGAATCAAGGGATAGAAGCGTAGGGCAAGCAACCCACCTGTAACGTCATCAATTTGAATTAGATCCGGGTTCTCTAAAGTTTCTAAAACCCGATCGTATTGAGCTTCCATTTCAGGGTGTTCTTTCAAAATATGCTGCCACCGCTCTCTAGTGAGGCGAATTGGAACATTATTGAATGAATGACCAGTCCAAAGTAGATTGCTATCTTGCGTCATTTTATCTAAAATTTCATAAATAAGCAAGGGCATCCACAACAGATGCCCTCACCGCAATCACCTACGCGCCGACAGATTCCTTGGCCGCGTAAAGCACCTCAGCATTAATCTTCTCAATCCCTCGTTCCCGCGCGAACTTCTCAGTGTTCCGCTTCACCTTACCCCGCACAAAACCAGGAATTTTATTCAATTCCGCCTGTCCATCCTTCGTCCAACCCATGTCAGAATCAGCCGAAATTCCCTTAGTAATTACTTCCTTGGTATCGTGGCCGCCGAAGATTTCTAATAGGTGATCTTCCATGCCCAAAGTAAAGGAATTGTACACCAAATCTACGCACTGATTCGTGCCTTCATAACCCAAAAATGGCTTGTAGCCGATCGGGAAATTTTGCACGTGAATCGGCGCAGCAATCACACCGCACGGAATATCAAGCCTTTTACCCACGTGGCGTTCCATCTGCGTGCCGAAAATTGCCGAAGGTTCAGCTTTGGCGATCGCATCCCCAATTTGCCCGTGATCCTCCGTCACCAGCACTTCATCGCAATACCCTTTTACCTCTTCCCGGAACCAATCAGCATCGTGTTTGCAGTAGGTTCCTGCCCACACAACGTGGATTCCCATCTCGCGAGCCAAAATCTTCGTCATCGCCGCAGCGTGCGTATTATCGCCAAATACGACGGCTTTTTTGCCAGTTAAGTTTTGGCAGTCGATCGACCTTGAGAACCAAGCAGCTTGCGACACAAACCGAGTTTGTTCGTCGATGAAAGCTTCGTAATCAACATCCGCACCTTGAGCGTTCAAAACTTCCTGAATCTTGCGGATGCAGCGCGCAGTTTCCACCACACCCATCGGCGTAATATCCACCATCGGCGTGCCGAATTCTTTTTGCAAATACTCCCCGGCTGCCATCCCCAATTCCCGATAAGGAACCAGGTTAAACCAAGCGCGCGGCAGTCTTTTTAAGTTATGAACCGAAGCACCTTCGGGAATAACTTCGTTGACTTCGATTCCCAAATCTGCCATCAAACGCTTCAACTCGGTGCAGTCGTGATGGTTGTGGAAACCCAGCGTAGACATCCCGATGATGTTGACAGATGGTTTTTCGCTTTTGGCTTCTACTAAATCGCCTTTTTTGCGGGCTTTGTTGATATAAAATTGGACGATTTGATCTAAGGTGCGATCGGCAGCTTGGAGTTCGTTAAACCGATAATGGTTAACATCCGCCAGCATCACATCGCCTTTGGCGTCCAATTGAGCTCGGTTAACGAAGTTTTCCAAGTCTTCTTGCAAAATGCTGGAGGTGCAAGTCGGAGTCAAGACGATTAAATCTGGGTGTTCTTCTCTGTCTTTGCGCGTGATGTTGTCCACCACCCTTTCCTGGGAACCGCGCGCGAGTACGTGTCTGTCAACCACGCTGGTGGTGACTGGGGTGAAGTCCCGTTCCCTTTCCAACATCGATCGCATGACGTTAAAATAGTCGTCTCCGATCGGTGCGTGCATGATTGCATGGACGTTTTTGAAGGAAGTCGCAACGCGCAGGGTGCCGATGTGGGCTGGGCCTGCGTACATCCAATAAGCCAATTTCATAGGTATTTTTCCTGGTGTTGGTTGAGAATTGCCCGATCGAGCGATTACTGCTAAATTTTAAGGTTGTTTCTGATTCTCTCACCCGATCGATCCTTTAAAAATAATGACTTTCTGAAGATTTACAGATCGCTGCAATCCTCAAACCCTTTGCAGAAGTGGGATTTGACTCGCTCTAAAACAACTTTACCGTTGTTTTACTGCAATAATTCTTAATTTACGGTCAATGTAGAGTACGCATTCCGCACCTTACTCAGAATTAGGTGCGGAATGCGTACCGTACATGGAGAGCGACAATTATATTGACTTTTTAGACAACCAAGAATAAACTATTAATTGAAGCAAGATTTTCCGGCGGCAAAAAGTGTCAAGCGCAGGAGATTTTGAGCAGAGTTCAATCACTTCAGAAATACTATGAAGCTATCGAAAATTGACTTGAGCAACGTCTTAGCAGTCGGTCACTCTAACGGTCAGTTAGGGCTGTTGATCGATCGCGATTCCGAGATAGAGTTTATCGAAATTGCCGCTCCCGAAGCTGCAATGCACGGCCTGCAAATGGTTGATTTCATCGCGAATACAGATTCAGCAGAACTCAGTGCCGGTATTGAATCAACACAAATTTCCTCAAGCGACGAATCCATTACCATGCTCCCAGTCAGTTCCGCGATGGCTAAATCAATTGGATACTCTGAGGAAACGGAAACTTTGCAAATAGAATTTAGCAGCGGGGCGGTTTACCAATACAGCGATGTAGAACCGGAAATTTGGGAATCTTTGCAAGATGCTGACTCTACAGGCAGTTGTTTTAACTCCGAAATCAAAGGTTGTTATTCTAGCAAGCGCGTAGAGGATCAACTCTAATTAAGACTTGCACGGGTGGGTTGTTTTTCCTTGACAATTTGCTCGCAATCCGTGCAGGAAATTAATACTTCAGGACTTGCGTATTTTCACGTAATATGGTGCGATCGACCTTGATTCCAGCAATTTCCAGAAAGCTGAGATTGTTTTGTTGTCAGCCGTGCGATCGAGCATTACAGCAAATCCTTGCACAAATACAGGATTTGTGCTTTTGTTTACGTAACTGCTGAGGTGACGAAAGCCCCAGGGCGATTTTGTCACCTCAGCAGTTCTTTGCTGTCAAGGCGTGTCTTCCCACACATCCCAAAAGATAGCTCTTGAGTAATAATGGAGAATAACATAGGATTTACGAAAAAAACCCGGTTCACACGAAAAAATATTGGGTTTGTCAACCACTATACAACCAAGAAACCCGGTTTCTAGCCCCCCGCGCGTAACTCCTGTAACATTGATCAAGAAGCTGGGATTCAAGCCCCTTCTTCAGTGGCCGACTTTAATTCTCTTCAATTTTTCAAGGGTTGTATCAATAGTACATGGTATAATAAGTTAATTCAAACAACAGAAAACAATGAAAGCAAGGTATCAGTACAGAATCTATCCGACCGATCAACAAAAGCAGAGCTTAGCTCAGTTGTTTGGTTGTGTTCGGGTTGTTTGGAATGATGCTCTTGCGCTTTGTAAACAGTCTGAAAAAAAGCCTAAATCATCGGAACTTCAGAAAACAGTAATTACTCAGGCTAAGTTAACTCTTGAACGCACGTGGTTATCTGAAGTCTCAAACATTCCTTTGCAGCAGTCGGTTGCCGATTTAGATGTTGCTTTTAAGAACTTTTTCGACTCCTGCAAAGGAAAGAGAAAAGGACGTAAAGTTGGGTATCCCAAGTTCAAAAAAAGAACAAATAACCAATCGGCGCGTTTTAGGATTGGAGGGTTTTCCTTGAAAGGCAATAATGTTTACTTGGCAAAGATTGGAATTGTTAATCCAATATGGTCGAGAAACCTCCCCTCGGAGCCTAGCTCTGTCACAGTAATTAAGGACTGTGCCGAGCGCTATTTTTTAAGTTTTGTTGTAGAGGTTGAACCAATTCAAGCTGAGCGTCAAAACCCAAGTATCGGAATCGATCTAGGGATTAAAACTTTTGCAGTGATGAGTAATGGTGAAACATCTGAGAGTCCTAGCTATAAAAAGTTAGACCAGAAAGTTCGTAAACTACAACGCAAGTTAGCACGTCAACCAAAAGATTCTAGGAAAAGGAAGGTAACTCGAATCAAGATTGCCAAACTTTACAACCACATTGCCGATACCCGTAAAGATTTTTTGCACAAACTATCAACCAGAATAGTCAACGAAAACCAAGTAATTATTTTGGAAGATTTGAATGTGTCGGGAATGGTTAAAAATCGGAAACTTTCGAGAGCGATTAGCCAGCAAGGATGGAGAGAATTCAGGACACTTTGTGAAGCCAAGTCTGAGAAATTTGGCAGAGAGTTTAAGGTAATTAGTCGATGGGAACCCACCAGTCAGGTCTGCTCAGATTGTGGTTTTAAGTGGGGTAAAATCGATTTGTCTATTCGCTCAGTGCTTTGTCTATATTGTGGCACCGAACAAAATAGAGACGAAAATGCTGCTAGAAATATAGAAAAAGTCGGGATGGGGAATCGCCACGACTCTAAATGGGCGCAGAGGGATTGTAAGACTACTTCGGTAGCAGAACCCTGTGAAGCGTCAAGAATCACTGCGGATGAGAACCCGGTGAGTATTTCAACAAGCACACCTAATTTGAGAGAACCCAACTGTTAGAAACTCAGGGATAAAGCCACTGAGCTTGTAAGAAATTACAAGCTGTTCTGACCAGACCCCTCCGAGGAACGTCCCCCACCGGTCATGACACCGGCGAATGCGACGCTAGTTTTGGGCTCTGTCATCTTGCAATTAAACGCTTCGACTTCGCTCAGCGCGGCGCAGTTTTAAAGTCACTGAAACAGTGTTGCAGGTCTAAAAAGCCTTTATAACAGGTCGAATGTGTTGAAACTGCCCGCATCGTTCCCCTCTCAGGGCTAAAGCCGCTGAGTTTCCCACTTACCGAGAGTTTTTATGATGGCAATTCCCGGCGTTGCAGTTCTCGCTCTCATTTATGAAAGCAGCACTTCCCTGGTTTACCGCGGCCGCAACGAGCAAGACAACCAACCTGTTATTATCAAACTGATCAAAGAAGACTATCCCACTCCTGAAGAACTGAATAGATACAAGCGCGAATATGAGATTACTGTCAACTTAAACCTCCTGGAAGGAGTTGTTAAAGTTTACAAGTTGCAGCAGGTTAGAAATAGTCTGGCAATGATTTTAGAAGATTTTGGCGGCGAATCTTTGAAAATCTTTATGGCTTCCCAAAAATTTACCACTTTAGGATTTTTGACGACGGCCATCAAAGTTGCTGAAACTTTGGGAGAAATTCACGCCAAGAATGTAATTCATAAAGATATCAACCCATCTAATATAGTTTTTAATCCAGCTACAGGCAAAGTTAAGCTCATAGATTTTAGTATTTCAACTGCATCAAACCTCGAAAACGTTCCGAATAAAAATCCCAATTTTTTAGAAGGCACTTTAGCCTATATGTCCCCGGAACAAACGGGCAGAATGAACCGGGTAATCGATTACCGCACCGACTTTTATTCCCTCGGCGTCACCTTCTATGAAATCCTGGCAGGACAGCTCCCTTTTCCCACTACCGATCCAATGGAGTTAGTTCACTGTCACATCGCCAAACAGTCAGTCCCTTTGGCTGAAATTGCACCAGAAATTCCTCAAGCAGTTTCAGACATTGTGATGAAATTGTTATCAAAAACCGCTGAGGATCGATATCAAAGTGCTTGGGGACTGAAAGCCGATTTGGAATCCTGTTTGTTTCAGTTGCAAACATCTGGAGTTATTTCCGAGTTTGCTCTCGGCAGCCAAGATATTTCCGACAAATTTCAAATACCCCAAAAACTTTACGGCAGACAGCGAGAAGTTGACACTCTTTTAGCGGCATTTGAACGAGTAGCAGCAACAAATAATCGAGCCTACAACATCAAACAGTCCCAAATCTCTGTTATCAAAAAAGAGATTAAATCGAAACAAGAAACTCCCGTGTCAGTAATCGCCAGAGGACAGCATAAATCCCGCAGCGAAATGATGCTAATTGCTGGTTATTCTGGCATTGGAAAATCGGCAATGGTGAAGATTTTAGACAAGCCAATTACCCGCAGGCACGGCTATTTTATTTGGGGCAAGTTTGACCAATATAAGCGGACTATTCCCTACTCTGCCGTTGTTAGCGCTTTTTCGGAATTGGTGCGACAACTGTTAACTGAAAGCGAAGTTCAATTAGCAATTTGGCGCGAAAAACTCCGCACTTCCTTCGGTCAAAATGGGCAAATTATTATTGATGTAATTCCCGAAGTTGAACTAATTGTCGGAGCTCAATCTCCTGTCGCTGAATTGGGGCCGACGGAATCTCTGAACCGCTTTAATTTAGTTTTTCAAAATTTCATTCGCGTATTTTGCCAGCCCGAACATCCACTGGTAATTTTTCTCGACGATTTGCAGTGGGCTGATTCTGCGACTCTCAAATTGATCGAATTGATGATGACAGATGAAGCAACGCAATATCTGTTTTTAATTGGCGCTTATCGGGATAATGAAGTCAGTCCCACTCATCCTTTAATGATGACTGTGGAGACGCTGCGAAATCAAGAAGCCATCATTAATCAGATTGCTTTGTTGCCGCTGGGAGTTGACAATATCACTCATTTGATTGCCGAGACTTTGCACAGCGATCGCGAATCCGTCAAACCTTTAGCTGAACTGGTTGTCAGCAAAACCGACGGCAATCCCTTCTTCGTAAATCAATTTCTGCAAACCTTATATCAGGAGAACCTGCTAATTTTTCACCCGCCGCAGTCGGGGAGCAAGGGCGGCTGGCATTGGGATATGACTCAAATTGAGCAGTGCGCGATCACTGACAATGTAGTCGATTTGATGGTGCAAAAATTGAGGAAACTGCCAAGTCCGACTCAGCAGATTTTGCGCTTGGTGGCTTGTTTGGGGAACGAATTCGATCTAAATACTCTGTCTTTAATTAATGAAAAAGAAGCCTCCGAAACTTTTTCGCAGTTACTGCCGGCGATTCAGTCTGGACTAATCTTGCCAACTTCCGAATTGGAAAGCAAGTCACTCGATTACGTGATGTTTCCGCTGTTAATTCTGAATTATAAGTTTTTGCACGATCGCGTACAGCAAGCAGCTTACGCCCTGATCGACGACTCCCAAAAAAAGGCCGTTCACCTGAAAATAGGCAGACAAATATTAGAAAATACCCCGGCTGAGTATCGGGCTGACAGAATCTTTGAGTTAGTCGATCACTTGAATGTAGCTCGATCGCTAATTGGAGACGAGCGAGAATTAATTGAACTAGCAACGCTAAATTTAGACGCAGCCCGCAGAGCCAAAGATGCCACTGCTTATGTTGCAGCCTTGCAGTATTTGACCGCAGGTATGGACGGTTTGACCGCCGATATTTGGGATTCCCACTACGATTTAGGCTTTGCGCTGCACATGGAGCGGGCAAATGTTGAGTATCTCAACGGCTATTTCGAGCATTCTGAAGAATTTATTAATATAACTTTGGAAAAAGCGCGATCGGCATTAGAAAAAGTAGAAATATACAATCTACTGATCGTGCAGTACACCCTCCGCGCCAAGTACGAAGAAGCCGTTAAAGCCGGAATTAAAGCTTTGAACTTACTCGGAATAGACTTACCACTAGACGGGCTGCAAAAAGTCATATCCGAAGAATTTGCAGCAGCCACAAATATTTTAGCAGGTAGAGAAATAGCTTCCCTAATAGACGCTCCCGAAATGACTGTCCCCGACAAAAAAGTGGCTGTCAAATTAATCACAAACTTATTAACATCGGCTTACCTCAACAACCCCGATTTGTGGAAAGTCAGCGTATTAAAAGGAGTTAATCTTTCTCTCACATACGGTTTAGTTCCCGAAGCATCTCTCTGCTACGCTGGCTACGGTATGTTCTTAAACGCTGTATCGGGAGACTACAAAGCAGCTTATCAATTTGCCATCCTATCGCTAAATCTGAGCGAAAAATCGGGTAATATCGGCTTGAAGTGCAGAGCTTGTTCGTCGTTAGTCAGTATTTTTCATTACTGGTTCAATCATATCAAAGAAGCACACGCGATCAGCAATGAAGGATATCAAGCAGCTTTAGAATCAGGAGATTTAGAATATGCGGGTTATCTTCTGTCAAATCGCATAGCCAATTACTTTTTTCAAGGTAAAGAAATCTCCCAAATTCTGGCCGACACGAGCAGATATTTGCAATTCAGCCAAAAAACCAAAAATCAGCTCGTAACCGATACATTATTAGGGGTAGAGTTAATCCTCCGCAACTTGAGCCAACTCACTTCTGAAAAGTTTGTATTTGAAAGCGAAGATATCACCGAAGCTGAATATGTACATAACTGTCAAGCTCATCAAAATTTATACTCGCTCTGCCTTTATCAGATTCGCAAATGCCAGGTAATGTACTGGTACGGGAACTTCAACGAAGCGCTAAAACTAGCTTTGGAAGTAGAAAAGCAATTATCTTTCATTACCGGAGCGATACCAGCTACCGAGTGGAATTTTTTCTTTTCTCTAGTTTTAGCGGCAGTTTTCCCCAATGTTTCAGCAGACAAGCAAAAGCAATACTTGGAGAAGCTAGAAGCGAATCAAAAACAGATGAAAATTTGGTCAGATAACTGTGCCGAAAATTTTCTACACAAGTACCTTTTAGTGCAAGCAGAAATAGCTAGAATTTCCAAGAAAGACTCAGAAGCTGTAGAATTGTATGACCTTTCTATAACTTTCGCTCAAGAGAATGAGTTTGTCCAAAATGAAGCGTTGGCTAACGAACTAGCAGCCAAGTTTTGGTTGAGTAAAGGCAAATATCAATATGCCAAAATCCACTTGCGTGAAGCTCACTCGTGCTACTTGCGCTGGGGTGCAGTCCGCAAAGTTGAAGATTTAGAACAGAAGTATCCACAGTTGCGGGAAATGATACCGCTCAACGGAAGTTTTAACAACAACAATCAAACTACAACAACTATTCATACTTCTACTGGCAGCGATGCGAGAGTGTTGGATTTAGCAACTGTCATGAAAGCATCTCTGGCGATTTCCAGCGAAATTGTCCTGGACAAGTTGCTAGCTTCTTTGATGAGAATATCGATCGAAAATGCGGGGGCACAATCCGGTTTTTTAATCTTGGTTAGAGATGAAAAACTGTTAATTTCAGCGAAAGCATCAGTAATTGCTGAAGATGTAGCGGTGATGCAGTTTACGCCTGTAGAAGAATGTCAAGATTTACCTGTGACGGTGATTAATTATGTGGAAAGGACTCGCGAGGATTTAGTGTTGAGCAATGCGGCTGAGGGGCGATTTACGGCAGATCCTTACGTGGCAAAACACCAGCTCAAATCTCTTTTGTGTACGCCAATCATCAATCAACGCAAACTAATCGGTATTCTTTATTTAGAAAACAACTTAACTGTCGGGGCGTTCAATTCTCATAGATTGGAAGTTTTAAGGCTGCTTTCGTCTCAAGTTGCTATTTCTTTAGAAAATGCTCTGCTTTACAATTCGGTGGAGCAGAAAGTGCAAGAGCGGACGCAGGAGTTAAATGAAAAAAACGAGCGTTTAGAACAAACTTTGCGCGAGCTGAAACTCACTCAAGCTCAATTAATTCAAACCGAAAAAATGTCTAGTTTGGGGCAAATGGTGGCTGGTGTAGCTCACGAAATTAATAATCCTGTAAGTTTCATTTACGGCAATCTCAATCCGGCTAGCGAATATGTCAAAGACTTGCTGAAATTGATTGAGCTTTATCAGCAACACTATCCAGACCCTGCTGATGAAATTATAGAGGAAATAGAAACAATTGAACTGGAATTTTTGATTGGAGATTTGCAAAAGCTGCTGGATTCAATGAAAGTTGGAGCCGAAAGAATCCGGGATATTGTGTTGAGTTTGCGGAATTTCTCGCGACTCGACGAAGCGCAAATGAAGTCGGTGGATATCCATCAAGGCATTGACAGTACGGTGATGCTGTTGCAGCCGCGTCTGAGGAAAGAGGGCGGGCGTTTGGGAGTTGAGTTGATTAAAAAGTATGGCAATCTACCGCTAATTACTTGTTATGCGTCGCAGTTGAATCAGGTATTTATGAATGTGTTGACAAATGCGATCGATGCGTTGTTGTTGGCGAGGGATTGTCCGTCTCAGCCTCAAAATAATCCTACTATTACGATCGCCACGGAGGTGACAGACAGGAATACTGCGATCGTTAGAATAGCTGACAATGGCTCTGGGATGAGCACTGAGGTGCTGCACAAGATATTTGACCCGTTTTTTACTACTAAACCTGTGGGTTCTGGAACAGGTTTGGGACTATCTATTTCGCACTCGATCGTTGTTAGTTCTCATGGTGGGAGTTTGACTTGTGTTTCTGCACCTGGAGAGGGTACGGAGTTTACGATCGAAATTCCGATCGCGCCCCGGCAAGTTTTGTAATAAATCGGGCGAATATTGGGCGAATATCCGGCGGTTGAAACCGCGTCTACACAAACAATGTCCGCCTTCGCGGACTAAGAAAATTGTATTTGGCGGTATAAATAAACTGAGTTTTGCTAAGATGTAATAAATAAGCTGAAATAGTTATTTTTTAGCTATAAATTCAAAAGAATACGCAGTCTTTCTTCTACCATCATTAATGTTGCTGGAGAAACTGTACCCCACAGTTCAAAAAATCTGTCTATACTGATCGATCGCACATCTTCACATTTAATAAAACTTTGCTGTCTAATTCCTCCTTCTGGGGGGTTAACTTCGACGTGCCAGGGAATTCCTTTATCTTTGGATGTGACTGGTAGTACAACAACTAATCCCGAAGCACCCTGATTGAATAAATCTACAGATGTCACTAGACAGGGACGCTTGCCAGCTTGCTCTCTTCCTCGTGTTGGATTCAAGTCAATCAGCCATATATCACCGCGTGATGGTTTTGCGGATGTCATTCTAAACCATCCTCTAAAGTGATATCCCAAGCTTCCCGCTCTTCAAGTTCTTCTTGCCAAGCTTCTGGGCGATCGCGTAAGGCAATATAGGCTTGGTTAGCTGCTACTAAAAACTGTTGTCTGCGGTATTGTTCGATCGCTTGTTCGAGAACTGTTCCGATTGGTTTTCCCGAGATTGCAGAGATTTCTGCGAGGGTTTGATAAGATGTATTGCTAATTGTAACTGTAGAAGTTCGATCCATATTATTTTTCATCTGTTAATCCATCGGCAACTGTTAAATCCCAAGCAGAGTCTACTTCACTAGATGCTTGTCGGTAAGCAGATTCTAGTTCTTGATTCCGCAACAATTCCAAAGCTAATTCAATTACTTGGGATGGCGATTTGCATCCTTTAGCAATTTTGTAGCTTTCAATGAACTGTAGTAGCGATTGTGATAAGGAAATTGATATTTTTTCAGCTTGCATGATCTTAGCAATTGGTAATTACAAAGATTTTTACTCAATTATAGCACAAGTAGTAAGCTAGAGTAAATTATACTATTACAGAGTGACTCCCTACGGGACAGCTCCGCTTTACGCACTTTTTTGAACCGATACCATCGCACAGGCGGGACGGCCGTGTGTGGGCACAAGACTTTCCCAATCTGGCGGTTCAATAAGTTACTTTTGAGGAGTCACATAGCTGAGTGCGATCTCCTCAAAAAGTAATGATAGAAGGGGTTGGGAAACTTTCGGAGATGTCTAATCAACTATGGTTTCGTTAACGCTCGTTTGAAGTAATCGTTACGATCTGCCAAATTAGGTAAATCACCTACTCCTCGTAATTGAAATCCATATTGAGAAGTTAAAGGAACTGATGTTCCAACATTGCATCTAGAACTATTTCGAGCCTCTAAATGAATATGCGAAAAACCACCATTATTGGAATTAGCACTAGAGGTTTTCCCTAGAACTTGACCTGCATCTACTCTTTGACCATTAGGAACTGTGCGATTAAAATGACCAATCAAGAGACTACGATTACTGTCAATTGAAAGACAAACTAAATCACTATTTACATAATAAATAGTACCAGATGCTGGAGCAAGAACATCATAGTTTGCAGATTTACTGAAACTTTTTCCATCGCTAGGGTAGCAAGCTGTAGCACCAAAATCTTGATTACTGACTGTTAAATCTAACCCATATGAATTGGCGTGTGAAACATAACCTTGATAGCCTTGACAAACATACCAAGTTTGACCTCGACCAAAAGGTAAATCAATGTTACCGCTTACACTACTAGCACTGCTTTTCCAACGCTGGTTTGCATTCTTAGGATCGCAACCAATTAGATGAATCCTGCCATTATTACTACGAGTGGGAGAGTCAACACAAAAATTAGTTCCTGTACGCTTAATTAAGAACTCTCCGTTACCAACACTCTGTAAATCCCAGTTTTGATCGGGATCGCCTGCGTTGCAAGACCAAACATTTATTTCTTTGTTTTGGGCGGGTAAATAAGCATTTAAGCACTTTCCTGTAGAACGATGACGTAAAAGTGTCCCCGATTTACCTGGTAAACGCTCGAATTGTTGGTCAGGATCGTTGATATTATGTTGATAAAGAGACATCCGAGGATTACCGTCAATTAACCGAAAAGAGTTATTGGTATTGAGTGCATATCCACCATTTACCTGAAAAGTTTCCCATGCTTGAGCCGCTTGTGCTGTAGCTACTAAAGAAACACTAGCAATGGCGATCGCAACAATTTTTTGAACTTTCTTGAAATTCATTGTCAGACTCCTTTAATGATGAAATGAGTGATTAGGTTAATTACGATTGGGAATATTCCAGCCCAATTTTCTAGCAGTATCAGAGCTGAAACAGGCAGTATCCCCAGCTTTATCCCGACAAACTTGGGTATTTAACCAATAAGGTTGACTCCATTTATCCCATTTAATGTTGGCAGTAGCATTAATTGTTTTTGGTCTAGTTTCTGATTCTGAATCAACTGAGTCTGAGTCTCCACCTCCTGCTTGTGCTTTTGTACCTAAAAATAAGATGGTCAATTGTAAAGCGATTAGAAAAGTTAATCGACATAAAAATCCTGGTTGTGACATTGGGTTTAGCGAATTTTTGATTAACTAGGGAAACATTGACGATCAAGTAAATATTACTAACATAGAGCTTTCACTCAAGCGAACAGTCAACTCCTTCTTTAGCTATGACTAAATGAATTTAGCTAAGAATGCGATCGCTCTCCGTTATTGTCCAGGTTCTTCCACAATTTGCTTTCCACATTTCTAATATCTCAGATACAAGTTGGCTTGGCAGCTCAGTTTAGCTCATCTTTTTAGCTCACTAAATGGCTCACTCCTTCCCTTACTGAACCAAACTGAGCTAAAATTGGCTCGGAGTACCTTTGGGGTAATAGTGAAGTATGGCTGAGACGCTGAGGGCATCAGAACAGGGGCTAAAAATCGTTGAAGAAACTAGAGGCAAGAAGCGCTGGACTCAAGAAAAGTGGCGGCAAGCTGCTTTTACCTCAATCTCAACGTTGAAGAGGTTTTTGAAGGGGAAGTGGATTGATCGTTATGCCTTTATTGCAATTTGTCAGGCTGTAGGTGTTAACTGGAAAGAAGTTGCTGAAGGTAACAACGCTGAGGAAACAGAGCAAATTCTAGTTACCATCTCCCCTATTTCACCTGAGCCAGATACAAAAGTGATAGGACATGAACAGAGTAAAAGCTTTGCACTCCCTGAAAAAATCGCGCCAGTCAAGAATTGGGTAGGCCGATCACGCGAAATCGACACCCTCAAATCCCAGATTCTAGATCCAGAAACTAGGGCCATTACCATCACCGCCGTTTGTCTCGTAGGCTTAGCTGGAATTGGCAAAACTACTCTCGCCAGTCAGTTCATCCGCCAGCTACAAGCGGAAAATGCCCCTTTTACCGTTGCTGCTTGGGAAACATTGCGATCGCCCACTGGCAAAGCACCTCGATTTGATAGCATTATTGATTCCCTATTGCTCGCTCTTTCCAATGGCGAAATTTCTGCTGCTACTACTCAAAATGACTATCGCCAAAAGACAGAAATGTTGGTGAGATTGCTGAAGGAAAAACCTTGTCTTGTGGTACTGGATAATGTCGAAACTGTCTTGCAAACTGGTCAAGCTCGAAAAACGGGGTATTTTGCCGATGACTGCTTTGAATATCAGTGGTTATTTAATCAGCTTGTCGAAACAGAACATCAAAGCAAAATAATTTTCACCAGTCGGGAAAGTTTGGCAGAATTGTCAGCCATTGGAGTTAGAGAACTGCCTCTCAAAGGACTAGAAAACGAGGATGCCGTTAATTTGCTGGAATCTCATCAGCAATGTTTTAATTTGATAGCTACTTCCGCAGAATTGGTACTTTTGGCGGAACGCTATCAAGGACATCCCAAAGCTTTAGAAGTAGTTTCAGGTGTGATTCGGGATGAACCCAAATTTAAAGGAAAAGTAGGTAAATTCTTAGGCGATTGTGACTGGCTATTGATTAATACCCTTGATGGGCTGATTGATGAAGTTTTTATTCGTCTCAGCAACTTAGAAATCACTTGCCTGAGTCGGATTTCTGTCTATCAAACTGCCGAATATCCACTAGATACAGCCGGAATAGCAGCCCAGATGCCAGAAGTCAGCGAGTATGAGTTAGAAGAAAGTATTATTCAAGGACTTAGACGCAGGCAATTATTGGACTATGGCGATCACCAGGAATCTTATCAAATGCACCCGTTAATTCAAGAAAAAGCTTATCGCATCCTACATCCCAATCCAAAATTTGCGAGTTCGGAATCTCAACTTGCTAACCGCCAAGCCTATCGCTATTTCCTCAGTATCCCCCTCAAAACTGAAGCTGAATGGCAAGAAATTCAGGATATTAAACCACTTTTAAGAGCGCACTATCACGCCTGTTGTGCTGAAGATTGGGATGAAGCCGCAGAAGCAATTTTGGGAGTCTATGATTTCCTGCGTCTAGGATTTTACTTTCCAGTTTTGAAAGATTTATATAGCAAACTAATCCCGCATGAATGGAGAGATGGTAAACAATTAGTTGCCTCTCTGGAAGTTCATGCAGATATTTTTCAATACCTAGGAGTAGCCTGTATTTATTTAGGTCAATATCAAGTGGCTCTTGAATATCTATCTGTCAGCTTGTCTACAGCTAGTCAAATTAGATATCACAAAGGTGAAGCAGCAGCATTATGCGAGATAGGAGATCTTTACATAGAGACAGGAGACTACCAAATATCTTTAGACTATTTAAAACAAAGCTTAGTCATCGCTAGAGCAATCACAGCTACAAAAATAGAATGTAAAGCTTTGATTTCTCAAGGAACTAACCAATATTATTTAGGAGATTACTATCTAGGTATAGCCACCTACAAGCAAGCTTTAAAAATAGCACGTCAAATTGGCTATATTGAAAAGGAAGGAGATAGCCTTAAGGAATTAGCTTTTTCATATAATGTTTTAGGTGACTATCAATCAGCACTTGAATATATTAAAGAATATTCATCTCTTCCTAATTTATGTAAAGGGATAAGACAAGTTAAAGAAGTTCAAGCCTATTTAGCTAATATATATTTTAACAAGGGTGAATCTGAAACCGCCAAAGAATTTGCGATAGAAGCTTTACGATTAGAGGTAAATATTGGAGAAAAGTGCGGTACAGATTCATTTATTTCTTTTGGCATCAGTCACCGGTTTTTTGAACATTTACAAGAAAGTCTTGAGTATTTTGAGAAACGGTTTAACAGAGCCAAAGAAATTGGTGCTAAATTCGATCAAGGGTGGGCTTTATATCAATTAGGAATGACTTATCGGAAATTAGAAAGGAATGACTCATCTTTAGATAATTTTCTCAAAAGCTTTACTATATTTCAAAAAATTGGTAGCCGTGCTTATGAGGCTAAGGCATTATTGGCGTTAGCAAAAACAAGTTTGCTCATCAATACAGTATCTTTAAAAACTATCCAAGATTACTGCGATCGCGCTGAAAACATTTGTCTCGATCTCAAGCTACCACTATTAACAGAGGTACAAAAACTAAAAGCAAATTTACAGGAAAATCGCGACTAAATATATCAGGAATTAGATTTACCTACTCACCCAAAGCCTGCCGCTGAGCCTCCAACAATTCCTCAATCCCAGTTTCTGCCAAATCCAAAACTTGATTTAACTGACTCCGACTAAAACTTCCCTCCTCCGCAGTTCCCTGAATTTCGATGATATTCAAATCCCCATTCATCACCACATTACAATCAATTTCCGCCGCCACATCTTCAACATAATTCAAATCTAAAAACAGTTCGCCCTCCAAAAGTCCCACAGACACGGCCGCCACTTGGCGAATCAAAGGAGACTGCACCAAATCACCTTTTTGCACCAACTTATTCAAAGCATCAGCCACAGCCACAAACGCGCCATTAATAGAAGTAGTGCGAGTCCCCGCGTCCGCTTGCAAAACATCGGCATCGACAAGAATCGTTCGCTCTCCTAATAGTTCCATATCCAAGCACGATCGCAAACTCCGGCCAATCAACCGCTGAATCTCTTGAGTGCGCCCCGATAATTTCATAAACTCCCGCTCTTGACGCTGCGGCGTCGATCCTGGTAACATCCGGTACTCCGCAGTCAACCAACCTTTTCCAGTATTCTCCAGAAACCTAGGCACTCCCGGCTTAATCGTAACGCTGCACAGTACCTGAGTATCGCCGCTTTTTGCTAGCACTGAACCGCTAGCAAATTTGGTAAATTCGCGATCGAAACTAATCGGACGAAGTTGATTTGGCTGTCTGCCATCGGCACGTTTTTTTAACATAATTTATTGTTATTTGTTATTGCTTATTGGTTGTTTGTTATATCAATTCCGGCTGCGCCGGAATGATATAGAGGACACGGCAGTGCCGTTTCCCTACCTGAATTAATTGTAGGGACACGGCACTGCCGTGTCCTAATCTCGGGTAATATTAATTCCGAGGCAACCGGAATTTATATTATTAGTTATTCGTTATTGGTAATAATCAACAAATAACAGCTACTGCCAACTGCCAACTGACTACTAACTATTAACAACTTTCAGAATATCCTGCTGCACTTCTTCGGGAGATCGATCGCCGTTGACAGTTAACAGCTTCTTGCGATACTCATAATAATCTAAAATCGGGAGAGTTTGCTCGTAGAATAAATCGAGCCGGCGCTGCAAAATTTCTGGACTATCGTCCGATCGATCTCGTTCGATCGATCGACTCAATAATACCTCCGTCGGAACCTTCAACCAAATCGCCCAATCTAGCTGTTGTGCCAAATCTGAGAGCAAAAAATCCAACTCCTCAGCTTGAAAAGCCGTTCGCGGATAACCCTCCAACACCCAGCCATTAAAGACATCCCACAGCAACAATCGGCGGCGAATGAATTGAATCATCGTTGCGTCGGGAACTAATTCCCCTGTTTCCACATAGGGCATCGCCAACTTGCCCAAATCTGTTTCAGAAACAATCGCCTCCCGCAGAATATCCCCCAAAGCCAACAAAGGAATGCTCAAATTACTGCACAGTTGTTGTGCCTGAGTTCCCTTACCCGCTCCAGGCCCTCCCAGAATTACTAATCTCACTGTGTCTTGCTCCTAGCGCTGCGACATTCAAAGTTTAGCGGTTATTGAGATAAATCGGGCAAAATGGCTGCGATCGCCACTATCACTAGCTTCTGATAACTGGTACATCTAGCGTTCGATCCGATTTGCGATCGGTCAGGTACACTATATATTGTCAAGCAGGCTTCTTCTATCTCAAAGTCGAAGCAGCCCTCAAGACTTAGTTGTTGATTAGATTATTGCCCTATGGTTGCCCAGTTAAAAACCCCTAACCTCAATTTGACCCACAGCTTGCCCTACACTGTTGAAGGGCTGGTGCAAGTCTTTACAGGCCCGCACCGCTGCTTTTTTACAACTGTGATGGCTCAGGCGCTACGAATTGCAGGGCAGGGGACTGCGGTACTGGCGGTGCAGTTCCTCAAAGGGGGAATTAATCAAGGACACCAGCATCCGATGCGCCTGGGGCAGAATTTAGATTGGGTGCGCTGCGATTTGCCACGCTGTATTGATAATGCTGATTTAGATGAGTTAGAATTAGGTGCGATCGCGCAATTGTGGCAATACGTTCAAGAAGTTGTCCGCGAAGGCCGTTATGCCCTAGTCATTCTCGATGAGTTGAGTTTGGCGGTTAATTTGGGTTTAATTCCTGAAGCAGAAGTGCTGACATTAATTGATAGTAAGCCGCATCATTTGGATTTAATTTTTACTGGCCCATCAATGCCGCAAGGAATTTTGGATGTGGCAGATCAAATTACTGAAATTCGCCGCACTCAAGGACATTAGATCTGGACCATATTTCTCGTGGAACAGGCATCTTGCCTGTTCCAGAATTGATATGAATCTTCTAATTCTTGTGGAACAGGCATCTTGCCTGTTCCAGAATTGATATGAATCTTCCCAAACAAATACCAAATTGGTCGATCGCCCCAATCTTAATTATCGGCATTTTAGCCATCTCAACATCCTCAATCCTAATTAGACTGGCGAACAGTTCAGCCAACAGTAGCGGTCTCGGTTTCAGCCTGGTACTCGCAGCTTCTCGCTTGACAATATCTGCCTTAATTCTGCTTCCAGCTTGGTC
>JANMLZ010000221.1:0-2359 GCA_031372825.1 Cyanobacteria bacterium OTE_58_metabat_593 | reverse complement strand
TCCGCCGCCTCATCCTCTCCTAACAAACCCTCTCATCCCTCCTCTCTCTGCGTTCTCTGCGCTCTCTGCGGTAAAATCCTCTTAATATCTATTTCACTTCCTTATAATCCACCCCATAACTCGTATCTCTCCCCGACAAATAAGTAGTTTTCCCCGTCAAAGTCTCCAAAGTTGCTCTCGTTTTACTCGAAGTAATTGTATTCAACGGTACGCCCAACTTGCTAGCCAAACCGGCCGCTACGCCCACACCTTGTCCTTGATAAATATTCACTGTCGCAATTCGTCCAACTGATACCGCCATACCGACATATCCAGACGATCGCCCGACAATTGCTAAATTATTCACTTTACTAGCCAAAGCGCTCTCTATCCCAAAATTATACACGGGCAATCCAGGAATTCTCGATGACAAATCCTTGACTCCGCCCCGTAAGTCGAAATCGTAGGAAAAACTGCCGATCGACTTTTCGGCCTCTGTTCCTCCTTTGATAATTTCCTGGCCCGTCAGCGGATCTACTACATCGCGAACATTCAGAGTTTGCCGGATATAAACCTCGTCTGGGACAAATACTCTGACATCTTTACCAGATTTCTTTTGCAGCCACTCTTGCAGAAATGACATTTCTTTCACCATCTCAGGTGTCGGCTTTCTGTCGTTAGCTTCCATCTTCATTAGTTGGTCAACTTGATATTTAAACAAAAAGCCGTTCCACGACATGGAATTATCTTTATAAACGCAAATATTGGCTTTGTCAAAAAAGAAGCCTTTATCTTGAGTAAAGGGCAGATTTCTATCTACATGATACGCGCCTCCTAGGGCGGTGCTTCTGATATTGTAACCATCTCTGTAGGCTTGATAAATTGTACTTAAGAAATTCCTCATCCAGAATTCGGTACTTGCTGGATCGTTTGATTTGGTAATGCTTGTTTTGATTTTTTCTACTAAAGGCGTGTTGTAAAGAATGTCATCTTCCATTTTTCGGAGGTCGGACATCGTTAAGCCCGTAATTGTCGGAACTATCGATATCGCTAAGGTTTCATTTTTGGATTTAATATTTTGCGATTCATATCCTGTATAATAAGATAACCCGGCTTTGACTGCGAGTTCGGCATCTTGAGTTACATCAATGAAAGAGTTGGCTTTGATTCTTTCACCACTGCCTTTTACTTCGGCATATTCGATTTTTTGATCGACTACGTGGGGAGTGAGAGTTGAGTTAGAAATAACTTTGACATCGGCTTCTGAAAGCATATCTTTGAGTGCTTTATCTGCCGTTTTTGGTTCTAAGCAAGATTCGGGCACGTTGGCTTTGTCGAGGAATTCCCGGAAGCATTGGGCGTAGGGTTGGCGATACCAATCGGGGATTTTATCTAAATCGACGTAACCTAAACCGCCGCGAGTGAGTACGCCACCTAACATTGCGGTTTCATGGTTCGATCGCACTACCGCTACTTTTCCGTTTGCACCTAGGGTCTTTTTTGCCCAGATAGCTGCACATATCCCTGGTACTTCATCGCCGTATACAACTACATCAAAGTTGCGATCGGCTGGTGTCTGAGCTGCTGCTGGGGGCTTGTTTGTGGCTGTTTGGCGCAGGCTTGGGGTGTCTAATGTGGCACTTGCTTCGTTGCGGTGGGCGATCGAGCTTTTTACGTCTTTGAAATACGGGGAATCAACTAAAACTTTTAAGGCTACAAAAAAAATGGCGATCGCAGCTAATTTCTTGAAAGTAGGGGGCATTTAGTTGACTCGTTGATAAATTTGCATTACCTGAAAGTGCTGTTCAGGGTTTACGGAGTTGAATATAGCACATTTGGGTAATTTCGGTACAAGTTTAATTTTTCCGGCAACGGTGGTAAACGAATCTTCTCAACCAAAACCTGGTGATGCTGTCCTGGGCGGCCAAAATGCTACAATTATATCAATCAAAAATAGAAGCATAAAAAACATGACTTTTGAGGCTGTTTTAAATCTTGTTAAGCAGTTGTCTATAGCCGAAAAGTTACGGTTGATTAAGTGGATAGTTCCTGAAATAGAACGAGAATTAGTTGTGATGCCGACTCCCCGCAAATCATTGTGGGGTTTGTGTGCTGACTTGGGAATTGCACCCTCTGCCGCTGATATAGATGAAGCTCGCAGGGAAGAATGGGCGAATTTCTCAAGGGAGGATTTCTAATGCTGGGTGCTGTAGCTGATACTCATGCTGTTATCTGGTATCAGAAGTGTTGAATGATAGGAGAAAATTGCTAAAATTGGCCGAGCAATGTATAATTTCAGAGTGATAAATTATGAATAATCAACTGAAATGCTATTTTCTAACTTCCCCAAAATTGTCAAACGGTATCTGGCCCATTTACC
>JANMLZ010000183.1:0-15106 GCA_031372825.1 Cyanobacteria bacterium OTE_58_metabat_593 | reverse complement strand
AACCAATTCACCATAACCAATTCCCCATAACCAATTCCCCATAACCAATTCCCCATAACCAATTCCCCATAACCAATTCCCCATAACCAATTCCCCATAACCAATTCCCCATAACCAATTCCCTATGAATCAGATTTATCCGGGTCGCCAAAAGCAACTTGAAATATTAATAGAAAAATTGGGACTGCGGAAGGATGCTTCGATCAAATGGCATCTCGTCGATTTAGCTTTGACTCATGCGAGTGCGTCTGCTAAGGCAAATTACGAGCAACTAGAGTTTGTCGGCGATGCTGTGGTGCGGCTGGCGGCGTCGGAGTTGTTGTTTGAGATTTATCCTGACTGTACGGTGGGGGAATTTGCTGCTATTCGATCGATCTTGGTGAGCGATCGAACTCTTGCTAAGATCGCTGACGGTTACGGGTTCGATCGCTATTTAATTGTTTCCAGCAGCGCCGCCTCGGACAAAACAGGCGCTGAACCACGGCTAGCCGATGCTTTGGAAGCTTTACTCGCCGCCCTTTATTTGAGTGTCAATACCTTAGAACTAATTCGTCCTTGGCTCGATCCTCACTTTCAACGCCTAGCGACGGAAATTCGCAGCGATCCGGCCCGCCAAAACTACAAAGCTGCTCTCCAGGAGTTGACTCAAGGCAAATACAAAAGTTTACCGAAATATAGCGTACAAGAAACGGGGACAGTCCAGGGCGGCGAGGATCGGTTTACCGCAGAAGTTCAGATTCAGGGAGAGTTGGTAGCAGAAGGAAAAGGTCGATCGATCAAAGCAGCCGAACAAGCAGCAGCTCAGGCAGCTTTTAATAAATTAGTTGGTTGACTGTTGACTGTTGACTGTTGACTGTTGACTGTTAATTGTTAACTGTTGTTATTTGTTATTTGTGATTTGTTATATCAATTCCGGCTGCGCCGTCAGGTGATAAGCGAGGACACGGCAGTGCCGTTTCCCTACCGGATCAATTGTAGGGAAACGGCACTGCCGTCTCCTCCGTTTAGATCGTTGCGATGAAGAGAGGATTTGATATCACAAAATATGGTATGATAAGATTGCGATTCTTGAAATGATAATCAATGAAAATTGGAATAGCTGTATTGGGTGCGGGCCGCTGGGGAGTTAACTTAATTCGCAACTTTCTCGAACATCCCAACAGCCAAGTTTTAGCGGTGATAGACCCGAATCGAGATTCATTGGTCGCCGTCAAAAAACAGTTTAATCTCGATGCTTCGGTGATTTTAGCTACTGATTTGTCTCAAGTGCAAGGATTGCCGGGACTGGATGCTGTGGCGATCGCCACTCCAGCTTCCACACACTACACCCTCGCAGCAGCAGCCCTGGGACAAGGCTACCACGTCTTAGTAGAAAAACCGCTCGCCCTCAACCTCAGTGAAGCAATAGAACTTTGCGAATTAGCCGAAAAATACCAACGGCAACTATTCGTCGATCATACTTATCTGTTTCATCCAGCAGTCGATCGAGGTAAAACAATTATTCAACAGCATCAACTCGGCAAATTGCGCTACGGTTACGCCCAGCGCACCCATTTTGAACCAGTGCGGCACGACGTTGATGCGCTTTGGGACTTGGCCGTTCATGATATCGCTATTTTCAATACTTGGCTTGGACAAAGCCCAATTCAAGTAAAGGCGATCGGGACTGTATTTCCCAAGGAAGAAGGAAGTTCGGCAACGGATTCTGTAACGGATGTAACGGATGAAGGAAGTTCGGCAACGGATTCTGTAACGGATGTAACGGATGAAGGAAGTTCGGCAACGGATTCTGTAACGGATGTAACGGATGAAGGAAGAAGGAAAAAGGAAGAAGGAATAAATCAAGAAGAAGTAGTAGCAGCAGAAATTGAAAATCAATTTGCTTCTGCACAGATGGCTGTTAATCGTTCTGAAGGACTAGCGGATTTAGTTTGGGTAACGCTTACCTATCCCGATGGATTTCAAGCATTCATTCACCTGTGCTGGCTAAATCCCGATAAACAACGGCGCTTAACAGTTGTTGGGAGTTTGGGAACTTTGATTTTTGATGAAATGTCGCTAGAAACTCCCCTGATTTTGCAGCGGGGTAATTCCAATTGCGGGGACGAGGAGGATAATTACTTTGAAAGTGCGTTAGCGTTAGCAAAGCGATCCGTTCGCCGAAGGCGTTCCCGAAGGGTAGGAAAGCCCGCCCCTACGGGGGCTGCGCCAACGAAGAGGATCGCACCCCAGCCAACAAGCCTCAGACAACGCCAAGTGTTGCATCTAGAATCAGTAGAACCACTGCGTCAAGTGTGCGATCGCTTCCTCAACTGCGTGCAAACAAATACCCCCTGTCCTACTTCTTCCGGCTTTGCTTCCGTCGAATTAATCCGCATTCTCAGCGCTTTGAGCAAATCCCTCGAACTCGGTGGACAGCCCCTAATACTATTTTAGATTTGAGATATTAGATTTGGAAAATCAGTCATAACTTTTAAAATTTCCATTTTCAGTTACCAAATTCTGGCTAGGAAAATAAAAACTTGACTGCTGATTAATAGGCAAACAAATCATCACCGCAGTACCTTGATTTACACCCGCGCTGTTCAGGGTAATGCTTCCGATCATAGATTCCATTATCCTTCGGGAGATAGCCAAGCCCAAACCGTTACCGCCAAACTTGCGAGTTGTAGAACCATCAGCCATCACAAAAGGTTGAAACAATTTCTGCTGGTGCTCGGGTTCGATACCAATTCCCGTATCTTTAATTGTCACCACCACCCAATCGCTTTGACCGCCCTGGCCAGTCGCACTTTCGGCACTGCCGTTAAAACTACCAGAATTATTCCTCGATTCTAGGCGCACAGATATACTAATGCTGCCCGACTCTGTAAACTTAACGGCATTGCTCAACACGTTCAAAAATACTTGTTTTAGCTTCTCTGGGTCGGCATGAACAATAATCGGATCGTGAGGTTCGGGTAAGCTTAACTTCAAACCTTTTTCCTCAATTTGAGGTGCTTGCAAATCAATCGCGTCTTCAATTACCTGGGTAATATCAACAACTTCTAACATTAGGGAGAACGTGCCAGCTTCTATTTTAGCAATGTCCAAAATATCATTAATAATATTCAGCAATTGCATTGATGAGTCGTGGGCCCGCTGCAAGAACTCCATCTCTTCTTCTCGGTCATCGCAGTAGCCGTCCCGCACAATTTGAATAAAACCAATAATCCCGTTGAGTGGCGTTCTCAATTCGTGAGAAATATTGCCCAAAAATTCACTTTTTAACTGATTGGCAACTTGCGCTTCTTTGGTGGCGACTTCCAATTCTCTCGCCCAGGATCTGAGGCGCTGCACCATGCTGTTGAGTGCTTCTGATAGTTGATTGAATTCTCTAATTTGGAAATTTTGCGGCACTGCCTGCGGCGCTTCTGTATCCACTTTCAGCGCGTAGTCTCTCAGTTTTTCCAAAGGACGCGCCAAGTCGCGAGACAGATATAAAGTCGCGACGATACTAGCAGCAATCAAACCGACAATTAAATTAAATAAAACTTGCTGAATTTCTTCCAAACCTGACAGAGCGTAATCTAAACGAGAGACAGCTAAAATAATCCACTTGCTGTTTTGCTGTTTAGTTGAAGGACTCGGGATAGCAGCATATCCTGCTAGTAACTCTACGCCATTTCTTTCAAATGAAAATAGGTGGAGAAAAGCTTGTCCGCCAGCGATCGCCCTTCTGACAATACTTTTTAGTCGATCGGCATCTGCCTCAGCATCGATATTGCGGCCCACGCGGTTGATATTCGGGTGCGCCAAAATAGTCCCATCTTGGTCGATCGCCACCGTATAGCCGGCGAGAGATCCCTTGGGAGCGCTCGTTTGCACCGGCAGGGCCGACTGCAAACTCAAAGCATAACTCAACTGTCGGCTGTTGCCCCGACGAATGTAAACCGGAGCGCTCAACACCAAACTCACTTGGCTGTCGCGGCCTTCTTTACCCGCATCTGGAAAATCCTCAGCACCCACAGCCACCTTTTTGCCGTTTGCTTTGCCCTCTCGCTGATTGGGCCACGACAGACTGATATAAACGCTTTTATCGTCAAGTAGCGTTTGCTGCTGCTGCACTGGCGGCCAAAACTTGGCAGGGAGCGACTGAATCGGCTGCTGTCCGCAAGTGCTCGCTATCACTTGATTTGTCTGTAGATTAGTCAATTGCAAGCAATCAACCTGGGCTGGCAACCGCTGACCTAATTGCGCGATAAACTTTTGATAATCCTTCGGCTCTACAGACTGCAACATCAAGTTTTCCGAAGCGCCGATCAGATTCGACTTGAGCGATTTCGCCCACTGTTCAATAGTGTCTGCTTTTCTGACTGCACTTTCTGTCAAGTTTTGACGAGCAGTTTCCAGAAGCGTCGAGCGTGCCTTGCGATAGGTAACATACTCTCCCACCAGTAGAACAGGTACGCTCAGTAACAAAATCCGCGACAGTAAAATACGGCGAAAGGAGGATTGACCTAACTTAACCATAGGACATATCTAACTAAATTAAGGTGCAACATCCAACAGCGACCATACTGCAATCAACCAGACTGAAAGCGCGAATTTGTCGGTAGGTACTCTGCTGACGCGACAACACAGCTTCAAAACAACATTTAAACACAATTATAGAAGCCACTGTAGTAATCTCGATTCTAAGTGTGTTGACTTAAAGATGCTCGACAATTTACCCAGCCAATGCCTGTGATTTCAGTCACACTTCCATCCTTAATTCTCGGAGCAACTTGCACCCGATCGCCCAGGAGCAAATTTTTGTGCCCCGAAAAAAGCCTCGGGTTGACAGACCGCAGTTGGTTGAAGCTAGAATCGCATGGATGCACTCGCCCGGCACAAGGTAAAAAGTTGTGTCTCTAGCTAGTGCTTGCGAGAGAATTATGGCTCGATCGAACTTTTTGTTTCCAAATGCCTTGGAGAGATGCCCAATGGAAAATGCGATTCGAGATTCTGCACCCTGTAAAAGACTTTTTGTCACCGAATAGCAGGGGTTTGAAGCCCTTACTCAGGTCGGCAGATTGTGATAAGAACGGAGTTTAAATCTCCGTTCTTATCACTTCGCTGTCAACTGTCAACTGTCAACTGTCAACTGTCAACTGTTTAACTCATCGATTCAGAGGATTCGGATACAACAATTCACCTGTCAAACAAAAAGAAGGAGTTGACATTCTCACCGGGCTAAAGCCACGGTGATTCCCAAACCTCACGATTTGAGTTTCTGCTTCATCACAACTGCCTCCACCCACAAGGAGTTTTCTGGTCTTATGTTCGCTCTCGCGCACTAACCCCGCTAGCCCAGCGGTTTTTATGCGTCGAATACCTAAAAGGAATTCTTATTTGTTGTTTTGATTCCAGGGATGTTTACCATTGCCCTATCCTCTTTTCCCGGTCTACCGATTTGTCTGCGCCGCCAGTTGCACTGGACTTCGCCCGCCCGAGCTGTCTGAATCCATCGTCGCGGGTGGGTCATTGACCACACTATAGTTTAATATAAAGCCGTCCTAAAACGACGGGGTTTCCACCCACCTTTCTGATGAGCGAGTTGCCGATCGACTCTCACAACCGGGGCCGGTGGCAAACCTTGGCCCAAACAGTGCATTCAGACTCATAAAAATTGCGGTCTCGGCAATAGTTTCCCTAGCTTAATCGATGAAAAAAAATCTAGCAATTATACGTATTATTACACAAACAACCGTCCCAGATATCATCACGTTTATGTGATATCTCCCTGTTTCACGCCTGAAGATTGGGTCGGAAGCCTCCCCGTTTAGGGGGAAATCAAACAAAATGATTCATTGCTTCAATCCTCTTCTATCGACGGCTATGGGTAGCTGTTAACTGTCACAGGTCAACTGTCACAGGTCAACTGTCAACTGATGAACGTCCACCGATCGGCATCACCCTCGCACTGGCCATGGGGCGATGACCACAATATCGATAGAAAAATTTAGATGCGTTTACCATTGGGGGATAGAGGGCGTTGCACTCCACAGATATAATGTGATTTGTGACATCTGGCTCGATCGGGTTTTGGTTCAGCCCCAAACCCAACTTTGATGGCGCGCGATCGCAAAGCAGAATTTTTATTCAAAAACTGCTTAACTTCTGCCTTCGGTCATCTACCTTCTGATAGAGCTTGTATTCTTTTTTTCTGCCTTCTATCTTCTGACTCATACCTTGTACCTTTCCTCAATCAATCTCAAATTACCCGGTAACACATGGCTCGTTATTCTCGACTGCAAAAACTCGGTTCTTATATGCGCCCGCACTGGAAACCCACATTTTGGGGCGTGTTTTCGCTATTAATTGTCAATGCTGTGGGCGTTTACATTCCCCTGCTGATTCGCAATGCAGTTGACACTCTCCAAGTTGCGACTAAATTTGACCAAGTTTTTAACTACATAGTGCTGATTCTGATCCTCGCATCAATCATGTGGGTAATTCGGATGGTGTCGCGGATTCTGCTGTTTGGCGTGGGGCGTCAAGTAGAATTTGACCTCAAACAGCAAATATTTAATCATTTATTAACATTAGAACCGTCTTATTTTGCGGTCAATACAGTCGGAGATTTAATTAACCGCGCCACTTCCGATTTGGACAATATTCGCCGCTTGGTGGGTTTTGCAGTGCTGAGTTTGGCGAATACAGCCTTTGCTTATGCTTTGAGTTTGCCGGTGATGCTGGGGATTGATGTACGCCTGACGCTGCTGGCGATCGCAGTTTATCCTTTAATGCTCGTTTTGGTGCAGTTATTTAGCGACAAACTTCGCATCCAACAGTTAGCAGTGCAGGAAGAATTGTCGGCGATGAGCGATTTGATTCAGGAAGATATGAGCGGGATCTCCGTAATTAAAATATATGCTCAAGAAGAGAACGAACGTCGAGCTTTTGCTGATTGCAACCAAAAATTGCTGGATGCTAATTTAGAATTAGCACAAACTAGAAACTTTATTTTTCCGCTACTGGGCGGTTTGGCAAGCATCAGTTTATTGGTACTGCTTTCTGCAGGTGGCGGCGCAATTGCTAAGGGCGAAATTAGCATCGGCGATTTTGTGGCGCTGCTGATTTATGTCGAGCGTTTGGTATTTCCGACGGCGCTGCTGGGTTTCACAATTACTGCTTACCAGCGGGGAGAGGTGAGTGTCGATCGCATCGAAGCAATTCTGACTGTAGAACCAAAAATTAAGGATGCTGTCAGTACAGTGGAAATGCCAAATCCAGTAATCGGTCAAATTGTCGCCCGCCATCTAAATTATACCTATCCAGGCGCTAAGACACCCGCGCTCAAAGATGTTAATTTTACCATAAAGCCGGGAGAGACTGTGGCAATTGTCGGCGCGATCGGCTCGGGAAAATCAACCTTAGCTAATGCCCTGCCGCGCTTGCTAAATATCGATCCAGGTCAGTTATTTGTAGACGAACAGGATATTACCGAGGTAAAATTGACGGAGTTGCGTGGGGCGATCGCCTACGTGCCCCAAGAAAGCTTTCTGTTCGGTACTAGCATCAAAAATAACATCCGCTACGGGAATCCTTTAGCAGAACAGCCCGAGATTGAAGCAGCAGCAAAACAAGCGCAAATCCACCCCGAAATTCTAAATTTTCCACAAGAGTACAAAACAGTTGTCGGCGAGCGCGGCATTACTTTATCCGGTGGACAGCGGCAGCGGACGGCTTTAGCTAGGGCTTTGTTAGTAGACGCTCCCGTGCTAATTTTGGACGACGCTCTTTCCAGCGTTGACAACCAAACTGCTAGCGATATCTTGCACAACTTGGCAACCGGAACCGATCGCAAAACAGTAATTTTCATCTCGCATCAAATGTCGGCTGCTGCTAGTGCCGATCGCATTTTTGTGATGGAGAAAGGACAAATTGTGCAAGTGGGAACCCACAAAGAATTAGTAGGGCAAGCAGGGCTTTATCAGTATCTGTGGAACCAGCAAAAATTAGAGGAATTGCTGCATTGATTGGGCATCGGCCAAACAGGGCATTGTTTAAATACTTCCCTCTTCATAACCTCCGTTACATCCGTTAAATCCGTTACATAATCCGTTGCCGAACTTCCTTTGCCTTATAATAGTATCTACTCAACCCGAATCATCCCCGAATCATGCTCGCAGAAACCAACGCCACACTTTGGCCCAGCCTAGTTACCGCCTCAGCATTACTACTCTATTTTATCGTTACCATAAACGTTGGTAGAGCTAGATTCAAATACAAAGTTTCTCCCCCGCAGGTAACAGGAAACCCCGACTTTGAGCGAGTATTGCGAGTGCAGCAAAACACCTTAGAGCAAATGATTTTATTTTTGCCCTCGCTGTGGCTGTTCGCGCAATTTATCAGCCCCATTTGGGCCTCTGCAATCGGTGCAGTTTGGATAATTGGACGCATTTTGTTTGCTTGGGGTTACTATCAAGCTGCCGAAAAAAGAGCCGTGGGCTTTGGCATTAGTACCTTAGCGACTTTAGCTTTGCTTGGCGGTTCCTTTACAGGCATCATCATGTCGCTGCTGAAGGTTTAAACGTAGCTTTTATACTCGTTCCCAGGCTCTGCCTGGAAACGCAGATCCGGAGGCTCTGCCTCCAATTCTACTACTTAAAAAGCGAGGCAGAGCCTCTGGACATCGGTTCCCAGGCAGAGCCTAGGAACCAGTTATTTTGCCTGTAATTAATGTAATAACCTTCAGGAGTCAATATGTCGGAAACAAACAAACCCCTATTTGAAATTAACCAGCAACTTTTTCAGCAACTTGTCGAGTGGCAAGAAAAAATTGCACAAGAAGATGAGTTAGCAAGTGACTCAGAAGACGAAAAACCCACTGAGGTAAAAAATCCGAGCGAAAGTCATGAACAGCATTCTCAAACAGATAATTCCTAGCTTGTCGCTAGCAGCATCTTTGGCATTTCCGGCTGCTGTCTCGGCTCAATCGCTGACACGCAGCCAAATTCAGCAAATCGATAGCGGTTTGTTCCGTTCTAATTCTCAAGATTTTTTTCAGCAAGGAAATCGCCAACTGGAACAGGAAATTACAATTTTGTTGCAGAAACTTTTAACCTCGGAAGGGGAGATTCTGGAGATTGATGAAAAATTGCACTCTGAGGTTTGTCACAAAGAGTTTAGAATATCTTCGCGCAATTTTGCTAAAATAAGTGCGGCTCAAATTGCCAGTATTAATACACAACTCAAAGACATTTGCAGTCATAATTAAAATAAAATGGAGGTCAATATTCAAACTTTAGTGTCAATGGATAAAGAAGCAATGACTAAGTTGAAAATAGCCATGCTGGAAGCTGAAAGTGTGGCTCAATTGGCTGCACTGATTATTGATTTCACTCATGAGGAAATCATGATAATTTTTAGCGAGTTGGAGTGGGAGCAGCAGGATAGAATTAAGACTGTTTGGAAGACAGTAGATTGTGATTGACAGTTGGGTGGGGGCGGGTTTACTAGATTATTGGTTTTAGGCCTAAATTGTTGGTGAACCCTTTAAATCGAAGCGAACGGCTACGCTCAGGGCATCGCCCGCCCCTACAGGATTGGTGTTTTTTAAATCAGGGTTTCGAGGCATAATTGCCGGAAGCGATCGCCTCTTTCCTCAAAGTTTTGGTATTGATCGAAACTAGCACAAGCTGGGGAAAGCAGCACTACTTTAGCGTTGTTTTGTTTGCCTAATTCTGCCGCCCTCGGAATTGCTCTTTCCATTGTTTCGACAATTTCCCAAGCGTTGTAATTTGCTTGTTTTAGCCGATCGCCAAAAAGACTCGCTGCATCCCCAATTAACAGCACAGCAGCAGCTTTAGCCTTAATTGTATCAATCCAAGCGCGATCGTCCCCTTCTTTAGCGTCACCACCCGCAATTAAAATCGCCGGCGCACTCACAGAAGCCAACCCGACTTGGGCGGCGTCATAATTAGTGGCTTTGCTGTCATTGATGAAATCTATGCCTTCCCAGGTGCGGATGTATTCGAGGCGGTGCGAAACTCCGGGGAATTTGGCAATGGCTTGGGCGATCGCGCTTTTATCTATCCCCGCCAAATTAGCCGCCGCCACCGCCATTAACAAATTTTGCAAATTGTGTTCTCCCACCATCCGCAGAGACTCAGCAGGCAGAATTTTCTGGTTTTGAGCGATTACCCAACCGTCTTCGATGTACGCTCCAAAAGCTACATTTCCCAACACTTCTTTTTCACCTTTCACACTCGTCCAACACGCACCAGGCCAAAAGTCAAGTCCTTGCTGTCGCAAACCAGGATCGTCGCCGTTGATTATTTGCAATTCAGACTTTTTCAGCAAATGCGCTTTAATGTTGTAGTAATTTTCTAAGGTTTTATGACGGCTGAGATGATCCGGCGTCAAAGTCGTCAAGACTCCGATTCGCGGCGCTACAGACGGCGATGATTCTATCTGATAGCTGCTGATTTCGGCGATTACCCAGTCCGGCGGTTTTTCGGCTAAAGCTAATTCGCACGCAGCATAGCCAATATTGCCGCAAGCAGGGGCATACATTCCAGCTTCTGCAAAAATCGCTGCAATTAAAGCAGTAGTTGTAGTTTTGCCGTTAGTGCCGGTAATTCCCACCCAAGGAGATTTGAGATAGCGCCACGCGAGTGCCATTTCTCCGATTGTTTCAATGCCTAAGTCTCTGGCTTTTAGTAATGCTGGACTGTCCCAGGGAACGCCCGGACTTACTACTATTAATTGTACAGATTCGACTGGTTCAAAAGATTTACCTAATTCAACTGCAATTCCTTCGCTAATCAGTTCCTGTTGCTGTTCGAGCAAATTTGGGGAAGATGAGCGATCGCTCAATGTTACTTCCCATCCTTCGCGTTTTAGCAGTCTGGCGGCCGCAATCCCTGATTTTCCTAATCCAATTATGTGAGCGATCGGCATATGTTATGTGTGTGATGGAGCGAATTTATATCAATTCCGGTTACACCGGAATGATGTTGACGGTTGACGGTTGACGGTTGACTGTTGACTGTTTGAACAATTCCGATGCTACCGGAAACGATTTTGATATTACATCAAAACCTTTGGCGGCAATCCAAAATCCAAAATCTAAAATCTAAAATCGATTGACGATCGCCCCAAAGTACCGTAGGGTGCGTCGCCCTCGATCATCTGTCAAACAAATCGAATATTTAGCAGCGACGCACCATATAAGATATCGAGGATTTTAAGGAATGCGTCTTTCAAGTTCTTCGTTAAGGTGCGTCGCTGCGAGATTGTTGGTCTTTTTTAGGATTTTTGGTGGCGACGCACCCTACAGATGCTAACTTTTCACGATCGCCCCAAAGTCAGCCAACACCCGCGCGTGATTCCGCAACAACCCCAATAAATTCAACCGATTGCGCTTAATTTCCGCATCAGCATCCATCACCAAAACGCTATCTGGGCCGTCGAAAAAATTGCCGACAGTCGGAGCAATTTCAGTCAAACTATCTACCAATAGCTGATAATTGCGGGTTTGCTTCGATAACTGAGTTTGCGGAACTAACTGCACAACTGCATCGTAGAAAGCTTGTTCGGACGACTTTTGAAATAACTCTGGTTTCACCGCATTTTTTGGTTCTAATTCAACTTTGTTCAAATCTCCTTGAGCCGCCAAACGAGTTGAACGGTTGACTGTTTCATAAATCAGATCCAATGTATTGTCATTGCGAATTTGTTGCAAGAAAATTGCTCTTTCCAGCGCGTCTAACAAATCTCGCAAGGCTCGTTCCGTATATTCTGGGTCGTTTTCCCCCAAAACTGCATTCACCAAATCGTAATCTATATTCTTTTCTTCTTGCAGCAAAGTCCGAATTCTTTGCAGAAAAAACTCATACAATTGTGATAGCAATTCGGCGCTTGTTTCCGGGCGAATTGCTGTAAATTCGGCAACAACTTCTGCGAGTAATTGGTGCAAATTGACTGGTAACTGAGCCGCCCAAATAATGTTAATTATCGCATTGGCTGCGCGGCGCAAAGCGAAGGGATCGGAGGAACCAGTCGGCAGCATTCCCAAGCCGAAGATGCTGACTAAAGTATCTAATTTGTCAGCGATTCCAACAATTTGACCTGTGAGAGTTTGGGGCAAATTGTCGCCCGCACCTTTAGGCAAATAATGTTCAAAAATCGCTGTGGCTACTGCTTCTGATTCGCCGCTGGCTAAGGCGTATTTCTGCCCCATGATTCCTTGCATTTCGGGTAGTTCGTAAACCATTTGGGTTACGAGATCGGCTTTGCAAAGTAAGGCTGCTCTTTCTATGTAAGCTTGTTCTTCGGCTGTGATTTGCAGTTGATTGACGATGAGACTGGCAATCTTGCACAGCCGATCGACCTTGGCGCGCACAGTCCCCAAATCTTCCTGGAAAGTGACTGTTTCCAATTTGGGCAAATAATCCTCTAGAGGCTTTGCCAAGTCTGCTTTGTAGAAAAACTGACCGTCTGCCAATCTGGCGCGCACGACTCGCTCGTTTCCGGCGGCGATGATCGCTGATTTCGCTGGATCGCCGTTAGAAATTGTAATGAAATATGGCAACAGTTCTGGGAAATCTGGGTTTTTGAGGATGGGAAAATACCGCTGGTTGGTGACAATAATTGTGGTGATTACTTCCGGCGGCAATATCAAAAATTCCTCGTCAAATTTGCCGACTACTGCATTCGGCCATTCTACTAAGTCGGTGACTTCTTCTAACAAATCTTCGGTAATGTTGGCGTAACCGCCTTGTTTTGTGGCGGCGGCTTCTACTTGGGCTTGAATTTGAATTTTGCGCTGCGATCGATCGACTTCAACGCAAGCAGCCCGCAAACACTCGACATAATCCTCGGCTTGCGGAATCGAGACCCCCCCCGTCCCCCCCTTACCAAGGGGGGGTGTAGGGGGGGTGTGCAAGACGCGGTGGCCTTGGGAAATGCGATCGCTCTTGACAGTATCTGAACCGCTGACTAATGTAATCGGCAGTACCGTATCATCAAACAGTGCTACGATCGATCGAATTGGGCGCGGAAACTTCAAATCCCCGTCAGCCCAGCGCATGAATCTCTTACCTTCCAACTTGTTAATCCACTGCGGCACAAGTTCAGCCAAAATATCCGCACTCATCCGCCCCGGAATTTTTTTCAGTAAAAACACAAAATCGCCCTTATCTGTAGCGCGAATTTCCAAAGCATCGATTTCTACGCCCTGCTTTTTCGCAAAACCTTCCGCTGCTTTCGTTGGTTTACCATCTTTAAAAGCCGAATTGGCCGGCGGCCCTTTTACCTCTTCTTCTCTATCTAATTGCTTAACTGGGAGTCCTTTGATCAGAACAGCCAAACGCCGAGGAGTAGCGTATACATGAATTGAGTCATTTGTCAAGAATTGTTCGGCAACAGTTGCAGGTACGAGTCGCTGCCATTGCTGGGCGCTGTCTTTGACAAAGGAGGCGGGTAATTCTTCTGTACCGAGTTCTAATAAAAAGTTAGCCATATCGCACCGTAATGGAGTTTAGTTTAGAGGGAATTTATCCGATCGGACAATCGTACATCTCAAAAAGAGTCAAAAGTTCAGCATACCACGTAGAATCGGGGGTGAAAGACAATATCTCAACAGCACATGACTTTGGCGGAAAGATTAGCACAAGATTGGAAGTCTCGACTGGAAAAAGATTACCCGGACGAAAATTTTAGCACTCGCGAGAGTGTTGTCCGCTGGCTGTTGGGAGACAAGCCAGAAAGATTTGAAACTCTTAGCCCAACTCAATTGTCCGTTGCGACCAGCGCGATCGACTTTTTATATCGAATTTTGCTTTCTCGGTATCTCGGAGTAGCGCCAGAAAAAGCTTACCGCAACTTGATCGGGAGGCTGGGCGGTTTGGTGGTGCTCCGACAAAAAATCCAAGCGTGGGTTTCCCTGAGTCGCGACAGACAGCGGAGTGCGGTGGAGGTATTGCAAGAAGTTATTCAGGAAATGCTTAATTCCGATCGCTACCTCCTTTCTCAAGTCGCCTGGATTGCCGAATGCACACCAGATAAACGCCTGCGAAATGCTTTGCTGCTAGCAAGCACAGAAGAATACTGTTTGCGGCCGATCCGCAACCAGCCGCTGCTGGTGTACCGTTTTGTCAACTACCTGCGGCGTGCCCAGCGGGGCGGGTTGACGCAAGTCCCTGCGGGAGATTGGGTGCGGTTGGTGTCGGAACAGATTCTACCCGACGATACAGACGAACCGCTGAGTCTGCTAGACGCAGAGGCGATGTCCGAGTATCGAGAAAGTCAAGCTTGGGAGGAGCGACAAACTCAGCGGCAAATTGTGCAACAAGAATTTGAAAATTACTTGTCTGCTGAAGTCGATCCGCTGGCTTCCCGGTGGCTGCGACTTTACCTCCAAGGCCGTTCCCAAGAGGCAATTGCTGAAGATTTGAACATTCCGATTAAGCAAATTTACCGCTTGCGAGAAAAAGTCAGCTACCACGCGATTCGGGTTTTTGCCGTCAAACAAGCACCGGAATTAGTCGCTAGCTGGCTGGAAACTTCGCTCAAAGAACACAGTTTGGGCTTGACTCCCGCTCAATGGCAGCAATATTTACAAAACCTCACGCCCGTGCAGCAGCAGTTGGTAGAATCGTTGAAAGCAGGGAAAAGTGTAGAGACGATCGCATCTGAATTAAAGCTAAAAACCAATCAAGTCATCGGCGAATGGAGCAAACTTTATTTAGCAGCTCAATCCCTCCGCAACGAGTAGATTGGTAATCAGTGGCAGGCAATTGCTAATTGTTAATGGGTGGTAGCATTTTTCAGAATCCGGGCTACAAATCAATTCCCTCGAACCCCCAGACTGCTGCGAGTTGCTCTGGGGAAAACCGCGCGATCGCCCACGCTCATCAAATCAGGTTAGATCGTCGGCTCGGATATCGCACGTGCTGGCGTGACGAGCGCGATCGGGATGCTTGCAGTGAACTATTTGACACTCTCCGCCCGGTCGGTACGGAGATTCTTAAGAAGCTTTGACGCTCTTAAAGGCGCTGTCTTGACACAAGAAAGACGTTCAAAACAACTACCTTTTGGTGTTGCAATTACGCTTACTTTTTGTCTTATGCTTTCG
>JANMLZ010000161.1:0-21005 GCA_031372825.1 Cyanobacteria bacterium OTE_58_metabat_593 | reverse complement strand
AATTTTGGTTTTTGTTATTTTTTTTTGGTTTTTGGTTTTTGGGATTTGGGCTGTCGGGGAAATTCTTTATTTGCCCGCCTGCAAATTAATGATTTGCCCCTACATTGAACTTCTTCCTTCTGCGATACAACTCACAAAATTTATTTATTATGTAGGAACTGTCAGACATCGGGTCGATTATCGATCGCACTGCGGTTATAGATACTATCATCGGTTTTGCAAATGCGTTCGATGCCAAAGACTGGGAGAAAGTGCGATTTTACCTAGCCGACGAAATAGATATTGACTATTCGGAATTCAGGAGTGAACCTCCGAGACGAGTCACCGCAGAAGAATACATAAAACAGCGGATAGAAGGACTTGCAGGTTTGCGAACGCTGCACGTTAGCACGAATCACGAAGTAACTATTAACAATAATACAGCAGAATGCAAATCTGCATATCAAATTTATAGACTTGACCCGAATCGCGAATCACAGAATCGGTTTGATACAGCAGGAAACTATTTTCACTCCTTGATTCAAACAACAGACGGAAATTGGCTGATTGACGGAATCAAGCAAACTGTGGTGATTGTCAGCGGCAATCCTCATGTTCACGGTGCGCTGCGCGGGACATCGCCATAAAATCTAATTCAAAACTGAAATTAAACCCAATTTTATGATAACTAAAATTCTGCTGTTACCTCGGAGTAAAAACTGCACTAGGATAAGCAATCCGCTTATGATTGAACTGTTCCCAAACCCGCACAAAAATCTCCGCAATTAGAGACATATTCTCCCGAGTCAAACCCGAATCAATCAACTGATTATCCTGCCAGCGAGCTTTCAAAATCCGATTAACCATATTCAAAGCTTCCTCATGAGTAGCATCCTTGAGCGATCGCAAAGCAGCCTCGCAAGAATCCGCCAGCATCAGAATTCCCGTTTCCCGCGACTGCGGAGTCGGCCCGTCGTAGCGAAAATCCTCCTCCCTCACTTCCCGACTTTCGATGATTAACTTTGAATTATCGGCATCTGCTAAAATAATGTTTAAACCTTCTGCTTCTTTTGCCACAATTTGCAGCGCTTGGTGGTAGAAATAGGCAATTAACATTGTACCTTGGTGTTCGGGAATAAACGCTTGAATAGCTTTAGGTAATCGATGCTTCCGCGCCATCACCAACCCCTCGCTAACGTGCTTTTTAATCACCTCCGCGCTCGCCCAAGGGTCATTAATTTCATCATGTTTGTTGGCCCCGCCCATTTGATTTTCGCAAAATCCGAGCGGGTCGTGCATTTTTCCAATATCGTGATAAAGTGTCCCAGCCCTGACTAGCTCAACATTGCAGCCGAGTTCCCGGGCCGCCGCCTCCGCCAAACTAGCCACAAACAGCGTATGCTGAAAAGTCCCCGGAGCCTCGGCAGCCAACCTTTTCAACAGCGGGCGGTTGGGATTGGCAAGTTCCGCCAGCCGGATTGGGGTGATCAAGTCAAAAACGTGTTCCAAATAAGGGCTGATGCCGATCGCCACAACACTCCAAGCCAAACCGGCCAAACTTTGGGCACCCACCGTACCGAGAACCACGTACCAAATCGCACCCGCCGCCGCGCTGGCAATCAAAGTCCCCACCAAATACACCATTCCCTGAGTCAAGCCCACAGCCACGCCCAAAAGAGCCAATTCCTCGCGCGATCGCAGCCGCCCCGCCATAAAAGCGCCCAGCAATCCTCCCGCCGCGCTAGCCACCAAATGAATCAACTCTATATTCAAGCCAATTGGCAGCAGCGCCGACAGCAGTCCCACCACAGTCACTCCCACCGCCGAACCGTAGAAGCCGCCAGCTAAAATCCCGATCGCGGGCAAACTCGTCCAAGGCAGCCCCAAACTCACCAGCACCGGCGCAGTTAAAGTCAGCAGCAGCAATAGCAAATGATCTCGCCGACGCAAACGGTAGTGTCTTTCCACCAGCAGTACGATCGCAATTGCCCCACCGACTAAACACACAAACCCCGCCAGCCCTAGCCAATTTACCCCCCGCCGACTCAAACCAAAATAGTCCAGCAACACGAAATCTTGCTGCGCGATTTCTTTTCCTTCTGCAACAATTATGTCGCCCTGCTCTACTTTAATCGTCACCGGTTTCACCTTTTGTGCAGCCAATTCAGCTAGCTGTTTGGTTTCCTCGGGATCTCTTACCAGATTTGGCTGCAAAATCGCTGTTAAACTCTCAACCGCCAAAACTTGGGACTCTAAGGGCACTTGATCAGCCACTTGCAGCTTTACAGCTTCTTTCAAAATCTCTTTTGGCAACCCCTGCGGGATACCTTGAGTCAGGATCATTTTCGCTGCCCGACTCATAACGATTTGAGTTTGCTGCCAAGCTGCATCCGACAAGTCAAACAGCGAAGTATCATAAATCTGTGGAAGCCCTGGAACCGAGGGTTTTCCAAGCGCCTCCACAGCATTGAGATAGCGCCGCCGAGCCTCGGAAATACTGTCTGTGAGGTTTTTAAAGTCTGATTTTGAGACCGATCGGCTGTAAGCTTGCAGTTGAGCGATCGCATCCTGTTGAAGCCTGTTATCTGTCGGCGCAGCACTTGCGGGCGAATCTAAACTCAACCTCTCGGAGGTTGCACTGTTGTCCCCCGCTTGCGCCAAAATCGATCGCCACTCCCACTCAGGAGTGCCCCGTAAGTAAACCTGAGTCGCGTTTGAGAGCGCCTGCTGGCTCGCAAACGGAAACGGGCCAACCGCCCGCCGCAGTTCGTTCCCCTGCTGCCAAAATTGTTGCAATTCTCGATCGATTTGCCGATCGACCGTACGATCGAGCATTAATATCGCTACAGCCCCGCTCCGCGCTGCTTTCCGCTGTTCTTCAGTAGTTTTATAATCGGGGATGCTAACACTCTTCGGAGCTTTAATCGTCTGAGGAGCTTTCGTCCCCACATCCAGTTTCGGCTGGTTGTAAAAACGGTGGCCCAGAGTGCTGCTGAGTGAAACTACCGCTACGAACACCAACATAGGAGAACGAGCTTGATTTTTGAGGCTTGAAGAAGAAGTCTTAGTTTTAAATCCAATAAAAGTCTCGGGTGGAGCCAATTTCTTGGCCGACAAACGGCTCAGGAGAGACCCGCCTGGGCGAGCCGGATCTGCTTGATTGCCGACATTTTGCACTTTAGCAATATGTTGGCGTAGTGAGCGCGCAGCCCCTAGCTGCTCAATCTGCCGCATCAATGAGGAGAGCGTATTCATTTGTGTCGAAGATATATCACTGTTATTCAGCAGATCAGTCAAAAATTCTGACTGTGCACCTTGATTGAGTTTATCCGAACAGATGTCCCTGAATACTTAACTGTGCAGGCTACTTTACCTGACTCTCGCCAACAGTTGAGTTTCCTGACTGCCGTTGTCCATTTTCAAGAGAACTGGCGCGCGAGGGCTAAAAACCCAGTTTCTCACTAGATTCCTGGTTCCCCGACCCAATATTCTCCTAGAAACCGGGTTTTTTGGTGCAAGCACGTCCGATTGAATTTTTTACTTTTTAATCTTTAATTGTCACTTTCCTTCCGCTTTCGTTTTTGACTTGTTAATTGGTAATTTCTGGTTTCGTCTCCGTCTTAAAAGTAGGGGCAATTCATGTATTGCCCCTACTTTTAAGACGGAGGCAAATCATACTCCTGCAGCAGCAACGCCAAAATTTTATACTTTACGAGGTCTGATGACATAAGGTGCAGCCACCGATCGCGCTAGCGCTGCGGAGTCTAGACCAACTGAAGGGTTGTAAACTCCAGCCCAAACAGCAAACAGGTTATTTGCTAACTCCACAAGTTTTAACTCGCTGCCCGTTCCCCACACCGAGGGTTCTTGCCCCTCAGCTAGCGATCGCGATGCAACCGCCAAAGATAGCTGTCGCCATTCTACAGGAATCGCAGCAGCGCCGTTGTATGCTCCAGACAAAGCTCCCGTCAAAGCGCAGGTAAGTTGTCCGGCTATGCCACAGCGAGCGGCACGCACCACGGACAAACGCAAGTCTTCTGGGGTGTTCAAGAAGCAATAGAAAGCTAGGGCAATGGGAATAAAATTTTCAGGGTTGACAATTGACTCTGTTTGTGATTTTTTATCGCCCTCATCCTGTTTTGTTCGCAAAGCTGTAGCGCTTTTACACAGGTGAGTTGTGGCTGTTTCTAAATCTGCTCCTTGTTCTAGTAATATTTGTACTTGCAGCAGCAATTCTGTTAAGGCATTATCTGTTTTTAAGTAGAAAATTGTTTGTTCGATCGCTGTTGTGGGGTCAAGTCTTTGTTTGAGCGATCGGGCGATCGCAAATCCTACCGCTAAAACTCCTGTCTCATATTCTTGCCCATTTTCTTTGGGCCAAACCTCTGTCGCCAGCATGATTTTTTGTTGCAGCTTAGCTTTATTCTCGTGAAAAAACATCGCTATCGGCAGCGCAGCAAGCGCAGCTTCAGAAGGATTAAGCAGGCTTTGAAACTCAGTCCTTTGTGGATGGTAGATTTCCGACTTGGCAAATGCTTCCCAAGTATCGCCCCAATCTTTTAAATCTAAACCGCTATACCGAATTAAGCTTTGGAACCACGCCACCGCGAGTCTCCCGCATTCGGATGAGTGTTTGTCATTGGAGATTTTGCTGTTGGGATAATGCAACGATAATGTTGCCCGACTCAAAGTCAATTGTTGATATTTAGTTGATTGTAAAATCGGCAGTAAGTCTTCTGTTTTGGCAGAAATACCCACCAGTTGCATCTGATATTGCAGTCCGATAGCGTCTCCTAAAACTGCCCCCAGGATGGTTCCTTGAAACTTACTCAACAGAGAATGCCGCATTTTTATTTAACTCAAGTTGTTAATAATTGGGAATTGTGAATTGCGAATTGCGAATTGTGAATTGCGAATTGCGAATTGCGAATTGGTTATTAGAAAAATCACTAAGAATTACCAATTACCCATTACCAATTACCAATTACCCATTACCCATTACCAATTCCCAATTCCCCATTCTTCTGATTATTTTGAATTATACCCAAAAACATAAGGGCTGGTTCTCCATCTAAAACCGGCCCTCATCCGATCGCAAGAATCGGTGAATTTTTAATTTTTAATCAAGTGACTAACTAGAGCTTGTAGTCCCAGCCGATAACTTTCCGAGCCAAAACCGCTGATTTGCCCGATCGCCACCGCTGCGATAAACGAGTGATGCCGAAAAGATTCCCGGCGGTAAATATTGCTCAAATGAACTTCCACCGCAGGAATATTCACGGAGGCGATCGCGTCTCTAATTGCCACACTCGTGTGAGTATAAGCTCCAGCATTAATCAATAAGCCTTGATGCTGCCCTAACATCGAGTGAATGGCATCCACCAAGACCCCTTCATGATTCGACTGCTGAATTGAGACTGTCACCTGGAGAGCTTGCGCTTCTCGTTCTAACAACTCGTTGATATCATTTAAAGTCGCAGAACCATAAACTCCAGGTTCTCGCTGACCCAATAGATTCAGATTAGGGCCGTGAAGTACCAGGATATTTAACAATTTTAAAAATTCCCGCGTAACAAAACATTCGAGTTTTGACTTGGGATTTAGAACCCACTTCAAACCTCAAACCTCAAATTTCAAACCTGAAATCAAGTACCAACTATCGGCGATGCCTGGGTTGGTTCACTGGAATAGGAATCGGTTGTAATTCCGGTTGAGCTTCTGGACTCAGCAGTCCTTCTATCAGCTTGCGAACCCATTCTTCAATTTGTTCCAGCACCTTTTCAATGTTTTCCATTGAACGGATAGCTCCTTTTTTTATAGTCTAAACTACCAAACCGACGGCTAAATGTCTGAAACTAAGCAAGCGCTACTTTGAAACCAAAGCTTAAACCTGCTTTCTCGATTGCTAGTTATTTTGAGCAAGGGAGAGCGTCAGTATATTTGCCAATCAGTCTTACCTTATTATCATAACGAATCTTTACAGATAATCAAGAGGTAATTGGAAAATTGCGGAACTATCTACGATCGCACAGTGTTAAATAAATCTTAAGCTTACGGACGACTATTGACAATTGACAAGGGAGTGGATGTTTTCTACACTTTTGCCAATAGTTTACGCCGCAGCCGATCGAGCGCCGTACAGCTACTCAGATTCCGAATCCAATCGCGGCTTCGGGCATCGCCAAACCGATATTCAAAACTTTCTGTCTCACCGTCGCCCGCCAAACCGACATAAACCAGTCCCACAGGTTTAGCATCCGTACCGCCTCCGGGCCCGGCGATACCTGTAATGCTCAATCCCCAATTGGTATTGAGGCTAGCACGCACTCCCGCAGCCATTTGTTTTGCCACTTGGTGGCTGACTGCTCCAAATTCGGCTAAATCTTGCGGATTAACACCTAATAATCCTTCCTTAACCCGATCGTCATAAGAAATAATCCCACCCAAAAAGTACCTTGAACTACCCGCAACACCAGTCAGCATCGCTCCCAACCCTCCTCCGGTGCAGGATTCAGCCACGCTAAGAGTTTCGCCACCCAACAGCAGCAATTTACCGACAGTCGAGGCGAGGGTATCGGTATCAGCACCGTAACAGTCTAGGCCAGCAATCTGGAGCAACTGTTGTTCGATCGGCTCAATCAACTTTTTAGCAGCAACTTCCGACTTGGCGCGGGCCGAAATTCGCAGTTTGACTTCACCGTGATTGGCGTAAGGAGCCACAGTAGGATTAGTTAAATTTAGAAAACTATCTACTTTTTCAGCGAGTGCCGACTCAGCAATTCCCCAAAATTTCAAGGTGCGGCTGCAAATAGTTTCGGTGCACCATCCGTTATTTTGCAGGTAAGAAACGGCGATTTCTCGCCACATCAACTGCATTTCCGCCGGTACGCCGGGAAATGTCATGACTGTGACGTTGGGAACCGGTTGCCAAATAATCCCCGGTGCAGAACCTGTGCGGTTTGGGAGAATGTCCGCACCTTCGGGAATCAAAGCTTGTTTGCGGTTACTGGGACTCATGGTGCGTCCCCGCTGAGCAAATTTTTGTTCGATATCGGCGATAATTTCCGGCCTTTCGATGAGGGGAACACCAAAATAATCGGCGATAGTTTCGACTGTAAGGTCGTCTGGTGTTGGGCCGAGGCCTCCGGTGAAGAGCAGTAGTTGCGATCGACCTACAGCTATTTCTAACACTTGTTTAAGGCGATCGGGATTGTCGCCCACCACTGTTTGATAGTAGTGAGGAATTCCCAAACCGGCTAACTCCTTGGCTAAAAACTGAGAATTGCTATTGAGAATATCCCCTAACAGCAATTCAGTACCAACACAAATAATTTCAGCAACCATTATTAGATTTTAGATTTTTTACTGGTTATTAGTTATTGGTTATTAGTTATTGGTTATTAGTTATTGGTCACTAACAACTAACAACTAACAACTAACAACTAACAGTTAACAGTCAACAGTTAACAGTCAACAGTCAACAGTTAACAGTCAACAGTCAACAGTCAACAGTTAACAGTCAACAGTCAACAGTTAACAGTCAACAGTCAACAGTTAACAGTCAACTGACTATCGAGCGTGCCTCCAAACTTTCCAGCTAGCGTATCCCAGCAAACTTGTCGCACCCATCGCGTAAATTACGCCGCTGGGAACCGAAAAAGCTAGGGCTAAACTTCCCACCCACAGTGTCAGCGAATAAATAAATAAAACCGCAAATCTATGGGATAGTCCGGCTTCTAAAAGTCGGTGGTGGAGGTGACGTTTGTCAGCAATAAACGGTGATTTGCCATTGCGGAGTCGATCGAGAATCACGGCCGACATATCTAAAATCGGTACAGCTAAGATTAAATATGGCAGCAACACAGAAGTCACAGCCGTAGTTTTAACTAACCCAATTACTCCGACTCCAGCCAGAGTAAACCCGATAAAATAAGCCCCGCCATCTCCCATAAAAATTTGAGCCGGATTGAAATTGTAGCGCAGAAAACCCAAAGCCCCGCCAGCTAAAGCCGCTGCAATTAGGGCCGCCGCCGGTTGGTGCATTGATAAACTGACAATCAGCATTACAACTGCTGCAATCCCTGAAACTCCGGCAGCTAAACCGTCCAAACCGTCAATCCAGTTGATGGCGTTGGCCATACCGACGAGCCAAATCACGGTAATTGGCAAGCTCAGCCAGCCAAGATCCGTCATTCCTAGGGAGGGAACTGTCAGAAACTCGATTTGTACGCCAGCCATCCAAACGATGCTGGATACTCCAATTTGCATCAGCAAGCGTTTGATGGCTGAGAGTGAAAATAGGTCGTCTGCTAAACCGATGAGGAAGAATCCGATGCCGCCGAGGGTGACTCCCCAAATTTGGTATTCATCTTTGGGATTGAGAACTTGTCCGCTAGCATCGATGAAGCCTCCACAGAGCCAGACAATTACGAGAGCAAGGATAGTGCCTAGAAAGATGGATACTCCTCCCAAGCGCACCATTGGGCGCTGGTGGACTTTTCGCTCGCCTGGTCGATCGACTCGCCCGCTTTTGAGACCAATGGTTTTGACTATTGGCGTACTCCAGAGGACGACGCTTGCAGAAACCAGAAAAGCGAGTACATGGTACAGATACTGGTGCGGCATCTGAAATTAATTTTAAATAGTGCGGGCAATTATACTGTCAGGCAGAGTCTACTACATTTCAGATGGCTTATCACAAGGAAACATCTTTAAGTGCGACTGGGGGTTTGCGAGCCGGAGATTTGTCGGAGTGGAAGTTGCCAAAGCGCAAATTGTGAGGTTTTTCACTTACAGGAGATTGCAAATTGATGAAGTACACCTCCTTTCGCTCCCCGCAGGGACATGGCATTGCCGTGTTCCTACAACGGCTCCCCGCAGGGACACGGCAATGCCGTGTCCCTACAAAGGCTAGAATTAAGAGCTAGTAAATCGATCTTTCGCGATGAAAGAGTCGATCGATATTTAGCGATCGGGATTACTTGAGCGATATCTTACGATCTCGACAAATATCATTACTCAAACAGCCCCGCTCGACAAATATCTTTAGTGAAAACCGCCTTTCGCGATCGATTTTTTGGTACAAACCACTTGTCAAGATGACTATCGGCAACTCTCAATCTTTCCCGGCTCTTTTACCCTTTTACGCCTGAAAATTAGGTTTAAAGCCTCCCCGTTTAGGGGGAAATCAAACAAAATGATTCATTGCTCCAATCCTCTTCTATCGATGGAAGAGGTAGCTGTCAACTGTCAACTGTCAACTGTCAACTGATGAACCGTACACTTCCAACTACCAATTCCCCGTCACCGATCAGGAAAATTAAGCTAATGCCGGCACTTTCAAGGACAAGTGCGGATATAGTGGGAAGCGACCGCAAAGTGCCGCAACTCGCCGCAGGCAATCGGCAGCAACGCTTTCGTCATCAGGATTTAACAGTCGATCGGCAATAATATTACCAATCTCGGTAAATTCAGGAGTTCCCATTCCCCTCGTCGTCATCGCAGCCGAACCGAGTCTCAAACCGCTGGTGACAAAAGGCGATGCCGGATCGAAAGGCACAGTATTTTTATTAGCAGTAATATTTACACCGCTAACTAATTGGTCGGCTCGCTTGCCTGTCATGTTTGCCGATCGCAAATCCACTAACATTAAGTGATTGTCCGTGCCACCAGAAACGAGTTTTAAACCCCGCCGTTGCAACTGTGCAGCCAAAGCACGTGCATTTTCAATTACTTGACCAGAATAAGTTTTAAATTCTGGTCTTAATGCTTCACCGAAAGCTACTGCTTTGCCCGCAATCACGTGTTCCAAAGGCCCACCCTGAGAGCCAGGAAACACAGCCTTGTCAAACTTTTTGCCTAGTTCCACGTCATTTGTCAAAATCAAGCCGCCACGGGGGCCGCGCAGAGTTTTGTGAGTGGTGGTGGTGACTGCATGACAGTGCTGAAGCGGGCTGGGGTGGTGGCCTGTGGCGACTAACCCCGCGATGTGGGCGATGTCGGCGAGCAGGTAAGCTCCGATTTCGTCGGCGATCGCTCTAAACTTCTCAAAGTTGATAATTCGCGAATAAGCTGAGTAGCCGCAAATTAGCAATTTCGGTCGGTTTTCTTTAGCCAACTTCAAAATTTCGTCGTAGTCTAACTGCTCTGTTTCTTTGCTGACACCGTAGTGAGAAGCTTTGAACCATTTGCCAGATACGTTAACCGGCGAACCGTGGGTCAAGTGTCCGCCGTGGGACAAATCCATGCCCATAATGCCGTCTCCAGGCTCTAGCAAGCTCAAAAACACTGCAAAGTTAGCTTGAGCGCCGGAGTGGGGCTGGACGTTGGCGTGAGCTGCTCCAAAAAGCTGTTTGGCGCGATCGATCGCAATTTGCTCGATGCCGTCAATAAATTCACAACCGCCGTAGTAGCGTTTGGTTGGGAGTCCTTCGGCGTACTTATTTGTTAGCACAGAGCCTTGAGCTGCCATTACCGCTGCGGAGGTAAAGTTTTCACTGGCGATGAGTTCTAGGTGATCTCGCTGGCGTCCGAGCTCTTGCGCGATTAAATCGGCAATTAGCGGATCGGTTTTGGCAAGAAAGTCTGAGTTAGAGTCCGTCACAATAATCAACCTCTTAAGAAATTTGGGGATTGGGAATTGGGGATCTTGTACCATACTACGGATTTCGCACCATTGACAGAAATATTACGTTGTGTTCAGGTTAAGCTCTTTGTCCCAAAGTCCTGACATACAATGAAATTACTGGTGTGGAACCTGCCGGAGGTATCAAATGTTAGTCATTTTAATGGAAAATCAGATGCTTGCCCCTCAGCGTGTTTGCCAAGGTTGTTTGCTGGCAGATCAGACCGGCCAACCGCGCTGGAGTGGTGGAGAGCTCCGCTGCGGCCATCCAGTTGCCAAACCTACGGAAAGTTTGCCCGATCGCTACGAGTGTCAAATGGGATTTGTCATTGCCAATATTAAATAATCATCGGCCAAACAGGGCATCGGCCAAACAGGGCATCGGGAATGGTGACTATTGAACCCGACTTGAGATAAATACCCCTGAATCTACTCGGCTTGCTCGTGGGGGCAAATTCCGGGCGAGTCGGAACTGAGCCTGCTGCGTTATGCTGATTTTAATAGGAATTAATAGTTCACCGATCGACTCAGGAGAGTTCATTATGACTTGGCGCGGGTCTACAACTGTTCCAGACCGGATTTTTGCTTCTTTGCCTTATTTGCTCCCGCTAATTGACGGGCTGATGTTTGGCAAGTTTCTATTTCAACAGTTTCCTGTCCTCCAACTGTTGTTGATACCGCTAGCTCCCTTGATGCAAATTTATAGTTTGCCCTTCGCTAGCTTGATTATTTTCTTCGCCCTATATTTAGGGGTAGTTAGAAACGAAAACATTAGTCACTTCATTCGTTTTAATGCGATGCAGGCGATTCTTTTAGACATTGTTTTGATGCTATGTGGTCTAGTTTTGCCGATTTTTTCTAAAGCCTTCCAAGTCGCATTTATTGCGGAAACTCTGTATAACATGGTATTTTTGGGCGCTTTTGCTGCATTTGTCTACGCAGTAGTTCAGTCGGCATTGGGACGCTATGCAGAGATTCCGCCGCTTTCGGATGCGGTTTATATGCAGGTACGGTAGTCAGTTGACTGTTGACTGTTGACTGTTAACAGTTGGCTGTTGGCTGTTGATAATTACCTATTACCACTAATAACTGTATTTTCCAGACTACCGATGCCTTCTATTTCGATGCGGACTCGATCGCCTATTTGCAGCGGCCCTACTCCTTGCGGCGTTCCAGTCAGGATGACATCGCCGGGAATTAGGGTCATGATTTGACTGATGTAGGAAACGATAAAGTCTGGGGAAAATACCATGCGATCGATCGGGGATGACTGTACGGGTCGATCGCTCCCATTGACAAAAGTCTGCAATTGTGCAGCGGGACTGAGTTCGCGGACAATCCAAGGCCCCAAGGGACAAAATGTATCGAAACCTTTCGCCCGAACCCACTGGTTGTCCCGCTTTTGCAAATCTCTGGCTGTTACATCGTTGGCGATGGTGTAGCCCCAAATTTTGCCATGTGCTTGTTCAGGAGTGCAGTTGACGCAATGTTCGCCAATCACCAGGGCCAATTCTCCCTCGTAGTCTACCCTTTCCGACTGCTGCGGATAGCGAATCGCTCCACCTGCGGGGATGACAGCACTCGGAGGCTTGAAAAACAGCAGGGGTTCTTCCGGTACTGGGGTTCCCATCTCGGCGGCGTGATCGACATAATTTTTGCCTACGGCTACAATTTTTGAGGGAGAGCACGGGGCGAGAATTTGGTAACTATCGGGCGAAAGTTCCAAATCAGTTGGTTGTCCTTGTAACCAGGGAGGTGCATCAAATACTTGAACGCTGCGGCTCAGTTGCAGTAAACCGTAATGGATGTGTCCTTGTGTTGTTTTAACTCGAACGTAGCGCTGGGCCATAGTATTTTAGATTTTAGATTTTAGATTACCGCTTTCTGTGCAAATTCCGTGCAGAGTTTGATCCCATGAGTCAACTGGTAGTTGGGCTAGCAAGCTAAATTCAAAGATAATGCCGATCGCCATTTTTGATTTCCACTCAGCTTTACTCAACATTCTGTCATAGTAGCCCCCGCCGTAGCCCAAGCGATAGCCTCGCAAATCGCAACCTACTGCGGGTACAAGGATTAAATCTACCTCTGAGTAATCTATTTTCGGAGCATCAGGCAGCGGTTCGACAATGCCGTAAGCTCCAGTCTGTAAAGCATCTCCGGGCTGCCAGACGTGCCAGGAGAGGTATGAGCTGACACAGCGGGGAAATCCCCATTTTTTAGGGGTGGTAAATAGGGGACTTAAATCTGGTTCTTGGTGACAACTGAAGTAGGCGAGGATTGTTTTTGCTTCGGTGAATAGGGGGAAGTTTTGCAGGTGACTGCAAATGCGATCGCTCTTTTCTCTCCATTCTTCTGGTGATAAAGATTTGCGGGTGTTGAGGAGCGATTTTCTTAATTCTGTTTTAGTTAATGAAGGTTCAGGAGTATTCATATCTCATGTTAAATCATCGCTGCGGGTAGGGAAACGGCAATGCCGTGTCCTCAAAATGGAGGAAACGGCATTGCCGTGTCCCTACAGATATCGTGGCTAATTAACTGGATTTGATATTAAATATTGTCTCACCACAGGACAAACGCTAAATAGCGTTTCATTCTCCTCTTCTTCTATTTCAACTAACGATCGCCTCCCCAAAGATTGCAGCCCGTTGAATAACTCCGAAGGCGATAACTCCGCATCTTTTAACAATTGCTCTATTGAAACTGGATTCGCTTCGCGACTGAGCTGGGAGATTAGCTTTTTCTCTAATTCTGACAAACGATTTATCTGCGGGTGCAATGTTGCTGCCAATTCTTCCCCTAAGAATAGCATATCATATTTCAAAAATTCTGCAACCCTTCCTCGGAATATTTCCTGAATGGTGGTGGCGACTATTTTCAACCACAATGGATTGCCTCGGTAGGCGTTAATTAGGTTTTCCCATGTTTCTGGATTGAGTAAACTTTTTTGTCGGAAAATTTCGGTAGCGGCTGCACCTATGCCTTTGAGTTGTAAACTGCGAACTGGTGAATTTTCACCTTTTAAGGCGGTAATTTCTCTGGGGGGTTCCCAACTGTTGAGGATTAAGCAACTGTTGTGGGTTGTTTCTCCGATTTGTCTGAATAGGATGCTGTAATTTTCGCATTCGGGGCGGTAGTTTCCTGCTAGTTGTCCGCTGCTGAGAATGGTTTGCACGTCGTCGAGGATAATGAGGCAGCGGTTTTTTCGCAGATATTCCATTAACAGGGAAAGTCGATCGGGGATGCTGCTAGGGAGTTCGATTTCTGGTTTATTTAAGAGAAATTCTAGGAGATTTTTTAGGGTAGTTTCTAAGGGTGGAGAGTGGCGGAGACTTCGCCAGATGACGCATTCAAAGTTATGCTGAATTTTTTGGATGAGGTGGAGGGAAAGTGCGGTTTTGCCAATACCGCTTATTCCTAATATTGCTGCGAGGTTGCACTTTTCTTGGACGATCGATTTTTCGAGGGTGGCGAGTTCGGATGTACGCGCGTGCGAGCTATCGCCATCAGGCGAATCGGAGAAGAATGAAATATGAGGTGCGTCTGCTAAGTCTAGTCTGGTTTGGGGTTGGGATGTGTCTGAGGTGGGGGTTGAGGGCGATCGGGTTTTTGGAATTTCTGAAGATTGGCTATCTGTACTGACATTGACGTTACAAAATACAAAATCATTACCAAAATTTTGTGAAACAATGAATACTTGTCGTCTCTCAAGTGCCGATCGTAAATTCGATTGAGTTACTTCTTCATTTAATACATTTGATAAACGTTTCCATAATTTTGAGGCGATATTTCTGATGTGACCTTCGCTACAATATGATGTTTCTGCGATTTGAGAGTATTTTTGACCTTCCCATACACCCAGCAGGATAGCTTTTTGCAGATCGTCCAAGTGCTCTCCTGTTTTGGCGAAAACCATTTCGTCGGCAAATCTCAAGACTTCTTGAACGTCCATCGGTATAGTAAAGGTAGGGGATGACTGGATTATATCTGACATTTTATGACGTAGATGACAAAATCTGACATTTTATTAAAAAAACAAAAATATTTTATGACTTTTCATGACTGTTTTGAATTTAAAATAAATATTGTTTGAGATATAGTTGTGTTTAGTAGAACAGGTGTATTCCTAATATCTTTCACCTCTTCTCTGCTTCCAAATCAACCATTTTATTAATGCGAGTAACTTTAGGGGGGTTCAATGGCAAAACATTCTCTGGGAAATAAGTGGCTGGGACTGATGCTATTTTTGTCAACAGTTTGTATTTGTTTGAATATAAACTTAGGGAAAGAAAGCAATCATGAAGCAATAGCTTACGAAGCACATGAATTTGCCTTCATTCAGGGTTTACCAAATTTGCCAAATATGAATCAAGAACGGGCAGATTCCGTCTGTAGAGACAATTTTAGCGAGCTTAGACAGCGAGGAATTTTCGATGAAAATGTTCAAAAGAATACTTGGCATATCTGGGCACACCGTCAAAACGGAGACTGTGTGATTAATATTCGTAATTGGTCGGGAAAAGATGATACTGCGAAGTGGACACCTAGCAATAATAGCGACAGGACGATTCGGGTTCGTGTTCCAAGATTTAATTAACAATTGAAGTTTGAGGATATGCGATCGCCCTTCCTCGACTGAGGTGCGATCGCCCTCATTTTATTAACTCAAACTATTTCCGAGGCTAAAAGCCTACCGTCAACTCGCTCATATTCATCTTCCACTAGCCACGAGTGAGCCTCATCGTAACTTGAACTTAAAAACAGCGGTTTATAATTCGCCGATGGATCGTAAATACAACACTTACTATTTTTGCCACCCACTAACATCAGAATCCGAGGCGGGAAAACAATCGGATCTACCCACAACTCGATAAATTCCCAATCATTGATTTGTTCGACGAGGTTTTGTGCCAAAGCCATAAAGGATATCTATGCACTTTCCTCGATTAAATCTGCTTCCGCATCCCGGCGTCTGTTCATCCCTTTTTCAATGCTCGTTCCCAGCCAAATTCGTTTCATTTTGCGGATTTGTTCGGCAATTTTATTCACATTCTTTTTCGTGACCAAATCGCGAACTACACGCATTTCTAGGCGGCGGTTTCCCTGCATACTCGTGCCGCGATTGAAAACCAAACTTACCAATCCTCCTTGAACATCTGCGGGCAATTGTTCAAAACCGGGAAATGCCTCTTTTGTCAGATTGTAAAATTTCGGCACTGTGACAACATTAAAAACTTCCCAGGCTAATTCCCAAGGAACAATGATGTCTTTAACATTAGCTAAACGTTCTTTTGCTGCATCCTCTGTCAACCCGCAGCAGTTACTCAAACGCTGTTGTTCGGCATCTGGTAATTTCTGCCAATCTTGGTTGAAAACTTCTACAGTGTTGTAACCTAAGTCGTAACCAATGCCGATCGTAATTCCCGATTGTCCTTCCGGCCAGGTTGGGCGCTGCAAAAAGCTTTCGTAATATTCCCGTCCGCCGCCGACCTCAAATTCTAAGATTAGCTCGATCGACCTATACGACAAAAGTGACGACCCCAGCGGTTCTCCGGGGAACAAAGCAGCTAGGGTTTTGGGGCCCGCTATTCCGTCTGCAAAAAATTTATGATCATTCTGAAATTGCTTCAGCGCCGTTTCAGTTTTCGGCCCAAACTTACCGTCTGCACTCCCTGAGTTCAACTCCAACTCCAGCAAGCGTTTTTGAAGTTTAACAACATCGGAACCAGATGCACCTAATTTTAGAGTTTTCATAACCTGTATTCCTTTGATACTATCGGCAAATTAATTTTTGCTCCACATTATACCACAACACTGATTTTCCCCACTATTTGATTAATTCTGCCTCAGTCAGCAAAGCAAAATCGCGGGGATTTTTTAACACAAAACCGTCATTTTCTTTAATTAAATCACCAAAACAGGTTACGGGCGATCGATCTTCATAAGCCTTGAGGGCCAACTGATAATTTGATTCGGGCAATTCCAGATTAATTTTTCTCAGCTTCCCCACCACAAATCCCATAACAGTCACTTGGCAAGTTCCCGATTCTTCCCAGTGCAGTTTGTTAATCCATCCTTGGATTTCAACATTGGGTAATGAAGTGATTAAATCGCTGAGGATATCTAGCTGAGAGCGATTTTCTACTATTTCTAGTGCTTTTAAGTTGCGACACATCACCTCAGCAAAATCATCAAATTCTTTGTGAGGCGAAAGCAATACTTCCCCCTCCTGACCTGAGTCATTTTTTTTATTCCAAATGAATCCATCGTAAAATTGGCGCTGTTTGTGCCAGCCATTTATCTGCAAATATGCCTCTAATACATTTGGTTCTATCGTTTTCAGAATCTGACTATCTCTTACAGTGACTTTCACGGCAAACCTCCCTCGCTAATACGCTGTATCATTGACTTAAGAGCTTGTACTGTAAACTGATTGCTGCGGGGTAAAGAAACAGTCACATTTGCTATATTTTGTGTTTCTGGCTGTCCCCGCAATGACATCCAGTAGGCACAATTTCTGAGGCACATTTCGGATTCTGACTGCTGCAACCACTCTTCTAGATTTTCCGGTACTAAAACTACAACTAAGATTCGAGGTACTAGGGCATTTCTTCTCAAATCGTTGTAGTTTTTGAGTTTGAGCGGATATCGAATGTAGTCGCCGTCTATCACGTCTCTTGAAGTACATTTTAATTGTAACTTCAACTCTGGAAAATAAACGCTTCCTTCACCGCTGCCAGCCGTGATTTGTAAGTCGATGCTGTCGAAGTCTAACTCTAACGGATCGATCGAGAAACCCGCAACTGCGGCCACAGTACGTACATAAGCTTTACTGAAAAGTTCTTTCTGTTGATTTAGTTCCATGCACCACCTTTTCTACAAAAAACCAGGTTTCTTGGAGAAACCTGGTTTTCACACTTACGCTGCGTGTTTTCGATACCAGTCGATCGTACTTTTCAACCCTTCCTTAAACTCCACCTCAGCCGCAAAACCAAACTTTTCCTTCGCCCTTTGGGTATCCAAACAGCGGCGCGGCTGACCGTTCGGCTTGTCTGTTTCCCAAACAATTTCTCCCTCAAATCCCATCAATTCGCAAATCGTTTCCACCAAATCGCGAATTTTAACTTCGCTATTCGTTCCCAAATTAACCGGGTCAGATTCGCTGTAAAATTGAGCTGCCATCACAATTCCGCGCGCCGCATCTGTGGAATACAAAAACTCGCGGCTGGGGCTACCATCGCCCCAAACTGGTAATGTTTTGTCTCCCCTTTCTTGGGCTTCGTAGACTTTGCGAATTAACGCGGGGATGACGTGGGAACTCTTGGGGTCAAAGTTATCTTCCGGGCCGTACAAATTGACTGGTAGCAAGTAGATACCGTTGAATCCGTACTGCTGGCGGTAGGATTGCAGTTGCACTAATAAGGCTTTTTTGGCGATGCCGTAAGGTGCGTTAGTTACTTCGGGATAGCCGTTCCAGAGGTCATCTTCTTTGAAGGGAACTGGGGTTAAGTTGGGATAAGCGCAAATTGTGCCGACGCAGACAAATTTTTCGACTCCTGCTTCGTAGGCGGCGTGGATTAGTTGCGCGCCCATCATCAAATTGTCGTAAAATAATTCTGCCGGTTTGATTAAGTTTAAGCCGATGCCGCCGACGTGGGCTGCTAGGTGTATGATGATGTCTTGTTGGTCGGCGGCGCGTTTGCAGTTTTCCATGACGCGGAGGTCGCAGTCGATCGATCGAGTTACCGCAATTTTATCAGCATCGGCCCCTGCTTTGACTAACTGATCTATTACCTGACGACCGAGAAAACCGGCGCCGCCCGTGACTAGAATACGCTTGCTGCTTAAATCTAAGCTTGTCATGATTTTATCCTGGGGATTTTGAATAAGGGTCGATCGACAATCTCAAATTAAAACCCGGTAAGTCTGTTTGACATTTCCCGGTAATAAAGATATGGTAATTTTTTTGATTAGATAGTATCAACATCTACCGCTATCTTCAAAGAATCTACCATAAACTTCTTGCTACAAGAAAGCAGTCATTGTCAAATCAGTACGCCCGCTATGCCTGAAACTTGCCCCGCGCGCATTTTTAATTGAGTTGACAATGACTGCTGAGGTTTGTCAACTAATCAAATCCCTTGACAGTACCTTGAAATTGAGCTTCGAGAGCTTTCATGTCAGAGTCTACCATTAGTTGTACCAACTCTTTAAACGTCACAGAAGGTTCCCAACCCAACTGCTTCCGCGCCTTAGTCGAGTCGCCAATTAACAGTTCAACTTCTGCAGGACGCAGGTAGCGTTCGTCAAACTCTACGTACTCGTGCCAATCTAAATTAACGTGCTGGAAAGCTAAATCTAGGAATTCTCGGATGGAATGGGTTTCGTTGGTAGCGATGACGTAATCGTCCGGTTTTTCTTGCTGTAGCATCAGCCACATCGCTTTTATGTAATCCTTCGCATATCCCCAGTCCCGCTTGGAATCGAGATTGCCTAAGTAAAGTTTTTTCTGCTTACCTGCGACAATTCTGGCAACAGCGCGAGTGATTTTGCGGGTGACAAAAGTTTCCCCACGGCGAGGAGATTCGTGGTTAAACAGAATGCCGTTGCAGGCAAATAGTCCATAAGATTCGCGATAATTTATTGTCTGCCAGTGACCGTAAACTTTGGCGCAAGCGTAAGGACTTCTGGGATAAAAAGGTGTGGTTTCTTTTTGGGGAACTTCTTGCACCAAACCATACATTTCAGAAGAACCTGCTTGATAAAAGCGCACTTCAATGCCGGTGCGCTGTTGATAGTCTCGAATTGCTTCTAGCAAACGCAGCACGCCCATTCCCACTGCGTCAACGGTATATTCCGGGGAGTCAAAACTGACTCTGACGTGGGATTGAGCGCCCAGGTTGAAAATTTCTGTAGGTTGGACTTCTTCGATAATGCGACGCAGAGTAGTGCCGTCGGTCAAGTCGCCGTAATGCAGAAACAACTTGGCGTCCTCGCTGTGAGGATCGACGTAAATGTGGTCAATTCGATCGGTATTGAAACTAGAACTTCGCCGGATAATACCGTGAACTTCGTAGCCTTTTTCTAGTAGGAATTCGGTCAAATAGGAGCCGTCTTGACCTGTAATACCCGTTATTAGCGCTCGCTTGCGTTGCGTCATCTGATTTTCCTTTGACAGGCTGTGTTAATTCACTTCGGACTTTCCGGGCAGAGGCTGTTGTTTCCGACCGGTCGTATTCTCAAGCTCTACGCTAACTCACAATTCTTCGATCGGCATCAAGGAACTGTTTAGTTTTGGTAAAGAGTTGGCCGCTTGTTGTCAGTAGTCAGCATCAGTGGCTAGTAACAAACAGAACCAACTACCGATTGCTGACTGCGGACAAAAATTAATATGCGCCGTTATTTTTGGGAAAAATCACAACTCCAATTGTTTTGAAAACAATCCACATATCCATCCAAAGGTTTTTGTCATTGGCATAATAGAGGTCGATTTGGACTCGGCGGGGATAGGGAATGTCGTTGCGGCCGGACACTTGCCACAAGCCTGTAATTCCAGGTCTGATGGTAAGAATTTTGTTGATGTGACGGCCGTATCTCGGCAGTTCTTCTTCAACTAAAGGTCTCGGCCCTACGACGCTCATATCTCCTTTTAAAACATTCCAAAACTGGGGAAATTCGTCTAAACTGGTCATTCGTAAAAATCTTCCAATCCAGGTAATTCGAGGATCTTGTTTCAGTTTGAAATTGTCCTCAAACTCTTGACGCAAATGCGGAGATTTTTCCATGATTTCCAGCAATATGTCGTCCGCATTTTCCACCATCGTTCTGAATTTAAGGCAATAAAACATTTTACGGTTTTTGCCTACTCGTTCCTGTACGTAAAAAATAGGCCCGGACGAGCTTAAGGCGATAGAGAGAGCCAAAAGCAGGTAAACCGGAGCAAACAGGATCAGAACCGATAAGGAAAAGAGAATGTCAAATAACCGCTTGAAAAATTCTCCGTCGAGGCTAGTCAGAGAACGACTTATGCGTCTATCTCCTTGCAGGATAGACCCAAAACCGCGTCTTGCGATCGCTCGAATTACCTTGCCGGAGATTAGTTGGCTGTCGGCAGTCATCTTACTCCTTCACTTCACACCACACACAGTCATGATCATAAGGCCTCAAGACGCTTTGTTCTCTGAATTATGTTTCAAATACTCAATTTTCTGGGGCAGAGGGCTGTTGGCTGTTGGCTGTTGACGGTTGTCATTTGGCAGTTGACGGTTGGCAGGAAAGCGGTTGCACTCAAACAAGATGGAGGAGACGGCAGTGGCGGGTGCCAGAAGTGTTTTAATTTGTGTGAACGCACAGCCCGGAACAAAAATAGGGGCCATTTTATAAATGTTGGAACCGGAGTGTTATA
>JANMLZ010000024.1:0-63948 GCA_031372825.1 Cyanobacteria bacterium OTE_58_metabat_593 | reverse complement strand
TTTTTTTTTTTTATCTTTTATTTTTTTTTTTATTTTTTGGCTAATTTCTTTTTGGCCCTGGCGTCATATTTTTTTTTTCCCCCTACTGCCCAATGCCCAATTCCCAATACCCAATTCCAATTCCCAATTCCCTAATTTTATCCCTTGACTCCGGCGGCTGTTTCTGTGGGCACAATGTATTTTTGCAATACCAAAAACAGTCCTAAAACTGGAATAATAGAAATGATAGAACCCGCCGCCACTAAACGCCAATCCAAGGAAAATGTCCCAGCTAAATTGGCTACACCCAGAGGTAAAGTGTAATACTCCGGCCTATCTAAAACTAGCAGCGGCCACAGAAAATCGCTCCAAGAACCGATAAATACGAAAATCCCTAAAGTGACTAAAGCCGGCTTAATTGCCGGAATCATCACGTGCCACCAAATGCCTAATTCCAAACAGCCATCGATGCGGGCAGCTTCTTCTAGTTCTTTGGGAACTGAGAGAAATGCTTGCCGCAATAAAAATATGCCGAAGGCTGATGCTAATCCGGGAAAGATGACGCCTAAATAACTATTTTTTAATCCGAGTTGTACTGTCAATACATATAAGGGAATCATCACGATTTGGAAGGGAATCATGATTGTGGAAACGATCGTAATTAAGATAGCTTCGCGGCCGCGAAAGTTGAGTCTGGCTAAGGGGTAAGCGGCGAGGGCACAAAACAGGACGTTGATGCTAACTGTGAGGCCGGCAATCAGGCTGCTGTTGAACAGGTAGCGCCCGAAGGGGCTGGTTTGCCAAACTTTGATGAAGTTTTCGAGGGTTGGCTGTTGCGGCCACAGTTGCGGGGGAAATTGAAAGATGTTTTCGCTGGGGGATTTGAGGGAGGTGCTGAGCAGCCACAGCAGGGGGAAAAGCATTAAAAGTGCGATCGCACTCATCATCCCATACATCCACAGCGTCCTCCACCCCGAGGGAGTGTTGTTTGGGGAATTTGATTTTTTAGTTTTGAGATTGTTCATTGTTGGGATATGATAATAAGTCCTTGCTTCGTGAGAAGCCTTGTTTGTCCATAAGGGATTATTGCCATGAAACCGTTTATTTACGAAACAATGTACATTCTGCGCCCAGATTTGGGTGAAGAAATGACTGACCAGGCGATCGCGAAATATCAAACTATTTTGCGCGATCAAGGTGCTGAAAATATCGAAACTCAGCACCGCGGCAAGCGCCGTTTGGCTTACGAAATCGGCAAGCACCGCGACGGAGTATACGTTCAAATGAACTATACAGCTCCAGGCGCTGCAATTTTTCCGATGGAGCGCGCGATGCGTCTGAGCGAAGAAGTGATTCGCTATTTGACAATCAAGCAAGATGTCCCAGATGCACCTGAAACCGAAGCCGAAGCCGAAGCAGAAGCCGAAGCGGCCTAAAACGAGTTTTTTGGTCGTTACCAGGAAAGAACCTGGTTGTATCAATTCCGGCTGCGCCGAAATGATACAGAGGACACGGCAGTGCCGTGTCCCTACGCCAGATTAATTGTAGGGAAACGGCACTGCCGTGTCCTGATTTCGGTTCGTTATATCAATTCCGGCTGCGCCTGAATGACAAGCGAGGAGACGGCAGTGCCGTTTCTGGCGCGCCAAATTAATTGTAGGGAAACGGCACTGCCGTCTCCTGATTTACTTAATCTGAGTTCAAAAATTCCAAATAATTATTAGTCAATTCTTTGACTGCTAATTCGTGGAATTGCTGCCCGTGTTCGGGAGTTGCTAAGGCTGGATTTGAACCCATTCTCCCGTCGGGAAATCGGCGACGGAAGTCAGCAGCACTATAAATTTTGTACCCGGAAGCAACTTCTTCCGAAAGCGGTGCTTGTTTGATTGCTTCTGGATAAAGGTACTGGGTTAAGGCAATTTCGCTGGGGGTGGCGTGGGAACCTTCTTGGTTTCCGTATAGTTCTTTTGCTAGTTTGTAGACTGAACCGCACATGAACCAGTTGCCGATTTGACACTGGATTCGATCGGCATTCGGGATATTCAAATCCGATAAATGTGCATAAGTTTCCGAAAAAGCTGCTTTCATCGTGGCAATGTTGCCGCCGTGACCATTGATGAAGAAATATTTCTCAAATCCCGCTTTTGCTAAAGATGTGATATGATCTCTAATTACCAATATCAGCGTCTGCGGTCGGAGGCTGATTGTGCCGGGAAAGCTGGTGTGGTGCAAAGCCATGCCCACATTAATTGTCGGGCCGACTAAGGCATTGGCTGCTTCGCCGACACCTCGGGCGATCGCCTCAGCAGCAATGGCGTCAGTCCCAATTAAGCCGGTGGGCCCGTGCTGTTCGGTGGAGCCGATCGGGATAATTATGCCTCGGGAGCTCTCTAGATAAGCTTCTACAAGAGGCCAGGTACTCAAATGCAGCAACATTATAGGCAGTTTATAGAATTTTTACTTGTAAGTTCGATCGTAGCGGGAATCAGTCAGTTGTGGGGCGATCGGCCGCCAAGATTCAACCGACGACGCACTATTCTCAAAAAACCATCCCTAGATTTATTGTTACCTTTGCCCGATATTTTTAGAGCAACCCGGTTTCAGAGCGTATATGCGATCGGTATCGTATCTTCAAACAAAGCTGTAGGGTTCGGTTAAACTTTAAGCATAACATTACTGAGCTTTAATAACTTAATCATTTATTTACTAAAACTTTACCTTTTAATAACCTTTTGCAGGTACGATAAACCCATCTCCCTATAGATTGGGTGTTACCTGGTCAATTAAAAGCGGGCAATGTTTTATGAAATTAACACCAACCCCTAACAATGACCAGGCTTCTGACGCTTTGACTGAGGCAGACAGCGCAGCTATCGCAACTGCTCAACGGCTATATTTCTTGCACGAGCAAGTAGAAACAGTCGGGCGCGTGTCTGTTGGATGGACTGGCGAAGGATTATAAGCGATCAAACTTCCAGGCGATCGTCGTACAGTCGTACAGTCGTACAGTCCTACAAACGATCGCAGCGCGAGAGTGTCTCAGCTACTGAAGAAGGCACCTCCCGCTAGCTACAAACAAACAAACTCCCATTGATATTTATGTCTTCTGCTGAATTAAGCGAATGTCCTTCAAGGCTGGCTGTTGGACAAGCCGGCCGCATCTTGTTATTGGAAGGTGAAGACCTATTGCGGGAAATGCTAGCTTTAGCCCTGAAAGAACAGGGCTATGAGGTGGTGGTTACTAGCGATGGGCGCAACGCTCTGCCTTCTGTGCAGATTCCTTCGTCCTACCACGGTGAATTTGGCTTTAACCTGTTAATTATGGATTCAATCAACGGTTTGGATCTGTGTCGAATGTTACGGCATCAGGGAAATCCCGTACCTATTTTGATTATCGGTGCTAGAGGAAGTGCCAACAATTGCGCTTTTTATCTAGAAGCTGGATCGGATGATTATCTCACCAAGCCTTTTGGAATGCGGGAGTTTATCGCTCGCTGTCGGGCGCTGATGCGGCGCCAGCGCCTCGGTCAGTTGCCGCAACCGGTGATGCTGCAATATCAGAGCATAACTCTGTATCCTGAAGAATGCCGCGTGTTGGTTCGCGGCATTGAAGTAAAATTTTCTCCTAAACAGTTTCGCTTACTAGAACTATTTATGAGTAATCCCCGGCGAGTTTGGTCTCGCGATCAGTTGCTGGAAAAAATTTGGGGTCAAGATTTTATCGGAGACAGCAAAACAGTTGATGTTCACATCCGGTGGCTGCGCGAAAAGTTGGAAATCGATCCGGGAAAACCGGAATATATCATTACGGTACGGGGGTTCGGCTATCGATTTGGTTAAAATTTTAAATCTGTTGTAGGGTTGCAAGTTGCAGTTAAATCTGACGTAGGGACACAACATTGTTGTGTCCTTATTGGTTTGTTTACGGTACGCAATTAATATTACCGAAATCAGGACACGGCTTGGCCTTAGTCCCTACAATTAATCTGGCGTAGGGACTAAGGCCAAGCCGTGTCCTCTATATCATTGGGATGCAACCGGAAACGATATGATACAATTCCATCCAGATAGTCTAGTTATTTTTACGCAAATTTTGGGTACGATCGACTCTCCAACAATCGGGATATATACTTAAGCCCAGCGACTTGTGTTACAAAAGGTGAGACATTGGGGTTTGAGCGCGATCGGGGGGCTTGACCCCGTAGAGAAACCAAAGAGACATTTCTCGCCCCAAGATTCAAAAAAACCTACAATCAATTTAGTTTTGAGTCTGCGGATGCTCAGTCGTTAACCAATTTTTTACCTATGACTATCAAACGTCGAGAATTCCTACTTTTCTTCGGTGCAACAGCAGGTAGTATTGCACTCAATTCTTGCCAACAAAAATTTGCCATGCCCTTCTCAGATACTGTTAATCCTGCGAAGGATACGGAGAATATTCCAGGAGGCATAAACTTCAAACCAGTCAAAGGGCCGATACCTTTGCCAACTAGCAGCACCGTAGCAGAAACCGGACAATTAATCCAAATTAGCACCGCGTCTGCTCAGCAGCAAGCGCAAGCTTACAGCGCTTATGAAGTAGTAGATGATCTCGTACTTCCAGAAGGCTTTACCTACGATATCATAGCTGCTTGGGGAGACAAAGTGGGCGATTCTCACTTCGGCTACAACAATGACTATCTCTCTTTTGTAGAAACAGGCAAAGGTGAGGGATTGTTGACAGTTAATTTCGAGTATATCAGTGCCAAGCCTTGGATTCAAAGTTATCAAAAAGTCATTGGCAAATCTCTGCCTTTTGCCAAGCTAGAAGAGGCAGTTACACCCGCAGGAAAAGCCGGAGTTAATGTGTTTCCTGTGCCGGAAACAGACCCGATCAAAAAAATGGTGCGGGAAGTATCGAAAGCCGCATTAATTGATGTGGGAATTGGGGTAATTTCTGTGTTCAGAAATGATGATGGCAAATGGGTAAGAACCAATTCTCCAGCCGATCGCCGAATTACAGGCATTTCCGGCCTAGAAGACGGGCGCTACCTGAAATCCACCGGCCCAGGGGTAGCTGTATTCAACAAAAAAGGTAAAGGCTACCTCGACAAATTGGGCGACAAAATTATCGGCACTTTTAATAACTGTGCCGGCGGGACTACGCCTTGGGGAACAGTTTTCAGCGCTGAAGAAAACATCCAGAATTTCGTGCCGGAACCTGTATTTGCCGACGGTACATCTTTCGATCCAAGCAAGAAAAATTTCTACATCGATGCTGAAGAAATTGGCGGTTTGGGTAATGTGTTTGGCTTGGCGGGGAATAAATACGGCTGGATGGTAGAAGTAGACCCCGCTAACCCGATCGACTACGGCACTAAACACACTTGGCTGGGACGTTATCGCCACGAAGCCGTCGGTATTCGAGTGGTTGCGGGTAAACCTTTAGCATTTTACTCTGGGTGCGATCGGCGCAGCGGACATATTTACAAATTCGTTAGCAAAAACGCAGTTAAAGACCCCAAAGATAAAGCTAATTCTAAGCTGTTGACAGACGGAATGCTTTATGCTGCTAAGTTTAATCCTGACGGCACCGGTAAGTGGATTGCATTAAAAACTGACACTGCTGTCAATCCAGATTTGCCTAGCGTTCATGGAGGTGGAATAATTAATTTGCCGCTGCGGCCTGAAGGCGGTTTTTTCAAAGTCGAAAAAGATGCAGAAGCAGTTGCTTTCAAGCAGAAATTTAAGACTTTAGGCGACCTATACGAAGGTACAGCTAAGGAAAAACAAGGCGCAATTTTAATAGACGCTCATTATGCCGCAAGTGCGGCAGGAGCTACTTGCACTGCTCGTCCCGAAGATACAGAAATTGCTCCTGACGGTTCTCTGTACATTACCTTTACTTCCGGTTCTGCAAGCGACAGCGACGGCGGGCCGGATTTGCGAATTTTTCAAGGTAAGGACGGCAAAGCTTACGAATACGGCTGGATTATGCGCTTAATTGAAGATGGTAACGAGCCGTCTGCAATGAGTTTTCAGTGGAAAATGTTTGCCACGGGCGGCGAACCTGCTGAAGGCGGATTGGGTTTTGCTAATCCAGATAATTTGGTAATTGACAAGGGCGGCAATGTTTGGATGGTTAATGATATGTCTTCTGACAAACTGAATGGGGCAGTTGCTGCTGGTAGAATTGACAAGGATGGGAAACCGATTAGCCAGTCTAGTTTGCGCGGTTTGTATGGCAACAATGCGATTTGGTTTTTACCGGCTTCTGGCCCGAGTGCTGGGGAGGCTTTCTTGTTTGGAATTGGGCCGATGGAGTGCGAGACTACTGGGCCGTTTTTCACTGAGGATGAAAAGACTTTGTTTTTGGCGATTCAGCATCCGGGAGAAGTCAACGGGATGCGGAAGGATATGGCAGCAGACAACCGCAAGTTGGCCATGAAAACTATTGATGGAAAAGAGTTTATGCAGACTCGAAAAGTGCCTGTCGGCTCTAATTGGCCGGGGAAAAAAGTTAACAATCCACCTCAACCTGCGGTGGTGGCGATTCGGCGGGCGAATTCGCAGCGGCTGACTTAGTTTAAATTTTGGCGTTGCTGAGAAAGGAGTATGATTTGCCTCCGAAATTTATTGTAGGGGCAATTCATGAATTGCCCGGGCAATTCATGAATTGCCCCTACTAAATTTCAGGGATTCACTCGCCGAGTGCATCATACCTAAATTCAACAACGCCGAAAACTAGCACTAGGAACAAATTATAAGTTATCGTCTGTAGGGAAACGGCACTGCCGTTTCCGGCCGGAGGCGAGATATAATCAACAATAATTTACAGGGTATTCCAGGTGAAATGTAGGGACACGGCACTGCCCATAGGTGTCAACTTAACGTTAAACCCAGTCAGAGATGGTTGTTTGACTATTAAGGCCAGATCCCCCCTAGCCCCCCTTCTTAAGGGGGGGACAAGAACGTACTCAAAGTCTCCCTTCTTAAGGGGGATTTAGGGGGATCTGGACTATGGTAAAAACGAGATTTATCAAGGCTTTCAGGCTTAAGTTGACACCTATGGGCACGCTTGAGTGTCCCTACGGGAGCCAAGTATTAACTAAAACAATTTCCCAATTATATTATCAAACACCAACGTTGTGAACAACACCAAATCTACTGGCCCATTAGCAACAAAAACTGCTCGCTCCCGAACCTTGCGAACAGTTTTGATAGTTCCCTTCGTCTTGCAAATTTTCGCGGCGGTGGGACTGGTAGGATATCTCTCATTTAAAAACGGACAAAAGGCAGTTAACGAAATTGCCGATCGACTAATGGCAGAAGTAGGCAGCCGCGTCGAACAAAATCTCGGTACTTACCTGAGTGTACCCCATCAGGTCAACCAGATCAATGCTGCGGCGATCGAACTCGGAACCCTGAACCTGCAAGATTTACCTGTTTTACAGCGTCACTTTTGGCGACAGCTTCAGATATTTGACACGCTCACCTTTACGGGTTTAGGGTTAGAACAAAGAGACAACCTAGGCGCCGAAAGGCTCGACAGCAGCTCCCTGACTTTGAGAGTATCGACAGCAGCAAGCAACTATGATTTTCGCACCTATTCTACCAAAAAATCCGGTGAAATCGACCAATTATTAAACAACAAAACTAATTTTGACCCGCGCACTCGCCCGTGGTACAAAGCTGCGGTAGCTGCTGGCAAACCCACCTGGAGTCAGATTTACCCCAATACGGCGGGAATTACTGCTTATCTCGGCGCATCTATGCCTTTCTACGACAGACAAGGAAAATTGCAAGGCGTGCTGCTAACTAATATTAATTTATCCACCATTGGCAAATTTTTGCAAAGCTTGAGAATCGGCGAAACTGGACAAGTTTTTATTGTCGAACGATCGGGAATGTTAGTCGCCACTTCGACAGGAGAAAGACCGTATCATACCGTAAAAAAAGACTACGGCGCAGAACGAGTTAAAGCAATTGACAGTAAAAATACTTTCACCAAAACCACGGCTAAATATTTAGCAGCCAATTTTAAGGACTTCCAATCTCTGAAAACTTCGCAGTCGCTAGAATTTGATATTCAGGGCAAAAAACAATTTTTACAAGTTCTGCCTTGGCAAGATGACAAAGGATTGGATTGGTTGATTGTAGTGGTTGTGCCAGAAGCTGATTTCATGGCACAAATTAATGCCAACAATACGACGACAATTTTGTTGTGTGCTACTGCTTTAATTGTGGCGATAATTGTTGGTGTTATTACGGCGAGATGGGTGATTAAACCGATTTTGTCTTTGAACGATGCTGCTAAAAATATTGCGAGAGGTGAATGGGGTAAAAGTGTCATAATTAACCGGGACGATGAAGTCGGAGAACTTGCTAATTCATTTAATAGTATGGCGGCGCAACTGCAAGTATCCTTCACAGAAATGCAAGCTTTGAATGCCGAATTATCTGAGAGTGAAAGTCGGCTGAACCAAATTTTAGAAGCGGTTCCGGTCGGGATATTTGTCGCCGATTCTAGCGGCAAACCTTACTATGTTAATTCTCGCGCCCAGGATTTACTAGGTAAAGCTATAGTCGCTACTACTTCTGAGGAAATCAGCGAGAATTATCAAATTTATCTGGCTGGTAGCAACGAAGTTTATCCCGCCCAAAAAGATCCGATTATTAATGCTTTTAAAGGGGCTAGCGTTAACGTTGATGATATGGAAATTCGCCAGCCAGACAGGATTATTCCGATCGAGGTTTGGGGAACGCCCATCTATGATGATAAAGGAAAGGTGAGTTATGCGATCGCAGCGTTTGCGGACATCACTCAACGCAAAGAAGCCGAAAAATTGGTAGCGGAATACAACCGCACTCTCGAAGTCGAAGTCGCCGAAAGAACCCAAGAACTCAAAACAGCGTTAGAAAACCTGCAAACCACCCAGGATGAGCTGATTCAATCCGAAAAAATGGCGGCTTTAGGTCAATTAGTCGCCGGAGTTGCTCACGAATTGAATACTCCGCTGGGTGCGATTCGATCGAGTGCTGGAAATATGACTAAATTTTTGGGCCAAACTCTCACCAACTTACCCTCACTGTTTCAGTCGTTTTCCCCCGCAGAATCTGAAAAATTCGGAGAATTACTGTATCGCTCGCTACAAAAAGATATGACTTTAACAGCGAAAGAAGAAAGGAAGTTAAAGCGGGTTTTAATTAGTCAACTCGAAGATCAAGACATAGACGAAGCGGATGATATCGCCGACACCTTGGTGGATATGGGGATTTACGAGGCCGACGATTTTTTATCTCTGCTGCAAAACGTCGATCGCGCTCGCATCTTAGAAATAGCTTACAAACTCTCCGAAATCCAGCGAGGAACCCAAATAATTAACACCGCAGCCGATCGGGCTTCTAAAGTCGTCTTCGCCCTAAAAACCTATGCCCGTTACGACTCATCAGAAGCGATGGTTCAATCTAATATAACTGAAGGAATAGAAACCGTACTCACCCTATATCAAAACAACCTCAAACACGGCGTACAAGTGCAACGCAATTTCCAAAAAATACCGTCCATACTATGCTATGTAGACCAACTAAATCAAGTCTGGACAAATCTCATCCACAACGCCCTGCAAGCGATGGACAATCAAGGCACATTAACTCTAGATATCGTTCAGGAAGGCAACGATATCAAAGTCAGCGTTACCGATAGTGGCAAAGGAATTTCTCCAGAAGTCATGCCCAAAATATTCGCTCCCTTTTTCACAACTAAACCCCCCGGAGAAGGCAGTGGTTTGGGCCTTGATATCGTCAGAAAGATTATTGACAAACATCGCGGTAAAATAGAAGTTGAATCAGTTCCCGGCAAAACTACCTTTACGGTTGCTCTGCCTGTAATACCAGTTTAATGGGTCGTTGCACATATTTCGATCCCCCTAAATCCCCCTGGTTGTAGGGGGACTTTCACCCCCCCCTAGCCCCCCTACAACCAGGGGGGGAAAGGGGGGATCCGATTGTATGCAGCCTGATAAACAATTGGTATAAATATTCCGCAAACAATTACTTAAGCCAGCAAAAATGTCTAAACCAATTATCCTGTGCGTTGACGACGAAAAAGTAGTTTTAAAAAGCCTCAAAACCCAACTAAAATCAGCTTTTGGGAATGCTTATGTTTATGAAATGGCAGAAAGTCCCGCCGATGCTTTAGAGTTAATTGATGAATTGAATGACGATGAACTTTCGCTGATCTTGATTGTATCAGATTGGTTAATGCCCGGAATGAAAGGAGATGAATTTCTGGTTCAAGTTCATCAAAAATTTCCGAACATAGTAAAGATTATGCTGACAGGTCAAGCTGATGAAAAAGCCGTGAACAGGGCTTTTGTCGAAGCTAACCTCCATCGGTGTTTGCAGAAACCTTGGTCAGAATCAGAGTTAATCGAAACCATTAAAACGGCCTTATCGCTATGATCAAACAAGTGATTATTTGCGTTGACGATGAAAAAACTATTCTAAAAAGTCTTAAAACTGAATTAAAAGATGCTTTAGGCAATACTTATCGGATCGAAATTGCCGAAGGAGGTAAAGATGCCTTAGAGTTAATTGCTGAATTGCTCGAAGATGGCTATGAAATCCCTTTGATTATCTCCGATTACGTAATGCCTGATATGAAAGGAGATGAATTGTTGCGCCTAGTTCACGAACTATCTCCCAAAACTCTCAAGGTGATGTTAACCGGTCAGGCGACTATTGAAGCGGTAGGAAATGCGATCAAAAATTCTAAACTCTACCGCTATATCGGTAAACCTTGGCAAACAGAAGACTTAAAATTGACGGTGACAGAAGCCGTCCACAGCTACAGTCAAGATAAAAAACTAGCAGAACAAAATGCCGAACTTCGTAAAATCAATCAGGAGTTAGAACTTGCTCTGTCACAGCAATTAAAATTAACAGAAGCTGCTAAACGCTTTGTGCCGAATGAATTTGTCTCGCTGCTAAGCCACAATAGCTTGAGCGACGTTCTACTCGGCGACAGCGTGGAAAAGGAAATGTCAATATTGTTTTCCGATATTCGGGATTTTACGACTCTTTCTGAGCTGATGACACCGCAGGAAAATTTCAATTTTATTAATTCCTATTTGAGTATAATGGAGCCAAGCATTATTAAAAATCACGGCTTTATTGATAAATATATTGGTGATGCAATTATGGCTTTGTTCGGCTACAGTGCAGACGATGCAGTCAAGGCTGGAATTTCTATGCTGAAAAGTCTCGACGAATACAATCAACATCGCATTAGTCGCAGCTACGCACCTATTAAAATTGGGATTGGCATCAATACGGGTTCATTGATGTTAGGAACAGTTGGGTCAACTAACAGGATGGACAGTACAGTGATTGGCGACGCGGTGAATTTAGCCTCGCGGGTGGAAAGCTTGACTAAAAGTTACGGGGTGTCGATGTTGATTACTGAAAAAACTTTTTTTGAGTTGAGCGATAGTGCAAGTTACGCAATCCGAAATATCGGCTGTGTTCGAGTTAAAGGGAAATCTAATTTGGTGACTATTTATGAAGTATTTGATGCCGATGTACCAGCAGTGAAAGAAGGTAAGCTAACAACTTTGCCCATATTTTTAGAAGCACTATACAACTACGCTGCTGCTAAACATCAAGAAGCAGCAGAACTATTTGCTGATTGCGTGCGAAAGAATCCCCGGGATATGGTGGCGCAAAATTATCTGGAACGCTGTCAGGAAATGCAGGTAATATTGCCTAAAAGTCGATCAAATTTTATTTAATATAGATGATTCGGCGGTTGAAACCGCTCCTTTTAAACAGTTGACAGTTGACAGTTGACAGTTGACAGCGAAGTGATAAGAACGGAGATTTAAACTCCGTTCTTATCACAATCTGCCTTCATGGTGGGGCTTCAAACCCCTGCTATTCGGTCAAACGAAGTCCCTCTCTAAGAGACTAAGAGATAAAGGGGGATATTTAAGCCCGGTTTAGTATAAAGTCCTTGCTGCGAATCATAACTCATATCGTTTCCGGTTGCATCGGTATTATTCAAACAGTCAACCCTTCGACCCTTCGACTACGCTCAGGGCGACGCTCCGCTCAGGGCGGCGCAGTTAACAGTCAACAGTCAACAGTCAACAGTCAACAGTCAACAGTCAACAGTCAACAGTCAACATCATGTCTGAGTGCAACCGGAATTGATATCAAAACTCCCATGTCCACTCCCAACAATGCAGTTTCCAGCAACAGAGTTCAACCGCAACAGCGGCCACCATATCTGAACTGGGAATTAATTCAATTAAAGACCATCTCGATGCTTCTTCCGGGTTTTCTTCAACATTTAACAGTGCTGCTGGTTCTCCGGGTGCGAGGCTGACATCAAACTGATTCAGGGGAATAGAAAGTCCTTTACCGACTGCCTTGATATAGGCTTCTTTGCGAGTCCAGCAGGTAAAAAAAGCTGTGAGTTGGAGATGCTCTGGAAGCGAACGCAGTACAGAGTTTTCTAAGGGTGAAAAAAACTTTTCAGCAATCTCCAGACAAGGAAAATTTGGATTGATGCCTTCAATATCGACGCCAATATCTCGATTTTTGGTAATAGCAATTAGAGCCATTGTCCGAGAGTGAGACAAATTGAAACGCAGGATATTTCCACCTTGGGCGGCGATGAGAGAGGGTTTGCCGTAGGGATTGTAGTCAAAGCGTAAAATGCGAGGATTTAGGTTAAGATAGCGACTCAGAATTGCCCTCAACGCGCCGCGACTCACGATAAATTGCGATCGATCTTTTGGAAACCGAAAAGCCGAGGCTTTTGTGCGCTCGTCGGTAGAGAGAGTCTGTTGTAAACTCTGCAAGCAAGACGGCGTTTGAGCCAGAGATACGCGCCAAACATGAATTTCGCCCAGATCCAATGTCAAGTCTAGCGGTGGGGAATTCCACGAAGTAACAACAGCAATCATGTATTTACCCTGCCCGATCAAAAGCTTCCAGTTACCAAATTACCGCTCTTCTTCTTGAGCTTCTTTCTCTTCCTTAGCGCCCTAGCGCCCTAAAGCGCCTTCGCGGTTCGTTAAATAAATTCCAATTCCAACAATCAATAAATCCAAGTCTGCACAACTTTGCCGGCTAATTGCTGTCCCAACCAAGGCGTATTTGCCGATCGCGACTTCAGACTATGCCCATCAACAGTCCAACTCATTTGCGGGTCGAACAAAATCAGCTCAGCAGAGACACCCGGTGCAACCGTGGCGGGGGTTTGTCCGAGACAAACGGCAGGCCCTGTACTCAAAACTCGCCACAGTTCCAAAGCCGAAAATTTGCCAGTTTCTACCAATCCATGCCACAGTAAAGGCAAAGCTAATTCTAAGCCGATCGCGCCAGGCGGACTATCAGCAAAAGCAACGGTTTTCTCCTCATAAGTATGCGGGCTGTGGTCGATCGCGATCGCATCAATTACGCCATCTTTCACAGCTTGAATCAGCGCTAATTGGTCGCTCAGATTACCCAACGGCGGTTCTAGACGTAAATTCGGATCGTAAGGAAACGAAGCAGTCAGAGCATTTTTGCCGGAATCCTTGGCATTTCCTGAAATTGCGCCAACATTCAACAGCAAGTGCATCCAAGTTACACTCGCAGTCACGGGTAAACCCCGCGCCTTGGCATCTCGAATCAATTCCACACTGCGGGCACAAGAAACGCGCATAATGTGAACCGGAGTCCCCGCAGATGCCACCAACTCCAGGATTGCCGCCAAAGCCGCAGTTTCTGCACTCGCCGGAATTCCGGGTAAACCCAAGCGTACCGATACCGCACCCTCCCTCGCCGCGCCATTTCCTGCCAAAGTTCGATCGCACGGCCACAAAGCCACCGACTTGCCCAAAGGCTTGATATACTCCAGCAAACGCCTCACCAGAGCCGGATTAGACAGCGGCAAACCGTCCGCAAACCCAACTATCGCAGGGGAGGCAAGCTCGCCCAACTCTGCCATCTGCTGCCCTTTAACGCCCGCTGTCAGCGCGCCCCAAAAATACAAGCGGGGAAGTCCGATCGGCAAATTGCGGATATATTGCTGCAACAAAGCTAAACTGGCCAAATTGTCAACAGGCGGCGACGTGTCGGGCAAAATCGCTACTCGGGTAAAACCGCCAGCCGCCGCAGCCTGCATCAAGGATTCCAGGGTTTCGCGCTCCTCAAAACCCGGTTCTCCGCTATGACTGTAAATATCGGTTAATCCTGGCCCCAAAATCAGTCCTTGGCAATCCCGGACTTCTGTGTCAGCGGGAAGTTCGACAATTTTTTCTGCGATGGCTGTGATTTGGCCTTCGGTAATTAGAATATCAGTGATGCGATCGGTCTCTGAAACTGGATCTAGGACTCGTACATTTTGTAGCAGTTCGCGGCTCATAAATTAAGATTCAAATATATTCAAGAAGGAAGAAGGAAGTACGAACCGCGAAGACGCAAAGGACGCGAAGGAAGAGGGAAGATTAGCAACGGATTTTGTAACGGATTTAACGGATGTAACTGATGGATGGAAGATAAACATTGCAGGTCGGCAGATTGTGATAAGAACGGAGTTTAAATCTCCGTTTTTATCACTTCGCTGTCAACTGTCAACTGCGGTGCCCTGAGCCCTGAGCGGAGTCGAAGGGTCGAAGGGTCAACTGTCAACTATTTACAGTGCTCCGGCTGCTGTTTGGTCAAAAACGCTGCCGCTCAAATGAGTTGTGAGGTTCATTGCTTGTAATACTGGTAAACCATCGGGGCCGTTGGGATAGTCAATGACGCTAACTGCTCCGTTTCCTTGTTTGAATTTCCAGAAATGTTCTGGTTCTAAACCGAATAGGTGGCAGAGAATTGCTTTGTTGATGGCGTCGTGAGCAACCACAATTCCAGTACCAGAAACTGATTGTACTATTTCTCGCCAGGCTGCGATCGCCCGCGTCCAAACTTGCTCCAAATTCTCTCCTTCGGGCATTTGCACTGTTTCAGGGGATGTTTTCCATTCTTCGAGCAAGCCTGGATAGGATTGTTCTATTTCTGATTCAAATTTTCCTTCCCAAAGTCCGTGGCTGATTTCTCTCAATTCGTCGCGGAGTTCTAGTTGCAAATCGGTGTGATATTGGAGAATAATTTCCGCAGTTTCTTTCGGGCGCAGCATGGAACTGCTGATCGCAAAGTCTAATTTTACATCTTTGAGAAATTCTGCCGCCCGCCGGGATTGTTCGCGGCCGTTGTCGTTGAGAGGTACGTCTATTTGTCCTTGAAATTTACCTGCTTTGTTCCAGTCTGTTTCGCCGTGACGTACCAGCAACAAGCGCGGGCCTCGGTGTCCGTCTCTTGGTTTGGGGAAGATTTCTCCGGTATGGGCTGTTAAATTCAGGGATTCTAATTGAACTGCAATTTTCTGTTTCGGTTCTCCTTTTTCGTCGCTGGTAATCGGGGAAGTGCCAAAATTAATGACGCTAATTCCGCAATTTGACTGTTGAATTGATTGGTAGTAATCTGGGGTAATTTCTGATGCTGTGGCGATGAGCGCGCGGTTGATGCCGTTGTGGCCTACTACTAAGATTGTGCCGTCTTGGTGGCGCGATAAAAGTTCTTGCCAAAATTGGCGGGCGCTAGCAAAAACGGCTAATACTGGGAAGTGCTCGATTTCTCCGTCAGCAGAAGGGAGTTTCATCGAAAATTTGTCTGGCTGTTGTTGCCACTGCTGATATGCTTTGGGGAATTGGTCGATCGCATCTTGGCGCAGCATTCCTTCCCACAATGGCAAATCGATTTCCATCAATTTATCAGTTGGCTGGAGTTGTGGCGGATTTGTCAAGCGCGACAGGATGATTTCGGCTGTTTCTTTGGCTCGTTGCAGGGGACTGGTATAGGCGGCATCAAAGGCGATACTGCTGAGCGTGTCGCCTACTTGCATGGCTGCGCTGCGCCCTGCTTCTGTCAAAATTGATTTATCGAGGCGGCCTTGGATGCGTCGCTCTTGATTGTAGGTGCTTTTGCCGTGACGGACTAAGATAATTCGAGTCATTCGATTTTAGATTTTAGATTTTAGATTTTAGATTTAGCCTGTTATGTCAATTCCGGTTGCACCGGAATGATGTTGACTGTTGACTGTTGACTGTTGACTGTTGGCTGTTTACTGGAATTTACTATTCCGATGCTAACGGATTTGATATTACCTCGCTGCGGGTGCGCGGTGCGTACCGGTGCGCAGTCTTCGGGTGCGAGGCGAGGGGAGTCAAAAAGATTAGCCAGTGAAATTTTACCAGTTGGCGGGATACTCTCGGCTGCAAACCCCTATGATTGAAGATGGAAAAGACTTAGCCACGGATTCGCGCGGGACGGAAAAGCAGGAATGACAGTGAAGCGGGTATTTTTAGGTATTTTAACAGCGATCGCGATCGCCCTGGTCGGTTTATCTTTACTTGCTAGTTGGAATCAGCCGCAAATTCAAAGCCGGCTGGAACTCTACCAGACAAATTTGCTGCTTCACGCCTCGGAGTGGGAACCAGACAATAATCAAAGTGCTAATTTAAGTTCGGCGCGCAACAATATTGTCGGCGCAGATCCTTTAAATACAGCCTTGACGCAATATCAAGACGCACGAAACTCGACTCGGAAAACTCTCGAAACAACTCAATCACAATTTAAAGCAATTCAGTCTGATATCGACTCCAAGTCTGAAGATGGTAATCTAAAAATTGCTCAAGCAAAGGCTGTGAAAGATTCTATCAAGGAACAATCAGCGCTACAAAATGAACTTGACTTGCGCCTAGGACTTTTGCAGGTAAGCAGCGGCAAAACTGAGGTGGCGCTTCAAACTTGGAACAATTTAGTCGATCGCTACAAAACCCAAATTGACAACGATTCTTCGGCGGTAACTGCTCAAGTTTTAACCGGAATTTGGAGCAACCCGGCTCAACTGCTGCCGGATGCCGAGCCGCGCATTCTCAAGTCTTTGGATGGCTGGTTTCGCTATCGCGCTCTCGCTCAACTTTACAAGCTGCAAGAACGTTCTAAAGAGCTCGCGGCGCTGCAAGCAACAGAGCAAGCAACGGCTGAGCAAGCTGTCGAAAAGTTAGCAATTATTGTCGGCGTTCCGACTATATCGCTTTGTATTGGCACGGTTTTGCTGGTTGGTTTGACTGTGCAGTGGCTGTTGCAGCGAAAGCAGTTAAATGCAGCAGGTTCGGGGCCGCTGTTGGCGCGAAATGCGAGCTTGAGTTGGGATGTGCCTTGGGATGGCGAGATTGTTTGGCAGGTGCTGGTGGTCGGCTTTTTCTTTGTCGGGCAAATCTTGATTCCCTATTTATTGCTGCCAGTTTCTCTGGCTGCTTTAAAACTGAATCCTGCTAGTTTTGACCCGCGCGAAAAGGCTTTTTATATCTTTGCTACTTATTTGTTGCTGTCGGCTGGGGGGCTTTCGGTACTGTATTTTTCGGTCAAGTCTTTTTTGCCTTTACCTGATGGTTGGTTTCGGATTAATTGGCGGGGAAATTGGTTTTTGTGGGGGTTTGGCGGCTATTTTGTAGCTCTGCCTTTGGTGGTTTTGGTGTCGCTGATCAATCAGCAATTATGGCAGGGACAAGGTGGTAGTAATCCGATTTTGCCGATCGTCCTTGAAGGTAGAGATAACGTGGCTTTGGCGGTGTTTTTCGGCACTGCTGCCATCGCCGCTCCGGTTTTTGAGGAAATCGTGTTTCGGGGCTTTCTACTGCCTTCTCTGACTCGCTATTTGCCTGTTTCCGGGGCGATCGCAGCTTCGGCTTTGTTGTTTGCGGTGGCTCACTTGAGTGTCTCTGAGATTCTGCCTTTGGCGACTTTGGGTGCGGTTTTGGGGTTTGTGTACACGCGATCGCGCAATCTCCTCGCTCCCATGCTTCTCCACAGTCTTTGGAATAGTGGAACTCTCCTGAGTCTATTTCTCTTGGGTGGCGGCGCAAGTTAATTCCGGCGGTTGTTAATAATTGTGAATTAAGCTTGCTTTTTGCACAAATTTGAGAAATATCGGAATTAATCTTACCCGAAATCAGGACACGGCAGTGCCGTGTCCCTACAATTGATCGCGGTAGGGACACGGCACTGCCGTGTCCTCTATATTATTCTGGCGCACCCGATCTGAAATTCACTGGCAAATCTTGAAGTTAAACGGAAAAACTTGTCTTAACATAGTAGTAATATCTTGTCCAGTTTTTGTGGATGATGGAACCAATGAGCAATTTAAACAGCCACAAGTTAGAGGGAACGCCGAGTTGGATGCGTTTCGCGCCCTACGCAGCCCTAGGCATTTTAATATTTTCTCTCAACTCAGCAAGCGAACTCAATTATTTCTTGAGAGGCTACTTCGTAATTCTGGAGGCTCAAGCCGGTATAGTTTTGCTGTACTTTGCGATGTCTAAGCTTCGCACAAAAAAAAAAAAATAAGCGAATATTAGTATTATCTAGGGCGATCGCAAAAGTTAAACTAAAAAACTGGGAAAGGGAAAAATGGTAAAAGATAAAACTGTAGCAATTGTGTTAACTTTCTTTGTTGGAGGTTTCGGAGTTCATAAATTTTATTTGGGCAACAACGTAGCAGGGGTATTATACTTGCTCTTTTCCTGGACGTTAATTCCCTCACTCATCGCATTTTTTGATTTTATCGGACTGCTAATGATGTCGGAACCAGTTTTTCAAGCACAGTACAATCCGGGTATGTTGCAGTCTGGGTATATGCTCAGAGGTGCAAAAGATGTGACAGGGGCGATCGCCGAATTGAAAGGACTTTACGACATGGGCGCAATTACTGCCGAAGAATATGAAGAAAAACGCCAAAAACTGCTGCGAGAATTGTAATTACGAAGGAAGAAGGAAGAAGGAAGAAGGAAGAAGGAAGAAGGAAGAAGAAAACCCACTATTAAAAAAGTGGGATTGAAATCAGCCTAAGACCACAGCTATTTAAGGATAAAACTAAAGTGTCTCAAGATTTATACTGGCTGCGTCAAACTCCAAACTGGGTGTGGTATTCTTTTATTCCCTACTTCGGCGGATTGGCGATCGCCTATGCTGGCCAAAAAACAAATATTCGCAGTTGGATGGGATGGGGTGTTGGCTTTACTTTAGCAGCACTAGCGCTATCTTCTTCTGCTAATTTTGGCACGCTGGTTTGGATCGCTCAAATTGTCACTGCTTTTAGTTTGAAAAAGCGCTATCTGATCAAAACCGCACCCAGAGGTTTACTGGTTCCTGCAAATGCGACGAATGCCGCAGAATTGGCCCTGGTGCGCGGCAAAATAGATATTAACGAGTGTACCAAAGACGATATGGTGAGAATATTGGGTTTGCCGATCGTCTATGCTAATGATATTGAATCTTTGCAAAATGAAGGCTACATTTTTACCCACGCCGAAGAGTTATCAGAAATAGCCGGAGTCCCAGAAAGTCACATTCGACGCATCGCCCCGATGATTTGCTTTAGTTACAATTATCAAAAAGAATCGCAGTTTACTTGGAAACGGTTAAACATTCTTTCGCCGGAAGAGTTGATCGAAAACGGTTTAGATCGGGTTTTCGCGGAACAAATAGTTAGAGAAAGACAAAGCAAAGGCGCATACAAATCAGTTGTTGATGTCAAGCGGCGGACTGGCTTGCCTTTTGATTCCTATCGGCATATTTGTTAGTTGGCAGTTTTCCTAAATAGCTAGTCGTAGGGTGTGTCGCTATCGATCATCTTTAAAAAAAACCGACAATCTAACAGGGCGACGCACCTCGGATCTTCAATGAACTTATCAGTAATCCCCAGATTTTTATGGTGGCAAGCTTTTTATAAATGGTATTAACTAGAGTCTGATGTCATGAGAGAAAAAGTCGTCGTACGTACGCAATAATAGTGAGGTTGGTTTCCTCCACGCCGTGTGTAAGGTGCGTCGCCATGAAATTTGCAATTAAATTGGAGAGATTAAAAATGGCGACACACCCTACGAAGGCTCGATCGCCCATCCTGGTAATTAACATTAAATACACCAGGCGCCGCAAAAATCTTGCCCAACAGGCGGCAAGCGAGCAAAATTATTAAAAAAAGTATTGCTCATCTTGACATTTCCCGAAAATAATGATATTAAAATATTTTAGTAAAACCCATATTTTTCTCTCTTCTTAAACTCCAAGCCGGGAAGAGCTTTTCAGAACTGGTGTGGGCAATGCCTTAAATATCAGTGGTATTCTATCAGAATTATTATTTAAACGGAAAACGACACAATAGTAGCAGTACCACTAACATTCAATTATGTCTGACTCTCCTCCATCCCAAATCTCCCCAGAACCAACGCCCGAAAGCGCTGCTACCGAAAGCCGCAGTGCCAAAACTCGGCAACTGTTGGGCATGAAAGGGGCCGCTAGCGGGGAAACTTCCATCTGGAAGATTCGCTTGCAACTGATGAAACCGATTACCTGGATTCCCCTGATTTGGGGCGTGGTGTGCGGGGCGGCGTCTTCTGGAAACTATGTTTGGAATTTTGAGAATTTTGCGATCGCCTCCGCTTGTATGTTGATGTCAGGGCCGTTGCTGGCTGGGTACACTCAAACTTTGAACGATTTTTACGATCGCGACATCGACGCCATTAACGAACCATATCGTCCAATTCCGTCGGGAATTATCTCGATTCCCCAGGTAGTTACCCAAATTTTGGTATTATTAGCCGCAGGCATTGCGGTGGCCTATGCTCTAGATTTGTGGGCTGGTCATGAATTCCCCATAATGACTGTTTTGACTCTCGGCGGCGCATTTTTGGCTTACATCTACTCTGCGCCACCGCTGAAACTCAAGCAAAATGGCTGGTTGGGAAATTATGCCCTGGGTGCTAGCTATATTGCCCTGCCTTGGTGGGCCGGTCAAGCTTTGTTTGGTACACTAGATCCCACGATTATGATTTTGACTCTGTTCTACAGTTTGGCAGGGCTGGGAATTGCGATCGTTAATGATTTCAAAAGTGTTGAGGGCGATCGGCAATTAGGGTTAAAATCTTTGCCAGTAATGTTTGGCATCGGCACCGCAGCCTGGATTTGCGTGTTGATGATCGATGTATTTCAAGCCGGGATTGCAGGCTACTTGATTAGCATCCACCAAAACCTGTACGCTGTCATTCTCTTGCTGCTGATTGTTCCGCAAATCACTTTTCAGGATATGTATTTTTTACGCAATCCTCTGGAAAATGATGTTAAATATCAGGCAAGTGCTCAGCCTTTCCTGGTGTTGGGTATGCTAGTAGCCGCTTTGGCACTAGGTCATGCTGGTTAAGCAGAATTTTGAGTGGTTAATTTTGAGTTAAATAGTTTTTAATTAAAAATTCATAACTCAAAATAATTCACAGTGTTGTTGAAGAGCAAATATCAAGTTAAAAATTAAAAATTGAAGAGGACTAGCCTTTTTAATTTTTAATTTTTAATTTAAATTGATGAGGTTTGAAGGTCTGAACGTGGCAGAATTTTTCTCAAATATCAAGGATAAATTGAGCAAAGTCACTAAGGCAGTAGGCGGTAATTCCGATCGAGAATCGCCGAATGTTGCCAATAGCACCGGGCTAAACTCGCCGCAATCTGCGGCTCAATTGTCTGCACAGTCAACAGGTGAGCGATCGGAGTATGTGGTATCAGAAGATGCTGAACCTCTAGAAGAGTCAGAATTACGATCGGAATATTTAGAGTCAGAATACGATCGGTATCCAATAGTTAAGCGCGATTGGGAAGGGTTGAGGCGCTTAATCGTTTGGTTGGAAATTGAACCTCAAGTTACCAGCTTGCAATCAAAGGGAAAAGGATTGTTGCGGCCGGGATTGAGTTTGCTGGGAACTAAGTTACCCGAAAAGTCGGATAGTAGCGAATTACCGGAAATTAGCGACCCGCAAATCACTAAGCTGCAAACAAGTACAGAACTACAGGAAATTAGCGACCCGCAAATCACTAAGCTGCAAACAAATACAGAACTACAGGAAATTAGCGCACCGCCAGAAATTAGCGCACCGCCGGAAATTACTAAAAAACGAATCTCCCGTCGCCCTAGATTTTGGATAGGTTTAGGTGTTCTGAGTATTGGGAGTGGCGCTTTAATCTACGGTTTGTGGATTTTATACACCTTAGACAAAGGTTTGCCGAGTGTTAACGATTTGTCAGCCTTTAACCGTGACGGAACGCTGACAATTAAGGCGGCAGACAATACGATTTTGTTGCAGTCTGGGCCGGCAACTAGAGACAAGCTGAAACTTAAGGAAATTCCCGATTTGTTGACGAAAGCTTTTATTTCCATAGAAGATCGTCGTTTTTACGAACATCGCGGGGTGGATTATCAAGGTATTGTGCGATCGATTGTTTCTAATGTAGCCGCGAGAGATTTGGTGCAGGGCGGCAGTACAATTACGCAACAATTAGCTCGCGTGGTTTTTCTCAATCAGGAAAGAAGTGTTCGGCGGAAGGTTCGAGAGGCTCTTTTAGCTCAGAAAATTGAGCGGGAGTTGAGTAAAGACCAAGTTTTAGAACGGTATTTAAATCTGGTTTATTTGGGTTCGGATGCCTACGGAGTAGCAGATGCGGCTTTGGTTTTCTTTAGCAAAACAGTCGATAAATTAACTTTGGCAGAGATGGCAACTTTGGCGGGTTTGCCGCCTGCGCCGAGCGAATATTCGCCTTTGGTCAATCCGAATATTGCTAAGCAACGTCGCAATCTTGTGCTGCAACAAATGCAGGAATCGAAGGTAATTACAGAGGCTCAAGCGAAGCAGGCGATGGCAGAACCGATGACGGTAAAACCAAGTGCGCCGAAGCGATTTAAAGTAGTCGCACCTTATTTTGCTAGTTACATTCGGAAGGAATTGCCGCGCTATGTTTCTAAGGATGCTTTGGAATCTGGCGGTTTGACTGTTGAGACGACGGTGGATTTGAAGTGGCAGAAAATAGCCGAACAGGTAGTTAAGGATGCGATCGAAGTTGATGGCCGCCGTCAGGGTTTTGAACAGGCGGCTTTAGTTTCTATGGACACTAAAACTGGCGAAGTTAAGGCGCTAGTGGGCGGCGGAAATTTTAAGGATAGTCAGTTTAATCGCGCTACGCAGGCTTTGCGGCAGCCTGGATCGACGTTTAAGGGGTTGGTTTATGCCGCAGCAATGGGGGCTGGTTTTTCGCCCTACGACAGCTATGAAGACGCGCCAATTATTATCGACGGCTATCAACCGAATAATTATGGCAAAAAGTTTAGCGGTTGGCGATCGATCTCTGATGCTTTGAGGAGTTCGGTGAATGTCGTGGCGGTGAGGGTGTTGATGGATGTCGGGTTTGAACCGGCGATGAAATTAGCCCACGATATGGGAATTAAGTCTAAATTAAGTCCGATTTATTCCCTAGCTTTGGGTTCTTCTGAGGTAAATTTGCTGGAGTTAACTAATGCTTACGGCACTTTAGCGTCTCAAGGTAATTTTATTGAAGCGCACGGAATTACTCGGGTGATCAATCAGCGGGGAGATGTGATTTATCAGGCTGATTTTAAACCGAAGCGGGTGTTGGATAAGGATAGTGCTGCGATTACTACTTGGATGCTAGAAGGTGTGGTGACTGGAGGGACGGGCGGGCCTGCTTCTTTAGCCGATCGGGCTGTAGCCGGCAAAACTGGCACTTCGGAAAAGGTGCGAGATTTGTGGTTTATCGGTTACATTCCGCAGGTAGTGACGGGTGTTTGGTTGGGGAATGATGACAATTATCCGACGGGGGGAACTAGCGGTACTGCGGCTTACAACTGGCGCGATTTTATGAGTCAAGCTGTGAAGGGAATGCCGGTTCAGGAGTTTCCGAAGTTACCGGAGTTGGAAGGCCGCAAAGGCAGTATTAAGGCCAAACCGGTGCAGCCGAAGGAGATTATTCGGGGGATGATTGTGAATGAGGATGGGGCGATCGTGCCTTACAATCCCAATCCCGAACCTCGGCGTCGCGAGTGGCAAGAACCAGCTTATCAAGAACCAGCTTATCAAGAACCTGCTTATCAAGAACCAGCTTATCAAGAGCCGAGATATTAAAGTACCGTAGGGTGCGTCGCCATCAACAATCCACAACTAAGATTGAAAATATGGCAGCGACGCACCCTACAAGCAACTAATCTCGTTTAAGCCGCACCATAAAGAAACCATCCATTTGATGTCGGTGCGGCCAAACTTTCACCCATCCTTCCGGTGATGGCTGTACTGGTAAATCTATTGTAGGCGGCTCGATTTGCCAGTGAGGATTGTTGGCTAAGAACGATCGAATAACTGTTTCATTTTCCAAGGGATGAATCGTGCAAGTTGCGTAAACCAATACGCCGCCAGACTTGACAAAAGTCGCTGCATTTGCTAGTAATTCCGATTGCAGTTGCGATTGCGCTTGAATGTTTTCGGGCGTGTGGTGCCAGCGGGCATCAGCGCGACGGTGAAGGGTTCCAAGCCCGGAACAAGGTGCATCTAATAAAACTCTGTCTGCTAGGTTAATAAACTCTGGAAACTGGCGACTGTCTCCGGTATGAATCTGGATCGATCGCATCTGAAGTCTGTCTGCATTTTCTTTAAGTCTTTTGAGTCTATTTGCAGTTTTGTCGCAAGCATAAATAGTGCCTGTATCTTGGATTAATTCAGCAATATGAGTAGTTTTTCCGCCCGGTGCGGCGCAGACATCAATGATGGTTTCCCCCGGTTGCGGATCGAGTAAATGGGTGACTAATTGAGCGCTGCTGTCTTGGATTGTCCACCAACCTTCGCTATATCCGGGGAGGTTTTGAATTGCGCCGCTACTGCCATTTAGTCTTAGGGCTTGGGGTAAGTGTGGGATGCGGCTAACGCTGATGTTTTGGGATTTGAAGGCGGTTTCGATTTCGGCGATCGTACTTTTTAACGGATTGATTCTCAGGTCAATTGTGGGGGATTGATTGAACCATTGACAGAGTTGTTCGGTTTCGGTTTCGCCTAGTTGTTCGATCCACATTTCGACAATCCAGTCGGGGAAACTGTGCAGAATTCCTAGGCGTTCGACGGTTGATTTATAATTAGTAACTGTTAATGGGTTTAATTCATTATCTGTTAAACGAATATATTGTCGTAATAAACCATTGACAAAACTACTGAGTCCTAAAAAGCCGTTTTCTTTTGCTAGTTGAACGGTGGTGTTGACGGCGGCGGAGGGGGGAATGTTGTTGAGATATTGGAGTTGATATAAGCCTAAATGTAGGATGGTACGGAGTTCGGGCGGTTGTTGGGAGGATTTTTTTGTGGCTAGTTTGTCGATGATAAAGTCGATCGCGCGCATTCTCCTGACGCTACCGTAGACTAATTCTGTGACTAAACGCCGATCGAGGTCGGTGAGTTCAGAATTGCGAAAAGTGCGATCGAGGGCGACATCTGCGAATGCACCGCGACGGTGGACTTCGCGGAGTGCGAGAAAGGCTATTTGGCGGGGATTTTGCATGGTGTAAGATATGGCGGCCGAGAAACCGGGTTTTTTACGATAATACTTCGTTACAGCCCGCAAATTCGATAAAAACCCGGTTTCTTTGTCGGAGCATGGGGCCCAGAAACCGGGTTTTTACGAGAATATTTCGTTATCATTGACAGATTTGATAAAAACCCGGTTTCTTTGTCGGAGTCCCTAAATCCTGTGTACTCTTATTCTACTTTTCCTGACACCAATGGTTCTAATAAATTGCGTTCTTCAATGGGAAGTTCTAGCAAAACTCGTCTGTCGCCCTTGGTTTCCTTATAGCGGACAGCGGCATTCAGCAGGCGCATGGGAATTTGGAATTGTTCGTAGTTGCTGGTTGGTTGTTGCCACAATTCTAACCAAGTGCGGGCGGCTTTGTCGGTGACCATTTCTGACATTAGCGCGGGGATATTTCGCACAATTCCCTGTCCTAAGATTGAGAGATATTTGTGTTTTTCGTAAACTGCAATTAGGCTGGTGATGCGAGTTTGAGATATTGCTCGATCGTGCATATTTGCGAATAGGTTTCTGATAATTAACTCGGCATCTTCGGAAGCCGCTTCTTTTCGAGGTTCGAGGCGTTGAAATGCGTCGTCTAAGGCGGTGATGCCTTCATCCCAACGATTTAATCCGAGAATGGCAATGGCACGATTGAAGAAGACAGGTGCACCTTCTTTACCAAATTCGATCGCCTTATCGCAAGATATTAAAGCTTCTTCATAGCGGCCGAGATTATCCAGTACCCAGCCTCGACTAAGCCAAGCTGACTGATAATTGGCATCAAGTGCGATCGCTTTATCGTAGGATTCCAAGGCTTCATCATAGCGTTTGAGCTCGTTGAGTAAATTGCCTCGGAGACTCCAAGCCGACTGATAATTGGCATCAAGTTCGATCGCGCGATCGTAAGATTCTAAAGCTTCATCATAGCGTTTGAGGTTGTTGAGTATAATGCCTCGGATCAACCAAGCCCACTTATAATTGGCATCAACTGCGATTGCCCGATCTAAAGATACGAAGGCTTCTTGATAGCGTTTGAGGTTGTAGAGTACATAGCCTCGCATAGCCCAAGCCGACTGATAATTGTCATCAAGTTCGATCGCGCGATCGTAAGATACTAAGGATTCTTCATAGCGTTCGAGGTTATTGAGTACATGGCCTCGCATAGCCCAAGCCGACTGATAATTGGCATCAAGTTCGATCGCCCTATCGAAGGATACTAAAGCTTCTTCATAGCATTTGAGATTTTTGAGTACATTGCCTCGATTAGCCCAAGCCCACTTATAATTGTTGTCAAGTTCGATCGCGCGATCGTAAGATACTAAAGCTTCATCATAGCGTTTGAGGTTGTTGAGTACATTGCCTCGATTAGCCCAAGCCCACTGATAATTGTCATCAAGTTCGATCGCGCGATCGTAAGATACTAAGGCTTCATCATAGCGTTTGAGGTTTTTGAGTACATCGCCTCGATTAGCCCAAGCCCACTGATAATTGTCATCAAGTTTGATCGCGCGATCGAAAGATACTAAAGCTTCATCATAGCATTTTAGGTTGTCGAGTACAATGCCTCGCATAGCCCAATCAGATTTATCATTGGCATCTAGTGTGATCGCCTGATCGTAAGATACTAAGGCTTCATCATAGCGTTTGAGGTTTTTGAGTACATTGCCTCGCCAGTGCCAAACTAACTTATCATTGTCGTCAAGTACGATGGCTTTATCGTAAAATACTAAAGCTTCATCATAGCGTTCTAGACTGTTAAATACATTACCTTTATAAGCCCAAGCTCTCGCATAATTGCAATCAATTTCAATAGCCTTATTTAAACACTCCAAAGCTTCATCCCGACGTTTAAGCCTATTCAAACAACGTCCCTTTTCCGACCAATCCCTTGCCTCACCCCGACTTGCTACCAACTTCTCCGCATAGGCTAAAGCCGAAACATCATCTTTCTGTTCCCGACAATATTCAATCTCATCATAATAAGCCTTCAGACGCGGATCATCCTCATCTTTTGCCTCCAGCGCCCGCATATGATATTCTCGATCCATCACAGCATCAGGTGGAATTGGTTCCAAATTTCGCCGATACATAAAATGACTTTCTTTCTCCCCCAAATCAACATCCGCCATCCTCAATCCCAATCGCTGCTGCAACTCTTCCCGCGTATACCAAACCCGAATAAAATCCACAATTAATCGAATCGGTTGATTGCGCTGCTTCTTCACTTCCAGACAAAAACGCATCAAAGGTTCCCGCAATTCATACCACGATTCCCGTCCAATCTCTTCTTTTTTGACATAACCTTTTTCTGACAAATCTTTAAGTTGACTAGACACTGTTCGCTGTTCAATAAAACAGTATTTAGCAATTTCTTTGACTGGTGCAGCACCACCTCGATCGCACAAAAAGTCAACAATCTTTCGTTGCTGATTTGAAATATACTTCATCCGATCCTGATAGTATGGCGTGAGGCTATCCAGCATTTCCATGAACGGTTCTACCAATTTATCGAGCGATTCAGGAGTCATCAGAAAAGCCGAAAAAACAATATACACGCGAGGACTGCCACCAGAAAGGTAATGCACAACTTTTATGCGATCATATCCTGTAGGAGTTTGAATAAAAGATGCTAAATCGGTATTTCCTTCTAAGTTAGCAATGTGATTCAACAAATCTACAGCATCATCAACCTTAAACTCATTTAATGTATGTGAATAGAAGAAACCATAAAAAGGATTTTCATATAGTTTGACTCCATCAAACAAACTTTGTGATGTCGCCAAAATGGTCAAAAACGAATGATTTTGAATGTACGCCCTCAACTGCTTCTGCCCAAATTCTCCCAAGCCGCTAAACACGTCCTCTAAATTTTCAACAATCAACAATAGCACCCGATTTCCAATAAATTCTGTCAGCAATTGTGCCGCTTTATATTCAGCTTGTTCCGGCGATAAATCATAAAGCTTTTCAACTTCATCATGTAACTGATCTTGATATGCTGCCGGATCTTCTTGAGCAAATGCCCGGAATATTCCCCGCAACAAATCCAAGAAAGATGCAATCCCCCATTCCTCCTCACGCAGCCACGCAATCAGCAATTTATCCTGCAAATCCTCCATCTTGGCGACGCGATGATATATCAGGGAAACCAAGTGCGTTTTGCCAATGCCACGCGGCCCGATTAGTAGTTGAAAATACTTGCTATCTGTTGTGGCGCTATCCCGGATTTTATCTACTAAATAATTTGCTAGTGTGTGACGTTGTACTAGGATATCTTCCAGAGTTTCTGGTGCCATTAAGCTCGGAGTAAATCGAGAGATAAATGTATTTTTCATAGATTGATTCGGTTGGTTGTTTTAGCCGTAGGGTGTGTCGCTCTCGCAAATCATTGAAAAAAACCGAAAATCCTAGGGCGACGCACCGGACAGAGCGAGTGTTTTGGCATAATAGAAATATGGAGTTTTTTTCTCTACCCCATGTGTAAGGTGCGTCGCCCTGAGATTGTTGATTGAATTTATAGATTTTTCAAGGCGACACACCCTACGAGAACCTTTCAACATCTTGATGATTTCCAGTATTTTTGAATCAGAGGATAACGAAATTGAAATCCCAAATCTCCCTTTTGAATATAATAATCTTTCTGCAAAAGAGTTAACACTTTCCTCGCAATTTCCTTGTCTTGAGTGTCCGAGTCTTGTTTAAGACGATTAAACAGTTCATCAAATAACAAAGGCTCGTTTGCGACTGCCAAAATATCGAGTAATCTCCTGGCATAAGGACGCTGTTTTTCATCGTAATAATTCTCGATACGATCTGCATAATGTTCCATCTTCCAAGGATTCATCGGGTCATCCAAAGAATCAGCAATGATTGCTTTAATCGCTGGTATATCCCCTGTACCACCGCGCAATTTTAGTTTGACAATTAAGTGGTGGATATAGAAAGGAATGTTACTTAATTCATCAGCTATAGCAACAGCAGTTCCTTGGATATCCGGTGTCACAATATTCTCGCCTTCCAGCAATTTTCGTGCTAAAATAGTTGCATCTTTAGTCGATAGTGGCGGCACATCTTGGGAATACATATCATTAGTCGGGTCGTTTGTATAGCCCACTTTTCTCAAGTCGGCGATTACGTGATGTAAGCCGATCGAACCTGTGTAAACCATTCTGACACGAGGATACATCTGGCGGATTGATCGCAAAGTATCGAGCAATTCCATCGCTGCTTCGTCGCCGATGTTACGCAGCATATATGGCAATTCATCCCAAAAAAAGATGAGCGTGCTGTCTTGATTATCGACCAAATCTGCGATCGTTTCAGTCAGCAATGCTTTCCAGTGAGGTGCGGCAATATCGGGTAATTTGAAACCGCTAAATTCTGCTCCCCCCAATTTTGTTAGCAATTCGTGAGTCTTCTTGGTTGTGCGATTCAAAGGTGTTAAATGTGCTTTGACATCTTGAAAGACTGTGTTGACAAACTCTATGGGCGATTTCACATCTTCCAAATCACGATAAATCGGCAATTTATTTGCGGTAGCTTCCGATCGCATTTTCTTAATTACCGAAGTTTTCCCCATCCTTCGCTCAGCACTCAACATCACACTTTGCTGCTCTAAAATCCCCCACAAATCAGCAATTAGGTTGTCCCTACCCATGACTTCGGCTGAAGCAATTTCGCCTCCTGGATTCGCTTTCATATTCTTTCCTTAATTATATTTGTGCAATGTACTTTTTTTATTGTACGTCAACTTTGACGTATATCGGGAATTGCCAAAATGCTGAGGACACTTCGACTCCGCTCAGTGAGCAGATAGCCTTAACTGATTCCCAGGCTTTTCCTGGGAATCGATATCCAGAGGCTCTGCCTCGCAAGTCTCAGACTGTCGCGAGGCAGAGCCTCCGAATCTGCTTCCCCAGGCAGATCCGGGAAACAATAAAAAATGATAAAAAATATAAAAAATATTCCTTAAGACTTGTTATAATACACAAAACTTCATACTTTCCTCACACTGGATGACCTTTTTCAACCCCTGCGAACCCCTAATCCGCTGCAAACAAGAACATCTCGACGTACAAGACCGTGAAGGCCTGTTGCAGCTCCGCTGGCAAATTGGAAATATTACTCCTTTCTCAAGATTTTATACCCGCATCGACCAAACTTTTCTGCTTTGGGGTTTGGTGACAGGGGGTATTTTTTTCACGGCTCAGTTTGTCCCGATCAGTTGGAGCTTTCAGGCGATTTTGTGGTCAACTGTGACTCTTATTGGCACTGCGGTAATGGCTGTTTTGACTTTGTTTTGGGTAAAAGTCGAGCGTGTTAGCTGGATTCTTTATGCTTGGGCGTTTTTGATGATAACTGGTTTGGTGCTGACTGATTGCAGTATTTTTGCCGGTTGGGGATTTTGGTTGCTGCACCTTTGCGATTTGTGGTTGGGCTTGAGCGCGATCGGCTATTTTTGTACTGGATTCGGTTTGCGATCGCGCACTTTTATCCTGATTGGACTAACTCATTTATTGAGCATACCTCTATTAACATTAGTTGCCCCTTGGCAATATCTAACCACAGGTATAATTATGGCCGGTTGTTTGTTGTTATTGTCAGAATTGCAGTGGGATATGCGATCGCCGATCGAGAATGGCTTGCTGAGCGAAGAACAGAAAGAATTCAACCGCATTCAACAACAACTGCGGCAAATTGGTGCGACGGTAGCTAAATAATTCACGATTATTTCTTCCTTGGCAAAAGGGAATTAAAGGCAGTTTAGCTGACTAGAATGTAAAAAAATGTGTACGATCCCTGACAATTTCCAGAAATCGTACACAATAGAAATATGCAGCACTAATCACAAACAAAATTCAACCAGAACAGGGGTTTTGCTGTTTGACCTGTGCATCGCCAACCGAAGGAGAACGGTGTCAGGAAGGCGACTGGATTACAATGCTGTACTAATCACCATAAAAGTTGATTGCGATCGACAGTAGCTGTTGAAACTAAAAAAGTGGTGCAGGGTTTTTACCGTTTCCCCTGCTTTGCAGTCTCCGAGGAGAGGCTAAACCCTCTACTAGAACCGTCTGAGGAGATTGGCACAGAATTCGATAGCCTGTGGGCGTGATTTTTGAGCTAACTGTTTAAAAAAGTAAAAAAATGCTCGTTTATGAGCTTTGCAGGACTTGCGATTAAGTAAGTCCTGTTTTATTATGGGAAATTGCGGAGCAATTAAGGACACGGCAATGCCGTTTCCCTACCCCAAAATCATCCTGAACACGACCTGAGAGATGTAAGCATTGCCCGATTAATTGTAGGGATACGGCACTGCCGTATCCTAACTGTGGGTAATATCAATATTGATGCCACCGGATTTGGTACAATATCTCAGTTACTACAAACCTGTGAGTTTTATTTTAGTCTTCCGTTCGCTTTCGCAATATATCCCGCACTTCCATTAAAATCAGTCCTAACATATTTTTGCCGCTGCCGTCTTTGCCGCAACCCCAATAATAATCTCCGGGAGCATTTTCGACTATTTCCTCATCATCAGTAGCGAGTAAAATTTCGCGAATATCGGCATGAGTCTCAAATTTGCAGAGTACAGCCTTTCGCATGATATGATCTTTCACTTGTTCCCAATCTGGGCGCAGGGGAATCTCGCGAGAGCGTCCCATCTTCGCAGCATCTTTCGGCGTTTTTGCTTGACGAATTCGATCGCAGTAAGGTGTATTGGGAAACTTTTGTGCTTGAAAATAATGCTCGGTAGTCGGCCAGTATTCTCCGTCTAACTCGAAGCCGTGGCTAGAAAAGTTAGAAAAACATCCGCAGTCGCCGCGAGTGCTGTAAAAGTAAATTGTCATGATGGGAAATTACCTTTTCTAGCTTTGAGACTTTTTAGCTGAACTTTTCGATGGCAACTCTGCCGCTGCTGCGGGGCGCGCACCCAACTCACTTAATTTTAGTACATCTAGCCGGACAAACTAACATTCGCAATCACCCGCACGTCACAATTCCCAGTTTGTCAAAAGTAGTTGAATTGTACGAAATGGTGGCTGCTGCTGCGGGTGCTTTTGCAGGGGGAAAAGTGAGTGCGATCGCCCTTAACACACATTACTTAAATGAGGTAGAATCGCAATTAGCGATCGAGCAAATTCAAGCAGAAACGGGATTGCTTTGTACCGATCCGGTGCGGTTTGGCGCGGAGGTGTTGTTAAGGGCGATCGACACTTGATATGCTACAATAAATTTTACTTGAAGATGCAAAGCCATGACACAATCAATTCAAGCAAAAACACTGACCCTGAACGATGTCAAAACAAAATTCAACTTCCAGTTTTGTGAAGACGAGCAATTCTTCCGGGAGTGGATTGACAATTTACCAGAAATTACTGAGGTCGAAAAGCGATATCTAGACAAAGTAAAGGCTGGCTATATTAACAGTGCCGACCACTCCATGATTGAAGATACCGTGAAAATGGTGGTACTTGCTCCCTTGCTATTTTTAGCGGATTTATACCTTAATCCGTTTCATATAGAGGCAGAAAAATCGGTGGAACTTGTTACCGTGGATGAAGGTATACTTGTCAGAGGAAGTATTGATGTTCTACTTTTAATAGAATTTTTTTGGGTAGTTGCGATCGAAGCCAAGCGAGCGCAATATTCCGTTGAAGCTGGACTTCCCCAGTTACTATTTTATATGCTGAATGACCCCAGTCCAGAACCAGTAACCTTTGGGCTTCTGACAAATGGCAGCAGTTTTCGATTTATTAAAGTGACCAAACAAGACACACCGCAGTATGCTGTGTCTAAACTTTTCGATATTGCGAATCCTGGAAACGAACTTTACGAAGTATTTCGCATTTTGAAGCGCGTCGCTGGTATAATTTCCAGTAACGCCTATTCTACTTAAATATATAATAAACATCTCTCAAAAAGACAGTCAAGAACAGGCAGGATGCCTGTTGCACAATAATTAGGCTAGAAGTCTAATAACGATGTTGAAAGCTCAATCCAAACGAGATAGTCAACAGCAATCACAATGAATGAAAGTTCTTTTTCCTTACCGCCACAATGCGCCATCCGCCCGGCCTGCGATCGAGATATCAAATCAATTAGAATGTTAGTCTGGAGTGCCAAACTCGACCCCACGCAGTTGCGCTGGCAGCAATTTTGGGTGATAGAATGCGATGGAAAATTGGCGGCTTGCGGACAGTTGCGGAACTTTGCGGGCGCGCAAGAATTGGGCAGTTTGGTGGTGGCGAAGGATTGGCGCGATCGAGGTTTGGGAAGCTACCTCACAAAACATTTGATTCAACAAGCTACTGAACCGCTATATTTAGAATGTTTGGGCGCCCGACTCGCATCATTTTATACTCGCTTTGGCTTCACAGAAGTTTCCGTACAAGAATTGCCGCAGTCGCTTAAATTCAAGTTCGCTTTGTCTCAATTAGCTAAAACTTTATTCAGAATTCCTGTCACGATTATGCAGTATCAAGCTGGTTTTCTATAATTATGACTTTTATGAATTTAAGATTCTGAATTTATGAATTGATTTTAAGTGCGAGGTGTTCAATAATTGCGACTACAGGGTGCGATCGGGCTACATCGATCGAAAACTCCTACCGCGTCGCCATATCTGCGTCAGTCTCATGGTGCATTTTATAGGCCTAAGCAGCCAAGATTGCTTTGTAGTCAGGAATGCAAGTCCTCATAAGACTCGCTCGCACTTGCATTCCCTCGCTACAAACCTATAACGGGTATTTTACCGGAGATCATAGGTACGGATTTTCCGGATCGCCCGATCGACAGTGCGTAAGTTCAGAATTTACCTATTTTTGTAGTCCAGTTGGCGGAAGTGGCACAGGATAGTGGCTGCCTAATCGCTTGAAAAGCCTATAGAATCGTTGCAAAAACAGTTGTAACTGTCCTGTGCCAATACCAAACCGGGAAAGTGGACGGGCGATCGGACCAAAGACATTCGATTCCTGGCAAATTAGTAAGTGTCAAGCAAACGACTCACCACCGAGTCAAAAAATCAAACCCAAAAATCAAACCCAAAAATGAAACATCTTCACAGCAGCAGTAATGCGGAATCAACCAAACGCTAATGTAGCTAGCAACATCCAGCCTTAAGGTAAATCCCACGAACGGCTCAGCCACTAAATGCTTAATTCAATAACTCGGAATTACTGGATTTAGACTCTCCGCAACCGCTTCTCAAATCCCCTCGATATTTCCAAAATTCTTTGGCTTTTATCCCGATATAACGATGAAGGACAAGAAGAATGAAATATCAGGGCAATCAATCAATCTCAACCCTGGAAATGCAGCCTCTCAAATAGCACAAACAGACAATTACATATCCATATATTTAAACACAACAGGAGTAAATATCATGTTCAACGTAGTAAAAGCTTTCGGTTCTATTTTTTCCACTCAAGCATACAACCCAGAAAAGAATATGTTAATCGACAACTACATCAACACCAATTTTAACTATTTCAATGAAGAAGCAGTCGTCGATGAATCGATTTGTCCGAACCAAACAGGTCGCGTCCGCTTCCAAGGTAGCTGGTGGCCCGCACGCTGCGATCGCCAAATCACATTAACACCTGGAGACACAGTTTATGTCATCGGCGTTGACAACATCACTCTCTTAGTTTCCCTCGCACCCGCAGACTAAAGTAGAGCCTGAAAAAACAGAAACATCGCTCTCAATCCAGGAAATGCAGCCTCTCAAATAGCATCAATAGAAAATTACATTATATTAACACCACAGGAGTCAGGGAAATGTTCAACGTACTAAAAGCTTTCGGTTCTATTTTTTCCGTTCAAGCCTACAGCACCGAAAATAATATGTTAATCGACAATTACATCAACACCAATTTCAATTACTTCAACGAAGAAGCAGTCGTCGATGAATCGATTTACCCGAATCAAACAGGTCGCGTCCGCTTCCAAGGTAGCTGGTGGCCCGCACGCTGCGACAGCCAAATCACCCTCACACCCGGAGACACTGTTTATGTCGTCGGTGTTAACAACATCACTCTGTTAGTTTCCCTCGCTCCCGCCGACTAAACTAGAAAGAAATTAGGCAGAAATTAGGACACGGCAGTGCCGTGTCCCTACAATATTATTTTAGAAATTAGGAGACGGCAGTGCCGTGTCCCTACAATATTATTCGAGGAATTAGGAGACGGCAGTGCCGTGTCCATACAATATTATTATCGAATATCGCGCCACAATAAAATGGCATTGGTGAGAGCTTGTTTGTTGAGCCGATCGCCAATTAGAGATTCGCTACTTTCTGGACTGACTGCTGTTGTTCCTGATGCTTTAGCGATCGGCGCTAGTGGTTCGAGTAGTTGCGATCGAGCTTCTTGAATTGTAGGGTTATTTTCACACCAGATTGAAATCGCTGCTGAAAGCACATCGCTCTCATCAGCTAAGGGTTCAATTAGCTGGGCTAGTTCAGTTAATTGTGCGGCAGAAAAGAGCGATCGCTGTTGAGTTAACAGTTCGATAAGCGAGTCGATCTTTTGTTCGGGGAGTGACATCGACTCGCGTTGGATTTTGTGAATTGTTTGCCGCACAAATTCTAAAGACAGATCTAATAATTGTGCGATCGACTCTAAATTCATTCCAAACGTTATCATCCGACGAATGGCTTCTAACTTCGCCTGCCGCTCACCTTGTTCGAGTCCTTCTTCTAAACCTTCTTGCTTGACTTCCTGATAAAATCGAGTTTGTCTGAGTTCGCTTAAATTCAACATGGCAGCAATTTCCTCGCGGCTTTTTTGGGGGAGTTTGTAGACGATAATTGTTTCGATGAGGTTGATTAAATCCCGTAGGACGGTAGGATCGGACAATTGTTGGCGGGCCATTGCGATCGACTGCCGTGCTTGCTCTGGGGCTGTCTCTTCTGGCTCGATTACCAGTTTAACAATTTTCACTCCCAGGGAGCGATCGGCGGCTTCTGGCAATTCATCGAGGTAAATCCGTTGTACCCGTTGACTGGTTAAGAGTTCTTGGAATTGCAGCATCTGTTCGTGTTCGATGCGACGATTGGGATAGATGACAACGACGCGCCAAGGATTGACGGGTTTGTATTGTCGCAAATAGAGAAAGAGTTCGCCAAAGATGCGGTAGTACAAGTCGGCATCGGGTTGAAACTGAACTTCTGCCAAGTAAAATGGTTTTTCAGGTGCTTCGGTTGTGGGCAGAAATAAGCCATCGATGCGGAATGCGAGTTGTTTGATTTCGCGGGAAGTGAATTCATAGGCGGCGGCTTCGTCTGGAGGGCGATCGATCAGTTCAAAGAAGAAGCGGGGAAATTCTTGAAACAGGCTGTAGAAAATGGTGTCTGTTTTCATGAGTTGTCGATGCGAGTCGAAGATGGCATCTTACCATGCCGAGAGAGAACTATGACGAACCGATCGCCCTGTTGAATTTTTTCGCAAAGGCGATCGAGGATTTCTAGTTTTTATCTATTTGACTCATCTCTCTCATCTTTCTGCAATGCTGTCAGAAATTGAAAGCACAGCTTGAGCGCAAAGAGCAGAACTCCTGCATGGGGATTGAGGCAAGTGGCAACGCCCACTACTGCAAACTCGGTTACTTTCAGCAGTTTCTTTTTGTTGGACAGTTTCATCATCAGTAGTTTGAAATCGACTCTTACATCGTTTCAAAAAGGCTCAGAAGCATGGTCAGAGTAAGTGTTTGACTATTTGTCAGACTTGTCAGACTTGTCAGATTTGCGATAATTGAGAGGATAAACTTCTAGGTTTGTTAATGGCACGACGAACACTCCAAGCTTCTACACAAGGTATTAAAGACATCCGAAAAGCATTGAAACGAAAACAAGGAGGACAAACTTACCTGGCTGGTGCTGTGCATTGTTCTCGACAAACCATCTGGAGTTTGCTGCAAGGCAACCCAATTGATTGCGATGTTTTCATGAATGTATGCACGGAGCTAGGGCTAAAGTGGGAAGACATTGCTGAGCCAGAAGCAGCAGAAGCGGTGCAAAACAAAGACTCTAATCTGGATGCGTTAGTTCAGGATGTACGATCGCGCCTCCACGATGATATTCAACGCTTGCACGGCATCATGCCACTTTGGGACGTCGATCGTTGGGTGCCTTTGGGTGACTTGTTTGTGGATGTCAATATTCTGGAGGAACTGAGTAGTAGCGACAAGTCGGAATACGATGATTTGTGCCAAGATTTCATGAACAATCCGAGCCATCGAGGTTTAGATCGCATTGGCTTGGGCAAGGAACAGGAACGAGTGTCAGGCTTAGAGGTGCTGGCGAAGAATACAAACCTAATGGTGGTGGGCAAACCGGGTTCGGGCAAAACGACATATTTGCAGCGAGGGGTAACGGAGTGTAATGCAGGGAATTTACAAGCGCACCGGATTCCGGTTTTGATTAGGCTGCGGGATTTTGAGAGGGATAGACGTGAGGCTTCCTATGCCCTAAAGCCTTATCTAGAGAAGTGTTGGCAGTTATCAGATGCAGAAACCTTACTCAAGCAAGGTCGGGTGCTGGTTCTACTGGATGGCTTGGATGAGGTGACAGGGGAGAATGGGAAGAATATCACCAAGGAAATTAAGAAGTTTGCTCGTGACTATCCGCAGGTGCAAGTAATTGTGACGTGTCGAACGCAGAGTTTTACTGGCGAAATGGACTGGAAATCTCTACGCTTTCAGTTTGTGGAGGTGGCGGATTTTAATAAAACGCAGGTGCAATTGTTTTCAGAACATTGGTTTAAGACGGTGATGGGGGATGAGTCGGCGGGACTGGCGAAGGCAGAGGAGTTTTTAAAACAGCTTTTTTTGGAGTCGAATAAGCCGATTCGGGAGTTAACAATTACGCCGATTTTGCTGAGTTTGACCTGTGCGGTGTTTTACAAGACGGGGAAGTTTTGCTCGAAGCGATCGGAGCTTTATGAAGATGGCTTAGAGTTGCTACTGGAGCGGTGGGACAAGTCGCGAGAAATTGAGCGGGATGAGATTTATCGCGATTTGTCGGTGGAGCGAAAGCTGGAGTTATTGAGCTTTCTGGCAGTGAAGAAGTTTGAGCAAGAACAATATGTGTTGTTTAATCAGGGGGAGATTGAGGGTTATATTGCGGAGTTTTTGGGGATTGGGCAGCGGGATAGTCGATCGGTTTTGAGGGCGATGGAAGCGCAGCATGGATTGTTGATTGAGCGAAGTCAGAAAGTTTGGTCGTTTTCACACTTGACATTTCAAGAGCATTTGGTTGCGAAGTGGTTTTGTACTTTAGAGGACTGGCAGAGTTTGATGAAGTACATAACAGTAAAATATTGGCGAGAGGTATTTTTGATGATATTTGAAATTAGTTATAATGTAAATTTGTTATCAAATATGATAAAATCAAATATTGACAAATCTATAGGGAATGACAATGTATTGCAACAATTTATTCGGAAAATATATTTAAAGTCGCCTCGCAGTTCAATATCATATAGTCGGCTAATTATTAGATCGTTTTATTTAACTCTTTTGTTCGATCCTGACAATAGAAAACTTAGTGATTCCTTGGGAATATCTATTGATTTGAACCGTACTATTGGCGAAGATAGTATTGTTGATGACTTTATTATAGAATTTGGTATAGAACGCTCACTAAATCTTGCTCTAGGTACTTCAATGGGAAAACTTCCTATTGCTTCAAACTATATAAGTTTCTATGCCTCTCTTCATAATGTATATGAACTTATTTTTGAGTTTGAGTTATTAGATTGGTCTAATTTAAAAGATTCCGTAAAAACGATTTTAAACGATATAGAGCCAATAATTAAAAAATTTCCATCATATACTCCGGGTTCAAATACTCTAGAAGATAGATGGTGGTCATCAAATAGAATAACATTTTCTAAAAAACTAAAAGCTATTATGTGCGAGCATAATATCATTACTCATGGTTGGGGACTTAACGATCTACGAAGACAAAAGTTAGAACAATACTACTATGCAAACAATCTGCTAGTAAATTGCTTAACGATTAGTAAAGTTAGCTTAAAGATAAGAAAGGAAATTGAAGAAACTATGTTATTACCGATCGCCGAAATTGAAAAACGCAAACGTGAAAAAGCCGAGTAGGGCGATTCTACTCAAGATATGGAGCGATCGCCCTTTTGTTACAATCACAGCAAGTCCCATCCTCACATTACCGAAGTATGCAAATTATCATAGAAGTCCCCGATCGCCTCGGCGAACAACTGCACGCATTGGGCGATCGCCTCCCAGAAGCCCTCGATCGCGCACTCCAGGAACTCACCTTCGCAGAAACCATCCCCTACCAAGACGATCGCCAAATCGTCGAACTGCTTGCGAGTCAACCAAGCCCAGAAGTCATCCTCGCCATCCGCCCTACGCCTGAATTACAAACCCGCATGAGCGAATTGCTCGATCGCAATAAATCCGGCACTCTTTCGCGATCGGAAGAAGTCGAACTCGATCGATATTTGCTCCTAGAACATTGGGTGCGCTTAGCCAAATCCCATGCTTACAAACACTTATCGATCTAGAAAAGATTGCTATTATCCATCGCAATAACTCGATCGATACAATATACCTGAAAAAAGAACTTAAATATCCAGCAATACATGGTTTATTTCAATAAACCCTGCCTTGAGTATGCTTAAATAAGTTTAGACACATACTAACCATATTTAAACCAGTGAACTTTCAATCAGTCATTGCCACCTTAAACAAATTCTGGAGCGATCGCGGTTGCCTGATCGCCCAATCCTACGACACAGAAAAAGGTGCAGGAACCATGAACCCCCACACCTTTCTCAGAGCGATCGGGCCGGAACCTTGGTCTGTCGCCTACGTCGAACCCTGTCGCCGCCCCACTGACGGACGCTACGGCGAAAATCCCAATCGCTTTCAACATTACTATCAATATCAAGTCTTAATTAAACCATCTCCTCCTAATATCCAAGAAATCTATTTGGACTCGCTGAGAGCATTAGGAATTAAACCAGAAGACCACGACATTCGCTTCGTAGAAGATAACTGGGAATCTCCTACTTTGGGAGCTTGGGGTGTCGGCTGGGAAGTCTGGCTCGATGGCATGGAAATTACTCAATTTACCTACTTTCAACAGTGCGGTGGCATTGATTGTCGCCCGGTATCGATTGAAATTACCTACGGGCTAGAACGCCTCGCCATGTATCTGCAAGAAGTTGATGCGATGACTAAAATTCAGTGGAAAGATGGCATCACTTACGGCGACGTTCACCTGCAAGGGGAAATAGAACAGTGTACTTATAACTTTGAAGCTTCTAATCCTGAGTTGCTGTTTACTTTATTTGGGCTGTACGAACAAGAAGCGGAACAATTGACTAAGAAAGGATTGGTTTTGCCTAGTCTTGATTATGTGTTAAAATGTTCGCATACTTTCAATTTGCTCGATGCAAGAGGTGTGATTTCGGTAACGGAAAGAACTCGGTACATTACCAAAATTCGTAACTTGGCGCGACGGGTTGCTCAACTTTATTTGGAACAGCGCGAACAGTTGGGTTTCCCATTGGAAAAAGCAGTGAAGGTTTGAGTAAAATTCGGGTGCATCTCACTTTTGAAGAGAGAGGGCGAAGCATTACCGCATATAAATTATTAGTTATAATCTCATGCTGACTGCGGTAATGCTTCGCCCCTACACACATATTTGCTTGCAGATGCACCCGTAAAATTCTCTTCTGTTAGATATCCGACTTCTTGAAAAAGTCGGGTATCTGGGTATTATGTTTTTGGGGTTTTCTGACTTATTCGCTAATATCATATTTTAAATTAATTAAATGCCTAATTATTCAGAAGATAATACAGAAACAATTCCTCTACTGCGACTTGATAGTGTAAGTTTCAAAACTCCGATCGCCTCTAGCTACTTATTGGACAATATTTCGTTTCAGGTACACAAGGGCGATCGCACTGCAATAATTGGCCCTTCCGGTGCGGGGAAAACCACGCTGTTGCGGTTGCTAAACCGACTCAGCAGCCCCACCAGTGGCTCGATTTACCTAGAAAATACGGAATATCGACAAATTCCGGCGATCGAACTTCGCAGACAAATCACCCTGGTGATGCAAGAATCGAAGCTGTTGGGAATGTCGGTGCGAGAAGCATTGGCTTATCCTTTGAAGCTGCGGGGCGTGAATTCATCAGAAATAGGGGACAGAATTAGCGGGGTTATTCAACAACTTCATATCCCCGAAGAATGGCTGACACGCACCGAATTGCAACTTTCCACAGGCCAAAAGCAATTGGTGGCGATCGCCCGGGCGATCGTTCTCGAACCCAAAATCTTGCTGTTAGACGAGCCCACATCCGCCCTAGATGCCGGAAAAGCCCACCACCTTATACAGGTATTGACCGAGTTAACTAAGGGCAAAACTACTATTTTAATGGTAAATCACCAATTAGAATTAGCCCATGAATTTGCGACGCGAGTCTTATACTTACAGCAGGGTAAACTGCTGGAAGACGCTATGTGCGATCGGATAAATTGGGGCGAATTGCGGCAAAATTTAATCAAAGCAGAAGCACAAGCAGAACAAGAATGGTGAGTATATTCAATATCCCGTAGGGACACGGCACTGCCGTCTCCTCAATCGTTTATATATGTTTGACAGCAATTAGTTTATGCGTGATTCCGATTAATGTGCTCCCCCAGAACCCGCGCCAGTTGTCACTTTTTGAAAGCCCAAAATCGCAATTCCACTTAACAACAAAGCAATTCCCACAAAGTAAAAACAATCATTAAAAGCCATTACATAAGCTTCGCGGCGCACAATATTATCAATTGCCTTAATTGCCTGATCTTTCGCCACACTCAAATCAGCACCGCGACTCACAAAATACTGAGTCATTTGATTTATTCGTTCCTGCGTTGCCGGATTGTATAAAGAAACAGATTCTCCCAATCGATTCGAGTGAAATTGCTCGCGCTGAGTTACCAAAGTTGCTAGGGCCGCAATTCCCACCGAACCACCCAGATTTCGCATCATATTAAATAAACCCGAAGCCGAACCAGCCTCGTGTTTCTCCATACCAGCAGTTGCAATAGTTGATAGCGGTATCATAATTAAAGGCTGCCCCAAAGCTCGCACTAATTGCGACCAACGCAACTGATCGATACCCGTTTCATGAGTCATGCTAGCATTCATAAAACAACTTACCGCAAAACAACTCACACCGATCGCAATTAGCAACCGCATATCAATTCGCTGCATCAATTTTGGCACTATCGGTACGATGAATAACTGCGGCACTCCAGCCCACATGATCACCTCGCCAATTTGCATGGCATTGTACTGCTGAATTTGACCTAAATACAGGGGCAAAATGTACACCGAACCATACAATCCCACTCCCAAGGAGACATTGACAATAGTTGCTAAAGCGAAGTTGCGGCGAGTCAGCAATCGCAAGTTAATAAACGGTTGTTTTCGAGTTAGTTCGATCCAGAAAAAAGCGCCTAGAAAAATTGCGGAAACGATGCTCAGACGTAGAATAAAATCGGAACTAAACCAGTCTTTGCGGCTGCCTTCTTCTAAGACAACTTGCAGGGAACCCAAGCCGATCGCCATTGAGATAATTCCCCACCAGTCGCCTCCTTTTAGCAGTTCTAGCTGCATCGGGGCGGGGGCGACAGCGTACCACACAGCAGCTAGCAACAGCAGCCCTGGAACCAAATTGAGATAGAAGACATATTGCCAGCCATAATTCTCAGTTAGCCATCCTCCCAATGTCGGCCCGATGGATGGTGCAAAAGTAGCTGTCAGGGCAAACATCGCCATGCCAATTGGCTGTTTTTTGGGCGGCAAGTTGGTCAGCAAAAATGTAAAAGCCATCGGAATTAAAATTCCGCCCGCCAACCCTTGCAGCGCCCGAAATACAATCATTGAAGTCAAATTCCACGCCCAAGCGCAGCACATGGAAAAGAATATAAAAAAAGCGGCATTTACTAAGATGTAGCGGCGCACTGAAAATACCTGTGACAGCCAACCTGTGATCGGAATTACGACGATTTCAGCGACTAGATAGGCGGTGGAAATCCAAGAACCTTCTTCTAAGGTTGCGCCTAATGCTGCTTGAATATCTCGGAGAGAAGCGTTGGTGATTTGGATGTCCAAAACTGCCATGAATGCGCCGAGGATTGTTCCCATGACGCCGATCCAGGTTTTTAATGGTACGCGATCGCTTTGCTGTTGTGGAATTGCACTTATGTTTGCCATTGGTTTAACCTCCGATCTAATTAATTTGGATGTTTTAACCGCAGAGGGCGCAGAGGGCGCAGAGAAAGAGAGGGGAAGAAAGAAAGAGAGAATTTTACAAATAATTTAGGAAGTTATGCCCAGTTTTTGATAGATTGGTGTAATTAAATGTTTTAAGGCTGGCAACTGTTTGGTGAAAAGTGCTGAACCTAAGATACAGATTACGCCTCCAATTATGACTGTATTGGGAGAGCCGATATAATTGGCTAATCCACCAGCAACTAAGTTGCCAAATGGTGTGATTCCAAAAAATGCCATTGTGTATATGCTCATGACTCTGCCACGTTTTTCGTCTTCAACAATTGTTTGCAAAAATGTGTTTCCGCCTGCAAATTGGATGATGAAACCGAACCCCACGAACAGCATCATGATTAATGACAACCATAGAACTTTTGACAAACCAAAACCGATCAGTCCAAATCCCATAACTGCTGGTGAAAGGGCAATTAATTTACCGATACCAAGGACACTTTTGCGTCCAATTAAATAAATCGCGCCTGCAAATGCTCCGACTCCCGAAGCTGCCATCAAAAAGCCTAGTGTTTGTGCGCCGCCGTTTAGAATTTTGGTGGCAAAGATTGGGACTAAAACTGTGTGCGACATTCCGGCAAAGCTGACTAATGCTAATAGCAGTAGAATGGCTCGAATTGGCGGAAATCCAAAGGCATAAACAAATCCTTCTTTTAATCTTTCTAAGGGTTTGGTATTGGTTGGGGCAATTATTCTCGGCTTAATCTGCATCGCTAACAAACCTGCGATTACGGCGATGTAACTGAGTCCGTCTATCAGAAAACAGTAACTCGCGCCGACTGTGGCTATTAGCAAACCGGCGATTGCTGGGCCGATCAATCTGGCGCCGTTGAACATGGAGGCGTTAATGGCGATCGCATTTGCTAAATCTTCTTTCTTTTCGATGAGCTCCGGTACAAAAGCTTGCCGTGCTGGTGCGTCAAAGGCGTTGATTGCTCCTTGACAAAAACTCAATATCAGGATTTGCCAAATGTTGATGATTCCTGTGAGTGCTAAAAATGCTAGGGTTAAGGATTGAATCATTGCCAAAATTTGAGTGGCAATTATGACTCGGTGGCGGTTCCACCTATCTATTAAAACTCCTGCAAAAGGCAGTAAAATTAGTGTGGGGATTTGACTTGTGAATCCAACTACGCCGAGCATCCAAGGTGAGTCACTCAGATTGTATACAAGCCAAACAGTAGCGACTTGTGTCATCCAACTCCCAATCAAAGAGATGCCTTGTCCTGCAAAAAATAGGCGATAATTTTTCGATTTTAGCGCGCGAGGAAGTTTTGTATTTTTAATTTTGGCTAGTAGATTCATTCGATATTAATTCTGGTTGCACCGTCAGGTGATTGTTGACTGTTAACGGTTGACTGTTGACAGTTTGAATAATAGACATCTCCCAAAAAGACAGCCTTGAACAGGCAAGATGCCTGTTCCACAATAATTATGGGAGAGGTCTAATATCGATGCCAGCGGAAATGATCTGAAAGTAAGGAACAAGATTGATGTGAAAATACAATTTTTTTAGATTCAGAGTTTTAGATTCCCGACTTCTTTAACAAATCGGGAATCTGGGGGATGATGTCTTAAGTTGACACGCTTTGGTATTAGGGATTGCCCCTATACTCATATTACCGATCGCCTAGGATTGCTGTATCAGCCGGAGGTTCTATTTTTCGGTTCAGGGAAACCAGGAAACGAGCATTTTATTCCCACAACCTCATTCTGCTGCTTCTAACTAATTGTCAACAGCCAAGTACCGAGGTAACGTAGCAAGGGCACGTCACCGGGGGTGCGGATGCGGACGTTGAAATGGTACATTCCGCCTGGAGATGGGTTTCTGACGTTGGAGAGTACAACCTCAACATTGTTGCCGGCCGGAATTGGTTCTTTGGGATAAATTTCTATGAAACGATTTTCTTTGTCCCAGATTACTTCTTCTAATTCGATCGATTTGTCTTTGACGCGCACTTTGATGTCTTTGGTGTCGAACTCGCCTTTGTAGTAATCTGGATAGGAAATGTTGATTTGCGCGATCGCCAAACTTACTTTCTTGGAAGGAATTCGCAGCCGATATCTGTCACCACTCATGCCGGCTCTGCCGTAATCTAAGCGGTAGTTTAACTCATTGGCGCGATCGGGCCCCCCGAAGATTGTGAATCCCGGCATGGATTGGGCTAGACTGATGGCGGGTAATCCTGTCAGCAAGCAACCTGTAACCGCTAGTGCTGAAAATAATCGTCGCATAACAACTCCTCTACATAAAATTACGATGGAACCTTAAATATCGATCGCCCGAAATTTGCGATCGTGCCTACAATATATCGAATGTCTCAGCAATTTTTTCTGCGTAATACTGATAACTGACATTCAAACTACAAATTTAGGCGACAGAGTAGTATATCATAATCTGCTACAAACTTAACAATTATCGAATTTGAATGTATAAGACAAGTTAAAGATACGGCGGTGATTTGACCGATCGGCTTTAGCATCAACGAAAGAAGTTTAAGGCGACGGTGGCTCCAATGTAAAGTAAGGCATCTGGCGATGAGAAATCGCACTTCAAGAAATAACCTGCGGAGGCGGGTTTTGTCTCGTGTAGCAGCGGTTTCAACCGCCCTGGGAAGGTTTAAATAAGGAGAGTTCATGAAATTAGCGATCGCAAAAGAAATAGCAGCAGGTGAACGCCGGGTGGCTTTAGTCCCCGACGCTGTAGCCAAATTAGTCAAACAAGGCGTCGAAGTTTTGGTTGAGGCCGGTGCAGGGGCAAAATCCTTTTTCTCGGATCTGGCTTACGAAGCAGCCGGAGCTCGTGTTGTCGCCGATACCGCTACGCTGTGGGGCGAAGCCGATGTCGTCGTCAAAATCGGGGAATTGCAAGAGTCAGAAGTTCATCAACTGCGTGAAGGAGCAGTTTGCATCGGATTCTTGAATCCTTTGGGAAATCCGGCTTTGGTACAGCGTTTGGCCGATCGCAAAATAACGGCATTCAGCATGGAAATGATTCCGCGCACCAGCCGTGCTCAAAGCATGGATGCGCTGTCATCCCAGGCTAATGTGGCTGGTTATAAAGCGGTACTGATCGCAGCCGCAGCTTTACCGAAATATTTTCCGATGCTGACAACGGCGGCGGGTACAATTCGCCCCGCGAAAGTGTTGGTAATGGGTGTGGGCGTTGCGGGCTTACAGGCGATCGCCACAGCCCGTCGTTTGGGCGCAGTAGTCGAAGCATTTGACATCCGCCCGGAAACAAAAGAACAAGTGCAAAGTTTGGGTGCTAAATTTATTGATGTCGAACTTAAGGAAGAAACTGTAGCAGCAGGTGGCTATGCTAAAGAGTTATCAGAAGCAGCTAAAGAACACACCCGTCAAGTGCTCACCCAGCACGTCGGCGCTTCCGATGCAGTAATTACAACCGCTCAAGTTCCTGGTAGAAAAGCCCCAATTTTAGTTACCAGAGAAATGGTTTCTCTGATGAAACCGGGAGCAATAATTGTTGACCTCGCGGCGGAACAAGGTGGAAATTGCGAGTGCACGGAAGCGGGTAAAGATGTTGAATGGAACGGCGTTAATGTGATTGGGCCGATTAATTTGCCTGGTTCAATGCCTGTTCATGCTAGCGAAACTTACTCGAAAAATGTCTCGTCTTTACTTCAGTTGATGCTGAAAGATAAAGAGCTAATTTTGAATTTTGAAGATGATATCATCGCTGGTTCCTGTGTGGCTCGCGATGGGGAAATTAGTAACCAGCGGGTGCGGGATGCTTTGGCGGCTCAGGCTTCAGTAGTTAGTTAGATTCTGTCGTTATGAGGCAAAGTCCGGCAGTCCGATAGTCCGATAGTCCGATAGTCCGGCAAGGGTTGAAACCCCTGCCTCAAAGCTAAAGTCCTCTGAAGAGGACTGAAGAACTCATGAGTCCTCTTCAGAGGACTTTGGCTATTAGCCAGGGGTTTTAACCCCTGGCGGACTGGCGGACGCAACCGGAAACGAGTTATTTCCAATTACAAATTACCAATTATTATGGCAGAAGGATTGATTGCAGGTTTAGTGGTGTTTACTCTAGCGTCGTTTGTGGGATTTGAAGTTATTAATAAAGTCCCGCCGACGCTGCACACACCTTTGATGTCGGGTTCTAATGCGATTTCGGGAATTGCAGTTTTAGGCGCAATTCTAATTTCAGGGCAAGGTAATGTGACTGTTACTTCTATTTTAGGGACGATCGCGATCGCCCTTGCCACAATTAACGTTGTCGCTGGTTTCTTAGTCACCGATCGAATGCTACAAATGTTCAAGAAAAAAGAGGTTAAAGCGTGAGCGATTTTCTGCCAAGTGCCATTCAACTAGGTTATTTAGTTGCCGCATCTTTGTTTATTGTTGGTTTGAAACAGTTGGGATCGCCCGCAACTGCGCGTCAAGGAAATGTGTTAGCTGCGATCGGGATGTTGATCGCGATCGTCGGTACGTTGCTGGAAAAGCAAGTAGTTAGCTACGAACTAATTGTAGTCGGAATTATCATCGGCTCGATCGCCGGAACGATTATGGCGAAAACCGTCGCGATGACGGATATGCCACAGATGGTAGGTTTGCTCAACGGCTTTGGGGGCGCGGCTTCTGCACTCGTTGCTGTGGGCGAATTCTGGCGCTATCTCAGCATCCCGGAATCGCCGGCACCTGACGCCACAATCACGATCCTTTTGGGCGTGTTGATTGGCGGAATCACTTTCACTGGTAGCCTTGTGGCGTTTGCGAAGCTGCAAGAATTGCTACCGGGTGCGCCGATGACGTTTCCGCTACAACAGCCGTTTAATGCCATGCTGGCGATCGCGCTTTTAGCCGGCAGTGGTTATATGCTGACTAATCCCGAAAATGTCCCGGTATTCCTCGGTTTGGTGGCGATTTCCAACATCCTGGGAATCATGTTTGTGCTCCCGATTGGCGGCGGTGATATGCCCGTGGTGGTGTCGCTACTTAACTCCTATTCGGGGATTGCGGCGAGTGTGGCTGGGTTCATTTTGATGAACAATATGCTGATTATCGCTGGTGCATTGGTGGGCGCGTCGGGGATTATTTTGACGCAAATCATGTGTAAGGCGATGAATCGATCGCTTGGTAGCGTGCTGTTTAGCGCCTTTGGTAGCGGTGGTGGAAGTGCTGCGGTTGCTGGGGTTGCTGGTGGTGCGATCGACAAAACTGTTCGCAGCATCAATCTCGAAGAAAGTGCGATGATGTTGGGTTATGCGCGATCGGTTGTAATCATTCCCGGTTACGGGATGGCTGTAGCGCAAGCACAACACGCCGTGCGCGAGTTAGCCGACGGTTTGGAAAAAATGGGTGTTGACGTGAAATACGCGATTCACCCGGTGGCTGGGCGGATGCCTGGGCACATGAATGTGTTGCTGGCGGAGGCAAATGTGCCTTATCCGCAGTTGTACGACATGGATGATATCAATCCGCAGTTTGAAGAAACGGATGTGGCGTTGGTAATCGGGGCGAATGATGTGGTGAATCCGGCGGCGCGTCACGATACGGCTAGCCCGATTTATGGGATGCCGATTTTGGAGGTTGATAAGGCTAAACATACGATCGTGATTAAGCGCGGGATGAGTGCTGGTTTTTCGGGTGTTGACAATGAGTTGTTTTATAAGGATAAGACGATGATGTTGTTTGGTAGCGCTAAGGATGTGGTTGCCAAGTTGGTTGCTGAGGTGAAGCAGTTGTAGGATTTTGCAACCGCTGATTAAGGCGGATTAACGCTGATGATTAAGCCCGGTTTCTTGGAGAAACCGGGTTTTTATTTTGGGTGATTTTTTTATGCAATGCTAGCTTGATTCACATATTCACTGGAAATAGGTGTATGTGAAAATCCTTGTTCTCTGGCTGTTTGAAACCATTTTTCTGCTTCAGTGCGATCGGCTGCTACACCATCAGCACCGCACAGATAAATTCCTGCTAAGTTGTTTGAAGCAACACCATAGCCTTGCTCGGCGGATTTGATGTACCATTTAATTGCTTCTAATATCATCTTTTCTCGACCTAATCCTAAATGGTACATACTGGCAATGATGCACTGGGATTCGGAATTTCCTTGTTCTGCTAGTGCTGTTAACAAGCTAAAGGCTTGGGTGTAATCTTGGGTATTAAAAGCGGCTATACCTTTTTCTAATTCAGACATTAACGACGATTAATAAATTCTATATATTATAATAGCATTAAACCAATTCAGGAAACATTTCCATGAACAGGAAAAAAATACTCCTAGATCCAATTGAGCAAGATATGACTGTGGAAGAAGCTGCGAGTTTGCTCAATGTGTCGCCAGAATTTGTAGTCCAGTTGCTCGATGACGGGGAAATTCCCTATGGAAAAGTAGGAAACCAGCGGCGGATAAGTTTGGCAAGTGCGATCGGCTATAAACAGCAGCGTAGTGTTAAGCGCCGTGAAATCCTCAAGGAATTAGCTCAGTTTAGCCAGGAAGAGGAATTGCATGAGACCAGAGTATACAGCTAGTAGGTTGATTCCTTATCCTGTTGTTTTGGATTCCTGCGTGATATTTCCCATGCACTTGCGCGATACGCTGCTGAGAGATTTTTCGCCTGATTCTTTAAATCCTTGGGGCATTACGGCCCAGATACTTGTGTTGATTGACAAATATGGAGTTTTGGATTATAATGTAGGAGACTTAATAAACACCTTGGATAGACAAGGCGGTAATCCCGAAACCGTTAGGGGAGTGTGAAGCTTAAAAGCGTAGCGCTAAAAGAGAAAGAAATACCCTTGCTCTAAATCAGTAGCGTTACAGATATATTTATTAATTTTTTCAATAAAAAAACTTTTCTGGATAATTTTTATGAATTTTTTTAACGGCAAGGACTCTATTGATAAAATTAGACAAGAGTATAATGTCGGGGGTGGTAGAAATATCGCTTTTGCAATCTTCCAAATTGGGAATGACTCTGGCAAACTAATAGGCATCAGCGGCCAATCTACCCGTCCAGGAACGGTGGAGTTACCTAGGCAGCCCTTTTTTAAAACCTTTCCTGTTCCCGATGGGCATTCGCGAGCCTATGACAGTGAATACAAGCTTCTTGAGGAGCTAGCCTCTCGATATACCCAGATGCCAAATATTGAAGGAACGGTTGATTTATATACAGAGCGTCCACCTTGTGATTCTTGTAGTTCGGTAATTAAGCAGTTTTGTCGGCTGTTTCCAAACATTCTGCTGACTGTGAATCATGGATGACAGCGTGAGAAGGTACTGAGGGAGTTAGCTTTCTAATGCTCCGGCAATAGTCATTCGCGTATATACAAATGAAACCCGCCGCCGGGTTTCACAATCCTTTTTAAAAGAGTTAATAGCCATGTATCTAGATCAAGTTAAAGAAAGGCTCAAAGAACTAAAATTGGTGAGTTTGGATGAACTGGTGGCCTGTACTTACCCTGAAATTACAGAGCTTGAGAAGAAGTTAAAATTCTCGCTGCCAGAAGCTTATAAAGAGTTTCTCCTATGGATGGGGAAGAAGGGTGGTCAAGTCTTGCAGGGGTCGGACTGTTTTTTTGAACACCTACCTTATTTAAAAGAGTGGGCTGTCGAACTCTTAGAAGAAAATCACTTTCCCAATACTCTGCCAGAAGATGCGTTTGTTTTCTTTATGCACCAGGGTTATCAATTTAGCTTTTTTAGACTTTCTGAAGGAGATGATCCACCCACTTACTCCTACTGTGAAGGGACAAACCAAACCTCTTTCACTAGAAGTCATAATAGATTCAGTGAATTTATGGCGATAGAGATAGAGCTGCACGCCAAGTATTTGACGGCTTTTGCTAGTTAGAAAGTATGTAGAGGTAAAAAAAGCCAATCGCACTTATGACTATACAAGAATTAGAAAAAATGATTGAGATTGTAAAAAATGGCACTGAAAGAATTAGAAAAACAACTCCTTGCCTTAACTCCCAGTGAAAAAACTCAGGCAATACAGCTATTAGCTCAAAGTTTAAGCAATACTTGGCAAGGAATCGAAAAGACTCCGGGCGTGTGCGGTGGCGATGCTAGAATTGCCACGACTCGAATACCTATTTGGTCGCTGGTAAATTATCGCATTCTGGGTGCAAGTGATGTGCGGATTTTGCAAGACTTTCCTCATTTGAGTGCAGCAGATTTGGCGAATGCTTGGGCTTATGCTGAGGCACACCCAGAGGAAATTGAAGCTGCGATCGCTAGAAATGAGGAAGATTGACAAATGGTGCGAATTTGCTATAACAAGACTTACGGACTCCGACAAAGAAACCGGGTTTTTACCTAATCTATCGACAGTAACGAAGTATTTTAGTAAAAAACCCGGTTTCTGGGCCCCATGCTAGGATTGAATTATGACTATAGAAGAATTAGAAACTCAAATCTCAACCTTAAATTCAGCCGATAAAGCAGCCGTTCTAGAAATTTTACTTCAAACCTTAAGCAATAGTTCGTTAGGCATTAAAAAGACTCCCGGCGTGTGTGGCGGCGATGCTTGTGTCGGCAATACTCGCATACAAGTTTGGGTACTTGTGGGTTATCGCCGTCTCGGATGCAGCGATGCTGAACTTTTTAAGTGCTATCCCCATTTGACGGCGGCTGATTTAGTAAATGCTTGGGCTTATGCTGATGCTTACCCAGAAGAAATTGAACAAGCAATTAAAGAAAATGAGGAAGCCTAAAACATGGCACGAATTTGCGATCGCAAGACTTTTTGACTCCGGCAAAGAAACCGTGTTTTTATCGAATCTATGAACAGCAACGCGTCTTTTCGTAAAAAACCCGGTTTCTGGGGCCATGCGTAAGTCCTGACAATTAAATTCCCCATTTATCCCCAGATTATGTAAAATCATTTGGGAGTCTGAGGATAAACTATATGCGCTTGGTTAAATATATTGCGATCGCCATTGTCAATGCTTTCGGTGTCGTCATCGGTATCATCTGGGTAGCAGTCCCCCAAACGCTGGCCCAACCTTCCCTCAACTACCAACTCGCCATCTCTGCGCGACAGCCAGACACCGAATCTCCGCAATCGCTCCCCGAACTCTACAAATTGCGCGATCGCCTTAAACTAGAATTAGACCAACTTGCCAAAAATCCCGACAATACCTCGTTTTTCTCAGAACCCTGGAAACAAGATACGCAGCGCCAAAAATCAGAAAATATCGTACAGCAACTCGAAAATCTCAAAAGTCGCATTCAAATCGAAGAAACAGCCAAAAATACTTGGAATGACTCAGCTAAAATAGCCCGTGAAGCTGTCGTAATTGGACGCACCGCAAAAAGAATCCCAGCTAGTTGGGAAGAGTCACAACGCCTGTGGCAGTCCGCTATCAACACACTCCGCCAAATTCCACATGGTTCTTTTTTGGCTAGTGGCGCGATCGACAAAACCATCGAATATCAAGGCAATCTCACAGTCGCTACCTATGAACTACAAGTCGCACGGAACGTACAAAAGGCTTTAGCAGAAGAACAACAGAAAAAAGAGTTAGAAAGACAAGCTTTTGAGAAAAAAGAACAAGCCCGTAAAGAATTAGAAAGACAAGAATTTGAAAAGCAAGAACTTGTTCGTAAAGAGTTAGAAAGAAAAGAGTTTGAGAAAAACGAGATTGTCAGAAAAGAACGAGAAAAACAAGAATTCGTCCGCCAAGAAATCGCCCGCAAAGAACGAGAAGAAGCAGAACTCGTTCGCCAAGAATTAGAGAAAGCAGAACTAGAAAAACAAGAACTCGCCCGCGCCGAATTAGAAAAGCAAGAACTCGCCCGCAAAGAATTAGAGAGACAAGCACTAGAGTTCAATCAACCAACAATTCAACCAACTATAAAACCAAATCCCATCCCATTTTCGCCAGCCACGTCCTCCTCGAACTTCTTCTTTGCCGGAGATACTAACAGAGACGGCGAAATCAATCAGCAAGACGAACTAGGCAAAGAACAATGGTCTTTGTCTAGCGGCCCGCTGGTTCTATTTAATGACAAATCGAGTAGCCCCAAAATACCAGTTTGGCAACAAACCAAGGTGAGCGCTCCCCGCCGCCCAGCAATGCTCTCTCAAGTTCATTTGAAACTGTCTGACAACTTCAAAAGCTCTCAAGTATTTATCACTGCTGATAGCCTTGCTAGCCCTCACATCAGCGTTTTTCAGAAGACCAGTAACGGCTGGCAAGCTGTGGATATATCCGGTACTAAACAGCTAGTTTTCAGCACTGATATTGTCTTAGGTGTAGAAGCAAAACAATTTGCCGATAGCAATTGGAACGGCCTGATTAATCTCAAGGCAACTGCCATAAATAATGGTATAGAAATCGCCTCAAATACCATCCAACTGGGTGTTACTCCTTGGATCATGCCCTCCAATAGCGCACCAGTTACAGAGGTTCAAGTCAGCGACAGAGGCTCGGCAAACAGCGAATTCATCTCCCAACTCAAACAAGCAGTAGAACCCACTGGTGCTCTAGTAAAGGTCATTCAGGGCGATCGGGCTTGGATGCAGGATATCCAGAAAAATGGCTATGTTCAATTTCCTGAAAAGCTCAAATTACGCAATTTTAATGTAGCCGTCAAAAGCAATAGCAATCCCACAGAAAACAACCCTCCTAAATCAAATTCAGATCGGGATTTGAGCATCTTTAAAATCGGTAAACCTCGCAATGAAGAATCAGTAAATCAGTGGGCTGATGGCTACGGAAATTTGCAAGTAACACCGCCGATTCCCGCCTATCCAATGGGTCGAGTTTATTACGGCAATCCGGGGAATGCTAGTTTTAATCCAGAAGTGCTGGATTTCATTCAAGCCCAGAGAATTCAAGGCCAACCAGTGGATATTGATACTTCTTGGCTGTTGACTCGCCAAGTCGATGAAATTATCAATTTTATTCCCAGTACAACTCCCGGAAAGTATATAATGGCGATCGCCAGTCCAGAAGCCGGAGTTAAGCTATTGGAAGAATTGACAGAAAGAGGTTACGGCGATGTGATTATCAATCGCGGTTTGAGCAATGAAATTACAGTCAGCGCTGCTTTGAAGAATCAAGCTTTAATTCAACACAACCTCAACTTGCAAAAGCAGAAGCTTAATCCGATTGTAGAGAAGTTGAAAAGAGAGTTTTTACTCACAGATGACCAAATAATTCAAGTTCCAGCGATGTTTGGCTATAGCGGTTATGCTTGGTGGCCAAATATGGTGAATTCAGTGCCAGTGAATGGCAAGTTGTTAGTTTCAAATCCGCGCGGGGCAATGATTGACGGTAAGGATTACACTCAGGAAAGATTGCGCCAATTGTTATTACCTTTTGGTGTCAATGTTAGTTTTCTCGATGACAGGTATTATCAAGAACTTCGGGGGAATGTGCAGTCGGCTACAAATACTGTTAGGAAGGGAGAAGAGCGACCTTTTTGGCAGTCTTTGCCTAATAATTAGGAATCGGGAATGGGTAATATCGTTTACTTTTGTTTTAGGATGATTAAACCGCAGAGGCCACAGAGGTCACAGAGCAAGATGAGAGAGATAAATCATTCCGATACCAACGGATTTGATATAATGCAGATGTTCCATATTCATCTGCGTTTATCTGTGTTTATCTGCCCATATCTGCGGTAAAACAAGAGATTTGCAAGAGGAGAAATCAATAATTCCGATACCAACAGATTTGATATAATTTGTAGGGGCGGGTTCACCAACAATACTCGCCTGTAACTAACAATCTCGTAAACCCGCCCGCTAGAATTTTATACCCATGAGTGACCAACCGGAAAACAATCAAATTTTGACTCAGCAACCGGAAACGATTGCCAGTATTGATGCAGATTCCGAATCAGCAGAAACTTCTACTGAAATTACCGCACCCGAAGATACTTTAACTGCTAATCCCGAAGAAACTCCGACTGAAATTGCCGTCAGAGAAGATATTATAGTCACAACAAGCGAACCAGAAACTTTTCCAATAGCAGCCGAAATCCCATCGGCAACTATTGATTATGAAAATTACCCAACTCAACTAAATCAGACAACAATTCCAGAACCAAAAAAAACTGGAGTTTGGCGAGTTTTAGCTGTTTTTCTCAGCGGAATGTTAGTCGGTTCTGTATTCAGTCTCGGCAGTTTAGTAGCCTGGAGAATGTATCAGGAAAGAGTCAATCTTCAAATCAAATTGCCCGCTGACGTACCACTTCCTGAAAGCCCTTCCCCTGTCCCAGCAGCGCCCGCTAATCGACTGCCCACGATTCCCCCGGCACCAGGAATCGCCCAGCCACCGGCAAGCCTACCGTCGCCCAATCCGACGCAAATTCCGTCCCTGTCGGGAGTTCCCCAACTGGCATCTCCCTCCCCATCTCCTTCTCCTTCAGCCTCTCCTGCTGCTGAAACTGCTGTCACTGAGCGAGTTAGTTTTGAACCAGGTGCCACGGGAGTGATTCTCACTAATACTCTGCCAGATAACCAATCCAAGCGCTACTTAGTGGAGTGCACTAGCGGCCAAAGCATGACTTTGAATGTTCAAGAAGGCACGGTTAGTGCAGCAATTATTGCTCCTAACGGCGAAAAAGTTGGTACTGCAAATAGCACAACTCCGTGGCAAGGTCAACTACCCAGTAGCGGTGACTATACTATTGAAATTTCTGGTGACAATAAAGCCAACTATGGAGTTAAAATTGAAGTAAAATAGTAATTCAGTTCCTCGTTGTAATCAATTATCAATCACCAATGATCGCACAAGTATCTCCAAGCATCTACGAAGCAAAGACTCAGGAAATTGCTAAAGAAATCCTGAAGGCAACTCAAGACAAAAAACGCTCCTTTCTCGGTCAACTACAAGACCAAATGCGTTGGGATGACAAACTGATGGATTGGGCGATGGCTAGCCCTGGATTGCGGGTGCAATTGTTTCGATTCATCGACTGTTTGCCTGCCCTCCGCAGCAAGCCGGAAATTGCCCGTCACCTGCAAGAATACCTGACTGCGGAAGAGGTGGAATTGCCGGATGCTTTGAAAAAATTGCTCAGTTTTACTAACGCTGATTCGATTCCTGGACAATTGGCGGCGACAACTGTTGCGCCGGCGGTGGAAACTTTGGCGCACAAGTATATTTCTGGGGAAAATATCAGGCAAGTAGTTAAAACTTTAGAACGACTTCGCAAGGATAAAATGGGTTTTACAGTTGACCTTTTGGGGGAAGCTGTGATTACTGAAACTGAGGCGCAAGTTTATCTTGACCGCTATTTGGAATTGATGACGGAATTGAGTAATGCAGCGAAGAATTGGTCGCAGGTTGATGCAATTGACAAAGCTGATGGTGAAACTCTACCGCGAGTGCAAGTATCTGTCAAATTAACGGCGTTTTATTCTCAGTTTGATCCTTTGGATGCTAAGGGTAGCGAGGAGAAAGTTAGCGACAGAATTCGTTTGTTATTGCGTCGCGCGAAGGAGTTGGGGGCCGCAGTTCACTTTGACATGGAACAGTACGCCTACAAGAGTTTAACTCTCAGCATTCTCAAAAAGTTATTGTTAGAGGATGAATTTCGCGATCGCACAGATGTCGGTATTACAATGCAAGCATATTTGCGCGACAGCAAACAAGATTTGCAAGATATTGTTACCTGGGCAAAATTGCGTGGAAATCCGCTAACAGTGCGTCTGGTAAAAGGCGCTTACTGGGATCAGGAAACTATCAAAGCGATGCAGAAAGATTGGCCGCAGCCTGTGTACAATGACAAAGTTGCGACGGATGCTAACTTTGAGGAAATGACGCAGTTGCTGCTAGAAAATCACGAATATTTGTATGCAGCGATCGCAAGTCACAACGTTCGATCGCAAGCCAGAGCGATCGCCATTGCCGAGACTCTCAATATACCACGTCGCCGCTTTGAGATGCAAGTATTGTACGGCATGGGCGACAAATTGGCTAAGCTTTTGGTCGATCGAGGTTATCGCGTCCGAGTCTACTGTCCCTACGGCGATTTGCTCCCAGGCATGGCTTATTTAATCCGCCGATTGCTGGAAAATACCGCCAACAGTTCCTTCATTCGGCAAAGTTCCGAAGAAATGCCGATCGAGCAATTGTTAGCCGCCCCAGTCGCCAATGGCAATGACCAGCTAGTTTACACCAAAGTATTTCCCAACGTCCCCGATACCGACTACGCCAATATCGAACTTCGCAAACAAGCCGAAACAGCGATAAAATCAGTGCGGGGAATCCTAGGAGAAACCTATTTACCCCTAATTAACGGTGAATACCAAAACACTGAAGCCAGCGTAAATTCCCTCAATCCTTGTAACCCCACAGAAGTAGTTGGGAAAATCGGATTACTTTCCGAAGAACAAGCCAAACAAGCCCTGCAAGCAGCCAAAGATGCCTCTCTCAGTTGGCGGAAAACCCCCGTCAGACAGCGGGCTGGCGTATTACGAAAAGCCGCAGAATTGATGGAACAAAGACGGCATGAACTGTCAGCTTGGATGGTATTTGAAGTTGGCAAGCCAGTCAGAGAATGCGATGCCGAAGTTTCCGAAGCCATTGATTTTTGTCGCTACTACGCCGACGAAATGGAACGGTTGGAACAAGGGCAAAATTACGACATCGCCGGAGAAACCAACCGCTACAGCTATCAGCCGCGCGGCATTTCTTTGATTATTTCACCTTGGAATTTCCCCCTCGCAATTCCGGTGGGAATGACCGTTGCATCCTTAGTCGCTGGGAATTGTACCTTGCTCAAACCTGCGGAATTTTCATCAGTAATTGCAGCTAAAATTACTGAGATTTTGGTCGATGCAGGCATTCCCAAAGGCGTATTTCAATACGTGCCATGCAAAGGTTCAACGGTAGCCGCTTACATGGTAAAACATCCCGATGTCCACATGATTACTTTCACCGGTTCTCAAGAAGTTGGTTGCAAAATTTACGCCGATGCGGCGATTTTGCAACCAGGACAAAAACACCTGAAACGAGTCATTGCGGAAATGGGCGGCAAGAATGGGATTATTGTCGATGAAAGTGCGGATTTAGACCAAGCTGTGGCGGGCGTTGTTTATTCGGCGTTTGGATATAGCGGTCAAAAATGTTCTGCTTGTTCGCGAGTAATTGTCGTCGAATCGGTGTATGATGTTTTTGTGGAAAGATTAGTAGAAGCCACGCGATCGCTCAACGTAGGCATTGCCGAAAATCCCGGCACTCAAGTCGGCCCTGTCATCGATATCACCGCCCAATCGCGCATCCGTGAATACATTGAAAAAGGTCGCGCCGAAGCTAAAATTGCTTTAGAAATGTCGGCACCAGAAACCGGCTATTTTGTCGGCCCAGTCATTGTCACGGAAGTCTCACCGACAGCAACTCTCGCCCAAGAAGAAATTTTTGGCCCAGTTTTGTCGGTAATTCGGGCAAAGAATTTCAATGAAGCGCTGGCGATTGCTAACGACACAAATTTTGCCTTAACCGGCGGATTGTATTCTCGCACACCTTCGCACATCGATCGCGCCAAAGCCGATTTTGAAGTCGGAAACCTGTACATCAATCGCGGTACTACAGGCGCTGTCGTATCCCGCCAACCCTTCGGAGGATTCAAACTTTCGGGAGTTGGTTCCAAAGCCGGCGGCCCCGATTATTTGCTGCAATTCCTCGAACCTCGCACCATTACTGAAAACATTCAGCGCCAAGGTTTTGCGCCGATTGAAGGAGTAGACGATTAATCTCAAATTTGGTTGATTAAGGTTCGGTAGGGACACGGCACTGCCGTGTCCTGTATTTCATTTGATTGGAAACTATATATGCTACCCGACTTCTTTTAGAAGTCGGGGATATGCTATTCTGTTGTTATAAGTGAGTTTGTTTAAAATGGAATTTACGAAAAATCGCGATCGACTAAATTCTCAGAATACAGCACTTAACAAGTGGGTGAGAGTTTTAATAATAGTTGTATTAGTTATAGGTATATTTTTTCGTTTCGCCAATCTCGAAAAAAAAGTTTACTGGCTAGACGAAGGTTACACTTCTCTGCGGATTTCCGGTTATACAGAATCGGAATTTATTCAAGAGTTTGGTGAGGGTCAAATCAAGGAAATAAAAAGTCTACAAAAGTATCAGCGGATAAATGCAGAGAAAAGCGTTTTTGACACCGTAAAAGGATTGGCATTAGAAGAATCTCAACTTACTCCCCTGTACTTTGTAGCAGTAAGATTTTGGGTGCAACTGTTTGGAGATTCAATCGCAGTAACTAGAAGTTTGTCGGCGGTTTTTAGCGTGCTGGCATTACCTTGTATGTATTGGGTATGCTTAGAATTATTTGAGTCATCGGTGACAGCTTGGTTAGCAGTTGCCATACTAGCTGTATCGCCTTTTCAGATAGTTTATGCTCAGGAAGCTCGACCTTACAGTTTGTTTGTGATGTTAATTTTACTGTCAAGCGCGGTCTTGCTACGAGGAATGCGCCTAAAAACTAATAGTAGTTGGGCAATTTATGCTGTAACATTAGTAGTTGGATTTTATTCTCACCTCTTATTTGGAATAGTTGCAGTAGGACATGGAATCTATGTATTAATTATCGAAAAATTCCGGTTTAATAAGACGGTAATTGGCTATTTGCTAGCATCAATAGCAGGATTGATTGCTCTGTCTCCTTGGATTATAGCTATGATAAAAAATTCGGGCAATGCCACTGATAAAACATCCTGGCTGTCTCTGAGAAGACCTGTTTCAGAATTGATGAAAAGTTGGGTATTGAACATTAGCAATCAATTTTTTGATGTGGGATTTTACTGGAATTTGCCACGACCATATTTGATATCTACTCTGCCAGTTATTTTAATGCTTTTAATAATGGTCGGTTATTCTTTTTATTTACTTGTAACTAAAACTGAAATGCGCGTTTGGTTGTTTGTTGTGACATTGACGTTCACGATAGTAGGAATTTTCTTACCAGCGGACTTAATTAAGGGAGGAATTCGATCTGTCAACACTCGTTACATGATTTCCTGTTATTTGGGGATGCAGATATCTGTTGCTTATCTTTTTACTCAAGTTCAAGTTACAACCCAATTACAAAAGCTGTGGAGGGTGGCTCTAGTTGCTCTGCTTTCAATTGGAATTGCGTCTTCCTGCCTTTATGTGTCAACAGATAATTGGTGGAATAAATCCGGCTCTCTTCTTAACGTTTCGATCGCCCGCACAGTCAACTCAGCTTCTAATCCATTAATTATAACAGACTTTTCAGAGTATAGTGTATTGGATATCGGCAATTTACTCGGTATGAGTCACCAAATCGATCCCAACACTAAATTATTACTAATGTCACCTAAAAATGTTGAAATTCCTGAAAAATTTAAGGAAATATTTTTGTACAGTATTTCCCCAGAATTAAAGACACAAATTGCCAAAAGTAATCGATATAAAATTCAAACAATTTATTCTGAAAATGACGAAATGCTTCTCGGAAAAGTAGTCAATCAATGATGTTTGTATAGCAACTACAGGTGAGTTTGTTTAAAATGGAATTCCCAAAAAATCGCGATCGACTAAATTATCACATCCCTTCACTCGAAAAGTGGCTGCGATTTTTAGTTATATTTGTATTAATCCTAGGTATTTTCTTTCGCTTCGCAAATCTCGATCGCAAATTTTACTGGATCGACGAAACCTATACCTCGCTGAGAGTTTCTGGCTACACCGAAGCCAAAATGCTCCAAGAAATTTCGTACCAGGAAATAATCTCGCCCTCGGATTTAAAAAAATACCAGCAGATAAATTCCGATCGCAATTTAACTGACACGCTACGTTCTTTGGCAGAAGAAGACCCTCAACACCCGCCAATCTATTACATACTAGCGCGATATTGGGCGCAATGGTTCGGCAGTTCAGTGACAGCAATGAGAAGTTTGGCTGCTGTGATTAGCTTGCTAGTATTTCCCGCCATTTATTGGCTGGCTTGGGAGTTATTTGAATCCTCTGCTGTGGCTTGGATGGCGATCGCACTTTTTGCCATTTCTCCCTACCAAATCCTGTTCGCCCAAGAAGCGAGACAGTACAGTTTGTGGACTCTTATTACTATTTTATCAACAGCCGCCCTGTTACGAGCAACCCGCGCTACCGAAGAAAATCAAAAGCCAACTAGGCTGATTTATCACTGGACAATATATGTACTCACCACCGCAATGGGACTTTCCACCCATTTGTTATTTGTCTGCGTCGCTGCGGCTCATGCAATCTACATCACCATCATTGCCAACTGGCGCGATATTAGAACATTTGTTCCGTATTATGCGGCAGCTTTACTAGCATTTATCTTCGCGATTCCTTCTCTAGTTAATGCTGTAGAAAACTTAGATCAAATTAGAAGTACCACAATATGGGCAGAACAAACAAATTTCCTAAGATTAGTTACCAGGTGGGTTGGTTCCGTCACCATCGCGTTTTTTGATATCGGCATTGATGGTACTGCCAATTTCACACAATTAGCGTTGCTAATTCCGGTGAGTCTAATCATTCTAGCTTTAGTTGGATACGCCCTTTATTTTCTGTACAAGCAAGCACCAACAGGAGCGTGGTTGTTGATATTGTTACTGATTGCCACAACTGCTTTGTTTTTAGCAGTACCTGATATATTTCAAGGTGGTAGGCGATCGACAAATCCGCGATACTTAGTTCCTTGTTATGTGGGAATTCAGCTAGCAGTTGCTTACTTGTTGTCTACCAAAATTAGCACGAATCTGGATAATTTCAAGCAGCAAAAATGGTGGAAGGTAGCTATAATAGCACTGTTTTCGGCTGGCATTGTATCCGCTGGAGTTAGTTCTGGGGCCGATAGTTGGTGGAATAAAGGCAGCGGTTGGTTGCGCGCCGAATTGGAAGTGGTGAGGATAGTCAATGCAGCCCGCAATCCGCTGCTCGTCAGTGATACAAATATCGCATACATCATGCCCTTAAGTCATCGACTACAACCAAAAGTCAAACTGCTAATCGAACCCCGCTGTTACACTTCTTGCTACAAAAATCGAGAATTGCTACGGAAAAAACCACAACCCCCGAAAATTCCCGGCGGTTTCAGTGAGTTGTTTTTGTACAGACCGTCCTCAGCTTTGCGATCGGCAATTGAGGAGCAAAACTATCAAATAGATCCGGCTGGCGGTAATGTCGAGCTCAATCTCTGGAAGATTAGCAAAAAATAATCGGAAGGATTAAGGCAAAAAATACCCGTTAAGCTGTTCTATATCTAAATTGTATTTTTTGTGCGGGCGAGACGCCCACCCCACAAGAACTTTATCAAATTTTGACTGTGTAGTTTAAATGCAGAACAGCTTACTGCCAAAAAATGTCTTGTTAACTGGGACAACTGACCACAGATGAGGTTTTTGACAGTATGTCGGAAGTAGAGTTCAATAGGGCTACTTTTCGGGGTAAGCTAGAAGTTAAGAATCAAAAAATAACATCAAAAATCTAAAATGACAGTCACTGAAACCTCCAATATTCGCAAACTGCTGTGCGATCCAGACTTAGGGCTGATACCTCACCTAGAAAAATCTATGAAAGACTTGCATTCATCTGCGATCGCCGCTGGAGAGATATTCAAGGTAGAACCTTACGATATAGAACTCAAAACCTGCCACACCCAGAAGCATCCGAACGACCAAAAACCCCTTGTCACTCAGTCAGTGTTAATCAAAATTCCTCTAACTGGGAAAGTTCAAGACAAGATGGAATTATATCTCATCGCAACTGAGTTGCAGAACCAAATCGACTTCAAAATTATCGATTGGAGTGCCTTAGAACGCCGCCAATACGATATTCATGGTATCCCTTTAAAGCAGCCAATTACCAAAATAGACGGCGAGATGAATTACAACTTAGTATTCGATCGACCAAACTACTGCTGCATCACTTTGTGCCGCCAATTTGACTTGACTTACGCCGCCAATTTTTAAGATTAGAGTCGGCGGTTGAAACCGCAACTAAACAAACGAAGTCCGCATAACGCGAGACTCAAGTAGGGTGCGAACTGCGCACCTTACTGTTATCAATTACCAATTCCTTATTATATCAATTCCGGCTGCGCCGGAATGATATAGAGGACACGGCAGTGCCGTTTACCTACGCCAGATTAATTTTTGGGAAACGGCACTGCCGTGTCCAGATTTTTGGTAATATTAATTACGATGCAACCGAAATTGATATTACCAACAAATTAAAACGG
>JANMLZ010000059.1:0-2663 GCA_031372825.1 Cyanobacteria bacterium OTE_58_metabat_593 | reverse complement strand
TATTTTTCTGTATTTGCCGTATTTTGTTCACGGCTGGCCCGTGCCCCTCAATTTTAATTTGGGGTTGGTACACGCCACTGCCGTCTCCTCTATTTGGCTTCGTCTCAACAGAAGGGCACAAATCGGCAAGTTCACAAACTTCACAAGTCGGATTTCTCGCATTACAAACCGCCCGACCATGATAGACTAACCGAATTGACCAATTTTCCCAATCTGGCTGTGGCAACAATAACATTAAATCTCGCTCGATCCGAATTGGATCTGGATGTTTAGTCAATCCTAACCGCTGACTCAATCGTTTGACATGAGTATCGACTGTCACGCCCATATGAATCCCAAAAGCGTGAGCGAGCACCACATTAGCCGTTTTGCGCGCAACTCCGGGCAATTCTAATAGTAGTTCCATTGTCTGCGGGACTTGATTATTGAATTTATTGGCGATCGCAAAACAAGCACCTTTAATATTTTTAGACTTATTTCGATAGAAGCCAGTCGATCGCACTAAACTCTCCAATTCCTCCAAATCGGCATTTCCCAGAGTCACCGCATCGGGAAAACGCTCGAATAAAGCGGGTGTCACCAGATTAACACGCGCATCTGTGCATTGAGCCGAGAGAATTGTCGCCACCAGCAACTGCACTGGAGTTTCGTAATCGAGAGTGCAAGGAGCTTCTGGATATAGACGTTTGAGGCGAATCAAGATTTCGTGCGATCGCTTTTTTAAACTTAACTTTTTAGTCATTTATTATTGGTTATTTGTTATTTATGATTGGTTGCATCGGAATTATTAGTAACCGAAATTAGGACACGGCAGTGCCGTTTCCCTACAATTAACCGGGCGTAGGGAAACGGCACTGCCGTGTCCTCTATCTGATTCCGGCGCAGCCGGAATTGATATTATTGGTTGTTAACTGGTTCCCCGGCCCGGCCTCGCTTGGAAACTAAAAACAGGAGGCAGAGCCTCCCAAACAGCGTCCCCAGGCAGAGCCTAGGGACGAGAACCAATAACCAATAACCCATGACTATTGTTGCATGAGACTTCGGAAATCGAATCCAGCTAAATTAGCAGTATCGCGAACAATTAAGAAAATCCCCAAACCGAGTAACAGTACCAAACCAGTCTGCATCACATTTTCCTGAATTTTGTTAGGCAACGGTTTACCCCGCAGTCCTTCTATTAACAGAAAAGCTAACTGGCCGCCGTCCAAAGCAGGTAAAGGCAAGATATTAATCACAGCCAAATTGATGCTAATTAACACAGCATACTGAAACAAACTCGCTGCATCCGATCGCGCAATCCCTGCACCAATAGCCACAATCGCCACAGGCCCGGACAACTTTTCGGCCGTTTGGCTGAAATTGCTAGCTAACTGCCCAAAACCTTGAAAAGTCAGCACTACAATCCGCTCAAATTCTGTAGCTGATTTGGTAAACGCCTCGACAATTCCGGCGCGCTGCCGCACGACAGTACCATTAGAAGTTAGCTGAACGCCAATCCGACCTTTGCCGTCGGGTGCCAATTCAGGAGTGACTGTCACCACAAATTTTTGTTCTTGGCGCTGAATTTCTAGCCCTAGGGGTTTGTTGGGACTGTTTTGGATTGCTGCGACTAGAGATTTGATTGCTTCGGCCGAAGCGCCCAATTCTTTGCCGTCAACAGACAGAACAATGTCGCCCGATCGAATTCCCGCTTGTTTCGCGGCCGAACTGACTTCCGCCGCGACTTCCGGGACTTTAACTCCCGGTAGGTAGTTCAGGGATGCTGCGCCGACAGTGGTCAATTGCACCACCAGCAGGAAATAAGCAAAAATTAAGTTAGCAACAACTCCTGCACTAATGACGATCGCCCGATCGAGCACAGGCCGATTTTTGAGCAAATTCGGGTCATTTGGCGGGATAGTGCTGTCGGGATCGTCATCGGGAAAACCCACGAAACCTCCCAGGGGAAAGGCGCGGAGGGCATATTCAGTTTCCGGGCCTTGGTACTTCCAGAGGACGGGGCCGAAGCCAATCGAAAAGCGGTTGACGTGGATGTGTTGAAGTCTCGCCGCCAGGAAGTGGCCGAGTTCGTGAACGACAATGAGGATACCTAAAACTGCGATCGCTGCCAAAACTGACATGAAGGATTCCAATTATACTTTTAGTTGACTTTGACTTATTTTAATATCTTTTTAATCTAGTCGGCTTCCGATCGACAATTTTCAGTCAAACTGGACTTAGATCGTCTACCGTTATTTTTGAATAATTAAACTGCTGAGGGCGCTGAGGGCGCTGAGGGAGGCAAGATAGATCGATCGTTCCAATTCCCAATTCCCAATTCCCAATTCCCAATTCCCAATTCCCAATTCCCAGTTCCCAATTCCCAATTCCCAATTAACTACATAAGGTGTGAAGGAGATAAAAACGTGGCAAACTTCAAACGGCTGTTGTTGCGGCGAAAAACTTTCATCGTTGCTTTTATAGCCGCCTTGAGTAGTTTTATAATAGGCGTGACGTTACCGATTAACTCCCCAGGAAATCAGCCACCTGCGCTATCATCGAATGCACAATTCGTGACGGTATCCGAGTCACAAGCAAAACAACCAAAATCTGATGTTAATAATTTAAAAGAGTTGATCGGAGAGAGAGTTAAGTTTTCCCAAAAGGCGATCGTTCAATTGCAG
>JANMLZ010000042.1:0-11778 GCA_031372825.1 Cyanobacteria bacterium OTE_58_metabat_593 | reverse complement strand
TTCAGATAAAGACTGATGATGTTTGAGCATTAAAGCAGTAATTTCGTCTGAGTAATACATAAATTAAGTTAGTAAGAAATGATTCAAATCAACAAATCATCAGCGACATAAGAAGAAACAAGTAGGTATAATATTTGACATCTATACCGAAAGATGAACCTATTTATATTCACTCATTTATTTATTATACATCGCTAATGTTATTAAATTTTCATTCCTTATAAGGGATAGCTTCTTAAGGGGGGCTAGGGAGGATCTAGGCCTAATCGTCAAACAGCAGTCTGTGACTGGATTTGGCGTTAAGTTGACACGACGAAGGGCATTGCGGTGTCCCTACAGTTTGCTTTTAATAATTGGTATAAAATTGAGGACGGTAGTAAGACTTTTTTGAATTGGTATTATCTCAATTCCCGTTGCATCGTCAGGTGATTTAACCTTTCTAGAAGGGTGCATCTCATTTTTGCAAATATACTCGTAGGGGCGAAGCACCTGACGGCAGTAAATCTCTGGCTATCACTAATAAATTGTCTGCCGTCAGGTGCTTCGCCCTTACAAAATAGGGATGCACCTTTCTAGAACACAGAGAACGCAGAGGAAGAGAACAGAGAGAGATGATGTAGTCTTCGGCGCACCCTACCTACAGCTCAATTTCTGCAATCAAATCGAGTATTTTTTGATACTCAAAATTATATAGATGATTCATCATAACTTCAGCAAAAACATCATGATCGCTGCGGATTTGCTCAATGGTTGTGGAAATCAAGTCGAAGTCAGCCTGACGGACTGCCTGTTTTAGATTGCTCGTCCATTCTGGGGAAACTTTCGGCTTCGAGTCAACCGTAAATATTGCAGCACTATCAGATATTTTTTCTGTTACGATAGTTGAACTCTCCGATAAATCATTTACTTCAACATATTTATTGATGAATTCAACGTCTGCTGTCACAACTTGAATGTCAAACTTGAAGACTGTGCCGCGTCCCACTTCGCTCTCGGCAGTAATGTCGCCGCCCATTAATCTGATGAACTCGCGGCTGATACTTAATCCTAATCCCGTACCTTTTTGAATTTTTTTACCCGATGAACTTTGCACAAACAATTCAAATATACTGTCTAATTCTTCGGGTAAAATCCCAACTCCTGTATCGTCAATTTCAAAGTAAATAAAAACTCTTTTTTTAGCTTCATATAGATTAAAGATTTCGCCCGGTTCCGGCTTTATTCTTCCTTCTTTATTCTGCTTTACTATTACAGAGACTGAGCCAGTTTGAGTAAACTTAACCGCATTGTCCAATAAATTAATCAGCACTTGCCGCAACTTAACGTCATCAGTTTGCACGTACTGGGGAACATCCCAGGCGCAGTCAATAATTAATTGCAATTCTTTATTTTTTGCGGGAATTTGGAACATATTTTGCACGTCGTCCAACAAGCGGTACAAGTCAAAGTTTTTGGGGTTGAGTGTCATGCGCCCAGCTTCGATTTTTGATAAGTCTAAGACTTGATTGATCAGTTGAAGCAGGTGCTCTCCACTGCGGCGAATAATTTTGATGTTTTCTTTTTCCGGCAAAGTTAAATTTTCGCTGGGTTCCATTAATTGAGCGAAGCCGAGAATGGCGTTGAGGGGGGTTCGCAATTCGTGGCTCATGTTGGCGAGAAAGATGCTTTTAGCTTGATTTGCAGCTTCTGCTGCTAAGGTGGCTTGTTTTAGTTCTTGTTCTGCTTGTTTGCGATCGCTCACATCAATGATGATGCCGTGCCAGACGATATCTCCATTTTCGCGCAATTCTGGTCGAGAATAACCTTGCAGCCATTTGAGTTTTCCCGATGCTGTAATAATCCGCCATTCGTGGGAAAATGGTTCGAGATCGATCGCACTTTTGACAATTGCCTCGAAGTGACTGGGGCGATCGTCCGGGTGCATTTGTTCGTAGAGTAAAGCAGAGTTGTTTTGGATTTCCTCCGGCTCTAATTCTTGAATTTCCCGGCACAGCGGACTGATATATTCCATATTCACCGAGCCGTCGGGATGCTGCACAAATATGTAAAGTTCTCCGGGAACTGTAACAACTAATTTTTGAAACAGAGCCTCGCTTTTTTGTAAGGCTAATTGTGCTTGTTTACGATCGCCGATATCAATCCCAAACCCAAAAAGGAAGTCAAAATTACCATTTTCATCTAAAACAGGCGTGCCGTACCACTCGACTAACAAAGTCTTATCGCACTTTGTGAGAATGCGGTGTTCGTTAACCGTTTGCTGGCTTGCTGTAACGAGTTCAAAAATCGAATGCAATCCGGCTCGATCGCCAAACGGTACAAATGTAGCTAAGTAATCTTTGCCCTTAACTTCTGCGGCAGTGTAACCTACTGCTTGCAGCATACAGCGGTTTGCTCGGATAATTTTACCTGTTTGGTCGATCGCCACAAAAAAAATCGGAGAATTTTCGATAATCTTTAAGTTAAAGTCCCGCTCTAGACGGATAATTTTTTCAGCTTGCTTGCGCTCCTCAATTTCGAGTTCCAAGCGGGCATTGATCGAGGCTAGCTCGGTTGTGCGCGAAGCTACTTCAATTTCCAGAGTCCGGTTGTAGTCAGCCAATATTTTTTCTGCTTGTTTGCGATCGGTGATATCTTGAAAAACAATAATCACATACAGGACATTGCCAAGAGCGTCAAACACCGGCATCGATCGCACTTGCAAAGGAATAATTTTCCCACCGGGGCGAATATCCATATCTTCAACAATCATTGTTGCACCCCTCACAGCCCGTGCAAACGGGGAGCTATCGATCGGGTACAGCAGATCAGTCCCTGCTACATAAAGCTGATAAGTTTCTGAGAGCCCTGCTGCGGTTGTATTTGGCATTGCCCTTTTTCCAGTGAGCTCTTCTCCCAGCGAATTCATAAAAATAGTGCTACCTGTGGGAGTCAGGGCTGCCACTCCAACTGGCAAGCTTTCTAACAACTTGGCAAATTTTTCTTCACTAGCGGCCAAAGCTTGAAAAGATGTTTTGAGTTGTGCAGCCATCTCGTTGAAAGACTGGGCTAATTCGCCGATTTCATCAATCCTACTGACAGCAACAGTGCGATCGAACTTTCTGGCGGCGATATCTTTAGCTGCTTGGTTGAGCAGCAGCAGCGGCCGCGTTACCCACCGGGCACTCAGCATTCCGGCAATTGTCGATAGCAGCAGCGCCGCCGCACAAAGTAAAATAGTATTCCGGGTATTTCGGTTAATTTGCCCCATGAAATCGGATTCGGGAACTGCGATCGCAATCAGCCAGTTCAAACCGTAGCTATCAGAAAACGGCTGCACTGCTACAAAATATTTCTCCCCGTCTCGGTTAAATGTCAGTTGATGCTGCTGCTGAATGTTACCAAACCCGTTGAAGTGTTCGTACAAATACTCGGCTGCGATGCGAATGACAGGAGTTTGGCTGTCTAAAACATTCAGTCGCGACCGTTGCTGCTTCCCGGCGATCTTTCGGAAGGGTGATTCTTGACTCGAACTGGAAACCAGCAAGCCCGATCGTTCGATCGCGAAAATTTGTCCCGTTTTGCTAAGCTTGATGCGATCGAGATATTGATGAATCTCCGAGAGCGAAAAGTCTACTGCACTAACTCCCAGCAATTTACCATTTCGATCGCGAATCGGTTGGCTAGCAGCAATAAAAACAGTCCCCGGAGTAAAACCCGGATAAATGCTCGTCCAAATCGGTTTGTTAGCTGCAACAGCTTCTTGATACCAGGGCCTGCGGCGAGCATCGTAGACTCCCGCTTCTGCCTTTAATTTGGCGGTGCGAGTGCCTCTGCCGTCTGTAGCGTAGTATATATTCTGAAAGTTTGTAGACTCGTTAGCTGCGACAATTTGTAAGCTCTTGTCTGTCGGGTTGCGCCAAATGCCGAGATATTCTCCTGATTTTTCAGAACCCAAGGAAATCCACTGAATGCTTTTAAACGAGTGCATTTGCTGCCAGAGGAACTTCTCTCCCCGCGGCTGGCGCTGTCCTAAATTTAAGTTTAATTCGGTGCGGTCGATCGCTTCAACGTTAAGTTGATTTACCAAGTGGGTATTTTCGAGAAAATCAGTCAACTTTTCTTCAACTCTCTTCCCCGTTTCCGCGATCAATTTTTGGGCGATCTCTTCGACTGCTCTTTGTCCGTTGCGAAAGGACAGATACCCAACTATCCCGACTGCTGCGACGATTTGCACTACAAAAGAGGTAACAAGAACCCAGCGCAGGGGTATTTTGGTTTGTGGTTGGGCAGTTTTGGTCGCGAATCGGGGCAACGGCATAGGCTGGTGACTAATTGCTCCCTAACACTGTAACTGTTCTGGCCCGTAATTTCACGTAGGGCGATTCACGCTCGGGATAGCTGCGCTTCAAGAAGCTGTTTGCGGAGGGTCAAAACACCTTTTTAATCTCGTACATTGCAGGTAGCCGAACTTCTCTTCAACAGCTACACGGAAAATCCCCCGCTTGTCCAAACGGATATAGCGAGGGGTGAGAATAGGTATTCTCAGAAAACATAAAATCGTGGCAGTGGCTTTTGTCGAGCCATTGCCATCTATAGAAGGCATATTGCTTTAGGCGCACAGAAAGATTTCAGAGCCAACTCTCTGTTTGCATTCAATACTTGAAGTCAAACTAACCAGTTCAAGCAAGAATTCAAAGCAAGTCGTAAAGACCTAGGCTACTTCTTCGCGATCGATTTGGCGCAGGTGAATGTGCTTGCGTCCCAGAGAAATTTCAAATTCATCTCCCGGCTGGAGTTCCATTTGTTTGGTGTAGGCGGCTCCAATCAGTAAGTTGCCGTTAGATTGAACGCTAATCCGATAGCTGGCCGAGCGTCCGCCGCGTCCGTTGCCGTTTTGCTTCCCGTCTAGCTGAATGCCTTCTGCATCAATCAGGGCATTCAGGAATTTCATCATGTTCACCCGTTCTACGCCGTTTTTGGTAACGGTGTAGTAGCCACAGGCTCTAGCTTTTTCTTCCTTGGTAAGGTTCTCTAGGTCTTTGACCTTTTTGATCAGACCTTCGCCTTCAAGGGGTTCGATATTTTTCTTTTTAGCCATTTACTGAGTCCTGAAATATTCAACTGGTGTACGGATTTTTTCTCGGTTGGTTTTTGGTTTGACCAAGAAACTTTAGCTTTATAGCTGGTCGTAAAACTATATTACACCGATCGGCTCAATTGTTAACCACTATTATCTAAATATTTTTAACAAGGTGCAGTCTTTCTTGAGGAGTAGCTGCCGGGTTTGTGCGAGCAATCTCTAAACTCGGTAGCATAAGCTATCAGCTATCAGCTATCAGCTAGCTGAATATTTGCCCCGATCTTAAAATCCCATGAAGTTAACCACACGCGGACACTACAGTGTCAAAGCACTACTGGATCTAAGTTTGCAACCTCGGTTCGGCCCGACATCGGTAAAATCGATCGCGAACCGACAGGAGTTACCGGCTCCGTATCTAGAAAAATTGCTGATTGAAATGCGACGAGCCGGTTTAGTCCAATCAGTTCGGGGCTCGCAAGGAGGATATCAATTGGCCCGGGAGCCTGCTCAAATCTCTTTAGGACAAATCTTAGAGGCTGTAGGCGAAACTATTGAACCTTTACCTCGACATTCTCCCGACGTTTCCCAACCAGAGGACTGGGTAACGTTCAGTTTGTGGAAGCGATTGCACAAAAAACTTGCCGAAGCGCTGTACAGCATTTCCCTCGAAGACTTATACTATGATGTCCGCAGTTGGCAAGCGGCTTTAGGGGAAGAAAGTAGCTTTATCATTTAACTGGTAAGTTCATTTATTCGATCGCTCTTCTAGCAAACATGAACGAAACACTTGTTACCTACTCCGGCGGCACACGTTGCGGTGCTGTCCGCTTCCGAGTCGCCGTGGACAAACACGAAGCAAAAGAATTGCAACTGCTCTATCTGTAAAAAGAAGGGATTTTTGCACCTAATTGTGCCGCCGGAACGTTTTACCTTGCTCAGTGGGGAAGATGTTTTGACAACCTATACGTTTAATACAGGTACTGCTAAACATACTTTCTGCCGGATTTGCGGAATTGATCCGTTCTATCGCCCAAAGGTCGCATCCCGATCAATTTGATGTCAACGTCCGTTGTCTTGACGACGATGCCATTTCCCAATTTCAGATCCTACCCTTTGACGGTGTTAATTGGGAGCAGAACATACACTTGCTGGGCGACTAAAGTAATCTCAGCATTTATGACAAAGACGCCTGATAATTAGGAGGTTTTGAATTGCTCAAACCCTTGCCTTGATTACTTTATACGGATTTTTATCCGCTCAGCTTCGCCGAAGATAGCCAGCTTGATTTTGCGATAAAATCGCCGCTCAAAAATCAAAGTCCGCAAGAGTACCAGGAGTTAAAATCTGCTCTATCGGGCGATCCTCTTCGAGGGCTTCGCTAACGAGAAGTGCTCGAACAATCAAGGAATTTGGTTCTGGGCCCCCGAATTCATCTGTGGAGCGAGAAAAAAGCTCCGAATACCGATCGCAAGCCCCCGGATTGATCGGTGGAGTCGCTTTCTTCAATTCTTTAATCTAAAATCTAAAATCTAAAATCGATAGACGGACTATCAAGTTTGACACAATATATAATGATGCCGGATGAATTTGCTGTTTTGATTTTAGCTGCGGTATTGGATTATTCGATCGGCGATCCTTGGGGTTGGCCTCATCCGGTGCAGGCGATGGGTTGGGCGATCGACCGCTATACTCGACTTGTCTTTAATATCTGGAATAATCCCTCCGACAAAATCCCTCTCCCAGGCGATCGTCCTGGAGGCGATCGGCACAAGCTGCTGCTACGATGTGCTGGTACAATACTAGCGATCGGACTGATTGTAGGCAGTTATACTGTCAGTTGGTCGATCGTCCTTGCTGCTAGTTGGGTGCATCCTCTTTTCGGTATTGCCTTACAGACCATTTTGCTGGCAAGCTGTTTTGCAGGTCGCAGTTTGAGGGCGGCAGCCGAAGACGTGCTAGCACCTTTAAATGTTGGAGATTTAGTCAAGGCGCGAGAACGGTTGAGCCTTTACGTCGGCCGGGATACCGAAAACTTATCGGAGCCAGAAATTCTGCGAGCACTGTTAGAAACTGTAACAGAGAATGCAGTCGATGGCGTCACAGCACCGCTATTTTATGCTTTAGTTGGGTTCGCTCTGCCGTGTCTATTATCAAGTGTTACCAATCGGTCGATCGACCTTGACTCGATGTGGGCGAGTGCAATAGTCCCTTTGGCGATCGCTTACAAAGCAGCCAGCACATTAGATTCTACGATCGGCTACAAAGAAGCACCGTACACAGATTTAGGATGGTTTAGCGCCAAACTAGAAGACGTGCTGACCTGGATTCCTTGCCGGCTAACAGTGATTACTTTAGCCCTTATATCTGGCAAACCGATTTACATTTGGCAGATTTGTCAGAGAGATGCTGTTAAAGATGCCAGTCCCAATTCCGGTTGGAGCGAGTGCGTCTACGCCGCCATCTTGGGAGTACAACTAGGAGGTACAAATTCCTATCGCGGAGCGATCAAACACAAACCCCTCTTAGGCGAACCCGATCGCCCGATCTCCGCCCAAGTAATTAGCCAAGCATTGCAATTAACAAGGGTTTGCTTTCTGATTTGGTTGGGACTATCATTGCTTGTCTATACTCTATTATGTTCGATCGGCTAACTGCTGACCTGATTTGCGGATAAATACCTACCTGCTTTTCGGATTCGGCCCGATGCTACCAAAGCAAAAAAGTTTTGACGTTACTAATAAAACCCCAAATTCGCCTGTCAAATAAATCTAAAATCTAAAATTGTCCGATCCGCCAACAGCCAACAATTAGATCCGAGCAACCAATGACTAAAATTATCGAAATTTTATCCCCGGATGAAGTGAGGCGCACTCTCACCCGCGTCGCTTCCCAGATTGTCGAAAAATCAGGCGATCCGTCCGAATTAGTGCTGTTGGGGATTCATACTAGAGGAGTGCCTTTAGCTCAAATGCTCGCCACTCAAATTGAAGTCCTCGAACAAGTCAAAGTATGCGTTGGGGCTTTGGATATTACGTTTTACCGAGATGACTTGGATCGAGTTGCGATGCGGACACCGGCTAAAACCGAAATTCCCTTCGATTTGACGGGCAAAACTGTGGTGTTGGTAGATGACGTTATATATAAAGGCAGAACGATTCGAGCGGCTTTGAATGCGGTAAACGATTACGGGCGGCCGGAGAAAATTTGGTTGGCGGTATTAGTCGATCGGGGCCACCGAGAAGTACCGATTCAGCCGGATTTTACGGGTAAAAAGTTGCCGACTGCAAAGGAAGAACAAGTTAAGGTTTATGTTCAAGAGTACGACGGGCGCGACGGAGTGGAGTTAATTAAGGGCTAATCTGATTTTTGCGATCGAGCTTGACATCCCCTGGCAGAGGAATTAATCTTACCTGAAATCAGGACACGGCAGAAATCAGGACACGGCAGAAATCAGGACACGGCAGTGCCGTGTCCCTACAATAAATCACGGCGCAAGAAACGGCACTGCCGTGTCCTGGCTTATCTGATTTCTCGTTCCTCGCCCCAAAATTTTCGTAGAAACCCGGTTTCTGGCCCCACGCGCAGAACGTCCCCGTATCAAAGAAGAAACCGGGTTTCTAGCTGATGCGCGCAGCATCTTGATTAATTTATTGAAAATCGGCAGTGCAGGAGTTGAACCTGCCTGGGGCGAATTATGAGTTCGCTGCCTAAACCGCTCGGCCAACTGCCGTTAAATCGATTGGTTCGACCTAACTCAAAAGTAATTATAACATAATTTCCCAGTCCGTGCTAGAACTAGAGAACAAAAATCAAAATCTTTAGATTTGCTGAGTCCCCGATCGCCTGTTAGCCGCTGTGCCCGAGCCGATCGACCGGATAAAGCAGTTTCTACGACTCAGCATAAAATTATAGGCAATGGCAGTGAATTCGACGGTAGTGCTGACTCTAATTCTGCTCGCTCTGATGTTTGGAGCAGGTGTGACGAGTTCTGTTTGGGGATTTACTATAGGTCGCGAAGCCTTGAAAGGAACGACTCAACCCGATGTTCGCCCCAGCAACAATGCTGGAAGCGGCAAGCAGGGAAATCCGGCTAGCAAAGACCAAGTGAGCATTTTGAAAGAAAAAGACATTCTCAAAACCGTCAAAGCGCGGGTAGAAGGTCGCGATCCCGAAAAAACGGCCGGGGCAAATACTAAAGCAGACAAGGCAAGCCCTAAACCAGCCACAGCTAAAAAAACGGGCGCGCCAAATGCCAGCAACAAGTTTCCCCTCAACAGTCGCGATGGGGGAATAGTTCTGGAAGTGAGCGCAGCCAGTCAGCGCGGCAACTCCATGCTGATAGACGTGAGTATGAAAAACGAAGGCTCCCAAGCTGTGAGGTTTCTCTACAGTTTCCTGAACGTCACCGACGATCGCGGCCGGGCTCTAAGCGCGACTGCTGAGGATTTGCCGGCGGAACTACCCCCCAACGGGCAGGTGTATTACGGTACGGTGAGTATTCCCACAGCTTTGTTGGAAAATGCTAAAGAAGTTTCGCTAACCTTGACAGATTATCCTGGTCAAAAGCTACAGTTACAAATATCTGGCATTCCAGTAGCGAAGTAATAATGATCGGGAGACAAACCTCCATACGGATGCTCAGATTCGATCGAGAAAGTTATTCAGCGGGAGAACTGTGTCACTTTTAGGGGCTAGTGTCGATCGGATAGCGGAGTTACCCGCGATGACTTGGACAGATGTGCTGTCGCGGTTGCTGTCAGTGCTGCTGCTGATTGCAATCAATGCTTTTTTTGTGGCGGCTGAGTTTTCGATGGTGACGGTACGTCGATCGCGCATCAATCAGTTAGTAGAAGCTGGCGACATTGCAGCTCTAACTGTTCAATCTTTGCAAAAAAGTATCGAGCGATTGCTCTCGACAATGCAGTTGGGCATCACTCTTTCTAGTTTAGCTCTCGGCTGGATTGGAGAAGATACGATCGCCGTGCTAGTCAAATTTGCGATCGGCTCTTTACCGCTACCAATTTATATTAAGGAGTCGATCGCCCATTCTTTTAGCCTATCAATAGTAACTTTTTTCCTGCTAGCTTACCTGCAAATCGTCCTCGGCGAACTTTTCCCCAAATCTGTAGCGTTACTTTATTCCGAACAAATAGCCAGAAGTTTAGGGCCTCCGAGTTTATTGATTTCCCGTTTGTTCAGTCCCTTTGTGTCGTTTCTGAATCAATCCACTCGATCGCTCTTGCGGCTTATCGGCATTGAATACGATGCAACCCATCGACCAGTTACTCCCGAAGAACTACAATTAATTATAGCTACTTCCAGCGAATCAAGCGGGTTGGAAGCAGAAGAGCGAGAATTGCTCAACAACGTGTTTGAATTTGGCGAAGTTTGGGTAGAAGAAGTGATGGTGCCCAGGCCGAGCATTGTGGCACTTCCAAAGACGGCCACCTTTCAAAATTTGCTCGACGAAATGGCAATTTCCAACCATTCCCGCTATCCCGTAACCGGAGATTCTCTAGACGATATTATCGGGATTATTGGCTTCAAACAACTAGCGAAACCCTTAGCGGAAGGTTTGCTATCTCCCGACACGGAAATTGTAACTTGGATGCGTTCGGTGAGGTTTGTGCCCGAGATGATGCTGCTGGGGGAATTACTGCCTTTGATGCAGAGTTCGTCGTCAGAAATTGCGATCGTCGTCGATGAATTTGGCGGCATTTCCGGGTTAGTGACGCTGAGGGATTTGATCGCCGAAATTATCGGCCGCACTTACCAGTCGCCCGACAACAAAGAAATTGCTGTGCAAGTATTGGACGATCGCACTTTTTTGGTACAAGCGCAGTTAAATGTGGATGATGTGAATCAAATCTTGAATTTGGATTTGCAGGTAACAGACGAATATCAAACAATCGGAGGTTTTTTGAGCTATCAGTTGCAAAGAATGCCGGCTGTGGGGGAAGTTTGGCGCTGCGAAAATGTTGAACTTACGGTGGTTTCGGCGATCGGGCCGCGGTTGGATCAGATTCAAATTCAGTTGTTGAGTGCGGCTGCGGGCGATCGAGCTTTAGCTGAAGTTGCAGCAGTGGATGGGGAAGTTGTGGGAAAAGGGCGATCGAATAGCGGGCTGAGAGGTGTGGCGAAATTTTCGAGTTGAGATTTTGATTGATATCAATTCCGGTTGCATCGGAATTAATATTACCCGAAATCAGGACACGGCAGTGCCGTGTCCCTACAAATCACGGCGCAAGAAACGGCACTGCCGTGTCCTCGCTTGTCACCTGACGGCGCAGCCGGAATTGATATGAAAGGCTGAGTATCGAGATTAAGGACAAAATTAAACATAAAATCGCATAGCTGTTAGATCCCAATACGGTTTACTTAAGGCTTGGGAGGCTTTAAGATTTTAAAAATAGGAGAATTAGTTTTTATTCCAGTACCTCTGTGTTTAACTTTTTTGGATTTAAATTTTGAAACAGGTTTTTTGACAACTCTTGGGTTGTTTCTCTGAACTCTTGGCGATAAAGTTGTATCAAGTATCTCCAAATTCAGCCAAGTTAAAAAAAAGGGATTTCCTGTTATTCTAATCGCTGAAATTTTGGGACAGCACGACGAATAACTCGTAATGTACCCGTAAAAGAAAGACTTAATGGGGAAATTTCTGCACTATGCGCTGTTTGACAAATTAATGACCGCACAGCTCTTCGGTCCTAATAATAGAC
>JANMLZ010000034.1:0-32378 GCA_031372825.1 Cyanobacteria bacterium OTE_58_metabat_593 | reverse complement strand
AATAACTGCACTACTTCGGGATTTACAGAGGTTTCTGCTAAGGCTTGGCGAATGATTTTTGTCAAGATTTCGCAGGAACGGACTGCCTCTCTGCCGCCTTTGAGAATCACGCCATTGCCAGATTTGATTGCCAAGGATACTATCTGAATTAAAGCTTCTGGACGCGCTTCAAAAATAATGCCTAAAACGCCCAAAGGACAGGTGATGCGCTTCAGGATTAATCCTGCATCCAATTCCCGATGAATTTGCACGACACCGATCGGCTCTGGGAGTTTCGCAACGTCGCGCACGCCCGCGATCGCACTTTTTAGCTTACTCTCATCTAATTTTAGGCGATCGTACAACGGTTTAGCAATTCCATCCGCCTCAGCAGCCGCGCGATCCGCCACATTCGCAGCCACAATTTCCGGCGCAGCAACTTCCAAAGCTTTAGCAATAGCCTCAATAGCTTGATTTTTGGCATCAGCGGACAAAACTGCCAGTTTTCGAGCAGCTTGGCGGGTTTTTTGGGCAATTTCTAGAATTGACATAACAGCAACTTGTGAAAAGTTTATTATACTCTCTTTTAATCTTAATAATTCGTCAGCAAATTCTACATTTTTATCGAGAATCGGTACAACAATTCCAATTGACAGGCTAAAACAGTAAAGTACATACCAAGTTATATCAATTCCGGTTGCACCGAAATGATGTTGACTGTTGACTGTTAACTGTTGACTGTTTGAACAATTCCGATGCTACCGGAAACGAGATCAGACCTAGATGCTTATTTGTCAATAACCTGCGGAAATTATTATGTCATCTCAAGCTCATTTACACAACGCAGGGCGATCGCCAAAGCAGGCATTAAACTGATACAAAAAACTGGTGGAAATCTTGTTTTAGCCTCCGGTGTCACCATTATCATGCCAGTCGTTGCTGATCTGGAGTATGAATTGCCTCCGAAATTGAGGGGCAATTCATGAATTGCCCCTCAATTTCATGAATTGCCCCTCAATTTCATGAATTGCCCCTCAATTTCATGAATTGCCCCTCAATTTCATGAATTGCCCCTCAATTTCATGAATTGCCCCTCAATTTCAGGGATTGCCGTCGCTGAGTGAATCATACCTAAATTCAGCTTTGATCGGTATTGGAAGGGGGAGTGATTTTTTTGATAACTTTAGCAGGTATTCCAGCGACAATAGTATAAGGCGGTACATCCTTATTAACAAGAGAACAAGCGGCTACCACTGAATGTTCTCCAATTATACAAGGCCCAATAACAGTAACATTACTAGCTAGCCAAGCTCCCTCTTTAATGATTACGTCTTTTCCAACAGCAGGAACAGTTATCTGTCTTTCACGTCCGAATGTATTATAATCGTGTGTTCCGGTTAACACTGTAACATTCAGTCCAAAAAATACATACTCTTCTATTTGGATATTGCCGGAAATCGTATTAAAAGTGGCATTGTTTACCACAGCGGTTTTAGCAATTTTTAAGCGTTCTTCATTTCCGTAAAGCAAGTATTTAAACAGGAATCCTGTGTCCATGTATCTGCCGATCGCAAAATTTGCTATTCTTGCAAAGAATATATCGTAAATCTTAGTAACAACAAGTTTAATTGTTTTTTTCATCAGTATCGAAACTCCTTTTTTGGTATTAAATAAGGTCTAGCATTTACCATCATTGCTAATATTATGTTGATTAGACACAGATGGTATTTGACCGAGACAATTCGTGAATTTGAGATTTGGGATGCAAGAATTACGATTTTGTGAAATCTAAAATCCTAATTCTTTATTGATTAAGAATTTTCTGTGGCAAATCGATCGACTGGCTTGGTCATCTTGGCGATCGAGAATCTCTTGTTTAATCTTACCAATTTGAGGTATCGGCGCAACTTCGATCGGACAAACCGAGTTGCAGTAGTAACGGGTACATCCCCAAACGCCTTCCGTGCCTTGGTTGTATCTTTCCAGCCGATTTTCTATATCGCAACGTCGCGCACACGGGCGATCGCACTTTTCAACTTGCTTTCGTCTAACTTCAGGCGATCGTACAACGGTTTGGCAATCCCATCAACCTTAGTAGCCGCGCCATCCGCCACATTCGCCGCCACAATGGACGGCGCAGCAACTTCTAAAGCTTTAGCAATAGTTTCAATAGCTTGATTTTTGGCTTCTGCGGACAAAATTGCCAGTTTTCGAGCAGCTTGGCGGGTTTTTTGGGCAATTTCCAGAATTGACATAACAGCAACTTGTGAAAAATTTATTATACTCTCTTTTAATCTTAATAATTGATCGGCAAATTCTATATTTTTGTTGAGAATTGGTACAACAATCGCAATTTACAGGCTAAAACAGTAAAGTACATACCAAATTATATCAATTCCGGTTGCACCGAAATGATGTTGACTGTTGACTGTTGACTGTTTTAACAATTCCGATGCTACCGGAAACGATATCAGACGTAGATTCTTATTTGTCAATAACTTTTGGAGATTATTATGTCATCTCAAGCTCCTTTACACAAGGCAGGGCGATCGCCCAAAGCCGGCGTTAAACTGATACAAAAAACTGGTGGAAATCTTGTTTTAGCCTCCGGCGTCACCATTTTCATGCTATTTGGTATGGTGTTAGCGCTATCGTTAGCCTTAGTTTTCATTGTCAACAGTCCCGATCCAGTCGTCGGATTGGCGATCGCACTTCCGATAACTTTAATTTTCAATATCGCAGCTTTTTTCCTATCGCCTTACTTGATGGACTTAACCCAAAATTGGCTGTACAATACTCGCTGGGTTTCCCTAGCAGAAATTGAAAACAAAAGTCCCGAAACTGCAAAAGTTATTCAGAAGATTTGCAAACAGAGAAACCTCAAACAGCCGCGCTTAGGAATTATCGACGACCAAAACCCGACTGCTTTTACTTACGGTTCCTTACCGAATAGCGCTCGTTTAGTCGTAAGTGAGGGTCTTTTCACCTATTTAGATGACGATGAAATTGCCACAGTTTACGCCCACGAACTTGGTCACATCGTGCACTGGGATTTTGCAGTCATGACTTTAGCTTCGACTTTGGTACAAATTACTTATTTGATTTATATTACAGCTCAAAGACTCGGCAGAAGCGGCGGTGCCAAAGCTAAAGATGCGGCCGGTGCTATAGCTGCTGTTGCTTATGTGTTTTACATCGGCGGCACATATTTATTGCTGTATTTGTCGCGAACACGAGAATATTTTGCCGACCATTTTGCGGCAGAAACTACCGGAAATCCCAATGGTTTGTCTCGCGCTTTGGTAAAAATTGCTTACGGTATTTTGGAAGAAGGAGAAAGGGCAACAGAACCTAGCCGTTTATTAGAAGGAACTCGCGCTTTAGGCATTTACGATGCGAAAGCTGCCACTTCTACGGGTACTGCTTACCGGATTTCTTCGGAACCAGAAAAGATTGGGCGAGTGTTTTTGTGGGATATGTTTAATCCTTGGGGTTGGTGGATGGAGTTGAATTCGACTCACCCGCTGACTGGTAAACGGGTTCGCGCTTTGAGCACTTACGCCGAACAATTAGGCTTAGACATTGAGTTTGACATGGGCCGGATTGTCGGCGAAGGACGCAACTTGAGCAAGCGAAAGTTGTACGGCAATTTTATGTTCGATTTGCTGCTGTACAGTGCGGAAACTCTGGGATTGGCGGTGGGTTTTGCGATCGGTATTTCCCTGTCTGCTGCAAATCAAATGATGATGATTGCCTGTCCTTTAATTGGTCTAGGTATAGGAGTTTTACTTAAGACTTTGGTGATGTTTCCCAATTATCAAGCAGCAGAACAATTGGATGTTTTAACCTTAATGTCTGACCCCTATGCTAGTCCTTTGCGGGGGCAACCTGCGAAACTTGAGGGCGTATTAATTGGTCGTGGCGATGCTGGTTATGCGTTCGGTTCTGATTTGAAGTTGCAAGATTCAACGGGGATGATGTATCTGCACTATGCTTCTCGTTTTGGCCCGATTGGTAATTTTCTGTTTGGGATGAAACGGGTAAAAAGTTTGATTGGAATGGAGGTTAATGCTTTGGGTTGGTTCCGTCGCGGTGTTGCGCCTTGGATGGATTTAATTGAACTAAATAGTGATAGTGGCACAAAGGTTAGTAGTTTCCACCGTTTCTGGTCATTTCTGTTGGGTATCGGTTCGATCGCCCTTGGTATTGTCGCGCTATTTGTGTCATTCTAATCGAATTTAAGGACTTGAATTTCTTTAAGCTATTCCGCATCTAAATTGTATTTTTTGTGCGGGCGAGACGCCCACCCCACAAGAACTTGATCAAATTTAACTGTACAGTTTAAATGCAGAACAGCTTACAAACTGGTTAGTAGTGAGGCAGGGCTGCTTCATTCTCAAGAAAATGATGATTTTGTAGGGGGTACTGCCCCCGTGCCTACCCTCTTGATCCACGATTTTGTAGTTTTTTCAAAGATTGGGGTGGCCCCTACAAGAGAATGAAACAGCCCTGAGTAGTGAGGACTTCAGTCCTCTCCGCTTTAAGGATTTGAAGTTCTTGCTACAAAACAAATTTTGTCAGAAATATCATTGATTTTAGATCGCCTTTTGTGAATTAAGTTAATATGATAAATCCGATCCTCAAAATTGCGACAAGCAGCCTGTTGTTTGCGACGTTGACACTAGCATTCAGCAACCCGCCGATCCAAAATAGCCTGCGGGCGATCGCCAATTCCAACTCCCCGCTAGCAAAGCTGATGATAGAATGGAAAAGGTCGATCGCCCAAAATAGCAACAGCCAGGACAAAAACACCGTGCAAACTATTCTCGATCCCAGTGCCAAATTAGAAAAAATAGCAGGCGACTTCCAATTTATAGAAGGGCCGATTTGGCATCCCGACGGCTTTCTACTATTCAGCGATATTCCCGCCAATACAATCTATAAGTTCGCCTCAAATCAGCAAGTAGAAGTATTTCGCCGCCCTTCAGCAAAAGCCAACGGGAATACTTTAGACAAAGAAAACGGCTTAATTACTGCCGAACACGAAAATCGCCGCGTATCGCGCACTGCAAAAGACGGCAAAGTGATCTCATTAGTGGATAAATACGAGGGCAAACGGCTCAACAGTCCAAATGATTTGGTTGTTAAATCTGACGGCAGTATTTATTTTACAGATCCGCCCTACGGTATTACTAAAGAGCAGGAAGAATTAGGTTTTTATGGTGTTTATCGGTTGACACAGGATGGTAAATTAACTTTACTGGTTAAGGATATGGTATTGCCGAACGGCATCGCCTTTTCGCCGGATGAGCAAAAACTTTATGTCAACAATTCTGAGGCAGGATATATCGCTGTTTTTGATGTAAACTCAGATGGAACTGTTAGCAACCAGCGGGTTTTTGCTGAATTAAAAGACCCAGGTAAAAACGGCGTTCCCGACGGTCTAAAAGTTGATGTTGAAGGCAATGTTTACAGTACCGGGCCCGGGGGAGTGTGGATTTTATCGCCGACAGGTGAATTGTTAGGCAAAATTTCTGTACCTGAGACGGCGACTAATTTGGCTTGGGGAGAAAGCGATCGCAAAACACTTTATATTACCGGAAGTAAAAGTCTTTATCGGATTCGTCTCAAAATTGCGGGCGTGCGGGCGGGAACATGATATGATGCGACTCTTAAAAAAGTGATAAAATGTTCATAGCCCGATCGCACAAATTTCTGACTGCCCCCGCCGATCGCACATCCCGATCGCGTACAATATTTTGGTTGATTCTTAGTCTAACATTTGCCGCAATCTATGCGACTTTAGGCATGAAACAAGCCTTCAGCGCCCAGTATATGGTGCAAGACGATGCCAGACAGCACGTTTTCTGGATGATGCGGTTTGTCGATCCTGAATTATTCCCCAACGACTTCATTGCTAACTACTTTCAATCTATCGCCCCCGCAGCATACAGCACTCTCTACAAATTAGCCGCAACAATTGGCATTTACCCGATAGTTTTCCACAAAATATTGCCGCTTTTCCTAGCATTAATTGCCACTTATTACTGTTTTGGTATTGCCCTAGAAATGCTGCCAGTACCGATGACTGGATTTATCGCATCTTTGCTGTTAAATCAACATATGTGGATGACCGACGATTTGGCTTCTGGAACGCCAAGAGCCTTTACATATCCAATATTTTTAGCTTTTTTATATTATTTGCTGCGACGTTTCCTACTGCCTTGTTTAGCAGCGATCGCCTTAATGGGACTATCTTACCCTCCTTACGCATTGGTGGCTGCGGGTATCTTAGTTTTGCGGTTGTTGGGTTGGGAAAATGGTCGTTTGTGCTTGTCGCGCGATCGCACAAATTACCTATTTTGCAGCACAGGTTTGGGAGTGGTATTTTTAGTAATGCTGCCCTATGCCCTAGATAAATCAGAATTTAGCCCAACTTATACAGCAGGAGAAGCTAAAAAAATGCCAGAATTTGCGGCAGATGGCAGAAATGCTTTTTTTCGTCCAAATCCGGTAGATTATTGGCTGACTGGTAGAGGTAGCGGGATGTTTCCCCAGTCGCTATTTACCCCTGTGACTCACTGTGCTGCATTGCTATTGCCGTTGCTATTGGTATGGCGATCGCACTTTCCTTTAGTAAAGCAGATTCAAAGTAATATCTGGGTTTTGCTTCAGCTATTTTTAGCATCTTCAGCCATGTTTCTGGCTGCTCACGCCACCATTTTCAAGTTGTATCAGCCTGGGCGCTATACTGCTTATAGCTTGCGATTTATTGTAGTGTTCTTAAGTGCGATCGTCCTCACATTGATTATTGATGGAGTTGGAAATTGGGCGAAGGAAACCGAAACCAACTTTGGGATTAAAAATCTAGTAGCAATAACTACTACAGGAATAATTGCTTTTGTAGTTGTCTGTTATCCCAGCATGGTTACAAAATTTCCCACAGTAGGCTATGTAGAGGGTAAAATGCCCGATTTGTACCAGTTTTTTCAGCAGGAACCAAAAGATATTACGATCGCTTCGATAGCCGGAGAAGCAGACAATATACCAACATTTAGTCAGCGCTCAGTTTTGCTAGCAAAGGAATATGCAGTTCCTTATCAAAAAGGCTATTACAGCCGATATTTACAGCGAATCAACGATTTGATTCGCGCTCAGTATACTCCCGATAAAGCGGCATTGCAAAAGTTTATTAATCAATATGGAATTGATTTCTGGATGCTCGATTACAATGGTTTGACTCTTCAGTATCTACAGGATTACGGCTGGATCGATGTCTTTGATTCTACACCGGAGGCGATGCTTGTTCTGAAACAAGGGAAAATTCCTGTGTTAGCTCCAGCAATGACAAGTTGTGCAGTGTTTAATAACGGTATGATAGTGGTTTTGGATGCGTCTTGTATTCTAAAATTGACTGGTACTTAAGGTGAGGCATAGCAAGCGGAGGATACGGCATTGCCGTGTCCCTACCCCAATAATCATGAGATGACACGGCAATGCCGTGTCCCTAACTATCGCCAGATTAATTAGACCTCTTGCAAAAATAATTAGGACGGGCTCTCCGGCCCATCCCATAAATTGATGAAAAGGATTTTTGCAAGAGGTGTATTGTAGGGAAACGGCACTGCCGTGTCCTGACTGTGGGTAATATTAATTCCGATGGCACCGGATTTAATATGACTGGGAACGAGAAAGAAACCGGGGTTTCTTGACTAAAAATACAATTTAGATGCGGAACTTATCGTGGTAAATAATCTCTGAAATCACAGGCGAATATAGATCCGGTGTCAGCTTGGTAGAGAATGAAAATTACACAAAGGCACGCGCGTGCGAAGCTATCCCGTAGGGAATCGCCAATTATCTCTTTTACAAAAAACATGGCAACACTTTTCGTCAACTCAACAACAGGCAACGATTCAGCAACCGGCAGCCAATCAGCCCCATTCAAAACGATCGCCCGCGCCCTCAGTCGTGCTGCATCGGGAACCATAATTCAGCTAGCGCCGGGAACTTACAGCACCGCTAGCGGCGAACAATTTCCCTTGGAAATCCCCTCGGGAGTAAAAGTGATCGGGAATGAAACTAACAAAGGTAGCGGCACTCTGATTCAAGGAAGTGGCAAATTTGTCAGTCCCAGCGCTGCGGGCCAAAATATTACCATACTGCTAGCAACTGATGCCGAATTGCGCGGAATAACTGTCACTAATCTTGATAGTCGCGGCACCGGAGTCTGGATTGAGTCAACTTCTCCAACTGTCGCTAACTGCACTTTCACTGAATCCAAGCGCGAAGGCGTTTTTGCCACGGGTACTGCTAATCCGGCGATTCTCGACAACGTATTTGTGAAAAACTCAGCGGCTGGCGTAATTATGGCGGGAAGCGCTAAAGGAGTAATACGACGCAATATTTTTCAAAATACGGGTTTCGGCATTTCTCTGCAAGCTCAGTCGGCTCCTTTGATTGTGGATAACCAAATTTTGGAAAATCGCTCTGGTATCGTTTTAGCGGGGGAATCTAAGCCGATTTTACGCAAGAATCGGATTGAAAAAAATACGGAAGACGGCTTGACTGCGGTGGGGAAATCGTTGCCAGATATTGGTACGGCTCAAGATTTGGGGGGCAATATTTTTCGGGATAACGGTGAATGTGATTTGCAAAATGCGACTGGGGTGAAGATTTTGGCGATCGGAAATCAGCTCAATTCTTCGCGGGTGAAAGGTTTGTTTGAGTTGGGTAATATAACGCCGACTCCGACTCCAACTCCCACCCCAACTCCGACTCCTGGGACAAGTTTCAGCGACATTAGCACGCACTGGGCTAAGGATTTTATCGATCGCCTGGCTAAGCTGAATATTGTTAGGGGGTTTCCCGACGGCACTTTTAAGCCCGATCGCCATTTAACTAGAGCTGAGTATGCGGCTTTGCTGGCGAGGGCGTTTGAGCTTGCGCCACGGCGTCAGGCGACGGTTTTTAAGGATGTGGCGGCGGATTTTTGGGCGCAAAGTGCGATCGTCAAAGCTAATCGAGCTGGGTTTTTGGTTGGATACCCAGACAGCACGTTTCGCCCGGAGCAAAATTTGACTAGAGCTCAGGCTCTGGTATCTTTGGTAAACGGCTTGCAGTTAACCGGTGGCAATCCTAATTCTTTGAGCGTTTATGACGATCGAGCTTTGATTCCCAGTTTTGCCACCGACGAGATAGCAACCGCCACAGAGCGCAAAATCGCAGTCAACTATCCCGCGCGCGCCAAGCTTTCCCCCGCCCGCGACATCACTCGGGGCGAGATATCGGCGATCGTGTACCAGACTCTAGTAGCCACAAACCGGGCCCAGGCTATTAACTCTCCCTACATCGTCTAAGGGAATTGGGAAGGGGGAGAAGGAAGAGTTGGGATCAAGCTCTCCCCCTCCCAAGTCTTGATTTGCGAGTGCCCGAATCGTTTTATGATAAAAGATTAAGAAATTCAGCAATCCTTAAGGTTCGAGTGTCAGATTATGGCTAAAATTCAATTCTCCCGGGGTATGGACGAAGATGCTGTGCCCGAAGTGCGCCTAACCCGTTCTAAAAGCGGAGATCAAGGTACTGCCACGTTTTTGTTTGAAAATCCCAAAGCTCTCAGCAGCACCAGTACCCAAGACATTACTGGAATGTACATGATCGACTCAGAAGGCGAACTCCTGACTCGCGAAGTTAAGGCGAAGTTCATCAACGGTCAGCCTGCGGGTTTGGAAGCTCTTTATGTAATGAAAAGTGCCACAGAATGGGAACGATTTATGCGTTTCATGGAACGTTACTCAGAGGCAAATGGCTTAGGATTTAGCAAGGCATAATTTATGGGGAATGGGGCATGGGGAATGGGGCATTGGGAATTGGTAATTGGGAATTGGGCATTGGTTATTTTATAATGAATAACTAACAACGAACAAAGAACAACTAACTAATAACTTCTTCTCTCTTCCCTCTTCCTGAATTTCCCCCCTTGGGGGGCAGGGGGGGGGTTGACTTCTTCCTTCTGACTGAACTCCGTTACATCCGTTAAATCCGTTACAGAATCCGTTGCCGAACTTCCTTCTTCTTTCAATATCTGTTATATGACGCAAATTCCTCACCCCGACTTATCTAAAATAACCGTAAACTGCGCGATCATTACTGTTAGCGACACGCGCTCTGCAGAAACAGACAATAGTGGCTTGTTAACCAAGAAACTGCTAAAAGATGCGGGTCATGCTGTGGTAGCTTACACCGTTGTTAAAGATGATGCGGCAAAAATTGTATTGCAAATGCAGGCGTTTTCCCAGCGTGAAGATGTGGATGCAATTATTTTTAACGGCGGGACGGGTATTGCTCCCCGAGATACGACTTACGATGTGATGGAGAGTTTGCTCGACAGGATTTTACCGGGTTTTGGGGAGATATTTCGGTTTTTGAGCTATCAAGAAATTGGTTCTAGGGCGATCGCCTCTCGTGCCGTTGCAGGGGTGTATCAAGGCAAGTTAGTCTTTTCTCTTCCCGGCTCTAGCAATGGCGTAAAACTAGCTGTGGAAAAGCTAATTTTACCGGAATTAGTTCACTTGGTGCAGCAGTTGCGCGGAGGGTGAGGGCGAGAGTTACGGGGGATCGACGAGTAATATCAATTCCGGCTGCGCCGGAATGATATAGAGGACACGGCAGTGCCGTTTCCCTACCGGGATTGATTGTAGGGACACGGCAGTGCCGTTTCTCTACCGCGATCAATTGTAGGGACAAAGGCCAAGCCGTGTCCTGATTTCTTACCCTCAAAAACCCGGGATCTCGCCTACAGTCGATCGACCTCAAATAGATTTCAGGGTGCCAACGGTCGATCGAAGACTTCGCAACTATGTCAAAATACATTAGAAATAGTCTGTATCGAAAGAAAGTTTTGCAATGACATTGCCTACCGGATCTCGTTCTCCTGCTTTGTTCCAAACGCTTTCACTGGTAGCTGACCCGATCGCATTTTTCGATCGCAATTCCGCCAAATACGGCGATACATTTACCGCCCGCGTGTTGGGGCCCGCTTCGCCCCCCGTGGTGTTTCTGGGCAATCCAGAAGCCATACAGGCGGTGTTTACGACCGCTTCCGATGCCTTTGAGTTTGGCAAAGTGACAAACGTATTTCGCCCGCTGGTGGGAAATGAATCGCTAATTATGAACGAAGGGCCGCGACATCTGCGACAGCGACAGCTATTAATGCCTGCACTGCATCGGGAACAGTTGCACAGTCAAGGGCATTTGATTGTGGATTTGACGAAAAAGCAGACGATCGACTGGAAAGCCTCAGATGCGATCGCAGTCCGCCAAGAAATGTCAGAAATTTCCCTACAAGTAATCTTACAAGTCGTGTTTGGATTGGTGCCGGGAGAGCGCTACGAACGGCTGAAACAATTGCTCAGTAAGCTTTTGGAGGCGATTACTTCGGAGCTGTATTCGATCCAATTTTTCTTTAGCCCGTTGCAGCAAAATTTGGGTAATTGGAGTCCGTGGGGGCAGTTTTTGCAGCAAATGGCGCAGATTGACTCGCTGATTTATGCCGAAATTGCCGATCGGCGATCGCATTCCCTCGATGCGTCTCGCACGGATATTCTGTCGGTGTTGATGATGGCCCGCGACGACATGGGCGAGTCGATCGGCGATCGAGAATTGCGCGATCAGTTGATGACGCTGTTGTTGTTGGGACACGAAACCACTGGTTCGGCATTGACTTGGGCGTTTTACTGGCTGCATCAGATGCCCGAATGTCTCGCTAAATTGCGCCAGGAATTGGATGAATTGGGCGAAAATCCCGATCCGATCGCACTTTCCCAATCTCCCTATTTAACAGCAGTCTGCAAGGAAGCGCTGCGGATTTATCCGATCGCCTTAATTTCGCAGCCGCGCAAGGTAAAACGGGCGATCGAACTCGAAGGCTATACCTATGAACCGGGAACGATTTTAATCCCCTGTGTTTATTTGGCGCACCGTCGCGCCCAAACCTACGAAAATCCGACTCAATTCAATCCCGAGCGTTTTTTAGATCGCAAGTTTTCCGCCTCCGAATTTTTCCCATTTGGAGGCGGGAGTCGAAGCTGTATCGGGATGGCGTTATCCATGTTTGAAATGAAGCTGGTGTTAGCAACGGTGTTGACAAATCGTGAATTTGTCTCGAATCTCGATCGACCAATTCGTCCAACCCGCCGGGGAATCACCTTTGTACCGCCGGACAGGTTTCGATTGAGCGTTGTGGGCGATCGATCGTCTAATATCAAGTATCCTGAAACAACCACAATTAAATAGGTTCGTAGCCCTTGTAGGGACACGGCAATGCCGTGTCCCTACCCCGATTCATTGTAGGGAAACGGCACTGCCGTGTCCTGATTTCGGATAATATTAATTCCGATGCTACCGAAATTGATCTGACATCAAACGATAAAAATCCCAGCAACTTTGTCTCCATTCATGGTCATGCGTGCCACAAATTCATCTCCACCATCTGCAAAACTCAGCTTCCACAAATAAATCGGACCATCACCTTGTTTTAGATCGCCAAAATAAGTAATTGAATATCCGCTTTGCAGACGTGAACCGAGGTGTTCGCTAACATCGTCAAACATTTCTTGTGTAATCCCAGCTTTGTAGCCTGCATCACCCACTGTGGTAAAAAGCTCGTAATTTTTAGATGCAGTCGCATCTAAAATAACTTGCAAACAATCGATCGCGTTTTGAGGAGGGGCTGTCGGGTTCATGATGTGTGCTTAATTTAAGGTTGTATCAAAATGTTCTAGCTCAGACAGCAGTCTGACTGTGTTAATTGTACCGCTAGTGCGATCGTAAATGATTCAGATAAACTTGTAGGGGTAGTGCCCCGTGCCTACCCCTATCTATCGGGCAACCACGGGGGGTTTGCCCCTACAAGAATTATTATGCAAATGATTTAGGATTGCTATAGTGCGATCGCATTCAGTTTTGGAGCGTCATTGACAGCCAAAAGCATCGGCTTAGCTCAGCCACATAGAACTCGAAGATTATCACTCTTTCCATAAAACAAAATCTAAAAATTCAACTTCAATCTAAGGAAAATTACATGAAAGACATACAAGACATCATTTATGGGAGGAAAGTAAGACCAGTACATCCAGGCGAGGTCATTTCAGATGTGCTTGAAGATATCGAAATGACTCAAACCAAGTTTGCTGAGATACTTGGTGTATCCCGCCGTAGTGTCAACGAAATTGTTTTAGGTCAAAGACCAATTACAGTAGACATGGCAATTCGGATTGGTAAAGCGTTGGGGAATGGCCCTCAACTTTGGCTGAATCTTCAGCAAAAAGTTGATATCTGGGATGCAGTCCAAAAGCACAGCGAAGAGTACGAAAGAGTATCTACAGTAGCATAGATCGTCCGGCGGTTGAAACCTGTTAACCTCAAATTTAAATGTGGCGAAGCGCCCGTCATTTGAATTCGAGGTTAAACTACACAAACGAAGTCCACTTCAAGCCGACTAAGAGGTAGTCGATGACACTTTTCAAGCATCATCGACCGCAAACATTTTTCAAATATAAACCCTAACTATTTATTGCCTCAGCAACAATAGTCCGGTGTCGAACTGTATTGCAAGTGATTGTAGGCTGGGCAAAACCAGAATCTATTAAAGCTTGCTCAATATCCAACCCAAAATACTGATCCAAATAAGGTTCTGTACTCTTGAGCAAAGTCAAAATATAAGGAGGCATTTTGGCATAAACCTCCGACTGAGGATTCATATCCATAATTGTCAAATGTCCGCCAACACGCAGCAAACGCCTCGCTTCTCGAAATATTTCTCTAGTAGCTTTCTGCGGCAATTCGTGACAAACTAAACAAATAGAAACTAAATCAAAAGCATTCGCAGGTAAACCAGTAGATTCAGCAGCAGCATGAACCCAAGTCGGAGATTTCTGGGTTGATAATTCAGCTTGTTTCTGCTGGGAACGGTATTGAGCAACTGCTAAAAAATAAGGCGACAAATCCACGCCGACAATCTGAGCTTCCGGGTAAACATCCTGAAGCGCAAAGGTACTCATTCCCACGCTGCATCCCAAATCTACAATATTTTGCGGTGTTTTCGTAATTTGAGATTTGACAATTTCGTGATAACTGGCGCGAAGTTTGGCATCGCCTTCTGCACCAGCTTCTGGCCAAATTCCGGCGTGTACTGCGCGGGCGGCAACTTCAACTTCTGTAGCGGCTTCCCAACTCATATTACCTTTTTCGTAGGCATGAAATGAAGTTAGATAATATTTTGGATAAACAAGATCGGGATTTTGCACGCTAAGCAATTCTGCATCCCAATTCCGGGCTAAAAGTGCTTGGGCATCTTGTCGCCAATGCACTCCTATTTTTTCGGCTCTTTTAATCATCATTTCCCGCGCTTGGTGTTTGGCTAAGTCGGCTAAAGGTTTGATGGAGAGTACGCCGTTTACTAAGCGCGATGCTAATCCGGGAGTTTTGTTAACAGTAGCAGTCATATTTTATTTTTTTCTAATTGGCGATAGTTATTATAACACGCTAGTGCCATTAGGATATGCCTGGTTCATCAACTTATTAGATTCGTGTTTGCAAAGCAGTTGAGTCTCTGCGACTGTGAAAAATTGCGGTCACTATTACTCTGCTTGATACAATGCGATAATATACAGCATAGGGAAAGCGACGCACCACCGATCGCCTAACATCGCGATAGACAACTGGATAGGACTCTGGCATCTGGCAAATGCGATCGAGTATTTCGTCAACACAGTCTAAAAAATCGTCACCAAGCCCTAGTTGCTGACTTTCATACCAAGTGTATGCTTCATCAACTTCTTCACGAACTTCTAGACGGAACACTAACGCATAATTCATAGTTCATTTTCGTGCTTTGATTGAGCCTTTAACTTCTTCCCAAGTCAGGACATTTTCAGGATTTGCTTCAGAATCATCAATTCGGCGATCGAGTTCTTGCTTTTGAAACTCTGTAAGGTCGGGGTGAACCTGTTCTGCGGCTATACTATCTAAGATTGCTTGTACAAGACGAATCCGATCTTGAACGCTGAGGGCGACGATCTGATTTAAAGTGGCTGTGAAATCCATAAATTTGAGTTAAGCGCCAAGGAATTAGTAGATTATTATAACTCAAAATTAAGAGCGAGGCAGAGCCTCTGGATCTGCGTTACCAGGCAGAGCCTGGTAACGAGGAATAAACCTCGCAATGTAAGTTAAAAAGACTTGTTCCCAGGCTCTGCCTGGGAATACGGATCGCGAGGCTCTGCCTCGTTTCAACCCTCGATCGCAATCTAAGTTAAAATAAGCAGATTATGTTTGGTAAACCAATTTTAATCGCATTGTGAAAAACAAATCACTTCCTTCATCAGTAACAGTCAAACTCGGCAAATTTGTCTGGACATCAATGTGGCAATTAATGATGTCAAAACTAGCGCCGCCCGATCGCACGGGAGCATACATTCGCCCCAGCAGCAGTTTCCGCAATTTTGTCTCGACAGCAGCAGACAACCCTCACCAGCCCGCCACGGCACGATATCGCCTGTTTGTGGGTACAGGATGCCCTTGGGCGCACCGCACTCTGGTGACAAGAGCACTTAAAGGCCTTGAAGATGCGATCGCGGTGTCGATTGTCTATCCTTCGGAAGGCGGACTTTGGGTGATGGAGTCGGAGACTTTTGGCTGCAATACGATGCGGGAGCTTTACCAGTTGGCTTTACCGGGCTATCAGGGGCGATGTACGGTGCCGGTGTTGTGGGATGACTCGCAAAGGGCGATCGTCAATAACGAGAGTTCGGAAATTATTGTGATGCTAAACTCGGAGTTTAATGAGTTTGCTAGCAATCAAATGGATCTTTATCCTGTGGATTTGCGATCGCAAATTGACGAGTGGAATGAGAAGATTTACCAATCGGTGAATAACGGTGTTTATCGCTGCGGTTTCGCGCAAACTCAGGCTGCTTATGACTCGGCTTGTAGTGAATTGTTTGCTGTTTTGGACGAGATCGATCGATCGCTCTCGATGAGTCGTTACCTTTGCGGCGATCGGGTGACGTTAGCAGATGTGCGGCTGTTTACTACTCTATTCCGTTTTGATGCAGTTTACTACAGCTTGTTCAAATGCAACGTGCGCCGCATTCAAGATTACGAGCATTTGGGGGCTTACCTGCGCGATTTGTATCAGTTACCGGGAGTTGCAGGTACTTGCGATTTGGAGGCTGTGAAGCGCGATTATTACGGCAATTTGTTCCCGTTAAATCCGGGCTGCATTATCCCGGCTGGGCCCGATGTGGGGAGTTTGCTCAAATCGCACGATCGGGCAAAGCTCAAAAACCCAGTTTCTTAGATGGTTAACTCGTTCCCAGGCTCTGCCTGGTAACGCAGATCCAGAGGCTCTGCCTCGCCATTTCACTTGATCTGGATGAGGATGCCAAAATTATCGCAGAAACCCGGTTTCTTAGATTATCGACTAGCTGAATTTTATTCTTCGATTTCACTTGTTGGTTCATTTACTTCTTCATCTTTGACATCAAAATTAATTCGTTCGTAAATCTCTGTCAGCGGCATTTGAAATTCTACCGATTCTAGGGTTAATACACATTCCTCTGAATCATATTCTGTTAATACCCATTTGCCATTAGAGTTTTTAGCAAATTGTTCGATATGATAGCTATATTGGTCAATTAAAATGTATTCCTGAAATTCAGGGATTGAGCGATAGGCGAGAAATTTACCACCGCGATCGTAGTCTTTGGTGGAATTGGATAAAACTTCAACGATTACCACAGGATTTGTGACAATTGTTTTGTTACTTCCTTGATATAGTGGTTCTCCTTGAATCACCATGATATCGGGATAGACGTAGCGGCGAGTTAAGGGAATCCACAGGCGCACGTCGCTAGTAAATAATCTGTAATCTTTGCCACGCCAGCCAAATTTCAAGTTAGCAATCAAATTAATGATGATGCTGTTGTGGTTGGTTGTTCCGCCTGTCATTGGTATAATTTCTCCATCGTGGTATTCACTTTTGTCGATCGCACTTTCTTCTAATGCGAGATATTCCTCCGGGGTGTAGTGGCGTTTTTCGGTTGATGTTTGCTTGGCGATTGCTGGTTTTTCTTGGGTTTGCATAGTCGTTCCCTTCTGCTGTGAAGTGATTTTATGATAACAGCGATCGCGCAGGGCCTCAGAAACCGGGTTTCTCTCCAAAATCTGGTGGGGATGCGAAAATTGTCGCAGAAACCCGGTTTCTTGGATTTGGGGGTGATGTGTGGGGCCTCAGAAACCGGGTTTCTCTCCAAAATCTCGGTGAGGAGGCGTAAATCCTCGCAGAAACCCGGTTTCTTGTACTAAGCCCAGGGACTCAAAAACCCGGTTTAGCTCATTTACTCCAACCTCACGAATCGCCAAAATATTCGTGTTATTTTGTATTGAGATTAAGGAATATTCAAAATCAAATGATGTCTCAAGATCGCCCTTTCATCTCAAAGGTAGATCGCACTTATATACAAAAATCAAAACCAGGAATTGGCAATGCTAGGAAATGATGGCGATCGGGAAGTACAGCAACGCATTGAACAGGCACGGCGAGACCGAGCAAGAACACTAGATCTTAGCGGTCTGAAACTGACGGAACTGCCAGAGGCGATCGCATCCCTCACCCAGTTGCAACTGCTTGACCTCAGCAACAACAAACTGACGGAACTACCAGAGGCGATCGCATCCCTCACCCAGTTGCAACAGCTTTACCTCTACAACAACCAACTGAGAAAACTACCAGAGGCGATCGCATCCCTCACCCAGTTGCAACAGCTTTACCTCAGCAACAACCAACTGAGAAAACTACCAGAGGCGATCGCATCCCTCACCCAGTTGCAACTGCTTAACCTCAGCAACAACCAACTGAGGGAACTGCCAGAGGCGATCGCATCCCTCACCCAGTTGCAACAGCTTTATCTCTCCAACAACCAACTGACGGAAGTGCCAGAGTCGCTCGCATCCCTCACCCAGTTGCAACAGCTTGACCTCGACGACAACCCACTGACGGAACTACCAGAAGCGCTCGCCTCCCTCACCCAGTTGCGACAGCTTTACCTCGACGACAACTCTCTCAATGCTCACCTCGCCGCTGCCTATGAGCAAGGCACTGGAGCCGTCTTGCAATACCTGCGCGCAAAAGCCGAAGCACAAATCACCCTAAATGAAGCCAAACTGATTTTGGTTGGTGAAGGCGAGGTAGGCAAAAGTTGTCTCCTCGGAGCATTACGCGAGGATGAATGGCTAGAAAGTCGTCCCACCACTCACGGCATTGAAATTAAGCCAGTCATTGTCGCCCATCCCGACACCGACACAGAGATATCACTCAATGGTTGGGATTTTGGCGGTCAACCCGTTTATCGACCCACGCACCAGTTGTTTTTCAGTGCACCAGCCGTGTATCTGGTGGTGTGGAAGCCACGAGAAGGCCCCCAGCAAGGCTTTGTCAAAGAGTGGATTACCCTGATCAAACATCGCGAACCAGATGCCAAAATTCTCGTTGTCGCCACCCACGGCGGCCCCGGACAGCGACAACCCGACATTGACAGACAGGAAATTTGCGATCGATTCGGTAGCGATACGGTGCTTGGCTTCTTCCATGTCAACAGCAAACCTGACACTCAGAACTCCTGCAACGGCGTGGCAGAATTAAAAAAGGCGATCGCTAATGTCGCCGCCTCTCTTCCCGAAATGGGACGTTCCGTTCCCGCCAAATGGCAGCGAGTGCGGGAAATCTTGCAGACAAACGACAAAGCCTATCTGCCCTACGATGATGTTCTTGCCATCTGCACTCAACACGGAATCGATAACGAACAAGCAGAACTTTTCCTTCGCATTTCCCATGTCTTGGGGCATATCATCCATTACCATTACGATTCAATACTCCGAAATATCGTCATCCTCAAACCCAACTGGCTAGCAAAGGCGATCGGCTTCGTACTTGATGATCCAATGACTCGCCGCCGCAACGGTTTAGTAGAATTTGAGCATCTCAGTGAATTATGGAGTAATCCCCCGTTTCCAGGCGAGACAGGCTACCCGAAACAACTACATCCCATCTTTCTGAAGCTGATGGAACGCTTCGATTTGTCCTACCGGGTGGTACTCGATCCGACTGAACCCAGTAATACCAGTTTGATTGCTCAACTCGTACCGGATACACGCCCGGAATTGTCTAATTGGGGACAGCAACCGGAAGCTGGAGACAGACAACAAGTGCAAATCTGCCGAATTGTAGACGATCGAGGACAACTTGCAGTAGCAGAAGGATTGTTTTACCAGTTGATTGTGCGCTTACACAAATACTCACTAGGGCGATGCAATTACGAAAAAAGTATTCATTGGCAACGGGGTTTGATGCTTGACGACGACTACAACGGTCGGGCATTGCTGGAATATATTGATACTGATGTCAAAATCACCGTGCGGGCTGCTTATCCAGAACGGTTTTTGTCTTATCTCACGGCAGAGATTAAGTGGCTAGTCGAGAATTTCTGGGAAGGATTGCGATGTAATGTGATGGTTCCTTGTATTGCACCTTGTGGTAAAAATCTGCCTGGAAACGCGCTATTTGAAGTAGAGAAACTTATTGAAAGCAAAAAGAAGAATCGTCATGATTATCCATGTCCGATTTCAGGCTGTGGTGAATGGCAAAACATCGATTGTCTGCTGAATAACGCACCGACGACTCAACCCCCATCGCAAGAAATCGGCATTCAGCAATTCCAAAAAATGTTCAAAGACGAGCTAAAAATCATCCGCGAAGATTTAGCGATATTCGACAGTCGAAATCAAGAACGATATCAGTCATTGTCTCAGGAACAGCGGATCGTTCTCAGCAAAGTCGATGAAGAATTTGCGTCGCTGATGCAAACGCTCACCGATGAAGCCAAAGATGGCCCGCGTTTGTTCAGTTTCAAGCCGATCGATCCCAAGTTTTTCGATCGCCCCAAATGGATTAGTACAAAATTGCAAATTACCCTCTGGTGCGAACACTCTCGTTTACCCCTTCCAGCCTTAAATCCTCACGACAAGCAGAAAGGAGTTTATGAATTGGAAGTGTCGCGCGCATGGTTTACCAAAGCAGCCCCATATCTCAAAGTTTTGACCGGAACCCTGAGTCTAGTCTTACCTGTCGCGGGTTCCGCAGCTAAGTTCATGCTAGATGATGCCACTTACAAAGGGATTGAAGAGGGACTCGATTTAGGACAAAAAAGCATCGAGTCTACCTTGAAAGGCAGCGATTTAGCTACTAATTTGTCTGACGAAAATGACATCCCAGATTGGCAACAAGGCGACTCAGCAATCATGGCGAAAGGATCGATTTTGCGAGAATTACACGCACTGCTAAAAGCCAAAGATCCAGGCTTTGGTGGCTTAGTTCGGGTGCAGAACAGACGGCGCGAATTTGTTTGGGTTCACGAACAGTTTGTAGGTGAGTATTAAGATTTTTATGGTGGTGGGGATCAGAAACCGGGTTTCTTCACAAAATCTCGTTGGGATGCCAAAATTGTCGCAGAAACCCGGTTTCTTAGATTGTGCGCGCGTGGGAGTCAGAAACCGGGTTTCTTCACAAAATCTCGGTGAGGATGCCAAAATTATCGCAGAAACCCGGTTTCTTGGGTTATCCAAAGAGCTACATCGCGAGCATTTTTCTATTTAGCTACTGTTGCACCTACTTTGGCTGCGATCGCACCTAAAGCGTTGCGGTTGCCTTGCAGAAGCGTGTTATTTTGCTTTACCATGCTACCAGCTAATTGGGGGGGAGCGGGCAATTTAACGCCTAATTTTTCAGCGATCGCGCGGACAATCTGTCTGTTTCCCAATAATAGTTTCTGGTTTTCTGTCGCTAAGTCACCGCTACCTGGGCCTGCTACGCTGGGTACAGTTGCACCTACTTTTTGAGCGATACTGGTGAAAGTAGCTCGGTTTTGCAAGATTAGTTGTTGGTTAACTTGCAAAGCATTGGTACCGGATGGCGCTGCTTCGTTGCTAACTGCTGCACCTAATTTAGTAGCAATATTTTTAGCAGTTTGGCCATTTTGCAGTAGCAAAGCCCGATTTTCTTGTATAATTGCTTGTTCGTTAGCTTGGGCAACAATTATGTTGTTACCAGTCGGTGGTTGAACGAATTCACCAGTGCTGCCAAATAGTCCGGTTGCCAATAAACCAGCAGTTAGACCAACTATTAATTTAGACATTTTTTCCTACCTTGATATGTTTTTGGGGGTCTAGTAAATGTTTTGTTGTGTCATCTACTAAAAGGAATATATCAAGACGATTCGAGGGATTTTGTACGAAATATTACATTTTGTTAAATTAAATGCAAAAACTGCAACATTTACTTGCGCTTTTTGCAATCAGTAGGTGTAAGGGTTCAGAAACCGGGTTTCTTCACAAAATCTGGGTGAGGATACCAGAATTTTCGCAGAAACCCGGTTTCTTGGACAATCTTAACTTGCCGATAAAATCTCTTCGAGTGCAGATTTCAAATTCGGATATTGATATTGAAAACCGCTAGCTAAAGTCTGTTTCGGCAACACTTTCTGCCCTTCCAAAACAACTTTTGCCCCGTCTCCCAACAGCAATTCTAAAGCAAAACTAGGCACCGGCAACCAAGAAGGCCTCTGCAAAACTGCTCCTAAAGTTTCGCAAAATTCATTCATCCGCACTGGATTAGGTGCTGTGGCATTCAAAACACCTTCAATTTGTGGATTTTGCAAAGCGTACAAGATTAAATTAACCACATCATCGCGGTGAATCCAAGAAAACCACTGTTTCCCAGTCCCGATCGGCCCGCCAGCAAATAATTTAAAAGGTGGTAGCATTTTTGCCAGGGCTCCTCCCTTTCCCAAAACTATCCCCAGCCGCAAAATTGCCAGCCGCGTGCCCGCATTTTTTACGGGTTGCGCCGCTGCTTCCCAGTCTTTGCAAACTGCTGCTAAAAAATCATCCCCCGCAGGGCTATTTTCGTCAAACTCGGCGGTTTCGCTGGTTCCGTAATAGCCGATCGCACTTGCACTCACCAACACCGATGGTTTAGGATTAGCACTCGCGATCGCCTCGACCAATTTTGCGGTTGTTAATTTACGACTATCTAGAATTGCTTGCTGTCTCGCCGCCGTCCATCTTTCCTCGGCGATCGGCACTCCAGCCAAATTTACCACACCGTCTGTGCCCGCGATCGAGTTTTGCCACTCACCAGACTCCGCCGGAGTATAGGCGACAATTTCCAAATTCGGATAAGCTGAAGCGGGAAAGACTCGCCGAGCTCGCTCAGAGTCACGGGCTAAAACCAGCACACTATGTCCTTCCGAATGCAGCCTGTCTACCAAACGGCTACCTACAAATCCCGTTGCTCCCGCGATCGCTACTTTCATTTTTAACCAATAATTCACATTTTTAGTAGTTTAGACGATCCAAACTTGTCTTAGATTATACAAAAATAGAGAGCCAGACCGATCGGCTCCCCACAAGCTTTCCATATTCTGGTTAAACTGATAGGCGATGCAAGAATCACAAACAATGCCTGGAAAAAAACCAAAGCTTCTAATTGCTGCCGCGATCGTCGCAGCAGGTAGCGCCGCGGTATACTTTTACTTCAAGGGTTTGAGCGAAAAAGTATCCAACCCTCTCGAAAGTGCCAAAGTTGTACCCGAAAAAGCAATGATGGCCGCCTTCGTCTCCCCCAATCCCAAAGCGCTGTCTCAGTTGCAGCAATTTGGCACGCCCGGGGCTCAAAAGTTAATCGGCCAGGGTTTGAGGGCCTTTCAAGAACAAAGCTTGGCGGGCACGGAAATTGACTATGACAAGGATTTAAAGCCTTGGCTGGGTGGCGTAATGGTGGCTTTGCTTCCCCCTGACGGTGAGGCTTCGAGGGAACCGCCGAAGCTGCTGCTGGTGGTAAGTGTCAAAGATAAAATTAGCGCTTGGAATTTTGCTAATCGATTAAAATCTCAGCCCGGTGCAAAAATTCAGGAAAGCGAGTACAAAGGAGTTAAAATTTCTGAGATTGCAGAACCGAGCGGCAAGGGTTACAATGTAGCTTTGCTCGACGATCAATTAGTTATCGCTCCTTTCAAAAAGGCTGTGGAATTGGCGATCGATACTTTTAAGGGACAGCCTTCCCTCGCCACGCAACAGACTACAAGTAAGTTTTTTTCTGAAAGTGCAGGGGTAGAAAATCCGATCGCAACTGTTTATATTTCTGACTATCCGGCCGCAATGGAGCAATTGAAAGCTAATTTGCCGCCCGATCTGAAATTGCCTTTGACAGTGATGCGGCAGTTCAAACAAGTTAAGTCTTTGGTTGCGGGAATTGGCGCGGATAGTGCGGGATTGAGGGTGAAAACTATTGCTCAGTTAGACCCGAAATTAGATGAAAAAAATCCACAGGCTGCATCTAAATTGTTGCCGAGATTCCCAGGCGAAACTATTGCTTTAGTGGGCGGTAAGGGACTAAATGAAATTTGGTCGCAAGCAACTGTCGAGGCGAAAGATAGCCCGGAAGTTGACAGGGGAGTTCAGCAGGTTCGGGATAGTTTTAAGCGGTTGGATTTGGATGCGGATCGAGATGTTTTTGGTTGGATGAATGGGGAATTTGCGATCGGGGCGATCGCTTCCAATGAAGGTATTTTGTCTCAGTTTGGGATGGGCGCGACGCTGATTTTTGAAACCAACGATCGCCCCGCAGCGGAAACGATGCTCAAAAAGCTCGATGCGATCGCCAAAAGCAATCCTACAGTCAGCGTCGCCCCCCGACAAGTGCAGGGTAAGGAGGTTACGGAGTGGACAATACCGCAGCAAGGGACTTTATTCGGGCACGGCTGGCTGAATCAAAATACCGTGTTTGTCGCTTTCGGCGGGCCTTTAGTGGATGCGATTAGTGCTGCGCCACCGCAGCCGTTTAGCAGCAGTCCGAGTTTTGGGGCGATCGCGACTTCTCTGTCACCGGGCGATCAAGGTTACTTTTACTTGGATATGGACAAAACCATGTCTTGGGCCAACCAATACCTGCTTAAAGCAGTACCGACTTTAGTTTCGCCGCCCACCACCGAAGTGCTGAATTCTATTCGAGGAGTTAGCGTTACCACAACTTCCCCAGAGCCCTCAATTGGTCAATTGGAAATGCTGTTTTCCTTCAAATCTAATTAACTACTCCCTTCCCCCTAAATCCCCTTTTTAAGCAGGGTGGATTAATTGTCCAAAGAGTAAGCCAAGGGGAATGGGCTAGTTGCTAATTTTAAGTGAAGGATTTCACAGGTTCTTGGAGGCTAGAAAAACCGAAAAGCAACTGACGCTTGATTGTCAATTTGGTTGGCCATCAATCTTAAAGCTTGTGGAAGAGTATTTGTACCACTCATTCTAGCTCTCATATACTAGAAATTGTCACGCCCATTGCCCAATTAGCTGCTTTGCCGCCGCGATGAATACAGTTATCCTCATTTAACGTCACATATTTAACCCAATGCAGTCGATTCTCAATTAACCATTAGGTAGCGGGATTTGCTGCGTTCGATTGTTTGAATGGCTTTGTGATATTGTTGGTGGTTGATGCAGGATTGGATCATTTTTTCGTAGAGGTTGATGTTTTCGCCGATGATTACTCGTTTGCGGTTTTCGGAGGCAATCTACTCGCGGCTTTTTTCGACTGCTTCGATGGCTTTTTCGTAGCCGAAGATGGCTGTTTCCCACAAGCTTTCTGCAAATCCTAAATAGCCTAAAGTTCGCCCTGCGATCAAACATTCAATTATGGAAAATCATTGGGTAAAATGTTCAACCCGCTTTCGTCGCGTGAGTGTTTGTGTAGAACCGGTTTCAACCGCCCGGTTTCTTGGCGGAGAGCTCAAAGAAACCGGGTTTTTTACCAAATTTGCGTCCTTACCAAGACTCTCGCAAAACCCGGTTTCTGGCCACCCGTCAACAGTCAACAGTCAACCAAAAAAAGATGCTGCCCTCAATCGAGGGCAGCTATTCAAATAAAGCATTTTATTGTCTCTCAAAACTGCTGGATTAACCTTCAGTATTTCCCGATTTATTCGGCAATTGCAAATCATCAGGATCGACATAATGACAAACTGCTTTGTCCATGCAAATCAAAGCCCAACCAGACTTATCAATGCTCATCAGCTTGTAAGACGCTGGCTGAACAAAGAAACCTTTGTGATTGCGAGTTGCTGGTTTGATATTAACGTGGTTTTCAGTGCTCATAGTCTTAAAACTCCTGGTACTAATTAACTAAGCTTGTATTGCGTAGGACTTGGTGAATCGTCTAAGTCTTCAAATACTAGCACTGCCTTCCTGAGATTTCCATAAAGTTATTTATTGATTTATTACGATCTCGTAATAAATCCCCAAGCCGATTTCCGCGATCCCCGCGCAAAAATCGACTGGTTTCCGTGGTTATGGCTCAAACAGCCATTGCTGAACGCGGGTGAGACTCTTCCAATCGGGTTTTCTGCTTAATCCTTCTTCAAAGTTCTTTTTCACTTCTTCCAGCAACTCGTCCGATGCCATCAGGAGTTGCTGAGTTACTTCTACATGAGGCCGCACGCCTTTTTCTTTCAGGTCGAGAATCGCTATTGCTAGGTTAATCCGGGCTTGGGGGTCGTGAGGGTTCAATTTAACGGCGGTTTTCGCTGCTTTTTGAGCCGATGAGGGCTTATCTTCCAATAAGTAGAGCCACGCGAGGCTGGCCCAAGCATTGCCGTTTTTCGGGGCTTTTTCGCACACTTCTTTGAACACGGGAATCAAATCTTTGGGGGCTTCGCCTGCTTGGTAGCGATCGAAACCGTCTTTAAACAATTCTTCAGGGGTCATTCGATTTTGGATGTTGGATGCGTGGATTTTGGATGGAAAAGGGCATGGGGCTATTCAAAAGTGGTTTGCCCGATGCCCTATTTTCAGGTTTTATGTTGAAAAAGAACTGCCACAGCCGCAAGTTTGAGTAGCGTTGGGGTTGGTAAACTGAAAGCCGCCGCCGATCATGGCGTCGCTGAAATCGAGTACCAAACCGTAGAGATAGAGAATGCTTTTGCGATCGCACACTACCTGAAAGCCTTCGTAATCGAACACTTCATCGTCTAATTGGACAGTGCTCGGATCTGCGAAATCCATCACGTAGGACATCCCAGAACATCCGCCCTGCCGCACTCCCACGCGCAAACAGAGGTCTTTGCCTTGTTTTTCTCTGAGGCCTAAAACTTGACGGACTGCGGAGTCCGTCATTTGAATGCCCCGCTTTTGTGAAGTGGCTTGAGTCATTTTCCGAACTCCTTGTTCAATGCTAAGAATTTCTCTTATTCACTTATTGTACAGGACTGTTGGAGCTTCGGCTCTCTTAGTGGCGCTCTTGTCCCCCCTTTCCCCATAGGGTTTATGATTGAGAGGCAGCGGTTGACCCTTAGTGGCGCCGCAACCATGCTTCACCCAACGGGCTTACTCTAATGGCAGCGCTGAATCGCTCTACTCTTCGTCGGCTACAAAACTTACCTCAAATTCCCAGCGTGTGGGAGGGCGATCGCCGACCCTTGTCTAATGCTGACTCACACATGATGATGGACGAGGATGACATCCTAGAAGGTGGTGGGGAGTGCATTCTCTGGGTGGATGGCTCTGAAGGAGTTGTCAGGGCTATGGATATGGTAAATCCTGATACTGGCCCAGAGGCGATCGTCCGCGCCCTGCTACGCGCAATGGAACATCCCCAAAGTCCCGCCCCCGCAGTTCGTCCCCAAAAAATAGTAGTCAAAAATCGAGAAATTCAATTTTATCTGCGGGGCGTACTTCAAGATTTAGGAATTGCGATCGACTACGTGTCCGAATTGCCCCTAATTGACGAAATATTTCGGGGAATGGAAGAAGTCGCAGTCAATCGGCCTCCAGAATTGCCACCTCAGTACGCTGATGTTCTCATGGAAAAAGCAGCTCAAATTTGGCATGACTCTCCGTGGCGGACTTTGAGCGAACACCAAATTATTTCTATTGAAATCAATCAGTGGGATGTCGCCACCCTGTACGTGTCCGTACTCGGCCAAGGCAGAATGGATTACGGTATTTTGCTGTATCGTTCCCTTGAATCCTTGAAGCTGTTTCGAGAGCGAGTCGTCAACGATGACTCTTTTGAAGATTTGGAACAGGCTTTTTTAGGGCAAGATTGTTTGTTTCTCACCTTTGAAAGTGCGACGGATATTGATGAGGACGACGACGAGGATGAAATTGATTTAGCCGATTTGCCTCCATCGGAAATTGAACCGAATTTTGGCAACCTGCATCCTTTAGAAGGTTTGCGATCGATTCTTTATGAAGAAGAAGCCCTGACAATGTTAGTTGCTCTCGAAGCATTTCACCGCTTTTTTCGCAATGGCCGCCGCAAACTTGCAGCAGAAACATTTCCAACTCTCAGCAGCCGATACCGCATCCCTGTTCCGCAGTCTGACGGAGAAATTCAACAGGTATCCGTTAAAGTTTCGACGATGCCTGATGTGTCCGACGAATTATTGGATATGCTCGATGATGATGATGACGATGATGATGAATTTGAAATGCCGTTGCTGCGGGACGATTTGGTGCCGCAAAATTCATTTTTGAGTCTGGGTGCCGTACCTTGGGAAACGGTAGAGTTCCTGCGCGCCAGTGTCCAGTTTCACCAAGGTGCAGAAATTGATATTAATACCGCCGGAGATGGTTTGCCGGTGGTGATGATCCAAACTTCTAATCCGAAGGCAAAAACGATGATTCAGGATTTAAAAGAAGCTGGAGGCGTAAAGGCAATTGGCTTTAATCCCGGCGAAAATCATTTTCAAGATGAGCAATACGACTTGGGTATTTTGCAAACTAAAAATGGGGATTTGTATTTGTTTGGGGAGTTTAATGAGAACGATCCAGTGCATCAGGAAGCTCGCAAAAAGTGGGATCGCCGCTGTAAATCAACCAACGGTTGGTGCGGTTTGATTATTGCTAAAGGGTTGATGGGTGCTTCTCGCGGTCAGCCTCAGTTTAAGGATATGGTGGCTTTGCTTGAGGTGCGCTGGGTGTCTGCTAAAGAGTTGGGAATTGGGCCGCTTCAGTTGATGCCGATGTTTTGAAGTTAGTTGACGGTTAACTGTTGACTGTTGACGGTTAACTGTTGACGGTTGGCAGTTGTTAGTTGGCAGTTGTTAATCGCTTGCTAATCCTAAAAACCAATAACCAATAACATTATTCAGCAGTCAACAGTCAACAGTTAACTGTTAACTGTTAACAGTTAACTGTTGACTAACAGTTAACTGTTAACAGTTAACAGTCATTTTTTGTTAATTTGAATTATTCAGGAGAATGATTATGTCAAAGTTTACTCAAAAGCGAGAAGTATCGGTGGCTCTTGATGCCGAATTTGCGGATAAAATCGACGAGTTGACTGATAATTGGACGGAGGCGATCGAACAAGCTCTCCGTCTCTGGTATGCTAAGCAAATCGAAGATAAGTTGCGGAAGTTTTATCTCAACCGCAGCCAAGAAGATATTGAATTTGAGGAAGACTGGGCAACATTTGCTCAGTCACAAATGGAAGAAATTTTAATAGAGGAAGGTCTTTGATACAATGACAGAAGCTTATCCGCGACAAGGCGAAGTTGATCTTGTTAGAGCTTTGCGAACGATCGGAGATACTAAAAAGCGTCCTGTTGCTATCGTTTCCATAGATAGCCGCAATGAATTCAGCCGTACTGTACTGATTGTCCCTTTTACTAGCGATTTGAGAGGGGGTGAAACTCCGACTCGGGTTTTGATTCCTGCTGGAGAAGGAGGGTTAGAATCCGACTCGCTGGCTGTCTGCGAGCAAATTCTAGCTGTCCAAAAGACGTTTCTAGAACAGGGGCCGATCCGGTGAAATTAGTGCTGTGTCTTTGGCCAGAATTCAGAGGGCGGTACAAGTGTCGATCGGCATTTACGAACTTTAACAATATTTCTAATATTCTAAAATTTGTTACAATCTGTAAAATTAGTGTAAAGGATAAGTAAAATGCGGGTTGCGATCGCAGGTGCGGGACTGGCTGGAATGACCACAGCCGTCGATTTAGTGGATGCCGGCCACGAAGTAGAAATTTTTGAATCCCGTCCCTTTGTAGGCGGTAAAGTCGGTAGTTGGGTAGATCCCGACGGTAATCACGTTGAGATGGGTTTGCACGTATTCTTTGGCTGCTATTATAACTTATTTGCGCTGATGAAAAAAGTGGGAGCATTTGACGATTTGCTCCTCAAACAACACGTCCACACTTTTATCAATCGAGGCGGCGAAACTGGTAGTTTAGATTTTCGTTTTCCTGTCGGTGCTCCTTTGCATGGGTTGAAGGCATTTTTCACTACATCTCAGCTATCGGTACAGGACAAAATCCAAAATTCGATCGCTCTGGGAACTAGCCCGATCGTCCGAGGTTTGATAGACTTTGATGGAGCAATGAAAACCATCCGCAATTTGGATAAAATCAGTTTTGCTGACTGGTTCCGCAGCCACGGCGGCAACCAAAACTCGCTCAAAAGAATGTGGAATCCGATCGCCTACGCACTCGGTTTTATCGACACTGAAAATATTTCAGCCCGGTGTATGTTGACAATCTTTCAATTCTTTGCTACTAAAACAGAAGCATCAATGATGCGAATGTTGGCAGGTTCTCCCAGTGAATATTTGCACAAACCAATTGTGGAGTATTTGGAAAGCAAAGGTACGAAAATTCACACGCGGCGCAGAGTCCGAGAAATTCAGTTTCAAGAAGGTGAAAAAACTCACGTAACGGGTTTGGCAGTAGCTAGCGGCGAAACGGAAGAAATTATTACTGCTGATGCCTATGTTTTTGCGTTAGATGTGCCGGGAATCCAGAAAATATTGCCTCCAGCTTGGCGGAAATGGTCGGAATTTGACAATATTTATAAGTTGGATACTGTGCCGGTTGCTACAGTTCAATTGCGCTTTGATGGTTGGGTAACGGAATTGGAAGATGAAGCGAAGCGAAAACAGTTGAGTCATGCTGTAGGAATCAATAATTTGCTATATTCGGCAGATGCAGATTTTTCGTGTTTTGCGGATTTGGCGCTGACGAGTCCCAAGGATTATTATAAGGAAGGAGAAGGTTCTCTGTTGCAGTTGGTGTTGACTCCGGGAGATCCGTTTATCAAACAAAGCAATGAGGCGATCGCCCAACACGTACTTAAGCAAGTTCAGGATTTATTCCCATCAGCGCGGGAACTAAATATGACTTGGTACAGTGTAGTTAAGTTGGCTCAATCTTTGTATCGTGAAGCACCTGGTATGGATGTTTATCGTCCTGCTCAAAAAACGCCGATCGCCAATTTCTTTCTAGCAGGAAGTTATACTCAGCAAGACTATATTGATAGCATGGAAGGAGCAACTCTTTCAGGACATCAAGCGGCTAAGGCAATTCTCGAAGCTTACAGTCATTAGTCCTCTGGTTTTATCTCGTTTCCAGGCTCTGCCTATTCCTGACAACTTAACGTAAAACCTTGAGTCTTTCTTGTTTGTATCGAAGCCTTGATCCCCCCTAACCCCCAGAACCCACCCCCAGCCCCTCCTCGGAGGGGAGCAAGAGGGGGGACAAGATTCTGATCAAAGTCTCCCTACAACCAGGGGGATTTAGGGGGATCGAGATTAGATAATAAACGAGAAATCTAAAATCTAAAATCTAAAATCTAAAATCCCATGACTGATTGGTTAGAACATAGCGTACAAGTAGAAGTAGCAATTCCCATTGAATTAGCGTGGAAACTTTGGTCTGACTTAGAGCAATTGCCGCGTTGGATGAAGTGGATTGAATCAGTTCAGATTCTCGAAGATAACCCGGAATTGTCTCGATGGAAACTTGCAACGGGTGGCTTGGAATTTAGTTGGCTTTCTCGGATTATCAAATTAGTACCGAATCAGATTATGCAGTGGGAATCGGTGGACGGTTTGCCAAATCGAGGTGCGGTACGATTTTACGATCGCAAAAATAGCAGTATTGTTAAACTCACGGTAGCCTATGGAATTCCCGGCTGGCTGGCGAAATTGATGGACAATTCATTTGTGGGGCGCGTAGTTGAATCGACTCTTCAGGCTGATTTGGAAAGGTTTAAAGAGTATGCTTTGAACGTTAAGGCGACATTTTGAATTCTGAAGACTGAGGTTTTTACTGCCAACTGCTTTGTAGTAAGGACTTTAGTCCTTTGGTTTTTAATTGTAACGCAAAGGTCGATCGACCTTTTAGACATTATCATTAGAGATATCCTGCTGATTCTTCCCTCGGTTGGTTATGAGTTACTGTCTCAACCCCGCTTGTCAAAATCCCCAAAATGCCGATCGAACCCAATATTGCCTGAGTTGCGGCTCCAAACTGTTGCTCAGAGAGCGTTACCGCGCCATCAAACCCCTCGGGCGCGGCGGTTTCGGCCGCACTTTTTTAGCAATAGACGAGGACAAACCCTCGAAACCGCGCTGTGCAATTAAACAGTTTTTTCCAGTATCCCAAGGAACCAGCAGCAGCGAAAAAGCAGCAGAATTATTTAACCGAGAAGCAGTGCGGCTGGATGAGTTGGGAAAACATCCACAAATTCCCGAATTGCTGGCGCACTTTCAGCAGGAACGCTATCAGTATTTGGTGCAAGAATTTATAGAAGGTCAAAATTTACAGCAAGAATTGGCGGGGGCTGGGGCTTTTAGCGAAAATCAGATTCGTAGTTTGCTGAATGATTTATTGCCAGTATTGCAGTTCGTGCACTCCCGCAGTGTAATTCACCGAGATATTAAACCACCTAACATTATCCGCCGCCGCATTTCTCAACCTTCGATTATTTATACTTACCCAACATTAACCGGGGAATTAGTTTTAGTTGATTTTGGCGCTGCAAAACTTGTGGAGGGTTTGAGAGAAACAGGAACAGTCATCGGTTCGCCCGAATTCGTGGCGCCGGAACAAATTAGAGGTCAAGCAGTTTATGCCAGCGATCTGTATAGTTTGGGAGTAACTTGCATTTATTTGCTGACTCAAGTATCTCCTTTTGATTTGTTTGATATCAATCAGGATACTTGGGTTTGGCGAGACTTTTTGAAGGTTCAAATCGATCCGAAATTAAGTCGCATTCTTGACAAAATGATCGAAGCGAGTCTCAGTCGCCGCTACAAATCTGTAGCTGAGGTACTCCAAGATTTGCAATCGCAGCAGTCGGGCGCGCGCACGGGGGGGGTGGGCACGCCGATATCCGCGAGGGCGATCAGGTCCAGCCCGGTATGCCGATTGCCGACGTGCTCGATCTATCGGAACTCGAAGTCGTGGCCCGCGTCGGAGAACTGGATCGGGCAAATCTAAGTGAGAATCAGGAAG
>JANMLZ010000226.1:0-14799 GCA_031372825.1 Cyanobacteria bacterium OTE_58_metabat_593 | reverse complement strand
TGGCTTTTGCTTTGAGAATAGCTGCTTCTATTTCTGTTGATGGAATCGCTATCTATATGGCTTTAAATATCTCGCTATTTTTAAGCTTGGGAGATTCTAATAATAATTTTTTGTACGGCACTATACTTGATTTACTTTTTTGTACATCATAGTTAGTGTACTACTTGTTCGACCTTAAGTAAACCGTATTGCTTTATAAACATCTTTCTTAACAAGAAAGTTGACAAAAGTAACTACTTGTGTAGGAGCTATTGGGGAGATCGATTCTAATCGAATACGAATTCTCCTGCAAAGAATGTTCATTGATGTCTCGCTTTTTCAATGAGTTCGCTCAAGCGCGATCGGGGTTTTTATCTCCTTGCACATTTTCGGCAAACAGAATAAAATGTTTTTCTGCCCTTGGCGGCGGGCGGGCCAAAATTATCACTTATGTCATCAACACAATTTGTCATCACAGCTATTTTACCCCTGGGAAAATACCAATTCAATTTGTTTTGAGTTGATTAAATAGCAGCCAACCGATCATAATATCATCCAATCTTCTCAATCCACGCCACAAAGTCTTAACTCCTGGAAAACCATCATGTTTTCGTCCCAAGAAACCTCCCAATTTAGCAATCCAACCAACCGCTTCCCCTAAAGTCGGCGGGTAAGAATGAGGATAATTTTTATGATAAATTGTTGCATAAAGAGCCTGCCATTCTGGAGGTTCCAACATAATTTCACAACTGGTATCAGGAGCGAGCCGAGCGAGATGAGTAATATAAAGTAAACGCTTTCGCTACGATAGAATAAGTAGCTAGAGCCATTTCTAACCTTTCTGCTGTTTCTAATTGTAGCTTCTCAATGCCACAACCACTTTTTAATACATAATGATAACGCTCAATCAACCAGCGATAACTTTTGCGATCTCACATAAGTAGTCACATCCTCTATACAAGTAATAGGTAAAGTTGTCACTAGCCACCACTCAACTGCTTCCAATTCAGAAGGTGGCTCGGATTCTCTGACTAAAATAACTTGCAGTTTAATCGGACTTAATTTCTCTTGTTTAGCAGGATTTTGAGGGGGTTGAATAGTTAAGGTTTTATACCTAATAGTTAAAGTCGCCACTCGAGCTGGTCGAGTCTGGTTGCGCTTCAATTCAACAGTCATTGTAAGTTGCGGTTCGACCAATTCCATCTCTTCTTTAAGATGATTCGATGAGGACTCTAAACATCTGTTTTGAGTAGCTCGAATCAAAAAATCTGCCCCATCACGGTTCGCGCAGGCAAACAAGTCATAAAAGTCAGCTTCTCGTAGCTTGCGGGGCGGAACGCCATCGGCAATTGTGACTACTTGTTGTGAATTAGGGATGATAGATGACGTGTTTTTTAAAGCATCAAGCCATCTTTGACTTTCTTTTTCTTCAGTTGATTTTTGAGAACGTTGAGCAGCTTTACCTAAAAATTTTGGCTCTCTAGCCCAGACGTGTTGGTCTATAATGCCTAATGGTAGCCCCTGTGTTGTTGCTGCTAAAGTTGAATGTACTTTCAATCCATGAGCATATTTACCCTGAAAGATATCCGACTCCTTTAACTGCTTTATGAGTAGTGTAATTTAATTCGGTTGTATCTTGTATTGCCAAGATAATTTGATGATTTTTGATTCTTTCTAGTGTCGCATCTACGTGTCCTTTCCTAAGTTGAGCTGGTTTTATGTATGGTGAATCCCAAAAATCGTAAGTAGCCTTAGTTTCTGCCCATGTACCACTAGCTTCAGGTACAGTGGATGTTGGTTTATCACTCAAGTTAGAAACAATTTTCATGAATCTATTTGTTCTTCTTGTGTCTCCCAATTGAGTTTTTTCTAATTCTTGCCTTACCCATTGATTGATCATTTTAACCTGATTCCTGGGCGATCGCCCGATCGTTCAACAGCACAAATGTTAATTATTGTCAACTTTTATGTTAAGAAAGATGTTTATAAAGCATAGCTTTTTAAGGGGGGCTAGGGGGGATCGGGCTTAACTGAACCGTATTGGGTTATTGGTTACTACTGATAACAGTGAACAGTCAACAGTTAACTTTTTGTTAACCTAAATATCTCCCGATTTTAATTAACCTGAAGGTTAACTTCCCTTAATTTAGCAGCGATAAAATCTCATAGAGAATCATCTGACTAGGGATTTTGGGTTGAAAAGGAATTTATGTCTAAAATAACTCGCCGACAACTGCTAATTTTCTTCGGTAGCAGTGCAGCTACGACTGTGCTTGCGCCTCAACTAACTCAAAAACTATTCGGCATCAATTCTACCTCAGCCGAAGCTGCTCTAAGTCCGCTATCTTTTACTCCGTTAAGACTACCTCATCCACTGCCAGTTTATAAAGAATTGTCTAGCTTTATGCCGATCGCCCCAAACGGACAGGGAACCGTGATGGCGGCTTCGGAAAATACGAGATTAACCACTTACAACGTGGTTGACGATGTGGTTGTACCACCGGAATACGAACGCTATGTGATTCTCCGCTGGGGCGATCGAGTTTTTCCCGATTCGGCAGACTATTTCGGCTACAACAACGACTACACGGGCTTCGTAGGGATTCGCGGCAGCAACGACGACGGCTATCTCTGGGTTAACCACGAGTACGTATCCTTCCCGATGTCGAAAGTGGCGCCGGAAGCGCCGTCAGACATAGCATCGTTCCCGGCGACCGATCGCGCCGTCCTCGGTCTAGACTTATCGGTAAAAAATCGGGCTACCCTCGGCGAATTTTTGTACAATCTTGGTGGTTCGATCGTCCGCATCACCAAACAGTCTAACGGCAAATTTCAGGCGATCGCCCGCGATCCACTCAACCGTCGCCTCCACGGACTTTCCGGCCTTGGAATCAACAGCCAACGTTCCGACACATACAAAACAGTCACCTCCTGGGGAACCAGACAAGGCGACGACAAATATCTTACAGGCACCGGCCCCGCAGCCACCCAAGTTTTCGCGAGCGTCAACAGCGACGGGCTGGGAAACCGGATCATCGGTACAGCCTACAACTGTTCCGGCGCCACAACCCCGTGGGGCACAATCCTCTCCGCCGAAGAAAACTTCCAAGGTAGCGAACTATTCTTCGTCGGAGTTCAAGAAAACGTCAAACCCAACGGCGGCCAAACCACCTACGCCAAGGGTACTACGGGCGAGGAATTCGGCTTAGTCGGCGAAAAATATGGCTGGATGGTAGAAGTCGATCCCCAAGATCCGAATTTCCGTCCCCGCAAACACACCGCTTTGGGCCGTTTCCGCCACGAAAACGTCGCGATTCGCGCCGAAGCAGGCCGCAAATTAGTAGTCTACATGGGTGACGATCGGCGCGGCGGACACACCTGGAAATTTGTCAGCAACGGTAATGTCACCAATCCCGCAGATAAAAACAACAGCCGCTTGTTTGAAGACGGCACTTTGTACGTCGCCCAATTCAACCGTAACGGTGCGGGAAGATGGCTGCCACTAACATTAAATAGCCAAACCAATCCGGTAAGTCCCAAAAAAATGGGCGAAGCCGAATTAGCAAGTTTTGGCAAAGCTCAAAGAGATGCGGCTACTCGCTTGCCCAGACGCGCCGGAATTGCCGGTCAAACGGAAGACGGCGGTTCTTTTGTGGCGGATACAACGAATGAAGCGACAGCACTTCCCGGCTACAGAAATAAAACTCTTGCTAATTTCTATACCAGCCAAGGTGCGGTTTTAGTTGATGCTTTTTTAGCTGCTAATTTAATCGGCGGCACTCCGACAGCGCGGCCGGAAGATTTGGAAATCAATCCTACTACTAAGGAAGTTTTCATTGCCTATACTGACGGCGCACCTGGAAGCGACGGTTATCCAGATTCTCGGATTTTCAATGTTGCTAAATACACTGCCGCCCTCAACAGCGGTCAGCAGTCGGGAGGACTGTACAAAATAATTGAAGACAGTTCCGACGGTGCGAGTTTGACATTCCGCTGGCAGCGTTTCGCTCAAGGTGGAGAAGCCGGTGCGGTAGCTGGCGCGGGATTTGCTAGTGTAGACAATTTGGATTTTGACACTCAAGGCAATATTTGGGGCGTCACTGATATGTCTACTAGCACCCACAACGGTTTTGATGTCGGTGCGGCTGCAAAACAGAATCCCATCGACCACAAGAGGACTGGAAATGTCTCGGAGTTTACTGGTGTTTTCGGCAACAATTGGCTGTTTTACATTCCAACGAACGGCCCGAATGCGGGAACTGTAATTCCGTTTGCTTACGGGCCGAATCGGTGCGAAATGACGGGACCGACTTTTGTCGGAGATACACTGTTGCTTTCGGTGCAACATCCTGGGGAAGATTGCCCGATCGATGATGGTACTGTACTCAGCCGACAAATTGAAATGTTGGACTTGAGTGGTGCTATTTTTAATCAAACTCGGACTGTTTCTCGCGGCAGTTTGTGGCCGAGTAATATTGAGAATGACAGGCGTCGATCGCCGATGCCTTCGGTGATTGGAATTCGTCGCGTGCGATCGACGACAAGCGGTCAGTTTGTTTAAATAGGACTTGCACATCGGTGCCGGGCACTCTTGGCACCGCCCCTACAGAAACCGGGTTTTTTGCCCAGATATGTCGTCGCAGCCGGCAGATTAGGTAAAAAACCCGGTTTCTTTATCGATAATACGAGACTAAGAAAATTGTACTTGGCGGTATAAATCGGCGATCGCAATTTCTAGATTCACCGATTCAAGTTGCAACGAATCGCCTAAACCATACTCGGATAGAACCCATTGCCCCTGTGGATTGCGCCGAAACATCTCTACTCCCGGCTGTTGGGCTTGCACCAAGACATACTCTTGCAGTGTTGAAAATTGGCGGTATTTAGCAAATTTAATGCCGCGATCTACTGCTTCGGTGGAAGGTGATAAAACTTCGATAATCAAGGAAGGAAATTGCACCAATTGTGGATCGTTATCGCGATCGTCGCAAGTTACGACAACATCAGGATAAAAATACTTTCGCCCTGGTTCCACTTGGACTTTGACATCCACGATGTAAGATTCGCAAGGTCGATCGACAAGGGCATTATCTAGAATTATGAAGAAATTTCCTGAAATTCGATTGTGATTGCGGGTGCCGCCACTCATGGCGACGACTTCGCCATCCCAATACTCATAACGTTCTTCTTGGGTGGGTTCCCAAGCCAGGTATTCTTCTGCGCTCATCAATAGGCGATCGGGTAAGGCAACCATAATGCGATCGGGAATGAAGGATGTTTTTATAACGGTTACTTTCTATCTTATCAAACAATTTTTAAGAAAGTCATCTTAAAAAAGAGCGATCGCCCGAGAGTCAAGCGATCGGCTGATATTATTGAACAGGTTGTATTGACTGGAAAACCTGTTTTCGTTCACAGATAACCGCAGACTTTTAATAAGTTTTATGTATACACTGGGAATGCAGGTTAAGCTGGATGCAATAAGACATTAGACCTTGTAAGAAAAAAATGCTTTATTCACTTTTGCCCAAGTCTAAACTCAAAGTTCGGGTTTTAAAACAGTTAGCAGCCGCTGTTTCGGCTTCCTTAGCTCTCAGTGCAATTAGCACTTTGAAACCCTCGCCGATATTAGCTGCTAGCGATATTCATCCCGCACAAACCTCAACTCAGCTAGCAGTAAAACCTGCTTCTAGGTTGCAGTTAGGGCAGTTGCGTACCACTGTTCCCGTGCAGACAATGCAGCTCGATGCGGGTGGATTTATCCCGATCGCGATCGGCGGTATGATCGTGATGCTGGTGCTGCCGCTATTTTTTGGTGGATTAGTCGTAATTGGCGATCGTGAAGTCGGCATTGTCAGTAAAAAGTTTAGCTTCGGCGGCAAGTCTTTGCCCCCAGGAGATTTAATTGCCTTAAACGGAGAAGCGGGATATCAAGCTGATACTTTGCCCCCCGGTTGGCACTGGGGTTATTGGCCTTTGCAGTACAATGTTCGCAAAGAATCTTTGACAATAGTTCCCCAAGGCGAAATTGGTTTAGTTATAGCAGCAGGCGGCGAGTCGAATCCACCGCAACGCATCCTCGGCAAAATCACAGAATGCGACAATTTTCAAGATGCTCGCAAATTCCTGAAGGAAGGCGGCGAAAAAGGCAGACAACTCGGCATCTTGACTGGTGGTAGCTATCGAATTAACACAGCATTATTTACCGTAATTACAGCAGCAAACGCTACTAAACACGGGATGACAGCCGAACAGTTGAAGCTGTACACAATTGCCCCAGACAAAGTAGGAATTGTCACAACTTATGACGGCGTTCCGATTCAAGATGGCGAAATTGCCGGCCCGATTATTCCCAGTCACGATAACTTCCAAAACGCCCAAAAATTTATCACAGCCGGCGGGCGGCGCGGTTTGCAGGAACAGGTTTTACTTTCCGGTTCGTGGAACTTAAATCCTTGGTTTGTCGGGGTTGACCAAGTGGCGATGACCGAAATCCCGATCGGCTATGTCGGCGCCGTGATTTCCTATGTCGGCAAAACCTCGGAAGATGTCAGCGGCGCTGCTTTCACTCACGGCAACTTAGTAAATGTCGGCAACAAAGGCGTGTGGGTGACACCACTTTATCCCGGTAAACATCCGCTGAATACTCGCATTTTGAAAGTAGAGTTAGTACCCACTACAAACATTGTATTGAACTGGTCAAGTAAAACGGAACGACACAGTTACGACTCTCAACTTTCATCTTTAACGGTGCGTTCGCGAGACGGTTTTGCCTTTGATTTAGAAATAGCTCAAATTATTCATGTTGGAGCTTTGGATGCTCCGAAAGTCATCTCTCGCGTGGGTTCGATGCAGAATTTAGTAGACCACGTTTTGCAGCCAACAATTGGCAATTATTTCCGCAATTCGGCTCAAGCTTATTCTGTGTTAGACTTTCTCTCAGCAAGGAGCGATCGGCAAGCGGAAGCCGCCGAGTATATCAAAGCAGCTTTGCGTACCTACGACGTGCAAGCAATCGATACTTTGATCGGGGATATTTTGCCACCCGCAGAGTTGATGCAAACTCAAACCGATCGCAAAATTGCTGAAGAACAATGCAAGACTTATGAGGTGCAACAAATAGCACAAACTCAGCGGCAACAATTGGTGCGAGAAACTGCTTTAGCTGAGATTCAGCAAGAGATGGTAAAATCGGAACAAGGCGTGAAGATTTCAGAGTTGAAAGCTAATTCTCAGGTCAAACAAGCTCAAGGCGAAGCTGAGTCGATTCGAGTGAAAGGAACTGCTCAAGCTGAAGCTTATCGCGCGGGTGTTGTGGCTTTGGGAGGTTCTGGTTATACGGCTTTGCAGTTAATGCAAATTATCGGCGATAGTCATGTGCGAGTTGTCCCAGATGTTGCGGTTAGCGGTAACGGTAGTGGTGGGGGTTTGGTTGACGGTTTGCTGGGAATGATGATGTGGAATCAGACGAGCAAAAATGGCGAGAATGGCGGAGAATTGCCTGTAATTAAGTTGGAGAAGTCGGAACCTGTGGCTAAGTTACCGGTAGCTAAGGTGAATTCTGTTAAGTCCTCGGAATCTCGCCCTAATTCTCCAGTTGCTAAATCTGAGGCTGCTGCTGAAGCTGACATTAATATTGACTCGCTGTTTGATGAATTGCCGTTTGACGATCGCTCTTTTAGTTAAGCTTTTCGTTTGTAGTGAGGACTTCAGTCCTCTCTTAAAGCTTTTAGTCGATCGGGACTAAAGTCCTGACTACAAACAAAAACATCGTTTTAAATTCAAGCAGTTGTTTTAACTGGACGCAGCGGAAAGAAAACGGCCGGCGATACGCAGAAAAACTCTGCAAGTTTTTGGATATGTTCGGTTGTAAGCTGTCGTTTTTCGTGGAGGATATCAGAGACAATAGATTCTGTTTTAAAAATAGGAACTAAGTCTTTTTGTCTCAGTTCAAATTCTGCTATTAAAGCCTTTAACAGTTCTAATCCGTAAATATCAGGTATGGGTTCTAAAGTTTGTTCATATTCATAAACCAGGGTTCCCAGTACGTGGAGGTAGTCGCGTTCGTCGGGAGTCAGTTCGCCTTTATCTAACAAAGAGTCGATCGCTGCTTGAGTTGCCATTAATTCCTCCTCACCAGTTATGGGGCGCGGGGGAAATGTTTTGAGTAGTTCGATGTAAGCGCTAGACTTTTTCATGTGACTGTGCAATCTTAAAAAAGTAGAACCTTATCATTTTAGTTGGATAAGTTGATTTTTAAATCGCAGATAAACGCCGATTAACGCAGATATAATTTATTTATTTATCACTCATAACTCTTGAGGCAATTCATCGCGGTTGAAATCTTTGTACCGATCGCAGTACAATCGATCGATATTGCATATGAGGAATCTCCCATGTCAGAACAGTTTTCCACTGAGATTAGCGATCGCATCTGCACTCACATGAACGATGACCACGCTAGTGCTGTAGTCCTGTACGCTCAAGCATTTGGCGGCAAACCAGAGGCGACAGAAGCTCAAATGCTCGCTATTGATGCTAACGGCATGGATTTAACCGCTCAAGTCAACGGTGAAACAGTGCCAGTCAGAGTGAAGTTTGTTCGCACTTTAACCGATTCCGAAGATGCTCACCACCTACTCATTGATATGGTGAAACAAGCTCGAAAAGCTCCTAAGTAGCCAAATACTCCATATTTTGTTATAATTTCAACGTTTGCAGTACGGACTTTAGTTTGGTTCAAAAGTTTTTAAGGACTAAAGTCCTGACTACAAACGTTTAGTCCGGTTAAATAGTTTTCCAGGACTAAAGTCATGAGAAAAAACAAATTTTTAATAAAGTTTAATTTACATCTAACTTATCAAATAACATGACAAAAAATAACCCCCAACCTAGAGAATTTGATACCGTCAAAGGCAGTAAAAATAATCCATTCGAGGCACTGGTAAAGCGACTAGATTTGATGATTCGCGCCCGGTATTCGCTGCTGTACATTGTCGGTGCCGAAGAAGAACCGGTCGAAGCGGTAATTGCCCAAGTAGCCTTGCAAGTAACTCCGGCGCGCCGCGTGTTATTCTGGGATATCGTCCGCGGCTGGGAGGATAACGGTTCTGGAAAAGGTTCGGTAATGGCGGCGCTCGATCGCATTGGCAAGACTGTTGTCGAAGAATATACCATATTTGTCCTGCGGGATTTGCACCCTATTTTGAAATCTCCCTACACCGACAAAAATGCGCCAGTAGTCCGGGAATTACGCAATTTAATGCGGGAATTGAAGCGCAGTAAAAAAACGATAATTCTCACTTCCCACGCGCTGGAATTGCCGGAAGAATTGAGAGAAGAAATCACAGTAATTGATTTTCCTTTACCCAACGTTCAGGAAATCGATAGTTTAATTTCTCACATTGTCGAAAATCCAGAACAATTGCAAGTTAGCGGCTTAGCAAGGGAACAGTTGGTGAAAGCTTGTCAAGGTTTGAGTCGCGCTCGAATCGGGCGGGTTTTGGCGAAAGCTTTGGCGGCAAAACAGCAAATTAATGAGTCGGATATTGACGGAGTTTTGGAGGAGAAACAGCAAGCAATTCGCCAAACCGGAATTTTGGAGTTTTTCAACTCCCGAGAATCCCTCAAAAGTGTGGGCGGATTGGAGAATTTGAAGCAGTGGGTAAAGATGCGCCAAGATGCTTTTACTGACGAGGCGCGCCGCTACGGAATACCCAATCCTAAAGGCGTTTTGTTAGTAGGAATTCAAGGAACTGGCAAATCTTTATCGGCGAAAACTATTGCTTGCGAATGGCGTTTGCCACTGCTACGTTTGGATACTGGGAGATTGTTCGGTGGCGTGGTTGGGGAAAGCGAAAGTCGGGTTAGACAAATGATCCAATTAGCAGAGGCGATCGCCCCTTGCGTCTTGTGGATCGATGAAATAGACAAAGCCTTCGGTAATATTATCAGCGGTGGTGACGGCGATTCGGGAACTTCGCGCCGGGTATTCGGCAGTTTGATTACTTGGATGCAGGAAAAAACCAGTCCGGTGTTTATCGTCGCAACTGCAAATAACGTGCGGATTTTGCCGGCGGAGTTACTGAGAAAGGGCAGATTTGACGAAATTTTCTTTCTGAATTTGCCCTCGGAATCGGAACGCCAAGATATTTTTAAGGTGCATTTACAACGCTTGCGCCCGACTAGATTGCGGGAGTTTGATTTGGAGATTTTGGCGAAGTGCGCTGAGAATTTTAGCGGTGCGGAAATCGAGCAAGTTGTAATTGACGGACTGTACCGGGCTTTTGGCACTTTTGTGAACGGACAGCGCCGGGATTTGATGACGGAGGATGTTCTGAGGTCGATCGAGGATACAGTACCTTTAGCTGCGATCGCCCGATCGCAAATTGAAGATTTGAAGCGGTGGGCGGCGGAAGCAGGCGCGAGAACTGCTTCTAATGATACTCAATTAGTTGATGAATTGAAACGCTACAGTCGGCGGCGGGGAGAGGGTGCGATCGACAATTGACCCAATTACACATCTGCTTATAATCAAGAATACCAGTCCTTAGTCCTGATTCCCAGCAATTCTGAGGACTGAAATCCTCACTACAAACCGCAGTTGACGGTGATTATTCCCTAAACCGAACCTTTACAGACGGATACCACCCTAATTGAAACATTAACATCGCCGTTACGTTTCGTTACGATAAGGAGACAGAGAGCAAAAAACTCTCCCCATAATATCAGAGGTAGCCATTATGAATGGTACATTTCGCGTCGGCAACCTATTTGGAATTCCCTTTTATGTCAACGCTTCTTGGTTTTTAGTCCTCGGTTTAGTAACTTGGCAATACGGCGGCGCATTAGCTGCACTGTTTCCCACATTAGGCCCCGTAGCACCGTGGCTGCTAGGATTATTCGCAGCCCTGCTGTTATTTTCTTCCGTCTTAGCCCACGAATTAGGACACAGTTGGGTCGCTATCAAACAGGGAATTGGCGTGAAATCGATTTCGCTATTTCTGTTTGGCGGACTGGCTAATTTGGAAAGAGAATCCAAAACCCCAGCCGAAGCATTTTGGGTAGCGATTGCAGGCCCGTTGGTTAGCTTATTTTTATCCGGTTTGTTAACAGCGATCGGCATCGGTGCAGCCCTCACAGGCCCCGCAGCCGCCATCGTCCAACTTTTAGCTTCCATCAACTTAGCTTTAGCCTTATTTAACTTAATTCCCGGTTTGCCCCTCGACGGTGGTAACATCCTGAAAGCGATCGTCTGGAAAATTACCGGCAACCCTTACAAAGGCGTAATTTTTGCTAGCCGCGTCGGTCAAATAATTGGTTGGATCGCGATCGCAACAGGCATATTCGGCAATATTTGGAATTTAGTAATCGGTTGGTTCTTGCTGCAAAATGCTGGTCAATCGGCACAATATGCCACAGTCCAAAATCAACTTGCAGGGCTGACAGCCGCAGATGCTTTGACCGATCGACAAAGCCCGATCGTCTTCCAAGACTTGTCCCTCAGAGAATTTGCCAACAACTACGTGATCGGTAGCACTCAAACCTGGCGCAGATTCCTAGTTACCGATGATGCTGGACAACTGGTAGGGGCGATCGACCTCGACGACCTCAAAACCATCCCTACCGGAAGCTGGCCCACAGTTTTAGTTAAAGAACTCCTGAAGCCGATCGAATTTTCCGCCACCGTCAAACCAGAATTGTCCCTCCTCGAAGTCGTCACCCTTCTCGAAACACTCAAAGTCCAAGAACTCCCGGTGATTCGCGAAAACGGTGTCCTCGTCGGACTTGTAGAAAAAGCCGAAATTGCCCGCCTGCTACAGAAACAAGCTGAAGCTAACCCTGCTTGAGATCCTTAGATACTTGACAAATAACACTTAATCCCCTCGATTTCTCTTTCCAAAAGGGCGATCGGGGGGCTAACTGTAGCTTCACAAAAGTCAATCGATTTTAGATTTTAGAATTGAAGAAAGCGACCCCACTGATAAATCCCGGGACTGGCGATCGGGAGCGAGGAGCTTTTTTCTCGCTCCACGGATGAATCCGGGGGCTTCTGACCAAATTGCTTGATTGTCAAGTCAAAAACTAAATTATTAGCTGCAAATCAACGATGATTACTATAATAGTATACTGAATCATCTGAGCGAGGACGCTATGCCATCTCAGGACGTTTCCTCTAAATCCGAAACAAAAGAGTCAAAAATTCTCCCTGCTCTCACAAACACTATATTGCGCGAGGATCTCCCGCCTCAACCAACAGCTCAATTAAAAAATTCAGAGCTGACTGTTTCATCAGCTCAAGATATCATTTACAAATTTTTTTTATATCATATCAACTACTCGACATCCGAATTAGTTTTGCTGCTATTTCAAAAAATGTTTATAGAACTGATTGCTCCAGTTAACCAAAAACTAATTCAAGCCCTACACACAATAATTGAGTTTGACAGTCAACGAGAATTCAACAACTTATTTAAACGCTGCTGTTACATCTTATTAAATAACTGGATAAGTTACAGAAAATACGAACTTGCTCGGGACTTAATTAAAATTATTAGCGATAGAACCCTCAGCGAACCCCCCCCGGACAATTGTCTCAAAATAATGAGAGTCTGGCTGACAAATTTTATCAGCAGCAAAGACTATGAAGACCTAAAGTTATTTGTATCCAAGTACGACGAGTACCATTCGGTACCAATTCACTGGACTTCTCGCTATCAGCCTTATTTGCTAGCAACTCAATATCTAAATGCTAAAAACACCCCCGAAGAACGCCAAACTGCCAGAGTATTGTCGCAGCAGCTAAAAGACAAGTATAAGTTTGACCTAGCAATGTATACATCTCGCTCTCAGTCGGCCACATTAAAATTAAAAAATTCTTATAATCCCACACTTTTAGGAGATGAAGCCCTGCGTTTAATCAAAATAATTTTGGTCAACCGAGGCTCCTTGAACTATCGCAGCTTAGCCAATATTTTTATCAATCAGACTCAAAATGTTACCTACAAGCAGTTTAAGGAATATTTGATTAAGTATTTATTTTATTACGAACAAAACTTTGATAAAATGGATATTTATCAAGAAAAAATAATCAATATTTTAGAAGATTTTCATCCAAAAAATGACGGAGAAACTTTGAACAGCAGCCTGCACCTCAGAACTGGCAATTATCTAATCAAATATTTGACTGTGGAAAATTCCGGGAAACCGACAGCTTTCTTTCTCCTGTGTGCCACTAAACTAAATCCTTTAACACTAGCAATTCTGATTCTGAGAATAATTTTGATTTCGCCGTATTCCCGAACCTACTTAGAACTTTGTTTTGCTCGATTAATTCAATACTATCAAGATAACTCGGCTGCGGAATGTCAGTGGCTAATTAATTTTTTAGAACTTTGCCAGATTGCTCTAACTATTTATGGAGAAAATGTCCAATATAATTTAGTAAATATGTCAGAAACAAATCAAGAAGAACAGTTGTTTATTGACCTCAATAACTGTCGGGTTTTTTGTCAAGATAAACAAATCAAAAAAGATAAAGATTAGTTAACTGTTGACTGTTAACTGTTGACTGTCAGAAAAACAGCAAGGTCGGACACCGCACGCCAGCCGTTTCCCTACTCCCAAATAATCGCAGCACGGGCTCTCTTGCTCTCTTGCCATCGCCCCCTCGGATGCAACCATCGCCCGATTAATTGTAGTCCAAGGGCACAGCGCCGTGTCCTAACTGTGGGTAATATTAATTCCGATGCCACCGGATTTGATATCAGTGTCACGATCGGAGGGTTGATGGTAAGATAAGTGCTGTTATTGTCAATTGACAACAGATTTGATATAAATGTAAATGCTAATTGAGTTGAGGTTATTTTAAGTGAAAGCCGTTATTTTATTGTCGGGAGGGCTGGATTCCTCAACAGTTTTGTATCAGGCCTCATCAGACGGTTGTGAGTGTTACGCGATTTCCTTTGACTACCAGCAAAGGCATCGGCGGGAGTTGGAATCAGCACGGGCGATCGCCATGAAGGCCGGTGTTAAGGCACATCAGGTGGTAAACTTTGACTTGACGCTGTGGGGCGGTTCGGCTTTGACGGATAATGAGATGGAATTGCCGATCGATCGCACTCTCACAGAAATGTCCCAAAACATCCCCATTACCTACGTTCCAGCTAGAAATACGATTTTTCTCAGCTTTGCCCTAGCCTACGCCGAAACTCTACAAGCTGAGCGCATTTACATCGGCGTCAACGCTTTAGATTATTCCGGCTATCCCGACTGCCGCCTCGATTACATCCAAGCCATGCAGGAAGTCTTTCGGTTAGGAACCAAGCAGGGAAGAGAAGGAGAAGCTATTAAAATTGTAACACCTTTGATCGAACTTAAAAAAACCGCAATCATTCAATTAGGCAACAAATTAGGAGTACCTTGGGAGCAAACTTGGTCTTGCTATGCAGGCGGGGAAACTGCGTGCGGGGTTTGCGATTCTTGTCGGCTGCGGTTGGCTGCTTTTGAGGAATTGGGCTTGACAGATCCGGTGCCTTATGCTTAAATATGACTTACGCATGGGTGGTCAGAAACCTGGTTTTTTCGAGTCTCTTCGCTTCCGCCCGCCGCAACGGTAAAAAACCAGGTTTCTAAGCATCGTAGTGCATCCAGCTAGAATTAATTGAGACTTGGTATATGACAATACTTCGGACAGTTTTTCTATGGCCCAATGACTTATCCTCGCTTGACTTTGAGCCACTGTGGATAATTAAATCAAAGTCATGTCCACCCCTGACTTGCATTTAATTCGACTTTTTCATGATCCTTAGCCTGTAAAGC
>JANMLZ010000217.1:0-16118 GCA_031372825.1 Cyanobacteria bacterium OTE_58_metabat_593 | reverse complement strand
GTTTTGCTTCCCTTGGCCAAGATTGACCCCACAAACCTCGAGCAGGAAATTGCACTTTCAGCGAATATCATTCCGAACCAAGAGGGACTTAGAGTTTTACTCGTAGACGACCGAGACTCTAGTCGTATCGTTATCCGGCGTCAATTGGAGAGCCTAAAAATGCAAATCTTCGAGGCCACTTCAGCCTTAGAGGCTAGAACAATATTGGCGGATCTAATCCGGCGAAACTTGCCTCCACAAATGGGCATACTCGATTGGCGCATGGAGGTTGAAGATGGCGTTGACTTATGCAAGTCACTGCGTTCCATGCCACAAGCATCAGAAATCCCTTTGATTCTGATCAGTTATGCGGCAGCTCGCGGTGATGCTCAAAAGGCGCGTGAAGCCGGGTTTGATGGCTTTTTAGTTAAACCGGTGCCCGTAGAAATTTTAGCTGGAGCCATTTACTTGGCTGGAAAGCGAGCTGAGCCAGGAGAACATCCCCTGATTACGCAGCATTTGGTTCGCGAAATGCGAATGCAATTACCCCAAGAAAACGCCATATCCGGCCTTCAAAATGTCGAGCCCTCAGCCCCTAAGCCCCCATTCGATTGGACGGCATTCAAACCCAGAATATTACTGGCCGAAGATAATTTAGTGAATCAAAAAGTCGCCATCAGAATGCTGGAGAAGATGGGTTGCAATGTCACCTTGGCGGTAAATGGCATTGAAGCCTTGAATATGGGTATGAAGGAATCCTATCACCTTATCCTGATGGATTGTATGATGCCGGAAATGGACGGCTACGAAGTTTGTCAGCAGCTCAAAGATTCTGAAGTAACCAAAGACATTCCGGTGATTTTCATCAGTGCGATTAACGACGTGATGGATAAAGTTAAAGCTTTTGCCGTTGGGGGAGTTGACTTTATTACCAAACCGTTTCAAGTTGAAGAAGTTTTAGCCCGGATCGAAACTCATTTAAAAATTTGTTCGCTGCAACAAACTTTGCAAGAAAAAAATCAAGACTTAGCAACTGCGATCGACCAACTGCAAGCCACCCAAGAGCATTTGATTCAATCGGAAAAAATGGCCGCACTAGGACAACTGATTGCCGGCATTGCCCACGAAATTAATACCCCGCTGGGCATTATAGGTTCATCTATTAATAATATAGCTAATTTTTGGGACGATAATTTAGCAAAAATGCCTCAGTTTTTTCAACAGTTGTCTTCAGAAAGCCAAGCTTATTTTTTAACTTTACTGCATAGAGCTACCAATCAAGAAACTTTATTTACCAGCCGAGAGAAGCGGAAATTTAAGCAGCAGTTAACGAAGGATTTGATTGCAGCCTCCGTAGAAAAGCCCGAGGAAATTGCCGATACTTTAGTTGACATGGAAATTTACGAAAACATCGAACAGTTGTTGCCACTTTTTAAATTGCCGGATTGGGAAATAGTTTTTAATACTGCTTACCAGTTTGCGAGCTTTAAAAAAAGTATCGATCTGATTCAAAGAGCAACAGCTAAGTCAGGAAAAGTAGTATTTGCCTTGAAAAGCTATGCTCATTTCGATAACAAGCAAGAAAAAATCGAGGCGAACTTGCATGATGGGATTGAAACCGTGTTAACGCTTTATCAAAATCAACTGAAACACGGTATAGAAGTAGTTAAAAATTATGGAGATTTACCAAAAATCCTGTGCTATCCTGATGACTTGAATCAAGTTTGGACGAATCTAATTCACAATGGCCTGCAAGCAATGGATTATAAAGGTATTTTGACGATTGAAACTCAGCATCAAGAGGCAAATGTTATGCTCAAGTTTACTGATAACGGCAAAGGTATTCCCCCAGAAGTTCTTCCCAAAATTTTTCAGCCATTTTTTACGACTAAATCTGCGGGGGAAGGTAGTGGTTTGGGATTAGATATTGTGAGAAAAATTGTTGAAAAACACGACGGCACAATTGGTGTAGAGTCTGTACCGGGGCAGACAACCTTTACAGTCTCGCTGCCAATCTATTAACCAAAACTCACTCGCCGGGTCTGATTTCCAGTGACACTCACGCCTGAAAATTTGGTCTGAAGCCTCCCGTTTAGGGGGAAATTAAACAAAATGATTCATTGCTCCAATCCTCTTCTATCGACGGCTATGGGTAGCTGCCAACTGTCACAGGTCAACTGTCAACTGATGAAGGCACTCGCTGACAAACACAAGATTTATTGCGATAAACCGGGTTTCTGTTCGGAAGTCCTATTAAAATAAGATAGGGGAGAGATATCCTGCATCCTCGCCCAAAATCAATAACCTAGAAGCAAGTCATGTCGGTAAACCCACTAAAATCAAAGTAGAGAGGAAAAAATGAATAAGCCTGTAATTCTTTGCGTTGACGATGAACCGGATATCTTGAATACTCTCAAGATGCAGCTAAAGAATGAATTTAAAGATGATTATTTTTACGAATTAGCTGAAAGTGGTGATGAAGCTTTAGATTTACTTGAGGATTTTGAAGAAGCAGCTCAGGTGATTGTGGTTATTTCTGATTGGCTGATGCCGGGAATTAAAGGTGATGAACTTTTAATTAAAGTTCACCAAAAGTATCCTAAAATTATTACAGTGATGTTGACGGGACAAGCGGATGCAGACGCAGTTGAGCGGGCAGTACAAGAAGCTGATTTATACTGTTGTTTGTACAAACCGTGGAAAACCAAAGATTTAATAGAGACGATAAGATCTGGGGTGGCTAAGTTATGAAAAAACCTGTGATTGTTTGTATTGATGATGAACCAGATGTTTTGAACAGTTTAAAGATTGAACTGAAAAAGGCGATCGGCGATCGGTGTATTATTGAAACGGCGGAAGGGGGGGAAGATGCTTTAGAGTTGCTGTCAGATTTGCAGGCTGATGAATATGAAATTGCTTTGGTACTTTCCGATTATATCATGCCGGATATTAAAGGGGACGAACTGCTCAGACGAATTCACGAACGCTCGCCGGATACGCTGACTATTATGCTGACGGGGCAAGCAGATTTGGAAGCCCTGAGCAATGCTATCAAGTATGCTAAGTTGTACCGTTATATCCCTAAACCTTGGCAAAATGAAGACTTGAAGTTAACGGTAGTAGAAGCAATTCATAGTTACTTGCAAGACCAAAAGTTAACAGATGAAATCATAAAGCGGCAAGAAGTAAATGAGGAGTTAAAGGTAGTGAATGAGGCACTGTCTGCGAGTGAAAGCCGCCTGAACCAATTTTTAGAAGCTTTGCCAGTGGGGGTATCTGTTTATAATCCCGATGGCTCGATCGCCTATTTCAACCAGACAGCGCGCGATTTGCTGGGTGCAGACACGATCCCGGAAAGCACTGCGGAACAATTAGCTGCAACTTATCAACTTTATGTTGCCAATACTGATGAGCTTTACCCGCCGGAGAATCTGCCAATTTTGCGCGCCCTCAAAGGAGAATTTGTTAGGGTTGACGATGTAGAAATTCGTCAAGATGGCAAAATAATTGCGATCGAGATCAATACTACGCCGATTTTTGATGCTAGCGGAAATATTCTTTATGCGATCGCCGCTTTTCAAGATATTAGCGATCGCAAACAAGCCGAAAAAATACTAGCAGATTACCAGCACACCTTAGAAGCCCAAATTGACGAACGCACAGAACAACTGCAACAAGCCGCATTAGCTGCTGAAGCCGCAAACAAAGCTAAAAGCACCTTTCTGGCCAATATGAGCCACGAGTTGCGAACCCCTCTCAATTCCATACTCGGGTTCGCACAAATCATGGAACCCAGCCCCAATCTTACTGTCGAAAACCGAGACAATCTGAGAATTATTCACCGCAGCGGCGAACACTTGCTGACGCTGATCAATCAAGCCTTAGACTTGTCAAAAATCGAAGCGGGGCGGATGATGATTGACCCGAAAAACTTCGATCTCTACCGCTTGCTTGACGACTTGCAAGATATGTTTCAACTGCGAGCACAAAGTCAAGAATTGCAGTTGCTTTTTGAGCGCGAGGCTGACGTTCCCCAGTACGTGCGAACGGATGATGTTAAACTGCGGCAAGTGCTAATAAATCTCCTCAGCAATGCCATAAAATTTACGCAAAGTGGTGCGGTAGTATTAAGAGTTAGAAAATTAGAAAAATCGGGAGTTGTTGATTTATTGGATAGTCCAAAAGTTGTCTTTGATACCACAACAACTATTCGGAATTTTTCGATAATTAGCAGTGATTCTGCAACTGTTGAATTGAGGGAGGAGGCTGAGGATTCAACTCGGTTTCAAGTAATTTTCCTTCAGTTTGAAATAGAAGATACAGGAGTTGGCATTGCTCCGGAAGAATTGGGCAATGTTTTTAAGGCTTTTGTGCAAACAGCTTCCGGTCAAAAAGCTCAGAAAGGCACGGGTTTAGGATTGACGATTAGCCGTCAATTTGTCCGCCTGATGGGAGGAGAAATAGTCGTAGAAAGTCAACTGGAACTCGGCACTACTTTTAAATTTGAGATTCCAGTGGGTGCTGTTTATGCTGCTGATGTTCCCGCCCCGCAAATTAACCGCGAAGTGATTGGGTTGGAACCAAATCAACCGTGTTACCAGATTTTAATTGTGGACGATCGCGAAGACAACCGCCAACTTTTAGTCAAAATGCTTTCTCCCTTGGGTTTCAGTCTGCAACAAGCCACTAACGGCCACGAAGCAATCGAAATCTGGGAAACTTGGCATCCCCACTTAATTTTGATGGATGTGCGAATGCCAGTGATGGACGGCTACGAAGCTACTAAACAAATTAAGGCCAGAATACAGCAGAGAGAGCAAGAGCAGCAAGGAAACGGGGAAATGAGTATTTCCTCTGGCGAATCCCCGATTCCGAAGATTGTTGCTTTGACAGCTAGTACAATTGAAGGGAGGCGATCTTTTGCTTTATTGGTGGGCTGCGACGATTTTATTAGCAAACCTTTCCGCAAAACAGAGATATTTGATACCCTCAACAAACATTTGGGGGTGAGGTATCTGTACTCTAACTCAACGGATTTTATCTCAACAGGCGATCGAAGTAATCAATCTGACTCCACATCTAATGCTGCGCTTGCTTATTTGCCCAAACTTCCCGCAGAATGGATAGAGAATATGAAGCAGGTAATCCGCAGTGCTGATTTTGACTTAATTGACAGGACAATCGAGGAAATAAAGGATGCTCATCCTGAATTTGCCGAAATCCTCCAGGGTCATCTGAATAATTTTGATTACCAGAAAATTCTCAATTTAATTGCCGAGACGGAGGAATCAGATAATGCAGATCAAGGCGGAGCAAACTGAAAACTATCAAGCAGATATTTTAGTAGTTGACGATACGCCAGATAATCTGCGTTTGTTGATTAGAATTTTGCAAAAGAGTGGCTATAAAGTTAGACCTGTGACTAATGGTTTTTCTGCCATAGATGCGATTCAATCTAGCGCACCAGATTTGATTTTGCTCGATATTATGATGCCGGATATTGACGGGTACGAACTCTGTAAAAGATTGAAAGCCCAACCGCAATTTAAAGAAATTCCAATCATTTTTCTCAGCGCGCTAGAAGAAGGAATAAATAAGGCACAAGCTTTTGAAGTAGGCGGAGCAGATTATATCACAAAACCTTTTCAGGTGAAAGAAGTATTGGCGCGAGTGAGCAATCAACTTACTGTGCGTTCCTTGCAAATGCAATTGCAAGATAAAAATCAAAAGTTGACGGATCAAAATGTCCAGTTGCACCAGGAAATTGCCGAACGCCACCAGATTGAAATGGAAACGAGGTTGCTGCTGAAGGCAACTCAAGCTATTAGCAAATCGGAGAATTTTGAGTCGGCTATAGATGTGATTTTAGGCTTAATTTGCGAAACTATTGAATGGAATCTGGGCGAGGCTTGGATTCCTTGCAGTGAGGGCGTTTTAAAATGCGCTACAGGCAGGTACGTCAGCGACTCCAGTTTTGCCCAATTCCGACAGACAAGTTGGCAGTTAACTTTCGATCCCGGTGTGGGGCTCCCTGGCAGGATTTGGCAGTCGCAGCATTCGGAATGGATCGAGGATGTTTCTAGTGCGCCGGAACAAGTTTTTTTGCGCTCTGAAATTGCGGTGAATGTGGGATTGAAAGCGGCTTTTGGGGTGCCAATTTTGGCGGACAACCAAGTGCTAGCTATTTTGATTTTTTATCGCGAGAAAGTTTTGGAATGTCAGCCGCGCTTGTTGGAATTAGTGAGTGCGGTTGCTACGCAGCTCGGTGCACTGATTCAGCGGAAACAAGCTGAAGCAGCGCTGAAATTGCAGCAAGAGCAAACAGAGAAATTGCTGCTGAATATTTTACCAAAACCGATTGCCGATCGCTTGCAAAAAGAGCAAAAGTTGATTGCGGATCATTTTGATGAGGTGAGCGTATTGTTTGCTGATTTGGTGGGTTTTACAGAGTTTTCGGCTCAGAAAAGTCCGACGCAGTTGGTGGAAATTTTGAACGGGATTTTCTCGGAGTTTGATAGGTTGTGTGAGTTGCACGGGTTGGAGAAGATTAAGACGATTGGGGATGCTTATATGGTGGTTGGGGGTTTGCCGACGGCGCGGGAGGATCATGCACAGGCGATCGCACTTTTAGCTTTGGAGATGCAGACGGCTTTGAGGAGGTTTAATGTCAAAGTAGGAGAAAACTTTCAATTGCGGATCGGAATTCACAGCGGTTCGGTGGTGGCGGGAATTATTGGGATTAGCAAATTTAGCTATGATTTGTGGGGAGATACTGTTAATGTTGCTTCGCGGATGGAGTCGAACGGATGGCCCGGTAAAATTCAAGTGACGGCGGCGACTTACGAGCGTGTCAAAGAGCAGTTTGTTTTTGAAGAACGCGGTCAGATCGCGGTTAAGGGTAAAGGAACAATGCTGACATACTGGTTAATTGAAGAACAAATTCAACAGTTGACAGTTGACAGTTGACAGTTGACAGTTGACAGTTGACAGTTGACAGTTGACAGTTAACAGTTGACAGTTAACAGTTGACAGTTAACAGTTGACAGTTAACAGTTGACAGTTAACAGTTGACAGTTAACAGTTTGAGAGCGACCTCTACCTCAAAAGAGGCTTTCAACCAATTATTTATGGTAAATCTTTTTGATTTTTCTAGGTCAACTTCAATTAATATTAAAATTAGATCAAATTTAAACTTTCGGGAGAGCTCATCTTTTGCAAACAGTTGAAACAAAATCGCCGACAGCATTGAAAAGAGTCCTAGTTATTTTAATCTCACTGCTAGCAGTAGCGGTACTGTCGATCGCTACTTTTATCGCAATCCCAGGAGAAAAAACAGTGTTTGCTGGAAAAAGACCTGCCAATATCGGCATTCAGTCAGGAAAACTCGCAGCGTGCCCTTCTTCTCCCAACTGCGTCAGCAGCTTCAGTCAAGATGCCGAACACAAAATCGAGCCTTTGGCATACGTTTCGTCGCCGGAGGAGGCAATGGTTAAGCTCAAAGGGGCGATCGAGTCCTTGGAAAAGACTAAAATTATCACCGCAACTGATAATTACCTCTATGCGGAGTTCACCAGTGCTTTGATGGGGTTTGTGGATGATGTTGAGTTTTTGGTAGATGATGGGGCAAAAGTCATCCAAGTGCGATCGGCTTCGCGTCTGGGAGAGTCGGATTTGGGAGTTAACCGCAAACGGATAGAAACTATCAGAGCTCAACTAAATCAACTCTGAACTTAAAATTTTTAGCCTTCCCAAAGTCCCTCTTCTGCAAGATGAGGGGCTTTGATTCTTGTATTTTAGTGTCAACTGATGTTTATTTGTAACCACTGATATTGTTTCCGGTTGCACCAGAATTATTAGTAGCCGAAATTAGGAGACTGCACGTGCCCAAAGCGTGTCAACTTAAGGTTAAACCCATTCAAAGACTGCTGTTTGACTATTAAACTTAGATCCCCCCTAGCCCCCCTGGTTGTAGGGGGGGACAAGAGTCTTCTCAAAGTCCCCCTACAACCAGGGGGGCTAGGGGGATCTAGACTTAGCATAAAAACGAGATTTCTCAGGGGTTTCACTCTTAAGTTGACACTCCTTGGGCAGTGCCGTATCCCTACAATGTTATTTTGGGTAGGGACAAAGGCCAAGCCGTCTCCGGCTTTAGGCAATCCGGTGTCCAGCGCAGTAGGGAAACGGCATTGCCGTGTCCGGCGCCGTATTCCTATAGTATTAAACGCCCTAACTTGTACACTTCAGACTTTAGGGAGAGGTAAGTCAACCCATTAATTTCTACTATTAATTTAAGTAGAGCTTAAAGAGGAAAAAACACATGGCACTTCAAAAAATCGAAGAATTTTATCCTAACTATAAGGAAGAGATTTTTGCAGGAGACGACATCAAGGGATTTGATGTTTATGCCGGCGACTCTGATGAAAAAGTAGGCACCGTTTATGACGCTTTGGTTGATGAAACGGGTCGTTTTCGCTATCTGGTAGTTGATACAGGTATTTGGATTTTTGGCAAAAAAGTATTGCTGCCGATCGGCTCGGCCCGCTTCGACTACGGAGCCCGTCGCGTCCACGCCACAGGCCTTCGCAGCAAAGCTCAAGCAGAACAATTGCCTGCTTACAATGAATTAGAACCAGTAGATTACGATGGCGAAGAAAAGGTAAGAGGCGTTTACAGAAATCAAGACACGGCGGCAAGCACTGCTGCGGTTAGCACTGCAACTCCTGCTAGCTACGATCGCAGCAACTACAGCTACGATATCGATGCTCCCCTCTACGAAACCAACGAACAGAACCACCAAAATCTCAAGCTTTATGAAGAACGCTTGGTGGCTAACAAAAACCGCGCCAAAACAGGCGAAGTAGCAGTTGGTAAGCGCGTGGAAACAGAAACAGCGCGAGCTTCAGTACCAATTGAAAAAGAACGAGTCGTAATCGAGCGAGTAACGCCCGTAGAAGCGGGTCGAGTAGTTTCTGTCGGTGAGGCTGACTTCCAATCAGGGGAAGTTGCACGCATGGAAGTCTACGAAGAAACGGCCGACATTCACAAGGAAGCTTTCGTGCGGGAAGAAGTCAACGTCAGAAAAGAAGTTGTTCGCAGCACGGTTGAGGGCGAAGAAACCTTGCGTCGTGAAGAATTAGACGTTAAGACCGATGGAACTCCGGTTGTAGATAATAAAGCTATCTAAACCAACCGCAGCAGGTATTGCAGAGGAATTGCACATTGAGCGCATAATTCTGTCAGGGTGCAGGTTTAATTTGTGGCATCGCGCAATTCCTAGATAACGGGGCGGGTGGAGTACAAAACTTGTCTGGTTTGGGCAAAGTTTATGCGCTTTCCCCGCCTTTACCAATTCATAATAAAAATCCCTAAGCAGGAAAGTTTAAAAGATGAACGGTGAAGCATCAGCCGAAAAAATAGCAACTGCAAAATCAATTACCCGTCTCAACCGGGTGCCGGAAAAAGTTAGAACTAAGCTAAAAAGTTTTACAGTCAAAGACAACCAAGGTCACTTGGTAGGCAAAATTAAAGATGTATATTTTGATCCTAACGGTCAGCTAAACTTTGTGGTTGCAGGGCTAGGTACGGAAAATACCAGGATTTTTTTAGTAAGTATTAAGCTGCTAAAAAAAGTCGATTACCACCAAAAAGCGCTGTTTGTAAGTATTAATTCGGAGCAAGTCGAAATGCTGCCAAAAATTTCGGCAAATGGTGAGCCTCAGTCTTTAGGATTTTCCTCAGAACCGTTAAGTGAAGTGAGCAACACCGAGTCAACTAATCCCTCAACATTTATGTTAAATCAAATAGATGCCGATCGCACAAATGAGAATTTGGAGACAAGTGAGGAGGAGGAAGACTTTGATATTGTCGATCAAGATGTAATTCGCCTGCTAGAAGAACGATTGGTGATCAATCGCAGCAAGCGCAAAGTTGGTGAAGTGATTGTCCGCAAAGAAATTGAAACTCGGATGGTACAAGTACCTATCCAGTGGGAAAAGCTGATTGTGGAACAAGTCGGCGACGATCCGAAGGTGTTGGCCGAAATAGATTTGGGCGAGGGAAGCATCACGGGTATAGATTTGACGGAGATGTCTAGCGATCGCCAGGAACCGACTGTTAAGGCTGAATTTACCTCTGTACAGAAAGCGAGCAAAATCTTAAATGCGATCGCCTCTCAACCCCGCCACGGTTGCGTAAAAGTCCGCATAGAACTCATTTTGGAAGACAAGCAACTTGAGGATACTTACCAAAAATGGATGATGGAAAGTCACTCAGATAGTTAAACCATTCGTCCTCCTCGCTGTGGACTTTAGCTATTAGCGATCGACTTCAATCTCAGAGCGGACTGCGAATCTCAGTGCTGTTGGGAAACTTCACCGCCACCTACTAAGAGGGTGTCCGGTAAATTAACTGCAATCTTGGTAGGGGCGGGTTCACCAATATCTATAATACAAGCCCGAGAGCCGTAAACCCGCCCCGGCCGGGATACTTAAATTTTTAGCGAGGCATCTCGACAAAAGAGTACGGAATTGCGGTAAAATTGTGCAAGTCAAACTTAGAAGTATTTGAAAATGCCTAGCACAATCTCCGACATTAAAGTAAAAACGATCGCAGGCGCAGACAAGCAGCTAGGAGAGTACGCAGGCAAGGTACTCTTGATAGTTAACGTAGCTTCCCAATGCGGCTATACACCTCAATACAAAGGACTCGAAGAATTGAACCAGAAGTATGGCGCTGCTGGACTCTGCGTTTTAGGATTTCCCTGCAACGACTTCGGAGCACAAGAACCCGGAAGTAACTCAGAAATCGTCAATTTCTGTACTACAAAATACGGCGTTAGCTTTGAATTATTTGACAAAGTACGCGCCAAAGGCAGTCAGCAGCACCCGCTGTACGCTAAGCTTACAAGTGCAGTCGATCCCAAGGGCGAGGTTTCGTGGAATTTTGAGAAATTCTTAGTAAGCAAACAGGGTGAAGTGGTTGCCAGATTCCGCAGCAGCGTGGGCCCCGATTCGCCAGAACTGATCGCCGCCATTGACAAAGAATTGGCAAAATAAGCCGTCTAACAAGGGATTTTTTGACGGATTTAAGGGATGGATGTTTAGGGAAGAGGGAAAAAGTTAATTTGCTTTTTTTTGTAACTTGAGAGTTTGTTTTTCTTCTCTTCCCCTTGTTTGCGCTTAGCAGCAATTAACAAATATCGGTGATGGGATTTAATTGGAGAACGGTTTAATTTAATGGAAAATACATCGGGATTAGATTTAGCTGTGGGTTTACTTGCCTTCGCGATTCTGGGAGGCGGGTTAGCAATGCTATTTGTGGGTATGTCATCGTTCCCTAAAGAAAAATAATATCAATTCCGGCTGCGTCGGAATGATGGCAACGGAGGACACGGCAGTGCCGTTTCCCTACCTCAAAATAATTGCTCGCCGTCGCGACAGTCGGACACGGCAGTGCCGTGTCCCTACCCCAAAATAATCATGAGCGCTCGCACCAAATGTAACTATCGCCCGATTCATTGTAGGGAAACGGCACTGCCGTGTCCTGAATGTGGGTAATATTAATTTCCATGCTGCCGGATTTGATATCATAGAAATATCAGCACTAAATAAAGTCCTCACTACCAACTTTGGATTAATCTGACAGCATTCAATTTTAAAATTCGCAATTTACACATCATGCAAACTAGCGAAAACACAGTCAAAATTGCCCTAGCGCCGGGGAACTTGCGCCGGGTTCACCACATCGCTTTAAACGTGCGCGACATGAACGCTTCCCGCCGCTTTTACGGTACAATTCTCGGCTTGCGCGAACTCACAGGTGCAGAAATTCCGGCAAGTTTAACCGAAATGGTAGCTGCGGGTAAAGTCGCTAATTTCATTACTCCCGACGGGACTGTGATTGACTTATTTTGGCAGCCCGATTTGGAACCGCCCAACCCTGACCCGGAAAAAGCTTTTACTCGCGCCAACCATTTAGCCTTTGATATCGATCGCGATTTGTTCGATCGCGCGCTGGAAGTGCTAAAGTCAAATCAAATTGCGATCGACAGCGGCCCCGTCACTCGCGCTACAGGACGCGGCATCTACTTTTACGATCCCGACGGATTTATCATCGAAATCCGCTGTGACGCAGTTTAAACAGTCGCGATCGGGCTTTCGGTGCTGCATTTAGAGTTGTTTTACTTTCCCTCTTTGCTAATAGGTTGCTTCGGCCAAGTAAACCGAAAAGTTGCTCCCTCACCTTCGGCAGATTCCAGCGAAATACTGCCGCCTTGACCTTCGACAATTTTCTTCACCAGCGACAAACCAATGCCAGTATTTTCTACTTTATCACGAGCTTCCAAGGTCTGAAAAATCACAAAAACTTTATCGTGATATTGAGGCGCAATCCCCGGCCCGTCATCCGCTACAGAAAACTCGTAAAAATCATCTAACTCTTTAACCGATATTTTTACATGACCGGAATCACTTCGATTGTGCTTGATTGCGTTGCTAATTAAATTAGCAAAAACCTGCTGCAACGACAATCTTTCGGTCACAAAAGTTGGCATTCCGGGTTCAACTTTTACCTCAAATCCAGAGGGCGGCGCCAACGAATCAATAATTTCTGCTAATAACTTCTCAACTTTTACCGTTTCTGAAGCTAGTTGTATACGTCCAACGCGGGAATATTGCAGTAGTCCCTCAATCAAAGCTTCCATGCGGTGAACTCTGCCGCGCAGCAGGTTCATTTGGTGCAGAGTATCCTCTGTCATCGAGTCGCTGAGGTCTTCTTCTATCCAACTGCTGAGATTGGCGATCGCCCTGAGAGGCGCTTTCAAATCGTGAGAAACTACATAAGCAAACTGGTCTAATTCTTGATTCCGCTTTCTCAAAATACTCGTGGTTTTAGCCAGCGTCTGCGCTGTCCAACTCAATTCTACAGCGCGTAACCTGAGCGATTCCTCAGCTTGTTTGCGTTCCCTAATATCTTCTACCACACCCATCAAAAATTGACTGCCATTTTGTTCTTGTAGCAGCGAAACCGTCAAGTTTGCCCAAATCAACTCTCCGTCTTTGCGGATGTAGCGCTTTTCCACACAGTAATTTTCAATTTCTCCTGCTAACAATTGGTTCAAAAGTTCCAGTTCGCTTCCCAAATCTTCGGGGAAAGTAATCTCCTGAAATCTTTTCTCGATCAACTCTTGGCGGCTGTAGCCCAAAATTTCGCAAAGTTTTTGATTGACTAACAGCAACTTGCCATCAAAACTCGCTTGGGCCATGCCGACTGCTGCTTGTTCAAAGGTATCTCGAAACCGCTGTGCGCTTTCGGCTAAAGCAATTTCTGAACGCTTGCGATCGCTAATATCGTTACTGATTTCCAAAATAGCCAGCGGTTGATCTTGCTCGTCGCGCTGCAAAGTCCAGCGACTCGCTACCGTTATTTTTGTGCCGTCTTCCTTGGTGCGAACCAGTTCCCCTTGCCAATATCCCCGCTCGAAAAATACTTTTTGAATTGCCTCCAAAGGTTGCATCCATTCTGTTTGCAAAAGCTCGTGAATATTTTTGCCAATTGCTTCCGACTTCCGCCAGCCGTAGAGCCACTTCGCCCCCAAATTCCAATAAGAAATTACCCCGTTCAAGTCTAATACTGCGATCGTATCGTTTGCCAAATCGAGCATTTGCGCTTGCTTGCGTAGAGTTTCCTCAGCTTGTTTCCGTCCTCTGACATCGCGGCAAATCGCAATAAACAAGCGTTGATTGGCCAGACGCATTTCGCTAATCGCCAACTCCATCGGAAACCTGGTTCCGTCGCTGCGAAGTCCGAGTGTTTCTTGTTGGTAACTCTTCAGCTTAGCATCGGGATTTAACACAAAATATTCGATCGCATAATCTCCGGCGCTGCTGTCCGGCGGCGGTTGAGCTATCAGCCGCCGTAGGTTCGAGCCGATCGCGCGATCGGCCTTTTCACCAAAAATCCGTTCTGCTGCGGCATTAAAAGACTCAATATTTCCCACTTCGTCCAAAGTAATAATCCCGTCAGCCGCATTATCTACCACAGCTTGAGTGCGAGTTTTACTTTCTTGTAAGCCAGCTTCCCGCTTCCTCAATTCCTGCTCTAAACTCTCAAATAAATACCAAGAAGCCCCTGCACCCAAACAGCCGACAAGCAAACTAACAACTTGTACGACATTAGTGAAATCTCTCAAATCCCGTATTTCCTGCTCTAAAGCCTTCTGGTAGGCTTGGCTGGTATCAGTAAACGCATCTATTTTTTCGCGCAGCTTATCCATCTTCAATTTGCCTTGAGCGAACACCTGAATTGTTGTCGCCGACTGCACTATTGTTGCCGAACTGTCGAGCTGATTCAAAGTGTTTTGTAAGAAGTTTATTTGCTGTTCGCTACTTTTTTGAATTTCTTCCAATCGCTGAGCTTGCAGTTGATTGTCTCGCACCATAACCTTGAGTTTAGCCAGCAGCGGAGGCAAACTCTTCTTTGCTTCTAGGTAGGGTTCTAAAAATTCGCGGCGCTTAGTCAACCCGTAACCCCGAATGCCCGTTTCTGCGTCCACCACCGTTGTTAACAAGCGGTTAGTTTCCTGAAGTATTGCCTTGTTACTATCTGTTCGCCTTCTTACCTGTAGCGTAGTATCCCGGAGTCCTGCAATTGCGATCAGCGAAGCAAACAGACAAATCGCGGGGATAGCAACGATGACTGTTCCCCGCTGGCGAATTGGTCGGTCTGTCCAGAAAAATTGGACTGCGCGATCGAGCAAATACTTCACGGATCTTGAAGAAGAAAGTTTGGTGTTAGCCTATCACATTTTGGCAATTTATGCTGAAGATACAGTAGATTACACAAATGTGGAAGTAGATCCGAGATCGATAAATCACCGTAGGGACACGGCACTGCCGTGTCCCTAGTTTTTGGCTAACCGTGGATACTCTTATTAGGCCCCTGCAATAGCTACCTGCTAAGAGTGACAGCAGATTTTCTAGTCAGCTTTTTAAGTGGAAGTAAGGAGAAGGAAAGGCGTTTTTTCGGCAGTGAGACAGCAGGCGAAGCAGAAAGAGTGGTTTCTACTTTACCTTCGTTTTCGCCTTCGGCTTTCGCTTTCAAACTAGAGTCTGTTTCGCCATACTGAACTGTTGGAACTACAGTCCACCTCCCTGTCGCGGGATCGCGATAAGAAGTGAAAGGATTTATTTTTAGCGGTTGATTGCATGGTTTAATCATGGTAGATGCACTCCTGTGATTCTGAGAACTTGCGCCCTGTTGAAAGCAGCATTGCTATCTCGGCAGTAGAGGCAGCAGTTTGAAGGCCCTTCATGATTCGGCAAAAGGCAGCCCGTCATGTTTCTGCGGCCTTAGACCTTTGATAATTCCTGATTTCCTGTTAACTTTTGCCTTCTACTGGTGCGCGACCCTAGCATTACTTTTACCAAATTGCTTTTGTACAAGCAATCCCCCACCCCCCCTTAATTAGGTTGAATGCAGCCGAGGCGCAATATCATCCTTGTGGCACAAGTTTGGGATAATATAGGCATTCTAAGCTGGGAAAAATACTATTTTGCGATCGGCAACAAGGTCGATCGTGATCGGTGTCACAATTATCAGGGAATGGGGAATTGGGAATTGGGAATTGGGAATTGGGAATTGGGAATGGGGAATTGGGAATTGGGAATTGGGAATGGGGAATTGGGAATTGGGAATGGGGAATTGGGAATTGGGAATGGGGAATTGGGAATTGGGAATGGGGAATGGGGAATTGGGAATTGGGAATTGGGAATTGGGAATTGGGAATGGGGAATTGGGAATGGGGAATTGGGAATTGCGAATTGGGAATTAATTTCATCTTCCACCGATCCGTTACATCAATTCCGGCTGTGCCGGAATAATATAGAGGAGACTGCACGTGCCGTGTCCCTACCATGATTTATTGTAGGGAAACAGCACGTGCAGTCTCTTGATTTCTGCTCAATCATCATTCAGTTTTTCGAGTAACAGTCAACAGCCAACAGTCAACAGTCAACAGTCAACAGTCAACTTTTGCCTTTAATTGAACAGTAAAAGTAGAGCCAACACCCAACTGACTCTCAAGAGTAATATCGCCCCCCATCATCTGACAAAACAAGCGGCTAATCGCCAATCCCAAACCA
>JANMLZ010000186.1:0-4943 GCA_031372825.1 Cyanobacteria bacterium OTE_58_metabat_593 | reverse complement strand
TATCCTCGCTTGGCTTTGAGCCACTGTGGATAATTAAATCAAAGTCATGTCCACCCCTGACTTGCATTTAATTCGACTTTTTCACGATCCTTAGCCTGTCAAGCTTGTAGTATCGTTCCAAAAACTGTCCGAAGTATTGATAAAAAACAAAAAACAACAACATCCATCATGGGCTTTTAGGGGCGGGTTTCACCAACCATCCACGTCTAACATAAACAATATAATAAACCCGCCCTACCCAACAACGGCAAATCGGAATCTACATTTTTTGCATTCTATCGAACATTAGGTTAATCTAGATTATTGGTTGTGTGAGGGTGGGCTTGCAAAATTTTTCGCATGAGTTAAATATTGTTGGTAAAACCCGCCTCTAGGAGTTATTGGAAGACATTAAGGGCTTTTTTTGGATTCGGGAGAGGGAGATTTACTATTAGCTTTTGGAGTTGCTTTTTCGGCGTTGGGCGAAGGCTTCGGACTGGCAATTGCTGGGGCAACTGACGGCTTTGAAGTCGCGGCTGGGGAGGATAGCGGTGTCGGGGAAGCTGGTGCGGTTATCGGGGCAGCGGGGGCTGTTTTAGCGCCTAAAATGCTGGCATCTCCGGTGTCAAATAAGCCGGCGATGCAAGCGATCATCATTGTGGCTAAGGTGCCGACAAATAATGCTTTCCAACCGAGTTCGGAAATGTCTTTGCGGCGGGATGGAATTAGGGCGATCGTACCACCGACAAATATGCCGACAGATGCGAGGTGGGCGAAGCCGGAAAGGGCATAACTGACAATCAATACTGTACGATCGCTAATCAGTTCTTTTCCTGCAACTTCTGCTAAAGTTTGGTAAGGTGGAATGGCTGTTTCTAATAGTCGGCGACCAATAATTACAGATGCTATCCAAGAGTCTTCTAACGGAACTCCGGTTAACAGCGTCAGGGGATAAAATAAGAATCCCATGATGTTGGCTAGGGTGACAACTTTAAAGACTCCACCAATTGGGTTTGGCAAAATTGCTAGCCAGCCGAAGAATTGATTGATCAACGACACTAAGCCCAAAATCAAAATCAAAACAGCGGCGATGGCGACTGCCATTTTTACTCCGTCCAGCGCGCCGACGATGGCTGCGTCTAAAGGGCTCATGCGTTCGATGGGTTCTCCACCAACTGTCTCTTGTTGGCGCATATCTCCGTCCATTTCGGCAATTTCTTTGCCGATAAATTCGCGACCTTGATGCTTCGGTTCTTCCTTGGGAATACCGCCCATTGTCACTGGTACGCCTGTTTCTGGGACTAAAATTTTGGAGAGAACAAAACAAGCAGGAATGGCGATAATTGAGGCTGAAACTAAATGCCCTAAAATATTGGGAAAAACTGGCTTGATAAAACTGACATAAATTGCTAAAGTTGACGAAGCAGCCGTCCCAAAACAGCAGGAAAGGATTGCACAAAGCTCCGAACGAGTCATTTGTGGTAAATAAGGCTTGACGACAATTGCTGCTTCAATTCCTACGAAAATATTAGCAGCGCCGCTGAGTGCTTCCGCGCCGCTCAACCGCATTGTCATATAAAATATTTTGGCAAAAACTTCGGTGATAATTTGAATCACGCCGATGTTGTAAAGCAAGGCCATGAGGCCAGAAAAAAAGACTACTGTCGGTAAAGCTCGAAAGGCGAAAATATATCCTAAATTAACTGGCGGGTCTTGACCGGGGATTGGTACAATGTTTCTGCCGAATACAAACCGGGCGCCAAAGTCAGCAGCGGTAAAAACGCTGTCCAGTAAGCCTGTAAACCATTCTAGGGCGATGCGAGTTGGGGGGAACAGGAATACTAAAAATCCTAAGACTAATTGGAGCCCAATGCCCCAAATGATGACACGCCAGGGAATATACTTGCGCTGTCGGTTTTCCGAGAAAATCCAGGCGATGCCACACAAGCCAAAAATGCCCAGAAATGAGATAAAGTTGTAAATAGTCATGACTCTAGTCCTTGAAATATCGCAGAATATCGGCTGATGCCTTACATCAAATCAGTTATACTCTCGATAGGAGGGCAAATGTTAAAAAAATTAACTGTGAGGGTTCTGCGGAGCTTTCGCAACCCTTGATTTGCCTTAATTACCAGCAGTTTTAATTATATAGACTCGAACACATGGAAGCTTTTGCTCCAAATCCTCCCGAATGGACAGCGACAGCCGTTCACGCTCATCAATTCTGTTGTCCTAAATGCAGTGCTAGCTGCACGGAGGCTCATGAGGTCTGGATTAATCGTCGATCGCCAGTATACACTGAATTCAATCGTCGCAAGTGGCAAGAGTTTTATCGCTGTCAGTGCGGTTGCGTCTGGTGGGCTTGGAGTAGCGATAGGCCTCCTTCTGAGCTAGTGCGCACCGATGAAAGTATTACGGATGAAGGTTCTGATGATGTTTTTTGAAATACTTCTCGATGAAGGTGTCTTCAACAAGCCTGCGGTTGACGGTTAATGCTTAACCGTCAACCATCACCTGACGGTATAACCAGAATTGAGATCAAGTGTGTTTCTCAAATTGATCAATCCAATACATCAAGTATTCCAGTGACTACGCCTTTCATGACTTTTTCAATCAGTTTTAATTCGTTGTCTTTGATGGCTGGGTTTAAAAGCATTGCCTTAATTCGCTCTCTATCATCACGAGTTAGTTCACCAATACCAAATATTTCATCAACTGTTTGTTGAGTTAAAAAGGGGAAATCTTGAGTTTGTGTGGTTGACATGATTGGTGTCTCAAATAATAAATAGTCTGTTTTTAACGTTCTTAGATTGACCAGTTGTATTAGTTGGCTTTTGAGGTTTTATCAAAACTTTTGATAACTATATGACTTAGGGGGCATTTTGTCAAGATACTAACTATATTGGATGGGGAATTGGGAATTGGGAATTGGGAATTGGGAATTGGGAATTGGGAATTGGGCATCGGGCATGGGTTATTAGTTATTGGTTATGAGAACAACCCACAACTAACAACTAACCACTAACCACTAACCACTAACAACTAATTAATGATTTATTTTCGCTCTGTTATAACTTTGGCTTTAGGTATTTGGCTGCTACCGCTAGCAGTTAAATTGCAACCTGTAACCCCTGCTGCTGACGGAACTAATACTGTTGTTAATGCTGAGCAGAATCGCTTGGATATTAGTGGTGGCAAACTTTCTGGTAATGGTGCTAATCTGTTTCATAGTTTTAGCCAATTTAATCTGAGCGAAGGTCAAATTGCCAATTTTCTGACTAATCCAAGGATTCAAAATATTTTAGGGCGGATTTCTGGGGGAGATGTTTCTGTGATTAATGGTCTCATCTCTATTAGTGGTGGAAACTCGAATTTATTCCTGATGAATCCTGCTGGAATTGTCTTTGGTCAAAATGCTAGTTTAAATGTGCCTGGATCTTTTTTGGCAACAACTGCGACGGGTATTGGTTTCGGGGATGGTTGGTTTAATAGCAGCGGAATTAATGATTATCAATCCTTGGTTGGAAATCCGACTCAGTTTAATTTTGGTAATTCACAAGTTGGTCTAATTGTCAATGCTGGAAACTTGGGAGTTGCCAACGCTAAAAGTTTGACCTTGCTCGGAGGAACGGTGATTAATACAGGACAATTATCGGCTCCTGGTGGTCAAATTACTGTGGCTGCTATTCCGGGAAGCAATGCTGTTCGGATTAGTCAAATTGGCAATTTGTTGAGTTTAGAAATTACTCCGGCTTTGTTGTTAGAAAAAAATGCGATCGCCCCGATCGCATTACCAGAACTACTCACAGGGCCAGGAGTCATGTCAGCCACGGGTTTGACGACTAATGCCCAAGGTCAATTGGTGCTGACTGGCGGGCAAACAGTGGCGGTAAATCCTGGAAGTGCGATCGCATCTGGTTCGATCAATGTGTTTGCCCCTGCTGGTGTCAGTGGTAGCGTTAATATCTTAGGTGAAAAAGTAGGGCTGTTTGGTGCGAACATCAATGCTTCCGGGACTGAGGGCGGAGGTGTAGTGCGTGTGGGAGGCGGTTTCCAGGGACGGGAAACGATACCAAATGCCCTCGTAACATATATTAGTCCTGATTCTACGATCGCACTAAATGCAATCAATCGTGGCAATGGTGGCACTGCGGTAATTTGGGCAGACAATACCACTCGTTTTTTCGGCAAGATTACGGCTCGCGGTGGCAATTTCAGCGGTAACGGTGGAACAGTAGAAGTTTCCGGCAGAAGTTCTCTAATTTTCCAAGGAGAGGTAGATAACCGCGCGACTAACGGTGCGATCGGAAGTTTTAGGCTCGATCCGACAAATATTACGATCGCCAACGGTAACGTCGAAACCAGCAGTTCCACCGACGAGCCACTCGAAACGTCAGCAGAACCCAGTCAAACCATCATCTCCGAAGTGCAGTTAGAGCAGATGGCGGCCGGCAGCAATGTGATCGTAGAAGCAACCAACAATATCATCCTCCAAGACTTGGCCGACAATCGACTGCGACTGCAAGGTAGAACAGGAGATGCTGTGACTTTTAGAGCAGGTGGAGTGTTTTTTGTCAATGACTCCAAGGATTTAATCGAGACTCAAGGTGCTAACGTCAATATCTTTGCCAACAGCATTTCTCTGGGCGGACTCAATGCGAACGGTGGCAATATCACTCTCACTGCTAATGGCATTGACTTGAGAGCCGATCGCGGTTCCGTCAGCAGTGCGGGGGGTACAATTCGCTTACAACCCAATGACAGCAGAGAAATTCGGATTGGTGGCACTGGTGATATTTTGGGCATTTTGGACTTGACGGCAACGGATATGGGTGCTTTGGCGGGGAATTTTGGCTCGATCGCGATCGGGCGCACCAACACCAGTTCGATTGCAGTCGTCGCACCCACAACCATCGGCAGCCCCCTCACCCTTCAAGGAAGGCTGATCGACATCCAAAACCTTC
>JANMLZ010000132.1:0-10520 GCA_031372825.1 Cyanobacteria bacterium OTE_58_metabat_593 | reverse complement strand
TTTTTGGGGGCGACACTATTTGTTTTGGCATCACGGTAAACCATTGACTTTGATTTATGAGGTGTTTTCTCCTTATTTAACTAAGTATTTGGGGCCGACACAATTGGATGTTGACTGTTGACTGTTGACTGTTGACTGTTGACTGTTGACTGTTTGAATAATACCGATGCAACCGGAAACGATATAACTAATGACTAATGACTAATGACTAACAATCGGAATCTTAATTACAAATTCAGAAAGTAGGGTGCGTCGCTGGCAAATTTTTCGGTAATCTCTCATACTCTCATGGCGACGCACCGCCGTGATTGTCAGGTGCGTCGCCATGAGATTGTCGTTGTGCGTTGAATTAGTCGATAGCGACGCACCCTACAGAGACTACGGCTTTGACGTTAAATTGAAACAAATAACCAATAACCAATAACCAATAACAAATAACTAATAACTAATAACTAATAACTAATTACTAACAATCGGAATCTTAATTATAAATTCAGTGCCTTTCCCCACATCAGAAATACATTTTATTTCACCTTGATGTTTTTCGACAATAATTGAATGGGAAATCGCCAAACCCAGCCCAGTACCCGAACCGATCGCCTTTGTGGTGTAAAATGGGTCAAAAATCCGCTGTTTGACTACATCTGTCATCCCTGTACCATTGTCAGAAATCGCGATCGCCACAAAATCACCTTCTAACACTGTACGAATTTTAATCATTCCCGGATTTTGGTTTTGTTCTTCTAAAGCATCGATCGCATTAGCAATCATATTCATAAACACCTGATTTAACAATCCGGCGTAGCACTCCACCAGGGGCAATTCTCCGTATTCTTTCACAACTTGAATGATTGTGCGATGGTACTGCGTACCTGCTACGCTAACAGACTGAGCTTTCAGTCGGTGTTCCAAAATCATCAATGTGCTGTCAATGCCTTCGTGAATGTTAACCTTTTTCATGTCAGATTCATCGAGACGAGAGAAATTCCGCAAACTCCGCACGATATCGCGAATCCGAGTTGCTCCCACCTGCATCGAAGACAGCATTTTCGGCAAGTCATCCAGCAAAAAATCTAGTTCTAAAACATCGATTTCTTCCCGAATCGCGGGTGTCGGTTCTGGGTATTCATTGCGATACATTTGCAGCAATTTCATCAGACTTGTGGTGTATTCTTCCGTGTAGGTAAGATTGCCGAAAATAAAGCTGACTGGGTTATTGATTTCGTGGGCAATTCCTGCTACCATTTGACCGAGACTCGACATTTTTTCTGCTTGAACAAGCTGAGTTTGCGCTTGCTGGAGTTCGCATAATGCCGTTTCTAATTGAGCAGCTTTTTCTCTGGCTATCCGGGCTGAATCAAGACTTTGAGTATAAAGCTCTGCTTGATTAATTGCAATAGTTAATTGATTCCCGACAGCGACTAAAAGTGCAACTTCATCATCACTCCAATGCCGTGGTGTGCCGCAAGTAGCGCAGCAAATCATACCAATTTGACCGGACTGTGTTTGCAGGGGAATGTCCAACAGAGAACTTAATCCGATAGATATGAAAAAATTCCGTTCTACCGGATCGGTAACAGTATCAAAATCATCCATCCGAATTATTTCCAAATTGGCAATTCGTGCAGCATGAGAAGGAGTCATATCAGTAGGATATAAACCTAATAGCGAGGGCAAATCGGGATGTTTTGCCTCATATTTCACATTCCAAATAGGCGGCGAAACCTCTGGCTGATACCACATAAATAGACACCGATCGAGTTGTAGCAACTCACGAATCTGGCGCACAGTAGTTGCCAAAATAGTATCCAAGTCGAGAGAAGCGCGGATATTATTTGCTAAGTGATTCAGCAGCGCTTCCTGCTCAGCTAAGTTCCGAAATCTCGCTTCCGACTCTTGCAATTTTCTTTGAGATTCTTTTTGCTCAGTCACATCCAAGCCCAAACCAATCAAGCCGATCGCATTGCCCGAAGCATCTTTTACCTGAGTTTTAATTGTCTCTAAATAATGTTGAGTTCCGTCAGCAAATTGCAGAATTTCCTCAGAATAAAAAGGTTTATTTTGACTCCACGCTTCCCGATCAGATGCCATGCAGTTAGCAGATCCTTCTACTCCCAAAACATCGGAATAGTGAGATGCAGCTAAAAATATCGATTCGGGAATAGCTACATCTTCGCAGAAAGTTTTGTTGACTAATAACATCCGCCCGCTAGCATTTGCCATCCACACCCAGATCGGAGCATTGTCAATAATTCCCCTCAAAGTTTGCTGCTGTCGGGCGAGGGCTTCTTCTGTTTGTTTGCGCTTAATTCCCAGGGCGATCGAATCGGCAACTGAAGCCAAAGCAATCAGCGTTGATTCCTTCAACTCGTGGCGAGCAAACATCGCGATTACTCCCACCAACTGATCGTCCACAATTAGCGGATATCCCGCAAAAGCTACCATTCCTTCTCGCGCCGCCCATTCTCGATCGCTGATACGGGCATCTTGTAGAACATCATTAGTCAAGTGGGGTTGTCGATCTTTAGCTATTAAACCAATCTTAAACTCACCGACAACAACGCGACTGTGAGCGCCGTCAATGTGAGTATACATCCCCGCGCTTGCTTGCAACTCCAATACATTTCCCTCTTCATTCAGCGTCCAAATCCGAGCAAAAGCAGCATCCAAATGGCGCATAATTGCATTGGTGCAGTTTTGTAAAGTTGCAGGCAAAGTGTGATTTTGAGTCAAAGCAATTCCGACATCTGCTGTGAATACAGAAAGTAGAAACTGTTCTCCTAGAGCTTGTTCGGCTTTTTTGCGATCGGTAATCTCGACAGCAGTACCAACAATGCGACAAATTTTACCAGCTTCGTCTCGCAGCGGGTTCAAAGTTGTTAGAGACCAAACTTCTGTCGTGCCAAAATTAACAGCTTGTTCGTAGGAAATCGAGGTATTTTTTAGCACACATTCTCTTAATTTAGGCAGAAAAAATGCGGCCGTAGACTCTGACAAAATCTCTTCGGGAGTTTTGCCACACCCCAACTCGCTGCTGACACCGCTGAGTAACTCTGCTGCTCGATTCCAGCCGCTGTAGCGAAACTCTCCATCTGCGCCGACATCTAGTACGAAAATGGTGTAGTCCACACTGTCGTAGATGCTGCTCAGAAATTCTTTTTGTTGCCGCATTTCTGCTTCGGCGCGCCGAGCTGGGGTAATGTCAGCGTGTACTCCCACCCACTCGCGGATGCTACCGTCGGCGTTCAATACGGGCAAACCGCGCACGCTCATGTACCTGTACTCGCCGTCGTACCTACGCAAGCGGTGTTCTATTTGGTATAAAGTTCGATTGGTAAGTGCATCAGACCACATCCTTGTAGTATGTTCTCTGTCGTCTGGATGGATATCATTCAGCCATCCCCATCCTTTAATTTCGTTGTAGGTTCTGCCAGTAAATGTAGTCCATCCTGGCAGTTCGGTGACGACTTCGCCGTTGGCATTCGTATCCCAAATAATTTGGGAGGTGGCTTCAGTTAAACACCGATATTTTTCTTCGCTTTGTTGTAGGGCAATTTCTGCTTGTTTTCGATCGCTAATATCGCGAGCAACTCCCACTACACCCGTGATGTTTCCAGCTCGATCGCGCAAAGGGCTTTTGGTAGAAAAAAATGTCCCGATGTTGCCCTCGCTATCTTTTACTACTTCCTCGAGCGTTTCCTCAATACCAGATTGCCAGATCCGGCGGTCATTTTCCACCAGCATCTCTGCAATCTCCGGCGCAAATAATTCTGCATCTTTTTTGCCAATAATTTCTTCCTTTGGCAAGCCAATAATGCCCGCCGCCGTAGAGTTGACCAATAGGTAGCGGCTTTGAGTATCTTTGACAAAAATGCTGTCGCCTGTACTTTCGAGCACGCTTTCAAACAGGATGTTGTTCTCTAGTAGCGCTGCTTCTATTTCTTTGCGATCGCTGATGTCGCGAGATATGCCAATTACGCCGATCGCATTTCCTTCCGAGTCGCGCCAAGGGCATTTTGCTGTTAGCAGCGTCCGCTTTTCTCCATTTTTGGGGACAATCTCTTCATAGTTTAAATTTTCTCCCCCTGCGATTATCTTGCGGTCTGCTTCGATAATTTGCTGGGCAATTTCTGGGGGAAATAAATTTGTATCGTCCCTGCCGATCATTGCCTCCACCGATGTTTCCAGCCAGTCAGCAGCCGCCGAATTTACGATCGCATAGCGGCCTTGAATATCCTTGACAAAAATGACATCCGGCGTGCTTTCAATCACCGATCGCAAGATTGAATTGCTGTGCTGGAGCGACTCTTGGGCGAGTTTGCGATCGGTAATTTCGCGGCCGATAGCGTACATCAATTCTTCCTCACAGAAAGAGCTAACTGTCCAGGCTACCCACTTGTAAGATTCGTTTTGACACCGCCAACGATTTTCAAACCCAATGGTAGGATTGCCCGCAGCAACACTTTCGGCTTCTTGTAAGGTAGTTTCGCGATCGTCTGGATGCACGAATTCAATGAAGAGTTTGCCAACCATTTCGGCTTCGGAATAGCCGAATATTTTTTCTGCTGCTGGGTTGACGCGTTTGAAATAACCGTCAAAACCAACGACGCACAGCATATCTAGCGAGAGGCTAAAAAAGCGATCGCCCTCGTCGGGTTTGGTGGATTGGCGATCGTTGCCGACTGCGACAGCAGAGGCGTTTGAGCGCGCCGATACCGCCAACAGGACAATATTTGCTATTCCCAAAAATCCCAGGGCGATCGGGCGAGAGTACAAATTATCACAGCTAGAGCCAGCTACGAGCAACCCGTTTAAGACAAGCAGTACAATTATCAAAACTGAGAATACACTGCCGCTGGCGATCGTTCCTAGGCTGATTTTTTTTTCAGACTGCATTCTGGATTTTGCCTTTTCTCGAATGGTGACTGCTGCCGTGAATTTTCTTAACAACAGTTGCAGGAAGTTAAACATTTTTGGGTTTTTGGCTACTTCGATGCTCAGAACGTAGTTTCTCATTTTTTTTATGTTAAATTATTTTAAATTTGGCCGATTTAAAATTTCCAATAAAAATGTTTAAATACTGTTAATTTTTCCGAGTTTGCGACATCTAGCATTTGAAAATCTACGTAAATTTACGCAACACGGAAAGATAATTAAGTGTATTTACGGAATTAGCTAGCAATCTCTTTGTAGCAGGAGTGCGAATTTTATAATTTTTTTGACTGAGCGAGAGAGTTGATGTCTAATACTGCGCTAGATATTGCTGTTAGTCATTAGACATTTGGCCTAATCTAGCTATTCCCGGACTCAAAAGCCGACTGTACCGGATGCCAAACCAATTATGTAGGATGCTTTTGGCGCACCTGACCTCGCTCTTAGTAGCGCGTAAAACCACTTTTTGCATCCGGGACTGACGGGGTTTGATGTACGAAAATACTGCGTGGAGCGCCCTGACTGCTGGTTGAAAAACCCGGAATATTAGTCAAGTTCAGCCAACTTTAATATTACTCACAAATTCTGAAGTTAAGATGAAGATCAACTGCTAGTTTGTGAAGATAAAATCAAAAAAATGTTGGTAGGAGTTTTTAGTTGCACTCCTATGTTCGTGGGGAATTGGTAATTGGTAACATCAATTCCGCTTGCACTCATACATGACTGTTGACTGCTGACTGTTGACTGCTGACTGTTGAGTGTTGACTGTTGACTGTTGACTGCTGACTGTTGAGTGTTGAGTGTTGACTGTTAAGGTGTAGCGCATCTAAATTAGATTTATAGGGCGGGATCTCTCGCCTAACCCTACTCCCCACAAGACTTTCAATAAAAAATTAGGGCGTTGCTGAATTTAGGTATGATTCACTCAGCGACGGCAATCCCTGAAACTCGCTAGTAGGGGCAATTCATGAATTGCCAGTCAGGGGCAATTCATGAATTGCCCCTACTAAATTTCGGAGGCAAATCATACTCCTTTCTCAGCAACGCCAAAATTACTATACAAATTAGATGCACGCCAGCTTAACTGTAAGTTGAAAAACTTAGCGGTTGCCCTGATCGTTTGGTAGCCACTCGAAGCAGACTTTACGCTTGACGATGAAGCGCGGATTCGATCTGATATCAAATCCTCTCTTCATCGGAATTAATATTACTCACAGCTTTCGACACGGCGCCGTGCCTTTCGTCGTGTCAACAACCAGCCTGAAAGCCTTGATAAATCTCGTTTTTCCCTAAGTCTAGATCCCCCCTAGCCCCCCTGGTTGTAGGGGGACTTTGATCAGACTCTTGTCCCCCCCTACAACCAGGGGGGCTAGGGGGGATAAGAGTCTTAATAGTCAAACAGCAGTCTGTGACAGGGTTTGACCTGGTTGTTGACACGAAGAAGGGCAGTGCCGTCTCCCTACAATTAATCTGACGTAGGGAAACGGCACTGCCGTTTCCTCTATACGATCAGGAGTTTTACCGGAATTGAGCTGAATTGTGAAGGTAAAATTTAGAAAATATTCTGTATAAATTGTAACTAATAATTCTAAAATAGCTCAATCATATATGCTTGCAAAAAAGGCAGAAGGATGCAAATCAAGGGTGTTTCGACTCATCGGCAGGAGATAGGGGCTGGTGTGCCAATTGCGACGCAGCAGCCGATCGCCCTAATTGCTGTTCCCGAATTCGTGCTACAGTCCCCGTAGGAATAGCAGCAATCAGTTGTCGCGTGTAATCTTGTTGCGGTTGGCGGTAAATGCGCTCGGCCGTGCCAATTTCTTCGATTTTACCTTTGTTCATGACGATCGCGCGATCGCTCATAAACTTGACCACACTCAAATCGTGAGAAATAAAAATATAAGTCAGTCCAAACTCTGTCTGCAACTCCTTCAACAAATTTAAAACTTGCGCCTGTACCGACACATCCAATGCCGAAACCGACTCATCACAAATAATAAACTTAGGATTTAAAGCCAAAGCCCTAGCAATACAAATTCGCTGCCGTTGACCCCCAGAAAACTCGTGAGGATAGCGGCGCATGAAATCGGGATTCAAACCCACCCTATCTAACAAATAGGCGGCGCGATCGCGTTGTTCCTGCTGATTCTTGCCAACGCTGTGAATCACCATCGGTTCCATCACTGCCGCCCCCACATTCATGCGCGGATCGAGAGAACTAAAAGGGTCTTGAAAAATAATTTGCAGATCCCGTCGTAGCCATCGCAATTTGCGAGCATACTCTTTCTGTTGCTGATAATTAGCCATCCACTGCCATTTAGAAATATTGTTAGTAGGAGGCGTAATTTCTTGACCTTCAAAAAACACTTTACCGCTAGAAATCGGAATTAGTTGTAACAAAGCTCTGGCCAAAGTAGACTTACCGCAACCAGATTCCCCGACTAAACCTAAAGTTTCTCCAGGATAAACCTCAAAAGAAATATCATTCACCGCCATAAACAAGCGTTTAGTTTCGCCAAATACTCCCTGTACCGGGAAACCGACTCGCAAGTTATTCACAATCAGCAACGGATCGCTAAGATTAGGTAGCCGTGGTGCTTTTCCGGTGGCAAAAGCGGACAATCCACCACTGCTTTCATCGTCTAAATCGACATCTTTTTCGACAATTACTAATTCACCATTGGCATTGGTGGTGACATCCATAAAATCAGAAACTGTGGGCAAACGGCGCAATTGCTTTTCCAGAGTTGGGCGACAAGCTAACAGACCTTTTGTGTAAGGATGTTGGGGATTACTAAAGATTTGTTCGATCGCACCGCATTCCACAATTTTACCTCGGTACATCACCGCGACCACATCGGCAATTTCAGCAATGACGCTCAAGTCGTGGGTAATAAAAATCATTGCCATGCCTCTAGAGTCGCGCAATTCCCGCAGCAAAGCCAAGATAGTTGCTTGTACGGTGACATCTAAAGCTGTTGTTGGTTCGTCGGCAATTAATAAAGTCGGATTGCAAGAAATGGCCATTGCAATCATCACCCGCTGGATTTGGCCACCTGATAATTGATGGGGGTAGCGATCGAGCATAGCCTGTTTTTGGCCGTTGATGAATTGCATCAAATTGCGATCGTCCCCCAGATTACCATCCTTCCCAGACTCTGCCGAGGCATCCTGCTTTTGGAACAAACACCGCTGCTTAAGTTCCTGATCATCTGGTAGCAACTTCACCTCTTGCAACAGAGAAGCAGCCTTGCGTCGTGCGGCAATTTGGGATAAATTTTGGTGCAGACAAATCGCTTCCGTCAGTTGAAATCCAATGGTGAAAACTGGATTTAGCGAACTCATTGGCTCTTGAAAAATGGTCGCCATCTGGCTACCGCGATATATTTGTTTTTCCTGGGACGGCATTTTCAGTAGATTTACTGGTTCTTTGCTAGTGCCGTCTTTGGTTGAAGAGAACCAAATTTCCCCTGAAATTTGAGTTGACACACTCGACAGTAAACCCATGATAGCGAGGGAAGTGACGGATTTCCCTGACCCCGATTCTCCGACGATGCCTAGGGTTTGTCCTCGGTTTACCTCAAAGGAAATGTCGTCAACTGCTTTAACCATTGCAGACTCATTATCTGCATCAGCAGAGCCAAATTGAACCCGCAGGTTACGAACTTCTAGGACGGTTTCACTCATGGATCTATGGCAAAAGTTCAGGGAGGTTGATTAACTGTATTACTTTTTCTCACATTTGCCAACAATCAGTCATGGTTTGAGGACACGGCAATTCCGTGTCCCTTTATTTTATTGATCAGTTTCAGAATTGCGATCGACTTGTTCTGTCTGTGATTCTGATTGAGATTCCGGCGCTGGTTTCTGTTGATTTTCCGAGCGTTTAGTTTGCTCTAGCGCTTCTGCATAAGACCAAGCCATGCTCACCAGAAAAGCTTTAGCCATACCGTCCAAAGTGTTTGAATCGGGGCTTTCCGGCGCTTCTGCTTTGTGATTGCCTTCGTTGGTCATGTTTTTGTGGCTCCTGGGAAGGTTTTGCTAGGGATTTTTGTGTTGTGTGCGATCGAGCCACACAACACAATTTGTGATTTTTCTTACACTCGAACTTTAATTATTTTCAATGGTGATGCCTTCACTAATTATATCATAAACTTATTTCCCAGGTCAATAAATTAGAAAGAAATTTGAACTTGGCTAGTGATCCGCAGCACCGACTCCTGCTGAAAAGTGTGCTTATAGGTTGTAATAATTTTCTCGATCGCTCGATCTTTTTCAGGACGATTTTCATGAATTAAAATAACTATTTTCGATTTTTCTAGAATCAGAATTCCAGAACTATTCAGAAACTGCCCGTCACCATTTAATACGGTTAGCCCTTCCCGAAAATCAGGGGTAATAACATTATTGACAAACTCTTGCCATTCTGTTTCAGAAATTGTTTCGCCTCCCGGTTTAGTTAAGCCAAAATATAATTCATCTTTGACGAGAGTGGTTTGCTTGGCCGTCGCATCCGCAGTTTTCAAGATTTGAGTATTGATAATTGTCGGGGGAAAAACAGGCACGATGAACAGCAATGAGGCTAGAAAAAGACTGTTGAAGTTTGTATTCATCAATTTTTATCCTTTTTTAATTAATATTAATTCCGGTTGCAGCGGAATGATATAGAGGAGACGGCAGTGCCGTTTCCCTACCACGGCCAATTGTAGGGACACGGCACTGCCGTCTCCTGATTTCTGGTTTATGCGATTTAAACATCAGGAATTCGTTCACCAGTTTTGACATCAAACCAATGTATCAACTGACGCGGAAAAATTAGTTCTACACCTTCTGAATTCCACTTGCGGTCACCAGGTAGCAAAACGCGCACTGTTAATGACTCTAAACCTTTAACTCGAACGCTGATCAGGTTTTGCATTCCCAAGTTTTCGACTAAATAAACCTCACCTTTAATAGTTGTGTCCCCAGCCTCTGTCCCTTCAGCAAAACTGACATTTTCCGGCCTAATTCCCATCACGATTTCTGGTGGCACTGTCGGCAGAGATGGCAAGGGAACTCGAAAATCGCCCAAGATTACAAAATTGCCCTCACATTTAAGCACAAACAAATTCATCTGTGGACTACCTACAAAACCCGCTACAAACTGATTGGCTGGAAGGTTGTAAATTAGGTGTGGTGGATCTAATTGTTGGATGCTACCATTGTTGAGAATTGCGACTTTTGTAGAAAGTGTCATGGCTTCTGTTTGGTCATGAGTAACATACACAACAGGGGCTTTTTGGGTAGCAAATAGTTGTTTAAGTTCCGCCCTGACTTTTTCGCGTAATAAAGCATCGAGATTGCTCAAGGGTTCGTCTAGCAAAAAGACTGCTGGTTGACGGACTAAAGCGCGGCCTAGAGCGACTCGTTGCCGTTGTCCTCCGGAGAGTTTATCTGGTTTGCGATCGGCTAATTCTGTCAATCCGAGCGATTCTGCAACTTCTGTGACTAGCCTGTGAATTTCGACAGAGGAGATTTTGCGAAGTTTGAGGCTCGATGCCATATTCTCATATACTGTCATGTGTGGGTAAAGTGCGTAACTTTGAAAA
>JANMLZ010000129.1:0-91528 GCA_031372825.1 Cyanobacteria bacterium OTE_58_metabat_593 | reverse complement strand
CTGGTTCCCAGGCTCTACCTGGGAACCGATGTAAGCGAGGCTCTGCCTCGCCTGCGAAAATGGAGGCAGAGCCTCCGGATCTGCGTTACCAGGCTCTTCCTGGTAACGAGTAACGAGTATAATCATTTAGGATTGCTATATGCAGAATGCAAAAAAACATCAACTACAAATTATAAATCAATACGGTTCAGATCAGACAGATCCCCCCTAGCCCCCCTTAAAAAGGGGGGGACAAGAAGTTGCTCTTTTGTCCCCCTTAAGAAGGGGGATATCCGGGGAATTAGCAGTGTTGACCCAAGCGTATTGGATTATAAATTACCCTTTTTCTACTGAATAATGACGGGTTCCAGAGGAGAAAAATATCGAGTTTAGAAAAGTCGCAAAAATAGGTTAAACTTAGCTGAGAACGGTTGAAGAGAGATCAAAATGTTACAGCGACACCCTTGGCCGCAGACAATTGAAGAGGCGATCGCCATTCAAGAACAGCTTCGGTCAGAGGTAATTACCGAAAATCAACTGTCAACAGTTCGGTACGTCGCAGGCGTAGATGTCGGCTACGACAGTGCAGACGGCGTATCGCGGGCCGCTGTAACAATTCTGAGCTATCCCGACTTGGAATTACAGCAGCAGGCTGTAGCCCGCAGTCGAACTACTTTTCCTTACGTTCCCGGTTTCCTGTCTTTTCGAGAAGTGCCGGCAGTCCTTGATGCTTTAGAAAATATCAGTTTGAGACCAGACTTGATATTGTGCGACGGTCAAGGACTAGCCCATCCCCGCAGGTTCGGTCTTGCCTGCCATTTGGGAGTTTTGACAGGGATTGCGACGATCGGAGTTGCCAAAACTCGATTTATCGGAGAACATTCAGAAGTAGGGTTTAACCGGGGCAGTTGGCAGCCGTTGATACATGAGGGATCAACGGTAGGCGCAGCACTCAGGACGCAAACAGGTGTAAAACCGATTTATGTTTCGATCGGTCATAAGGTAAACTTGATAAGTGCGATCGAGTATGTCCTGTGCTGCGCCCCAAGATATCGCTTGCCAGAAACCACTCGATCGGCAGACCAACTAACATCTCCGATAACTGGCAAGCCCGGAAGGCATCAAAAAAAGGAAAAGTAAAAAGATACAAAAAGCATCCCTCTTTGGACTTCTAATTTTTGAGGTGTCGCCGCTCGATTCCAAAAATCCTCGCTCGTTTATCGCCAATTAGCTTTATGTTCCATCCTTCCAGCGAACTAAAGAATAACCATACCTGAGAAAGAGGTATAAAAGTTGGGGGATTTCTAGAATGATGGAAAGAGAGTAACCTGCTTAAACATTGGCGGATGTAACCACAGTGTCCGGGCGTGAACTATTTTTAGTTCACATTTGTAAGTTGTGAAATAGTCATCCTGCGACTTAAACCAAAAGTTGAGATTCGTCAGATCACGTTTCATAAGTTACCGTCTGATATCTCACCACTGACTGGGAGTACCCACGTAGGGCGTGAGGCGAAGGCGCGATCGAGCTAAAAAATCAGAAAAAACACAAGGAGACAGTCATGGCTGAGAAAAGCAAACGCGGATTCGCTTCTATGGACGCCGAAAAACAGCGCGCAATTGCTAGCAAGGGCGGAAAAGCTGCACACGAGAAAGGAACTGCACACGAATTCACCTCTGAAGAAGCTAGAGAAGCTGGTCAAAAAGGTGGCGAAGCTGTCAGCAGAAATCGCGAACACATGGCTCAAATTGGTCGCGAAGGTGGTCGGAAAAGTCGCAAGAGCGAATCACCATCATCCTAAGCTTCCCAAAGCGAAACACTGCAACTCTTCAGATTGCACAGTTGCAGTCTGAGATTCAGCACGCTAGATACGCTGGCGTTTGAGGAGGTGGGGCGATCGAATTCTCAGAGCGAGTTCGATCGACCTTCCCTCCAAAAAACAGCACGATTCGCAACTTTCAAAACCCCGCAGCCATTAGTTTTTAGCAATCGCTGGCCAATCTTTAACGGCAAATCTTTAACAAAGCTGCACTGGGGTGAAGATTTTTGCGGGTAAAGAACAACTGACTCATGGCGAGTCAGTCTTTCAAAAAAAGCCAATGCGATCGCCAAGAGCCCCGAAGTCGGGGCTTTTTTGTTGAGATACACAAAATATTGTTCAAACGCTCGATCGAGTCCGCTTCAATAATTCTAATTAAGTTTGCAGTCAGGATGTTCGTCAGAAGAGTTAAGTTATTAATATTTATTCAGGAAACTATAGAATCATGACAAACCAGCTCACATTAGCATGGACAGAGGCTGGGGTGCGTCAAACTCAGACAATTCAAAACGGACAGCCGAGCAAAAATCCCGGAACCGTGAGGCTAGGACGCGACCCGGCGAAGTGCGATCTAGTATTTTCCCATTCGAGCGTATCGGGGCTGCACGTCGAAATATTTTTTAATCAGGAATTGCAGCAGTATGTACTGCGGAATTTGCGCCAAAGCAATCCCCCGTTGATAGACGGGAAATTTCTCACCCAAGGCGAAGCAACATTGAGATCCGACAGCCATATCCATTTAGGCCAAGTGCAAATCGAAGTGGTTTCGGTATCTGCGGTGGCGGTAGCCGCGCCGCAGACGGTTTTGCTATCCGGGGCTGCGGTGCAAAGTTCTTCCCCGCCGACGGGGCCTTCCAGCTACGGTTTGCAGTGTCCCAAGTGCAGTCGCGTTTCGCCTTACGCGCAGTTGAGTGCGGGGTGTCCGTGGTGCGGGACTTCTCTGGCGGCCGCGGTGAGTGTGGTGCTCTCTGGGTGAGGGTTTAAACAGTTGACAGTTGAGTGCGAAGTGATAAGAACGGAGATTTAAACTCCGTTCTGATCACAATCTGCCGACCTGAGTAAGGGCTTCAAACCCCGGCTCTTCGGTGAAAAAGGGAAAATCGGACGATGTCGGATTTTGTGCGCCGCCAGTACCCCGCACTTAAATAAGACGTGGAGCGCATTTGCCTTGCTTACGCCCGGTTTCTACGGAAAATATCAGGGTGAATAACCAGAAATCATATCAAATCCGGTAGCATCGGAATTAATATAACCCGAAATCAGGACACTCAAGATGCCGTGTCCCTACAATTAATCGAGGTAGGGAAACGGCATCTTGAGTGTCCTCTATATAATTCCGGCGCAGCCGGAATTATATAGAGGGATATTCCGGGCGGCGTTGCTGAGAAAGGAGTATGATTTGTCTCCGAAATGTAGGGGCAATTCATGAATTGCCCCTACTAAGCGAGTTTCAAATCGAAATTCCCAATCTGTACCTTACTCACTAGACAATTACTATAAGCCGCGATCTCCAATCGCATCTCTCAAAATCAATTTTTTTTTCGCAGAAAGCTCAAAGCCGATCGCTGATGTTTAAAAAATAATAATGAATCCTCAACCCTTGCGCCTGCGACTGACTTGGAAAGATACAGCTACGGGGGATTGTCGCTCCCCTATACTCGATTTGCCCATCGCTTTGGGACGAATTTTTGAAGCTATGCCCGCCATAATCAACGGGGAACAAGTTTCTCGAATTGCCCTCAGCAGCAGTCAAGTTTCTCGCTTCCACGGAGTGATTGCGATCGAAGGTAACAGTATTGTAGTTACTGACACGGGCAGCCGCAACGGTACTTTTGTCAACGGCGCTCGCCAAACCCGGTGTATTCTGGCCAACGGGGATATGCTGCAAATTGGGCCCTACGCGATCGGCATTTCATTTGCGATTAATTCCCCAGAAACCCACTGTGTCAATTCTCACATTTTTTTCAACCCGCAGACCAACGGGCCAGACCCCGTATTGGGGCCGAAAATGATGTCGCCGCTTCCTCAAATAGGCAGCATAGCAGAATTTCCGCCGATCGCATTTTTGCACGCGAATCAAGTGACAATGCGATCGATCCAATCTATGGGACTGCCGGTTGAAGAGATTGATTGGGCTGCCGTTGGCGGCGGTTTGGGCAGCTTTATTTGGGCGGATTTGCTGAGAATTTGCGGCGTGAAGGTCGATCGAATTGCCGTTTTGGGTCTAGAAGAGCAGCCTTACGCCCGCTACCGTCGGTTGTGCCTGAATTCTCAAATTCCGCTGCGGGAACGCCTGCGATCGAATTCTGACTCTTGTCCAGACAACATTTGGGGCTGGCCTCCCTATGCTGTGCGGGAAGCTTGGCAGGAATTACTCAAAGGGCGGTTGGGGATGTCGCTGAAGTTGATGTGGCAGGTGTTTGCCGAACCAACTTTTGCCGAAACTTACACGCCTCGGGCGGGGAATGTGTTTGATGCTATTGACAGGGAAGCTCTGCGTATCGGGTGGAATCAGATGTTTCGCTACGGTAGAGTGCGCGGAATTCGCAAGACAGATGACGGCAGGTACGCGATCGCTTATTCTCGATCGAATGCCGATCGTCAAGACCACGCTTTTTTAATCGCCAAATACGTACACTTAGCCACGGGCTATCCCGCCATTCAATTTTTGCCAGATTTGCAAGCTTACCGCGAAAAAACCCAGGATTTTGAGTCGGTTGTGAATGCTTACGAAAGCCACGACGCGGTTTACGAAAAGTTAGAATCCCGGGGCGGCAGCGTGTTAATTAGAGGGCGGGGAATTGTGGCTTCGCGGGTGTTACAGCGAATTTACGAAGCCAGAAAGCAAAACGGCAACATTCAAGTATTGCATTTGATGCGATCGCCCAAACCTCAAGGTAACAAATTCGATCGAGCTGTGCGAAGTGTGGAAAATCACTATGAATTTCAACCTTTCAACTGGCCAAAAGCTTGCTGGGGCGGGGAACTACGAGTAATGTTAGAAAAAGCCAAACCGGAATCTCGCCCGCAGTTGCTCACCGACTGGGGCGGCACTACTACAGCGCAGCGCAGCGACTGGCAGCGTATGGTGAAAGAGGGTTTGAGTCAAGGGTGGTATCAAATTACTTTTGGGGAAGTCGAGCGAGTCGAGCGCGACAGTCGAAACCGTACGGTGACGTACATTCAGGAGAAGGAACTGAAGGGGCAAATTAAGTTAGAAGCTGATTTTATCATTGATGCTACAGGTTTGGACGCTAAGGTCAAAACCAGTCCCCTGCTAGACGATTTGGTAGCTCAATATAATCTTCCCCTCAACGGGTTGGGGCGGCTGAGCGTGAATAACCATTTTGAAGTGTCCGAATTACGCAACACTTCCCTTAGCAACGGAGAAGGCCGGGTATACACAGCCGGGGCGATTACTTTGGGGGGACCTTACGCGCCTGTGGACAGTTTTTTGGGATTGCAATATGCCGCCTTGCGTTCCGTTGAAAGTCTGGCCGCCAACCGAGCACCGGGTGTTCGGAAATTGAGCATTTGTCGATCGTTCGTGCAGTGGTTGAAGTGGATTTTCAATAAATCTCCAGGTTGATTTGTTATTTGTTATTTGCGGTGCCCGCTCGCGTAGTCGTTCGCTTCGATTTAAAGGGTTATTAGTTATTGGTTATTGGTTATTTGTTACATCCTTGTTCCCAGGCTCTGCCTGGGAATACATATCTGGAGGCTCTGCCTCCAATTCCGAATTCCGAATTCCGAATTCCCAATTTCCAATTCCCAATTCCCAATTCCCAATTCCCAATTCCCAATTCCCAATTTATTATGACTCCCACCTTATTTGGTCGCTGGCAAACTCGAATATTATTATTTGCAACTGTAGGCATTTTAGTAACACTGCCATTTTTTCTAGGTTTGATTACTGATAAATCAGGCTCAATATTTTTCTGGATTTTAGGGTATGTAGCGCTTTTTGGCATCGGCTGGGATGCCTTATACATCTACATTCAGCAATTTCGCTGGGATCGAGATTGGCCCGGCGCATTTCAATTGCTCGCTGGAATTTGGGAAGCACTTTTTGTCTTGCTATTAATCAAAACTATTGGTTTACCTGGGATACCGCTGCTAGACTTTGACTTAGGAGCTTTTGCTCTGCATTACAGTTTAGTATGGCTAGCTATTTATCTGGCATCGCAAACACTAATGCGGATTTTGTTTCCCTATTGGCGTTTCCGAGGCGGCCAATGGTTGTAATAATTAACAAACAATCAATTCCCAATTCCCATGCCCAATTCCCCATACCCAATTCCCTGTATATTCTCATTTTTTTCAGGTTCGGGCTTCCTCGATTTGGGCTTTGAGTCGATCGGCTTTAATGTAGCATACGTCAGCGAAATTTTCCCACCATTCATCCAAGCATACCGCCACTCTCGCCAGTGTCTGAATTTACCGCAGCCAGAATACGGACACTGCGAAGGAGAGGAAGCAGATGTGACTCGACTTGTAGAGGGAAAACCAGCACTTCACTTGCGGGAATTGATGCAAGATGCTCGCCAGAAACACGATATTATTGGATTTATCGCCGGGCCGCCTTGTCCTGATTTTTCAATAGGTGGCAAAAACCGAGGTGCGGAAGGAGATAAAGGCAAACTTTCAGCTTCTTACATTGAATTGATTTGCCAACAGCAGCCGGATTTCTTTTTGTTTGAAAATGTCAAAGGCTTGTGGAGAACCAAAAAACATAAAGCTTTTTATGACGAACTTAAAAATAAGTTGGCTGAGGCGGGATACGTATTTGTGGAACGTTTGATAAATGCGATCGAATATGGTGTGCCGCAAGATAGAGATAGAATTATTTTAATCGGTTTCCGTAAAAATCTCGTCAAAGATATGGGCATTTCTTTAGAGCAAAATAGCCAAATGTTGCCTGAAGGTGTATTTCCTTGGTCAAGTCAGATTTTATATCCCAAATCCGAAGTCTTTACTAATCCTTGGCCTGAAAGAAGTGCATTTGCCTGCGATAGTTTTTTGCCTTGCCCTGATGGCATTCCCAAAGAGTTAACAGTACAGTTTTGGTTCCAAAAAAATGATGTTTTAAATCATCCCAATGCGAAACATTATTTTCAACCAAGAGCGGGAATTAAAAGGTTTGCTGCTGTCGATGAGGGAGATGATTCTAAAAAATCTTACAAGCGTTTGCACAGGTGGCATTATTCCCCGACTGCTTGTTACGGCAATAATGAAGTTCACTTGCACCCTTACAAAGTTCGCAGGCTTTCGGTTACAGAAACCCTAGCTATTCAGTCTCTGCCTCAAAAGTTTTCGCTACCAGAAAATATGACTTTAACTAATATGTTTAAAACTGTAGGAAATGGAGTTCCTTATCTGGCAGCCCAAGGAATTGCCAAAACAATTTTACATTTTTTATCTAACTAAATCAGGACTTATGATTCCCAATTCCCAATTCCCAATTCCCAGACTTATCTCGTTTAACACAGAAGTGTTATAATAACTCGTTAAGGTTGAAAACCTAGATTTTTTATTTGCCTGCAATTCGCCATGACCGTTAAACCCCGCCGCTATCACATTACCACTTTCGGATGCCAGATGAACAAAGCCGACTCCGAACGGATGGCCGGCATTCTCGAAAATATGGGCTTTGAGTTCTCGGAAGACCCGAACGAAGCTAGTTTGATTCTCTACAATACTTGCACAATTCGCGACAATGCCGAACAAAGAGTTTATTCTAACCTCGGAAGGCAGGCTCATCGCAAGCGCAAAGAGCCAGATTTAACTTTAATTGTAGCGGGATGCGTGGCTCAACAGGAAGGTGAAGCGCTGCTGCGACGTGTGCCGGAATTAGACTTAGTAATGGGCCCACAACACGCTAATCGGCTGGAAGATTTGCTGGAACAAGTTTTCCAGGGAAATCAAGTTGTGGCGACTGAAGCGGTGGAGATTATGGAGGATATTACTAAGCCTCGCCGCGATAGTCAGGTGACGGCTTGGGTGAATGTAATTTACGGTTGTAATGAACGCTGCACTTATTGTGTTGTGCCGAATGTGCGCGGGGTTGAACAGTCGCGAACACCGGAGGCTATTCGTGCGGAAATGGAGGATTTGGGCCGCCAAGGTTACAAGGAAGTAACTTTGTTGGGGCAGAATATTGATGCTTATGGACGCGATTTGCCGGGGACTAAACCGGATGGCAGCAACCTGCATACTTTGACTGATTTGCTGTATTTTGTGCAGGATGTTCCAGGAGTCGATCGCCTCCGTTTTGCTACTAGCCACCCGCGCTATTTTACGGAACGCTTAATTAAGGCTTGTGCGGAATTACCACAGGTTTGCGAACATTTTCATATTCCGTTTCAGTCTGGTGATAATGATATTTTGAAGGCGATGTCGCGGGGTTATACTCAGGAGAAATACCTGCGGATTATTGATACAATTCGTCGTTATATGCCGGATGCTTCGATTACGGCTGATGCAATTGTCGCTTTTCCGGGGGAGACGGAGGCGCAGTTTGAGAAGACTGTGAAGTTGATCGAAGATGTTGGTTTCGATTTGGTGAATACGGCGGCTTATTCGCCGCGCCCGGGAACGCCGGCTGCTTTGTGGGATAATCAGTTGAGTGAGGATGTGAAAGCCGATCGCCTCCAACGACTAAATCATGTCGTGACAACAACCGCGATGGAGCGTTCACAGCGCTATTTCGGACGCACTGAAGAGGTTTTGGTGGAAGTCCAAAATCTCAAAGATTCCAGTCAGGTGATGGGACGCACGCGCGGCAATCGCCTCACATTTTTTAAGGGCGATATTGCTGAATTGGCCGGTCAAATAGTGCAGGTAAAAATTACAGATATTCGCGCTTTTAGCTTGACTGGGGAAAGAGTTTAAATAGTTCTGCGAGTTCCCAATCCCCGTAGGGACACGGCACTGCCGTGTCCCTACTCACATACCTGAAAAGTTCTGTATGACTATAATTGACATAAAGCGAGTTTAAATAACATGACGCAAATTTCTGAATTTGACACAACGCAAAATTCAACTCCCCAACCTGAATTGCCACAACCAAACGAACGCGGAGAGTATCCAAGAACTTCCCACCGATATTGGCAAGTGGTAGATTCAGACCCGAACGGTCTTAATTGTCGCAGGGGCGCACATTCGATTCAGGAAATAGAAAACCCCGGGAGTAAGATAGATTTAAATATTGGCAGTTGGCCTGTAGTTGGCACTTTGAAACAAGGTGAGGAGTTTGAAATATATCTCGGCCCTAGCGGATTGGGGGTTTTGTACGATAAGCAACATCAACCTTGGTTTTTTGTAGAAAAAAGTCAGGGTATTGATGGGCCTGCCAATTGTTTTGTTCGGGCTCATAGCAATTTTGTGCAACCAGTACAGCCTAAGTAGCCTCCATAGATAATATTGGCTAGAGCGATCCACTCTTCTAATAAGATATGATTTTTTTTACCGCAGAGGGCGCAGAGGGCGCAGAGGAAGAGTGGGAGGGAGGAAATAGGCGGTTCGTTTCTGCGTTAGTTGCGCTTTCTGCGTGTATATTTGTCAAAAAGTACAGGGATATTGAAAAATGACGAAGATGCGGATAGGGCTATTATTCGGGGGGCGATCGGGCGAACATGAAGTTTCAATTAGTTCAGCAAGGGCGATCGCCCGGGCTCTCGCTGCTGACGAAAACGCCAGCAAATACGAAGTTCTGCCATTCTATATCCAAAAAGATGGTCGCTGGTTGTCGGGAACATTACCTCAACAAGTCTTATCCACCGGAAAACCTCTGGAAATAGAGCAACAACCGGGACAGGATGACTCTCCGACATCTAGACAGTTTCCTAATTTTAATGCAGTAGATGTTTGGCTCCCGGTTCTGCACGGTCCTAACGGCGAAGACGGTACGGTGCAAGGGTTACTGAAATTAATGCAAGTTCCTTTTGTCGGTTCCGGGGTTTTGGGTTCGGCCATCGGAATGGATAAAATTGCGATGAAAATGGCTTTTGCTCACGCTGGTTTGCCGCAGGTGAAATACGTCGCTGTCAACCGTTCCCAAATCTGGTCAAATCCTTGTGTTTTCCCGAAACTGTGCGATCAAATTGAGGAAACTTTGGGCTATCCTTGCTTTGTGAAGCCTGCAAATCTGGGTTCGTCGGTGGGAATTTCAAAAGTGCGATCGCGCGCTGAGTTAGAAGCAGCTCTGGATAGCGCCGCCAGCTACGATCGCCGGATAATTGTGGAAGCGGGCGTAATAGCTAGAGAATTGGAATGTGCTGTTTTGGGTAACGACAATCCCGAAGCTTCAACAGTTGGAGAAATTAGTTTTAACAGTGATTTCTACGACTATGAAACTAAGTATACTCAAGGGCAAGCAGATTGCTCAATTCCCGCAAAGGTAAGTAGTGCTATTATCTCGCAAATCCAAGAAATGGCAGTGCAAGCATTTTTGGCTGTAGATGCTGCCGGTTTAGCGCGAGTAGACTTTTTCTATGTTGAATCTACAGGGGAAGTTTTGATTAATGAAATCAACACTTTCCCCGGCTTTACTGCTACCAGTATGTATCCCCAACTTTGGGAATCTTCAGGTATCTGTTTCCCCGAATTAGTTGACCGGTTAATTCAATTAGCTCTCGAACGGCACGATAAAAAAGGTTGAATTGCGATCGGCAAACTGCTCCTGTGTCAATAGCAAAACATAAGTTATTCCGCAGGTTATATATCTGTACCTGCGGAAACGAGATAACATGGTTGTTGGAGTCAGTGTCTGCCTACAACCAAATTTTCGTTGCTAACTAAACAACAGGAAATCTTAAGTAGGCAGGTATAAATAAATGCAAAAAAAGATGACTACAGGCGATCGGCGAATATTAGGATTAATAACTCTAAAATCTCAATTAAATCTGTTAAATTAAATGAGACCTTTCACTAAACTGCCGCATTGGTGGACTTACGGAGTGTTATTTCCCCTAGCGGTACTCAACTGCTGGTTAGCCCTCCTAGTCTTTGAATATTTTCGGGCCCTGATTACAGTTTTGGTAATCGCTACGGTGTTCTCTTTTTTACTAGATTATCCAGTGCGCTTTCTGGGCACATACGGGATGAAGCGCGATCGGGCTGTGTTGTCGGTATTGTTTTTGACTTTGCTGATCTTGGTGGTTTTAGGTATCACTCTGGCTCCTATTTTGCTGAACCAAATCACTGAACTCGCCACCCGACTACCGACTTGGATAGTTTCGGGCACGGAACAGATTGAAGCGTTCAACAAGTGGGCGGAAAATCGCAATCTTCGCATTGATGTTAGCGGTTTGACTACTCAATTGAGCGATCGACTTTCGACTCAATTGCAGTCTCTCACTGGCGAAATCCTCAAATTTGGCTTGGGTGCGGCAGACAGTGTGGCGAATTTCCTGCTGACAATAGTCCTGACATTCTACTTGCTATTGCACGGCGATCGCGTGTGGGAAGGCTTGTTTAAGTGGTTTCCCTCCAAGCTGAGCCTGCAATTGCGGCCGTTGCTGGCGCGAAGTTTCCACAACTACTTCGTCGGACAAGCAACTTTGGCGGGTTTGATGGGACTATCGATGACTATTGCTTTTTTAATTTTGCGCGTTCCCTTCGGCTTACTGTTCGGTTTGGGTGTCGGTGTAATGACCATGATTCCCTTCGGAGCACCTTTCAGTATTTGCATTGTCAGTTTGCTGATTACATTAAACAACTTTTGGCTCGGCGTCACAGTTTTAGCTGTCGCTACAGTCATCGAGCAAGTAATTGAAAGCGGTGTTGCTCCTCGGTTATTAGGCGGTTTTATTGGCCTCAATCCCGTCTGGATTTTAGTGTCGCTGTTGGTAGGACTTAAGGTGGCGGGAGTAGCAGGTTTGATAGTTGCTGTGCCGATGGCAGGTTTTATTAAGAATACGGTTGATATTTTGGAAGTTTCGAGGAATAAGTCGAGGAAAATTGATGCGGTTGGTTCGATCGAAACTGCGGAGTAATCATCGGATTTTAGATTAACGTTCGTAGTGAGGACTGAAGTCCTCATAAAATTCTGAGGACTTCAGTCCTCACTAAAAACGAATTTGATGGAGACTGATTTCATGAATATTTCGCGGAAAATGCGGAATATCCGGGCTGGCTACCGTAGTCTATATTATGACAACGTGCGGCGATCGCCCTGACAACACGCGAATCAACTATTTACCCGGGACAGTCCGGTTTCTACCCCACCCTGTAGGGTAAACCCCACCAGGCAAGCACATCAAACAAATGCTTGAATTAAAATTAAAGAACCTTGAGTTCTAACCTGATTACAGTAGGTGCTAAAAATGCAAAACCATAATTATAACTCTCCTTCTAACTCTCACGAAATCACTACTATGTCAACCCAAAATATGCCAAATCAAACTCAGCGTTACAGCCGTTTTTCTTTGCCTAAAAAACTTGCTTTTTTATCTCTGGTTTTGCTCGGCTCCACTTCAATGGTTGGGTGCAACGCCCTAAGTTCTCAAGTTCCCGGCAGTTCTAATGCTATCAAAGCTGAACCTGCAAGTGCAGCGCCAGTCTCAGCATTGCCGGCAAATATACTGCCTTCCCAAGACTCTAATTTTGTCACGAAAGTTGTGCAGGAAGTCGGCCCGGCAGTGGTACGAATTAACTCGTCTCGCACGGTGAAGAATCAAGCTCCTGATGAGATTCCCGAGCAATTCCGCCGCTTCTTCGGCCCGGATTCTCCCATTGGGCCTCAGCCCGGAAATCGGGTAGAACGAGGCTCCGGTTCGGGTTTTGTTTTTGGTTCCGACGGCCGGATTTTGACTAACGCTCACGTTGTAGACGGCGCAGATACGGTGACGGTAAAACTCAAGGATGGCCGCGAATTTGTCGGCAAAGTTTTAGGGGTAGATACAGTTACAGATGTGGCTGTCGTGAAGATTGAAGCTAACAATTTGCCTGTGGTGAGTTTGGGTAAATCCGAAGAGTTGCAGCCGGGAGAATGGGCGATCGCGATCGGCAATCCCCTCGGTTTAGATAATACTGTGACTGTAGGCATTATTAGCGCCACAGGCCGTTCTAGCGCCGATGTGGGCGTTCCCGACAAGCGCGTCAGCTTTATCCAAACTGATGCTGCTATCAATCCCGGCAATTCCGGCGGGCCATTGCTGAACCAGCGCGGTCAAGTTATTGGGATGAATACGGCGATTATTCAAGGTGCTCAAGGATTGGGTTTTGCTATTCCGATCGATCGCGCGCAACAAATTGCCGAACAATTAGCCACAACCGGAAAAGCTGAACATCCTTATCTCGGAGTTCGGATGTTGAGTATTACTCCCGAAGTCAAGGCAGAATTTAATAAAAATCCCAACCCTAAATTGAAGCTGACTGAAGATAAAGGCGTGTTAGTTTTGGGAGTTGCGAAAGATTCTCCGGCGGCACAAGCTGGAGTTAGCGTTGCCGATGTGATCAAAAAAATCAACGGTCAAGAAGTCAGCGATGCTGGCAGCGTACAGCAAATTGTGGAGAAAAGTAAAGTTGGTAGCGATATGCAGCTTGAGGTGATTCGTGGTGGAAAACCTGTGACTGTGGCTGTGAAAGCGGGTGCTTTTCCAGCAAATCAGAAACCGCAGTAGAAGCTAAAACAATAGAATGATTAAAGCCCCGACTTATTGAAGAAGTTGGGGCTTTAATTATTCTACTCGGCGGTGAAAACCACTGCTATGGCAATCCTGTATTTAATAGAGCTTGTTTAAATTCCGCTGCACTGTTATAATAAATTTCAGGATTGTCGATTAAAGCGCGATCGATTACAGTGGCTAGCGGTTGAGGGATTGACGAAGTGCGATCGTGAATAGGAACTGCATCATTATCCAAAACAGCACGAAACGGGTCTAATCCCACAAAATTGCGCGGCGAATATCCCGTCAACATCACATACAAACAAGCCGCCGCAGCCCACACATCAACCTCCGGTTGCGCGTACTTATAATCAAGCACTTGCTGTCGCGGCATAAAATACGGCGTACCAACAGCATTACCACTCAGAGTTAAACCGCTTAAACCCGCTTGATCGAAAGCCTTTGCTAACCCATAATCCCCAATCTTAGCAACTTGTTTCCCTCCCACATTCGCTATAAAAATATTCCCCGGCTTCAAATCCCGGTGAATCAAACCCCGTCCCTTGGCAAAACTACCATCAGCCAATCTGACATTGGGGATTTCCGCATTGTGCGTGTAAGTCAAACCATCTAACACTTGTATAATAATAGCTACAGATTCGGCGATCGGCAAAGTGCTGACACCGCGTTTTGCCATCAAATCAACAACGCTACCACCCTCGCAGTATTCCATCGTAAAAAAGAAAGTTTCATCAGCATAACCCGACTCTTTAAATCCTACCACATTCGGATGTTTCAAACATTTAGTATTATCAACTTCCCGCAAAAACCAATTCACAGCCCGCTGATTTGCAGCAACCTTTGGTAACATCACCTTCAGCGCAACTTCTTCATTAGTTAGTTTGTGTCGCGCCAAATAAACCAAACTAAAACCACCCTTACCCAACTCCTTCAGCAAAACATAATCGCCGAGAGTTCCAATATTATTTTTACCACCCACAGCTTTGAACAGAAAAGCTTTCAGCATTTCCCACAAATTCTCTTGATTTGAAGGAATAGTAGGGGGTGATTGTTGTTGGAGGCTTTTCGCAATTTCCGGGTCAATGGCAACCGCAACTCGAAAAGAAGTATCGCTGAGTGTAAATTCATCTCCCTCCCCCAAGTCATACTCTGGAAATTGAATTTGAGCCGCATCTTCGGGAGATTGATGCGCTTCTCGCTGACCAATTTTCTTGCTATTCACAAAAGTGCCATTCTTGCTACCAAAATCTCGCACGCGGATATCGGGAGGATTGATATCTAGCAAACAGTGATAGCGAGAAATAGTGCGATGTTTGTCGTCATCGGGAATATTGGGATAGCAATCTTTCGCGCGGCCAATAATGCAAGTAGTGCGGGTATCAAAGATAAATTCTTTGCCGGTGAGATTGCCTGCGGTGATGGTGAGAGTAACTTTTGAACTCATTTTAATATATGATTGTGAAGGTGATACTTGGCTAAGCAAAACTAGCTACTTCTACAGAACGTTCTACCGCTACACTTTTACGCTGGCGTTTAATTCGGTCGATTTCATGCAGTGTATCGGCTGTTAAGTAACTACTACCACAGTGAGGACAGCTTATTACGGGAATATTTTCTATAACTAGCAAGTCTTTGCCTTTACCGTAGGTTCTGGGAATGCGGCGAATTCGCACACCTTCTGTTCCGCAAATATCGCATACCATTTACTAAGTCTCCTTGCTTAAGGCACGTATACTGTGTAAGTCAAAATTTGTAAGGTGCGTCAACAGAAATAAACTTAATCATTGAAATAATAACACAATCTGACACACCTACTATTGCAGGACTAAATTAAGAAAATCTGCTGCCTTCAACATGGTAATATTCTGATAACTATTGAGCGACAGAAGATGCTTGTCGCCCGTCACGATATAAGCAGCATTTCCATTAATCGCACACTCGACAACCATATCATCATCAGGATCGGCATCGACGACTTTGAGGGTATTAGTTAGTGTCACTAGCTGTGAGTAGTAGATTACCTCTTGTACTAAGGCTGCTGCGCGTTCTATTTCATATTTTAATTTACCTTGCAGTTTCTCCTGGAATTCATCAAGAATTTCTTGGCAACTGACAGATTGAATTATTCCTCGCTTTGCGAGTGCTGTACACTGAAAAGGTTTACTATTAGGTGATAGAACGGCAGAGATGAGGATATTTGTATCAAATACAACTAAGTTATTTAGCATTAGTCCTCATGCAATAATTCATCAATGAATTCTTCCCGTTCATCCTCTGTCATTCCATCCCAGTCTTTTCCCCTTTGTGCAGCAGCCTGTCGCGCTTTTTCGGGGCCATCATGAGTTAACTTTGCCCAAGATTCCCAAGGCTGCATTAGCAATAGTTTCAATAATTGATGTTTTTTGCGATCGGGTAATTCTTGAGCTAATTCAATTACTTGCTCATCGGTTAATGTTAATGTTGGCATTGATTCACCTCTCAGTAAAATCTGCTTTTTCAATACATCATAACACAAACAGCTATAGTCTTGGACGCGGGGGGTTGAGAAACCGGGTTTTTTACGACAATATATCGTTCCCGTCACAGATTCAATAAAAACCCGGTTTCTTTGGCCACAGCGCCTAAGTTCAGAAACCGGGTTTTTTACAACAATATATCGTTCCCGTCACAGATTCAATAAAAACCCGGTTTCTTTGCCCACAGCGCGTAATTCCTGTAAGTATTCTTTGGCTTTGCTTCGATTCTTAAAGGCTGTTGGTTGGGCGACAGAAACCGGGTTTCTTCCTGAATCTGGGTGATGATGCGTAAATTATCGCAGAAACCCGGTTTCTTGGACTTGGCACGGTGTTCAGAAACCGGGTTTCTTCCTAAATCGGCGTGAGGATGTTTAGATACTCGTAGAAACCCGGTTTCTTAGATTTTGCGGTGCTTATGGAGTTTGGAGGCTGTTGGTGGGGAGGTAGAAACCGGGTTTCTTCCTGAATCTGGGTGATGATACATAAATTATCGCAGAAACCCGGTTTCTGAGATTGATTTTACTTTGATTATTTGCTCGTTATGTCCAGACAACCCCGTCGGAAAGGTAGACAGGGTATGGCTTCGTGGTTTTGGGCTTTGTTATAAATCTTTATGAAATCCTGAAACGCTTAGATGTTACACTTTACAAGTCTCGACGCGAGAGAGGAGACTCAAAACCAGTTGAAATGAATGCCCATCCCAAGCTGGATTCCCTCTCCAAATTCCAGGGAGGTGTGCTTCTTGTGCTTTCTCACTAAAAGTGAGGTCTTTGTAATACAGCCATTTACCGTAGAATTCATTCTTTTTCTTTTTTATCATCCAGCCTACCTTATCGCCAAACTTCTGCCAAACTTCTATATCATATTTCCTAGTTCCCCCCAAACTTTGATAGATGCGCTTCTGCACCGAAAAGCCGAAGTGCCCATTGCTGTATTTTACCCAAAGTTGGTCAATAGTTCGCAAGTCCTCGCAGGGAAATTTATCAATACTTTCTCTATCCAGCCATCCTTCTTTCTCCCTACCCGCCACCTTACACATCACTCTCGCCGTTTCCTCATCGGCTTCTTTCCACTTTTTAGCCACCAATAAATTCCGCAAGTTTATATAATCCATCCCCACGGCTGAAATCACCCGCGTAGTCTCAGGAGGCGCTGGTTTTGGTATCACTAAATCTAACAAATTAAATTGCACTGTCTCCGCTTTTTTAGGCATTCCTAAATCCAAAGTCGCTTTTTTAGGGATAAGCAAATCCAACCATTCCTGCACCGACTGCGGGCGATTTTGCGGTTCCAACTCCATCCCTTTCACAATCGCCGCATTCACCCTGTCGCTAATTTTATTATCATACTGTTTTGGCTGAATAAAAGGATCGATAATCTTTCTACCGGGCGACGGAATCGGTTTCTGATCCGTTAGCATATTATACAGCGTCGCCGCCAAAGAATAAACATCAGTATAAGGGCCAAGTTGAGAGCGTTGTTCCGCAAGTTCAATGGGTGCGTAATGCTCAGTCCCCCTGCTACTATTAGTCATTAACTTTCCTGATAACGTCGCCTGTCGCGCCAAACCAAAATCAATTAAAACTGCTGACAGACTGCTCTTTCTGAGCATGATATTTTCGGGTTTAACATCGCGGTGAGTCAGGTTTTGCTTGTGGACGCAAGTCAGTGCATCGCCTAATTGCTGAATCATTGACAAAGCTTTTTGTTCCGACAAACGGCCGTTTTCTTTGAGATGGGTAGCCAAGTCAATCCCATCGATTAATTCCATTACCATACAATTGAAATCACCCTCGCGAAATATATCATAAACTTCGACAATATGGGGATGACGACACTTGGCTAAAGACATTGCTTCCTTGAGGAATTTATTTTGTGTTTTAGCAAAATCCGGCTGGAATTGTTGGAAAAGATTCAGAGTTTTGATCGCAACTGACTTACCTTCATGGCGATTTTGAGCGCGGTAGGTTTCACCGAATCCGCCGCCACCTAGGTATTCTTCGATGATGTATTTGCCGTCGTCTAGTTGTTGTCCGTCGGGCCAGCGTCTCATGGCGGGTATGGGATGGAGAGGATGGTTTTGATTATAGCTGAGATGGGGGAATTTTTGGTTGAGGCTTTGGGTGAGGCTGAGAAACCGGGTTTTTTCGGAGGTTGTCGGCGGTGGCGAAAATTCTCATAAAAACCCGGTTTCTTGAGGCCTTGGGTAAGGTGGAGAAACCGGGTTTTTTCCGATGTTTTGGGTTGTGATTGGGTATTGTCGCAAAAACCCGGTTTCTTGGAGTCTTCGCGTGAGGCCAGAAACCGGGTTTTTTCCGAGATTTAGGGTTTTAGTGGGGTATTGTCGCAAAAACCCGGTTTCTTGGGGCTTTGCGCGAGGTTCAGCAACCGGGTTTTTTCCGAGATTTAGGTGACAGTTTTAATTTGGGCAAAAACCCGGTTTCAACCTTAAGTGTAAGCCTCCATTGGCAAACAAGAACAGACAAAATTACGATCGCCAAAAGCATTATCTATCCTACCCACCGCAGGCCAAAACTTGTATTCGCGAGTCCAAGCTGTCGGATAAGCAGCTTGGGCGCGAGTATAAGGATGATTCCACTCATCAACCATCAGAGATTCTGCGGTGTGAGGTGCATTTTTCAACACATTATTTTGCGCGTCAACATTACCTTTTTCAATCTCCGCAATTTCGGCTCGAATCGCAATCATCGCATCGCAAAAACGGTCTAATTCCTGCTTCGATTCGCTTTCCGTCGGTTCCACCATCACCGTACCCGCAACTGGCCAAGAAACCGTCGGCGCGTGATAGCCGTAATCCATCAGGCGTTTGGCGATATCATCGACTTCAATGCCTGCTGTCTTTTTGAGAAGTCGCAAATCCAGAATACACTCGTGCGCTACTAAACCGGATTTCCCTTTGTACAAAACCGGATAATAAGATTCTAACCGTTTTGCCATGTAATTAGCATTAAGAATTGCTACTTTTGTCGCATCAGTTAAACCAACTCCTCCCATCATCCGAATGTACATCCAAGAAATAGTCAAAATGCTAGCACTTCCCCAAGGCGCGGCCGAAACAGCACCAACTGATGTTTGTTGACTGTTGACTGTTCGCTGTTGACTGTTCGCTGTTGACTGTTCGCGGTTGACTGTTAACTGTTGACTGTTAACTGTTAACTGTTCGCTGTTAAAAATAGAAGTGCTGGGCAAAAACTCTACTAAATGAGACATCACCCCAATCGGCCCCATTCCCGGGCCGCCGCCACCGTGAGGAATGCAGAAAGTTTTGTGCAAATTCAAGTGACAAACATCAGCACCAAAATCACCGGGGCGACACAAACCAACTTGGGCATTCATATTAGCGCCGTCCATATAAACTTGTCCGCCGGCTTGATGCACAATCTCGCAAATCTCTTTAATTTCTGCTTCAAAAACGCCGTGGGTAGATGGATATGTTACCATCAAAGCAGCCAGTTCATTTTTGTGCTTTTCGGCTTTTTTGTGCAAGTCAGCAACATCAATATTGCCCTGAGAATCACAATCAACCGCAACTACTTTCATCCCCGCCATAACTGCGCTAGCTGGATTTGTACCGTGGGCTGATTGGGGAATTAAACAAATATTGCGGTGAGATTCGCCCCGATGTTCGTGGTATTGACGAATTACTAACAAACCCGCATATTCACCTTGGGAACCAGCGTTTGGTTGCAAGGAAATTCCGGCAAAACCAGTGATTTCTGCCAGCCATTGTTCGAGTTGCACGAACATCATTTGATAGCCGCGAGTTTGATGGCTTGGTGCGAAGGGGTGAATTTTGCTAAATTCGGGCCAACTCACGGGCAGCATTTCGGCTGTGGCATTCAATTTCATCGTACAGGAACCCAAGGGAATCATCGATGTATTTAGCGATAAATCCTTGGCTTCCAATCGGTGCATATAGCGCAAAAGTTCGGTTTCCGAGTGATAGCTGTTGAAAACTGGATGGGTGAGATAGCTGCTGGTGCGATCGCAAAAAGCCGGATAAACTAAAGATGAAGTAAAAGCATCTGCATCTAGCGACATACTCACAAAAATGTCGCCATCAGCATTGATAACATCTTTCTTCTCTGCAAAAATTGCCAACAACTGTTTCACATCGGCCGCAGTTACAGTTTCATCCAAACTAATTCCCACTGTTTTTTCATCAAAAACCCGGAGATTAATCTGGTGATTTTGAGCAGTTGCTAAAACGGACGATAGCTGCTTATCTCCCAATTCTACCCGCAGAGTATCGAAGAAAGGTTCATCACCAATTTTGTATCCAAGGCTTTTCAAACCCGAAGCCAAAAGTGCAGTTAAATCCCGGACTTTTTCCGCTATTTGTTTGAGTCCTTGCGGCCCGTGATAAACAGCATACATACCCGCCATCACTGCTAGCAAAACTTGAGCTGTACAAATATTGCTAGTTGCTTTTTCGCGGCGGATGTGCTGTTCGCGAGTTTGCAAAGCCAAACGCAAAGCTGATTTGCCGTTAGCATCTTTGGAAACGCCAACAATTCGCCCTGGAACTTGCCGTTTAAACTCCTCTCGCGTGGCGAAATAGGCTGCGTGAGGCCCTCCGAATCCGAGGGGAACTCCGAAGCGCTGGGTGCTTCCTACGGCTATGTCAGCGCCGAATTCGCCTGGGGGTGTGAGCACGCAAAGGCTCAAAATATCGGCAGCAACTGTAACTAATGCACCGACTTCGTGGGCTGATGCAATAAAATCGGTATAGTTGTAAATTGCGCCGTCTGTGGCGGGGTATTGCAGGAGTGCGCCGAAGATTGTACGATCGAACTCAAAGCCTCGATGGTCGCCGACAATCACCTCAATATCCAGCGGTTTAGCGCGAGTTTGCACCACTTCAATGGTTTGAGGATGGCAATCTTGGGCAACAAAAAATGCTTTTCCCTTATTCTTAGAGACGCCATAACTTACGGCCATCGCTTCGGCTGCTGCGGTTCCTTCATCCAGCAAAGAAGCGTTGGCAATTTCCAAACCCGTGAGGTCAATTATCATGGTTTGGAAATTCAGCAAAGCTTCCAAACGCCCTTGGGCAATTTCGGCTTGGTAAGGAGTGTAAGCTGTATACCAGCCGGGATTTTCGAGGATATTGCGACCGATGACTGGGGGAGTGATGCAGTCGTGATATCCCGTGCCGATGTACGATCGAAATACCTGATTTTTTGAGGCAATTTCTTTCAATTCTGCTAAAGCCACGTACTCGCTGGAAGCTGCGGGAAGCTGTAGGGGTTCAGAAATGCGAATCGCTGCTGGAACCGTTTTGTCAATCAAGTCATCAAGGCTGGAAATACCCAAAACATCCAGCATTTGCTGGATTTCGCTTGGTGTCGGGCCAATGTGGCGTCGCGCAAAACCATCGATGGCCGAGAGATTTTGATGCTGATTGGGTTCAAGTTGAGTGCTGTAGAGTACCAAGACGAATTCTCCTGAATAGACTTTGCTTCTTTGTTTGTAACATTTTGCTAAGGAAACAAGGAAGTTCGGCAACGATTTTGTAACGGATTTAACGGATGTTGGGCAACGGATTTTGTGACGGATTTAACGGATGTCACGGATGGGAGGAAGTTCGGTAACGGATTTTGTAGCGGATTTAGCGGATGTTCGGCAACGGATTTTGTGGCGGATTTAACGGATGTCATGTGTCATGGAGGTGAGGAATAGGGAAAAGGGGAGTAACTAGGCCCCATGCCCTATTCCCGATGCCCCATGCCCATGCCCTATTCCCCTTCGACCATTTTGCGATACTCTTCGACTGACAAAGCATCATCGGCTTCGCTGGGATTGTCAACGCGCACTTTCAGTAGCCACCCAGCGCCATAGGCATCTTCTGCCAAATTTTCGGGAGACTCTACAATGGCATCATTGCGTTCTACGACAGTGCCTGTAACGGGCGCTTTTAAGTCTTCAACGGCTTTCACTGACTCGACTGTACCGAAAGCTTCGCCTTTTTCCAATCCTGCGCCCACTTCGGGCAAATCTAGAAATACAATATCACCGAGTTGATCTACGGCAAAGGAACTGATGCCGATCGTGGCAAGGTCGCCTTCGAGTCGGATATATTCGTGAGTGTCTAGATATTTCAAGTCATCTGGGTATTGTAGTGCCATGTTTTTTCTCGCAATGAACAAACTATCAATTAAATCTTAAACGGGCTCGCGTGCCCGTTCCACAACAACAAATAAACTTTTTTGTGGGGTGGGCACGCGAGCCCGCCCTGGTATTAATTCTCACCTACTTACTTTAATTAGGTCGGTTTGGCGATCGGTAAAATGGTTTTTTGACCACCGTCGCCGGATAGTTTTTACCGCGAATTTCCACTTCTAACTGCTGACCGATTTTAGCTAATTTTGCCGGAACAACCGCGAGAGCGACTGCGCGATTCAAAGTTGGGGATAATGTACCGCTAGTAACTTCTCCTACTGTTTCGCCTTCAAGTATTACCGGATAGCCGTGGCGCGCAATGTGCCGCCCTGCCATTTCTAACCCTACCAACCGCTTCGATACTCCCGTTGCTTTCTGCTGTTCCAAAACATCGCGCCCGATGAAATCGCCTTTGCTGTCGAGGTGAACTACCCAACCCAATCCCGCTTCAAAAGGCGTGGTATTTTCGTCGATATCTTGACCGTAAAGTGCCATGGCTGCTTCTAAACGCAAGGTATCTCTCGCACCCAAACCGCAGGGCACGACGCCAGCAGCTAGCAGTTTTTGCCACAGTTCTTTTCCCGCTTCGGGAGCGACCATAATTTCAAACCCGTCTTCGCCGGTGTAACCAGTTCGAGCGATAAAACTCGGCTGTCCCAACAGATTTGTTTCTAAGTGTCCGAATGCCTTAATTGGCGACAGATTGTCTTCTACAAAAGGCTGGAGATAATTGTTAGCTTCCGGCCCTTGAATTGCGATTAAAACTTGGTCTTCGGAGATGTCTGAAAAACAGATTTCGCTCAATTTTAAGTGGGCGGCGATCCAGGCTTTGTCTGCGATGCGAGTGGCGGCGTTGACAATGATTACTGCACGTTCTTCGCTAGTGATAGCGTCTGGTTTTTGGCAGTAGAAAATAATGTCGTCTAAGATGCCGCCTTGGGCATTTAGCAAGACTGTATATTGAGCTTGACCTGGTTGCAAGCGGCTCAAGTCTGAGGGTACTAAGGGTTGAAATTTTTCTATTAGTTGTTTCCCTCTCAAACAGAATTTTCCCATGTGGGAAATGTCGAACATTCCTGCTTGCTGGCGTACTGCTTGGTGTTCGCTGCTGATTCCTGCGTACTGCACTGCCATTTCCCACCCGGAAAAGGGCACCATTCGACCTTTGAGCTCTAATGATAGGTCGTACAGAGGCGATCGGGCAAGCTGGCTCGGCTTCTCTGGATTGCTGGGTTCAGTTGACTTTGCCACAGGTAGCCCCTTTTTTTTTGCAGATAAACTGTTTTGATTTTACGGGAAAATTGGTTTTCTGGGTGTGTGGCCCGATCGAACTTAAGGACGCGGTGGTACTGTTTAGGTACAAATTAGGACACGGCAGTGCTGTTTTCCTGCTCTAATTTTTTATGGAGAATAGCGGGCTCGAACCGCTGACCCCTACAATGCCATCGTAGTGCTCTACCAACTGAGCTAATTCCCCTTTCTTTTCGCGCTCTCAATCATGCCTTAACATACCAATATTTGTCAAGCGTTTTTGTAAAATTAGTTTGGAGCCTTGAATTGGCAAGGCTTTCGGCTTTTTTATCAAAAAACTTATCCTCACTTAAAGACAATTGTCAATCCCTGCGCGATTATTGGTACAGATGTTGGGATATTTCGGTTAAATGGCTCAAACAAGACCCCATGAGGAAGTAGACGACTACCAGGGCCGCGGCTGAGACCGCAACTAGAGTGCCGGCTAGCATTAGTGAAAATTCCCGTTGTGCGATCGCCTCCTGCATTAAATGCAAAGACCAGGCAACTAGGGCAACGTCAATTATTAAAATAGAAACCAGCATAAGTTACGATTTGTAACAGCTTACCTATTGTAACAAAACTTTTGGTTAAGTGCAGATAAGCTTATACGCATTTAAGTATTGCGGTTAAACGGACGGGGAGCAGGGAAAACGCATGGTAACGTAATGATAGCTTTTCTTAATAATTACAATATGCAAAGTAAATGAGAGCTAACTCAGCTTTTTAGGGGCGGTTTGAGGGGAAAGTAGGCGATTCACGATCGGGATAGCTGCGCTTCACGGCCTTTTTTTGAGGGGGAAGGGTGCGATCGCACTGTGAGTATAACTGATTTGATAGCAGAAGGTCTGGGCAACTTTTGCACTTAGATGCTGTAAAATTAACTTGATTAATCTGCTTTACAAGATGACAAATCGCTCTACTCGCAACCTTTTTCATACCAAAACTCTCAACATAGCCCTGCGTGCATTTAGCTTTCCGCAAGATATGGAAGCACGCCATCAAAAACTGGGAATGTGGATTGCTGCACTGCAAACGGGGACTTTAGATGAGGTGAAAGAAGTTTCGCTGCATGGTAGTTTTCTCAATGACGTTTTTCAGGATGTTTTGGGATATCGATCGGTGATTCAAGGTGCGGGGAAATCCTGGGAAATTCACGCAGAGCAAACGATATCGGATGGTGGCGGTGCTGCTGACGGGGCGCTCGGCTTTTTTACTGCTACTGAAAATGCTAAAGGCAAAGTTAAACTACAAGGGAAAGTGATTGCTCCCATTGAACTAAAAGGGGCGAAAAACGATTTAGACCGCCCCGCACCCGGTCGAACTGAGTCAGCAGTTGACCAAGGTTGGCGCTATGCTAATTATACACCGGATTGTCGCTGGATTATTGTTTCAAATTATCGAGAATTGCGGCTTTATCAAACCAACAAAACTCCCGCATATTACGAAAGCTTTTTACTTACAGAACTGGTAGATATAGAAGCATTTAAACGGTTTTACTTCCTGCTGTGTCGTCGCAACTTTTTGCCGCCACAGAACAAACCCGCAGCGATTTCTGCCATTGATAGGTTGTTAAAAGACTCTGAAGTCGCTCAAGAAGAAATTACCAATCGACTCTATCAAGAATATAAAGCAATTCGACTCGATCTCGTCAAGCATTTTCGGTTTGCTGGGCCGCAGGATATCCCCAACCGAGACAGAGTGTTAATTGAAAAAGCTCAAAAAACTTTAGATCGCATATTATTCATTGCTTTTTGTGAAGACAAAGGATTGCTGCCAGCAAAAACTATTAACAAGGCTCACGATAGCCAAGACCTTTACAATCCCCGAACGATTTGGGAAAATTATCTAGCAGTTTTTCGCTGGGTTGATGTGGGAAATGATGACCCGCCTGTACCGGGATACAACGGCGGTTTATTTCAATTCGATCCGATTTTAGATGCACGATTGAGTGTTCCAAATCTGCTGTGCAGTCAGCTCAATCAGTTGACAAGATTTGATTTTGATACGGAAGTTTCTGTCAAGATTTTAGGGCATATTTTCGAGCAGTCTGTTACGGATTTGGAAGAGTTAAATGCTGAAACTGCCGGACAGGAATACAATCAGAAAAAGGGTAAGCGAAAAACTCAAGGGGTGTTTTACACGCCTGCTTTTATTACTCAGTATATCGTTGAGGTTTCTCTCGGTGGCTATTTGAATCGAAGAGAAGCAGAATTGCGGCATTCTTTCCGCATAGATGAAGTTTTAGAAGCGTCAAATCAGCAGCAAAAGGAAATATCAATTAAGTTTTGGGAAACTTATCGAGATGAGGTGCTGCAAAAAACGCGGGTGATCGATCCGGCTTGCGGTTCTGGAGCTTTTTTGATTGCGGCTTTTGATTATTTGATGCAACAGTATGAACGAGTCGATCGCGAATTGAATGCCTTGGGATGTACGCGAAATGATGGCAAATTGCTTGAGTTTGACAGAAGCATTTTAAGTAACAATCTTTACGGTGTAGATTTGCTGTCGGAGTCGGTGGAAATTACCAAGCTTTCGCTGTGGTTGAAGACGGCAGAACCTGGTAAAACTCTAACTTATTTGGATGATAATATTAAGGTGGGTAATTCGATTGTCGCTGACTCTAGTTTAGTAGAGCGAGCGTTTAATTGGGAAGCGGAGTTTCCCGATATTTTTGCTGATGGCGGTTTTGATGTTGCGATCGGCAATCCGCCTTATGTTCGCCAGGAGTTGCTGTCACCGATCAAGCCTTATTTAAAAGCTAATTATGAATCCTATGACGGTGTAGCTGACCTTTATACTTACTTTTATGAAATCGGGTTAAGGATTCTCAAAGCGGGCGGCTTACTTTCCTATATTGTCACGAATAAATGGCTGCGATCGGGATATGGCGAACCGCTTCGCAGGTTTTTTGCTTGTCAAGGTTTACTAGAGCAAATTATTGATTTTGGACACGCCCCAATTTTTGAGGATGCTGATACTTTTCCCTGTATTGTCACAGTCAGAAAACCTAACGCTTCTCCATCTATCTCTGAAACAGAAAGCGAGATTGAGCAAGGTAAATCTGAACCTAATTCGTCTGCGATAGTTTGTCCGGTTCCGCGTGAGGAGCTTGCTAATATCAACCTTATACAATACGTTCAAGAACACGGTTATCAAATTTCGCGATCGCGTTTTAGTGCGAGTGCTTGGAGTCTGGAAACTCCGGCTGTTGATGAGTTGATGCAAAAAATTAAACAAGTGGGAGTTCCGCTAAAAGATTTTGCGGGTGTTAAGCCTTTGTATGGCATTAAAACAGGATTCAATGAGGCTTTTTTGATTGATGAAGCCACTAAAAATAGTCTAGTTAAAGCTGACCCTAAATCTGCTGAAATCATCAAGCCATTATTGCGAGGTCAAGATATTAAACGCTGGTATCCTGAATGGGATGAAGTTTGGATAATCTTCGCTCATAGAGATATTGAGATAGAAAACTATCCTATGATAAAATCTCATCTGGAAAAATATAGAACTAAGTTAGAAGCAAGAGCAGGCAAACAATTATGGTGGCAGTGGCAAGCATCGCCATCTTTTTGCAACCTATTTCTACAGCCTAAACTGAGCTATCAGGAAATTCAATTTCATCCAGCATATAGCTATGATAATATGGGTTATTTGACAAACAATAAAGCTTTCATTATTCCGACTTCTAAATTGTATATCTTGGGAGTGCTTAATTCAGCACTTATGTGGTGGCATAATTGGCGGTATTTACCGCACATGAAAGATGAAGCACTGAGTCCCGTTGGCGAATTGATGGAAAAGCTTCCGATCGCACCGCCTACTGACCAAATTCGTGCTGAAGTGGAACCAATTGTCAGCCGCTTAATTGAAATCACCAAAATTAATCAAGCAACTCATCGAGATGTCTTGCAATGGTTGCAACTTACTTATAAAATTGAGAAACTAGGACAAAAAATAGAAGACTTTTCTAGTCTTTCCTTTCAGGAGTTTGTAGAAGAAATTAGAAAGCGAATGCCGAAAACTAAATCCTCCGATCCTCTCGGCGTTGCGGGCATAAAAGCAGTCCGCGAAACTTATAATGAGTATGCACCACCGATTCAATCTCGCAAGGCTGAGGCGTTGAGACTCGAACACCGTTTATCCGATTTAGTTAATCAAGCTTACGGATTGACACCGGAAGAAATAGATTTGATGTGGAAAACAGCGCCGCCGCGAATGCCGATCGCAAGACAGATTTGATCTAATAATCGATTATTTTGGGGTAGGGAAACGGCATTGCCGTGTCCAGAGTTGCCTATCATAAAGAGGACATGGCATTGCCGTGTCCTCTCCGTTGCCTATCATAAAGAGGATACGGCAGTGCCGTTTCCCTACAATTAATCGGGCGATGATTACATCTGTCATCGACATTTAGCCAACAGCAAACTCGGTATATGGCCGTCTGTAAGGAGCGTAAAATGCCAAAACAATATCTGTCTTGGGCACTCCGGCTTCTAATAATTCATTAGCCACTCCGATTTCTGTTCCATCGCGCTCAATCCAAATTTTGCCATCTTTGATTTCGATGTAGATGATACAGCCAAATACCCGTGTCATATCTTGCCAGCCGATATGCAATACTTGATAGCGATCGCGCTCTCGGTCAAATATTAAGTGAGTTTCTGTCTTGTTGTGCGATCGATTTTCGGTGCGAGTTTTCAGGATTTTCTCCACCAATTCGGGATAATTTAATTTCTCCACAATACAATCTCCTCCTGCTGTGCGTTAAAAATCAATAGTTTCAGTTGATGTTCGGCAATTACTCTTTGAATAAATCTGCGACTGAAAAACTCATCGTAAATATCGCTAGAAACTGCTAAATACAACGTTCGTTCTGGTTCTTTCAAGTTCAAAGCTAAACGGTAATTTAGAAATTGACCGAGAGCTGAGTGAAACTCATTCACTTCTGATGCTCCTAGAAAAGATTTTATCTCGACTGCGATCTTTTGACCAGATTTTTCGGCTGCTAAAACTTTTTCAGCCCCTAAGTCTATATAAAAATCAACATCTTCAACTTTAATGTATAGAGGATCGTCTGTAATTGTCCACCCATCTTTTTCTATAGCTATTTTAACTGCATTGTGAAATCTATCTTTAGCTGCCATAAACGAATTTTAATTTGCCACTAAGCTTAGTATAACAGATGGAAGAAACCGAGGAGGGATGCAAAAAAGGGGCAACTCTCATCGCCCCTCATCTATTTAAACAACTACAAAATTACACTTCCACAGCAATCTTTTGTTCCGAAGCCTCCGGTGAATTCGCTTCACTTGGTGGCACAACTTGCCAGAACTTCGGCAAATATTCGGCCCAATTTGCTAAGATTTTCTCGGCTTTTTTGCTGTTAGTCCGATCGCGCTGAGCCTCAATCAACTCCTTCAATTGCGCTTCCCCAGCGGCCGTACAAACGCGCTGCATCTTGACAATCTCCCCGTTGACGTGAGCTGGGAAATTGCCATCTTCATCGAGGAAATAACCCAAGCCGCCAGTCATTCCAGCGCCGACGTTGCGGCCGACTTTTCCTAACACGACGATAACGCCGCCAGTCATGTACTCGCAGCAGTGATCTCCCGCACCCTCAATGACTGCTTTCGCCATCGAGTTACGCACCGCAAACCGTTCGCCAGCTTTACCCGCAGCCAACAGAATTCCCCCCGTCGCGCCGTACAAACAAGTGTTACCAACGATCGCATTTTGGGAAGCATCATAAGTCGCATCAATCGGCGGTTTGATCGCAATTTCGCCGCCGTGCATTCCTTTACCAACGTAGTCGTTAGCTTGGCCATCCAGTACCAAAGTCATACCCGGTAAGTTGAATGCGCCGAAACTTTGACCCGCAGTACCACTACAGTTGAGGGTGATTTGTCCAGTAAAACCGGTGTTACCGTATTGAAGCGCGATCGCACCACTGATTCTGGCGCCGACAGTGCGATCGGTATTCACCAATTTTACACTCTTGCTCACACTGGTTTGATTGGCGATCGCACTTTGAATCTCCGCATCCGCAAGCATTTCGTCGTCTAACACAGGCCCGTTGGTGTGTATGTCGCCGTGGATCAAGAAAGAGCGATCGTGCTTAGTATCCGGTAACTTAATCAAACAATCCAAGTTAATTGCTTGAGTTTTGGTTAGTTTCACCCCAGCGCGCATTGTCAGCAAATCGCCGCGGCCGATGATATCCGTGATCGACTTATAACCCAATTTCGCCAACAAACTCTGCACTTCTTGGGCGACAAAGTAGAAGAAATTGACAACGTGCTCCGGTGTACCCGGGAAACGCTTCCGCAACTCTTCCTTCTGGGTGGTAACGCCGACGGGACAAGTATTCATGTGGCAAACGCGGGCCATAATGCAGCCTTCAGCAATCATTGCCACGGTGCCGAATCCATACTCTTCAGCGCCCATCAAAGCACCTACAATCACGTCCCAGCCGCTTTTGAAGCCGCCGTCAACGCGGAGTAAAACCCGATCGCGCAACTTGTTTTCCATCAGCACTCGATGAACTTCGGTCAATCCGAGTTCCCACGGAGAACCTGCGTGTTTAATCGAACTCAGTGGCGATGCGCCTGTACCGCCATCGTGGCCGGAAATTTGAATCACATCAGCATTAGCTTTCGCAACACCGGCGGCGACAGTACCAATCCCGACTTCCGACACCAGCTTGACAGAAACTCCCGCTTTCGGATTGATTTGATGCAAGTCAAAAATCAACTGTGCCAAATCCTCGATCGAATAAATGTCGTGGTGAGGAGGCGGCGAGATTAAAGTTACACCCGGTTTCGATCGGCGCAAGAAGGCAATATACTGGCTGACTTTCGGCCCCGGTAATTGTCCACCTTCACCCGGTTTCGCACCTTGGGCAACTTTGATTTCGATCTGTTTGGCGTTCATCAGGTACTCTGGAGTCACGCCGAAACGCCCTGAAGCTACCTGTTTGATGGCACTCGATGCAGTATCGCCATTTTGCAAACCCTTCAAGTGAGGGAGAGTTTGGGATAAACCAGCCTCGCTGACATCCTTGAGCACATTGTATCGAACTGGGTCTTCGCCGCCTTCGCCGGAGTTGGATTTACCGCCGATGCGGTTCATCGCGATCGCTAAAGTTTCGTGGGCTTCCGGGGACAAAGCACCGAGGGACATCCCACCGGTGGCGAAGCGTTTGAAAATGTCTGCTACAGATTCAACTTCTGCAATCGGAATCGAAGGGCGATCGCTCGCAAAGTCGAGCAAATCCCGCAAAGCAGTCACCGGGCGAGTTTCAAGCTGTTTCTTGTAAACTTCATAGTGATCGTAGGCAGTTTCGGCATTTTTGTCACCAATTGGTGTCATTTCTGGTTCGGCATTTTTGTCACCAATTGGTGTCATTTTTGATTCGGCATCCTTGCCGTTACCATTAGTTTGCAGCTTAAACGCAGTCACAGCCTTGTGTAAAGCCTTGGCCATTTCCGGGCTATTCATGTGATATTCACCACCGCGCCGGTATTGCACGAAGCCGTAATTTTCCAGCTTCTTAGCGTTCAATTCCGGGAAAGCCTGAGAATGGAAGGACATCACCTCGTGGGCTAGTTCCGCCACAGTCAAACCACCGATTCGAGAAACAGTGCCTTTGAAGCCTAAATCTAGCAAATCGCCACCAATGCCGATCGCCTCAAAGATTTGCGCCGCTTGATAGCTAGACAGCATGGAAATCCCCATTTTCGACATAATTTTCAGCAGCCCATTTTCCACCGCCTTACGGTATTGAGCTTGAGCCACCGCCACGGTAATATTGGGGACTTTGCCGTGTTTCATCAAGTTTTGAGTTTTAGCGTCAGCCCACCAACCGCGCACGCTTTCGAGGGCTAAATAAGGACAAACAGCCGCCGCACCATAACCGATTAAACAAGCAAAATGGTGAGTGCTCCAGCATTGGGCGGTATCGACAACTAGGGAAGTTTTCATCCGCAGCCCTTCCTGGATCAAGTGGTGATGAACTGCACCAATGGCGAGGAAAGGTGGAATGTAAGTATATTCTGTACTTAAACCAACAGCAGATACCTCTCCCCCTTCCTCCTTCCTCTTAACATCCGTTACATCCGCTACACAATCCGCTGCCAATCTTCCTTCTTCATTCCCCCCTTGGGGGGGGTAGGGGGGGGTTGGCTTCGATGCTCGATCGCTCAGAACTAAAATCTTAGCGCCCGATCGCACCGAATCAGCAGCCAACGCACAAAGTTGATCTACAGCATTTTTCAAGCCTTCCGGGCCAGCCACAATGTGGTAAAGCGTTGACAAAACCTTTGCGGGGAAAGACTTTTGCTCTTGCAATAAAGACAATTCACCGTCATTCAAGATCGGAGAATCTATTTTGATTAGCTTGGCATTTTCCGGTACTGCTTGCAGCAAATTGCCTCGCAGCCCGATATTTACCGTCAGAGACATCACCATCCCCTCGCGCAGGGGGTCGATCGGCGGATTTGTGACTTGAGCAAACCGCTGCTTGAAATAGTTGTACAACAACTGAGGCTTTTCTGACAACACGGCCAAGGGAATATCATCTCCCATGCAGAAAGTCGGTTCTTTTCCAGAACTTGCCATCTCCACGATTACCATATCCAAATCTTCGGCGGTGTAGCCAAAAGCAGTTTGGGTTGCTAACAGCGTTTGCGCGTCGAGAGTTGCGGTTTCGGCAAAAGGTTGCGGTTCCAAGGTTTCGCGGTGTTTTTGCAACCATTCACCGTAGGGATGTTGCGTCGCAATCCGCTGTTTGATTTGCCAATTTTTGAGAATTTCCTGGGTTTGTAGATCGACTGCGATCATTTGTCCAGGCCCCAAACGGCCTTTTTCGATGATATCGGATTCGGGAATATCCACAACTCCGGCTTCGGAAGCGACGATTACCATACCGTCTTTGGTAATGCAATAGCGGGCGGGACGTAAACCATTGCGATCGAGCGTAGCACCTACTTGTTTACCATCGCTAAACACCAGCAATGCGGGGCCATCCCAAGGTTCTTGCATCCCGCTGTAGTATTCGTAAAAATCGACAATTTCGGGATAGGGAGCTAAATCCGGCTGATTTTTGTACGCTTCGGGTACTAGAATTGTCAGGGATTCTAGGGGAGAACGGCCGGAATGCACCAGCAATTCCATTACATTATCTAAGTTGGCCGAATCGCTGCTTTCGGAATTGACAATTGGGTTGAATGTGTCAATATCAGCTTCAGTCCAATTGGGATGAGCTAAATTCGCTTGTCGCGCTCTCATCCAGGTAATATTGCCCAACAGTGTGTTAATTTCGCCGTTGTGTCCCAGCAAACGCATCGGTTGAGCTAGATGCCAGCGAGGCATGGTGTTGGTGCTGAAGCGTCGGTGATATACCGCAAAAGCGCTTTTGTAAGCCGGATTTTTGAGGTCAAGGTAAAATTCCCCCAATACAGCCGATCGCACCATCCCTTTATAGACGATCGTGCGACAGGAAAAAGAGCAACTGTAAAAATCTTGGCGAGTGAAGTCAGGGCGATCGGATAATGTATGTCCAATCGAACGACGGGCTAGAAATAATTGGCGATCGAGTTCATCACCAGTTAAATTTGGTGAACTTACAATTACTTGTTCGATTTGAGGTTGATTTTCTCGCGCTTGCGGCCCCAAAACTGACGCATCCACAGGAACTTTGCGCCATCCCAGCAGAGTCAATCCGCGTTTTAGCAGCATTTCCTCAACCACCTGCCGCGCTATAGTTGCTTGCTGTTCATCTGGAGACAAAAACAGCATTCCCACGCCGCAGTTTTCCTGGGCGGGAGGCGTAATTCCCTCTGCTGCAAACCAAGAATGGAACAATTCCCAAGGAATTGCCGTCATCAAACCAGCGCCATCACCTGAATCTTGGTCAGCGCTACAACCGCCACGGTGTTCCAGACAAGTTAAGGCTGGTAGAGCTTTTTCGATAATAGAGTGAGTAGCAGCACCGTTTTGGTTAGCAATGAAGCCAACACCGCAGGCATCTCTCTCTTCGATTAGCCAGCTTTGACCGGCGTAAGGAATTCCTCGATGACCCTGATTTTGATTTTGATTTCGATCGCTCATGTTACCCATGTTGATTGAATACTATTTCGGTGATTGTGTGGTTGATTCGTTATAACTTGAAAAGAGTGCTACCCAGCGGCAGGGCCGAGTATACCTTCAAGCAGTCGATCGCAAGCAGATTTGATAAAAATTTACAATTATGCTGCCAGCCCATAGCCCTGAAACCCTGTTTGCATATCTTAAATTATCTCGATCGAATCGTTTCGGGGATGTCTCATAGAATACGGTGCCGTTGGAAAGCAGTTATTGAGAGAGCAAATCCTCGCCTCGCAACTAGATAAATTGCAGGCGATCGAACTTTCCCTTGTTTCTTATTCCTGAGTCCGCCCGCTCTGCCTTGGGCGAACACAGATAGATATAGACTTTAGCTTAATTTTGCTAACGCAGATATAAAATCCACTAACCAGTGAGAATGGGTAGGTGTTGTGTAGTCGCGCGTGCGCGCGATCGCGAAACTCGGTCTTCTTATTATGCCGCCAACTCCCGGCCTTAGATATCTAGTTTATCAATAAAATGCAAAATAGTAGGTTGTGAGTAATGAAACGTAAATTGTCCGATCGCGCTTTAATATTATCAGTGTCAATTTCGCCCATACTGGCGATCGTCCTTACCTTAGCTTGGCATCTTCCTGGGAAAGCACAACAGGTGAAAAGAGCTGGGATGATTCCTGCTTCGGGCGGGCAAGATGCCCACCCCACAACAAATCTGAAATATGGTGGAACAGGCATCTTGCCTGTTGCCGAACTTCCTTCTTCCTTCCCCTTAACTCAATCCCTACCGCCAGCTTCCACAATCAAAAGCGGCCGCCAAATCTCTCTCAACGGGCGGATCATTCCCCTAGCTTGGACACAACAGCCAGCAAACAGCAATTGGGCCAACATCCGCACCTGGATTGCCGACATTGGCTTAATGCAATCTGCCGGCGTGGATTTGCTCAACACCGCCGACAGCACCAAACAGCCCGTACAGTGGTTTTCGGTATCTCTAACCGATACTCAAAGTTTAGCAACGCGATCGACAAACCAGTATCGTTATTTAGATGTTACAGATTTTGCCAGATTTGCGGGTTGGCAGATATCAGCCGATGGAAACACCCTGAGAATCACCTCTCCTGTGACAAATATTACCGGAATTCGGCAAGCCCAGAGAGAATGGGGCGATCGCATTGTAGTCGATCTCGATCGACCCACCCCGTGGCAAGTTAACATTGTCGATACACCAAGCCCATCTCCCACGCCCACAGACGACCCCACAAAACCCACTATTCCCCAAGCTAGAACCTTCGCAGCACAAAACCTCGAAACACCAGACGACCCGACCAAACCCGCATTCCCGATTCCAGCAGTCCCCGCAGCAGCAATAATCGGTCAAGAATGGTCGATCGCGATTGATGCCAAAATCCCACCCGCCATAATTCAGCGCGCTTTTCCAACCAGCAAACAATTACTATCCCTAAAAATCGAACCTGCGGGGAATCAAACCAGAGTCAAAGTCAAAATACCTTTAGGTTGGCGGCCGCAAGTTTTAAGTCTGGGAAATCCCAATCGATTAGTCATCGATATTCGGGCAGATTCCCTAGTCGAAAAAGACATTGTTTGGGCGCGAGGAGTCCGGTGGCGGCAACAGTATCAAAATATCGGAACAGCACGTTTTCCAGTAGTTTCCTTAGAAGTCAATCCACGTCAAACTGGTGTCAAAGTTAGACCAATTTTGAGCAATCCACCGACAGACAAAGGCACTGCACCTCTGTTACAAACCGCCGAACTTTCGGGAACAGCGGCTGCGATTAATGCAGGTTTTTTCAATCGGATAAATCGGTTAGCATTAGGAGCAATTCGGCGTGATAGCAAATGGCTTTCCGGGCCGATATTGAACCGAGGGGCGATCGGCTGGAACGATCGCGGTGAATTTGCGATCGCCCGTTTGACATTGCAAGAAACTTTGATAACTCCCACAAATCAACGTCTATCTATTTCTCATCTCAATAGTGCCTACGTGCAATCGGGAATCGGCCGCTACAATCCCGATTGGGGAACGACTTACACTCCGTTTTCCGACAATGAAATAGTTGTGACAGTTGTAGCCGATTCCCTACGGGATAGCTTCGCTTCACGCATTATCAGTCAAGTTCCCGCAGGTGCGGCAGGAAAAACAGCTTTTCCGATTCCAGCTAACGGTTATCTTTTAGCATTACGTTCCGATTTGTCGATCGCCCCTCAACTAACACCAGGAACTTTATTACGCCTAGAAACCAACACAATTCCGCTAGATTTCAGTCGCTTTCCTTACATTTTGGGTGGCGGGCCAGTGTTAGTCCAAAACAGTCGAGTGGCTGTGGATGCGAAGGCAGAAGGGTTTAGCGATGCCTATGTTCGACAAACAGCAATTCGGAGTGCGATCGGGCGAACTGCGGCGGGAAATTTGCTGATTGTAGCCGTCCACAATCGCGCGGGCGGAGCCGGCCCAAATTTTGCCGAACTCGCGCAGATATTGCAGCAAATGGGTGCTGTGGAGGCTTTAAATTTGGATGGGGGAAGTTCGACAAGTTTGTATTTGGGAGGGAGTTTGCTCGATCGACCTCCGTCAACGGCTGCGAGAGTTCATAATGCGATCGGAATCTTCATCCAACCATAATTAGTTAATCTTCGGGAGTTTCCAACCACCAGAACCCCGATAAAACCATCAATCTCCCAACCTGCGGAGGCAGGTTTTGTCTGTGTAGCCGCGGTTTCCAACCGCCGGGTTTCTTACCTAGCATTAGGATTACCCATGCGATCGATCGGCCAAGAACGAACAATCGCTTTACCAATTATCCGATCGCGCGGGACAAATCCCCAATAATGCCCATCACAACTATTATTCCGGTTATCGCCTAACATTAAGTATGATTTTGGTGGTACTGTAGCAGGCCCCCAGCTATATTGGGGCGATTTTGCTGGGTAGGATTCTTGCAGTAACAGTCCGTTAACGTAAATTTTACCTGACTTTACCTCAACCCGATCGCCCGGTAGCCCGATCGCCCGTTTAATAAAAGGATCGCCAAAATTGGGCGGCAAACCGCACACAGCTAATGCCTGTGCTGGCGCTGAGAATACCACAATATCACCTCGCTGCGGTTCTTGAAAGTGATAGCTTAATTTGTCTACAATTAGGCGATCGTCAATCTCTAGTGTAGGCTTCATGGAACCGGAGGCGATAAAAACCGATTGTGCTACAGAGGTACGAATGCCAAAGGCGAAAAATAGACTTAACCCGATGGTTTTGAGCGCTTCGAGTGCGAAATGGGATGCTTTCAGTGGTTGATTTGATTTGTTTGACATAAGGAAGAGGTAAAGAAGGAAAAGGGAAGAAGGAAGAGGGAAGAAGGAAGAGGGAAGGCGGAACAGCTTACCAATTCTTAAAAGTAAGGTTGCGTGTAGATAGAAGGCGATATCGGTAGGGACACTGGCTTTGCCTGAGTCCCTAACACAGCCCAACTTTTCAGAAATGATATTACTTGCTCAACACGCCTTCGGGAATTCCCAAAAGATCCTCAATCCGAGGCATATCTTCCAAAGCAATCACTCGCCCTTCATCCTCGAAACCAGCAATTTGATCGAAATTCAAATAGCGATACAAATCGTCAGCAAAAGGATTAATCTTTTTCGCTACAATCTCCATGTATTCTTGGACTGTGGGAATTTTACCCAACAACGAACAAACTGCGGCTAATTCGGCGGAACCGAGATAAACTTGTGCATCTTTCCCCATGCGGTTGTTGAAGTTTCGAGTCGATGTTGAAAATACAGTTGTGGCATCTTTGACTCGTGCTTGATTTCCCATACAAAGACTGCAACCGGGCATTTCTGTACGAGCTCCAGCAGCGCCAAAAATGCTGTAGTAACCTTCTTCTTTGAGTTGTTGTTCGTCCATGCGAGTTGGTGGACAAATCCACAGGCGGGCTTTGACTTCCCCGGAACCTTCCAACACTTTCGCAGTGGCGCGGTAGTGACCGATATTTGTCATGCAAGAACCGACAAATACTTCGTCCACCCGATCGCCCGCAACCTCACTTAACAACTTAACATTATCCGGGTCATTGGGTGCAGCCACGATAGGTTCTGTAATCTCGTTCAAATCGATTTCGATGATTTCAACGTACTCCGCATCAGCATCCGCCTCCAGCAGCACCGGATTTGCCAGCCATTCCTCCATCTTCGCCACGCGGCGCATCATAGTCCGCGCATCTTCATAGCCCCGCGCCATCATATTTTTCAGCAGCGCGACATTGGAACGAATGTATTCAGAAACAGTCTCCACGCTCAGTTTAATCGTGCATCCAGCGCAAGAACGCTCGGCCGTAGCATCAGTCAATTCAAAAGCCTGCTCGACCTTCAAATCGGGCAAACCTTCAATCTCCATAATCCGCCCGGAAAAGATGTTTTTCTTGTTCTGTTTCGAGACTGTCAGCAAACCTTTTTGGATTGCCACGTAGGGAATTGCATTCACAACATCCCTGAGCGTTACTCCGGGCTGCAATTCGCCTTTAAATCGCACTAAAATCGATTCCGGCATATCCAAAGGCATGACGCCTAAAGCAGCAGCAAATGCTACTAATCCCGAACCCGCCGGAAATGAAATTCCTAAAGGAAAACGAGTATGAGAATCGCCGCCGGTTCCCACTGTATCCGGCAATAACATCCTGTTCAGCCAAGAGTGAATAATGCCGTCTCCGGGACGCAAAGCTATGCCGGCACGTTGTGACATGAAATCGGGCAATTCGTGGTGAGTTTTGACATCAACTGGTTTTGGATAGGCGGCGGTGTGGCAAAAACTTTGAATTACCAAATCGGCGCTAAATCCTAAACAAGCCAGTTCTTTTAATTCGTCCCGAGTCATCGGCCCAGTGGTATCTTGGGAACCGACTGTGGTCATTACTGGTTCGCAGGATGTACCGGGACGAACCCCAACTAAACCGCAAGCTTTGCCAACCATTTTCTGGGCCAAAGTAAAGCCTTTGTGGGTATCTACTGGGATGGTGGGGCGGGTGAAAATAGTGCTGGTTTCTAGTGCTAAAGCGGCGCGGGTTTTGTCGGTTAAGGTGCGTCCGATTAATAGCGGAATGCGGCCGCCGGCGCGCACTTCGTCTAGTATTGTGTCTGGTTTAAGGGTGAAGGTGGAGATGATTTCTCCGTCGGGGTTGGTGATTTCGCCTTTGTAGGGATGGATGGTAATTACCATGCCGGTTTCCATTTTGGCGACATCGCATTCGATCGGCAATGCACCGGAATCTTCAGCCGTATTGAAGAAAATCGGGGCGATCGCACTTCCTAAAATATAACCGCCGTTGCGCTTGTTGGGCACAAACGGAATATCGTTACCGATGTGCCACAGCACGGAATTAATCGCCGATTTCCGCGAGGAACCGGTGCCGACAACATCGCCAACGTAGGCTACGGGATGGCCTTTTTGCTTCAATTCGGCAATGGTTTGCAGAGCACCGGGCATCTTACTTTCGAGCATTACCAAAGCGTGCAGGGGAATGTCGGGCCGCGTGGTAGCGTGGGGTGCGGGCGACAAGTCGTCGGTATTGGTTTCTCCCGGCACTTTGAAGACAGTCACGGTAATCGCTTCTTCTAACACAGGACGACCCGTAAACCATTCTGCATCAGCCCAAGAATCGACTACCTGTTTGGCGTAAGGATTGGTATCGGATAATGTCAGAATGTCGTGGAAAGCGTCAAATACTAACAGGGTTTTGCTCAAGGCCCGGGCTGCGGTGGCGGGAATTGCAATTTCGGCTGTGGGATGCAGCAAATCGATTAGGGAGTGGACGTTGTAACCGCCCATCATTGTCCCCAGCAGGTAAACTGCCCATTTGGGAGCAATTAGGGGGCTGTGGATTTCGCCTTTAGCAACACCGGTTAAAAAACCAGCTTTGACGTAGGCTGCGTTGTCTACTCCGGGCGGCACGCGATCGCGCAATAATTCGACTAAGAATTCCTCTTCCCCGGCTGGGGGATTTTTCAGCAGTTCGCAAAGTTCTGAGGTTTGCTGAGCATCTAATGGCAGTGGTGGAATTCCCTGATTGGCTCGTAAAGCAGCCTGTTGGCGGTAAGACTCAAGCATTTATCGTGTCTCCTCGGATCGGATTTGGTGATTGGCAAGCAGATTAGTTTACCTTTCAGATTAGGAGCTTGTGTCCACATCTGGGAAAGTAACCCGCTCTTATCTGAACTTAACGCAAGTTCAGAAACAGTAGATTTCAATACCAAAGACAGATGCGATCTGTACATCCAGGCAGTCGTACCCGGCAGTTTGGGGACGTGTGTTGCATTCTTTTAGTTAAGATTGATCTTGTGCGGGGATTTCAAGTGTCGATCGTCCTCTGCATTTGGAATCGCCAGTTATCACCAGTTCACAGTTCTCCGCTTCGGAGCTACAGGAGTCCCGATCTGTGCAAAATAGATTATCGCAATGGATCAATCAAAAACTCGAAATTATCCCCCAAGACTCTCAGGGCTGTGCCTTCAACACAGGAATGCCGTTCGCGGTGCAACAAACTAAAGAATTATTTCTAATGATCGCCGACTCGATGCCGGTACCACTGCTGATCAGCAGTCCGGCTGATGGCAAAATTCTTTATGGCAACGATTTATGCAGTATTTTTTTCGGACTCAAACCCGGAGATTTGATCCACGATCAAAAAGCTGAAATATTCTACAGCAACCCCGCAGACCGCCAGAAACTACTGGAGGAACTCACCCGCAACGAGCGCGTCTGCGAGGCAGAAGTCCGCGCAAAAAAGGCCGACGGCACACTGTTTTGGGTAAGTGTCTCGATTCGCTACCTGACATTGCAGTCGGAAAAAGTTCTCCTGTCGGTGTTCTGCGACATTACCGAGCGCAAGCGAGCCGCCGCGAAGGAGCAGGAATTGCTCGCGTCAATCCACTTGCGGGCCCGTCAGCAAGCTGCCGTGGCTTACTTGGGACAGCAGGCCCTGGCGGAAACAGATTTGTCAGCACTGATGGACAAAGCTGCGGTGTTAATTGCTCAAACCCTGGATGTCGATTTTTGTCAGTTGTTGGAACTTTTGCCATCAGGTGATGCTTTTCTGTTGCGATCGGGGGTTGGCTGGGAGTCGGGGCTTGTCGGTAGCGCCACTGTTATCGCGAATGCCCGATCGCAAGCAGGTTACACATTGCTAGTTGGTCAACCGACGATCGTCGAAGATTTGCGGGTGGAAACGCGCTTTAGCGAGTCGCCGCTGCTGCACAACCACCAGGCCGTTAGCGGCGTGACTGTCATCGTTCCCGGCAATCGGGGACTGGGGAGAAACTGGGGACAAGCAGAACCAGCGAACACTTCCGAGTCCCCCGTCTGGGGCGTTTTGGGAGTTCACACTAACCAAGAGCGGGTTTTCAGTCAAGATGACGTTTATTTTGTAGAAGCGATCGCCAACGTGTTAGCCACGGCGATCGAGCGGATTCGATCGCAAGAACGGCTGCAAATGATGGAAAGGGCGATCGAAAGTTGCAGCAACGGCATTGCGATCGCCGATGCCACAGTTGCCGACAATCCGATCATTTATGTCAATCCAAGTTTTGAGCGGATCACGGGTTATGACCAAGACGAATTAATTGGTAAAAATTGTCGCTTTCTACAGGGCAACGCCACTAATCAGGCCGCTGTCAAAGAGTTGCGAAAAGCTATTGAAGCAGGCAAAGAATGCCAAGTTATATTGCGTAATTTCCAGAAAAATGGCACGCCTTTTTGGAACGAACTGTCGATCGCTCCGGTGTACAACTCGCGGCGACAGTTAACCCACTTTGTTGGAGTACAAACAGACATCACCGACCGCCAGCGATCGGAAGAAGAATTATTTTTAAACTCTCAAGCTTTAGCCGCTTTTAGCGCTAATCTCAAACACTTGCACCGAATTACAACTTATCATTATCAAAACTTTGAGGAACTGATTGACGATTATCTAACAGCAGGCTGTTTGATGTTTGGACTTTCTATGGGCATCATGGCTGAAGTTGAGAAGGAAACTTTTATCGTGCAGGCGGTAAAAAATGATTTAGGAGACTTTGTGCGCGGCTTAGAATTGAATCTCAGGGATACTTACTGCGCTCAGGTGATCGAACTTCAGAAAACAGTTGCGTGTTCTCATATGGCAGCAAAAATTGAGAGCCTCGCACATCCAGCTTATCAAAAATGCAAGTCAGAATCTTACATCGGAACGCCGATATTTGTTAATAATAAAATTTACGGCACGTTGAGTTTTAGTTCGGCAGAAATCAAGAAAAAAGATTTTGAGTACCAGGAAATAGAAATCATAGAATTGATGGCTCAAAGCATCGGTAAAATTCTGGCAGTTCACCAAATGGAAGTCGAACGCCAACAAGCCGAAAAACAGCGCTGCGAGTTGATAGTATCTCTCCAAGAAAGTGAAGAACGCTATCGCAGTTTAGTAGAACTATCTCCCGAAGCGATCGCCGTTCACAGTCAAGGGAAAATCGCCTACATCAATGCAGCAGGCGCTAAACTCCTGGGCGCGAGCTCTCCGTCCGCGCTAATCGGCTTTCCGGTATTGAATTTCGTGCATCCAAACTATGTGGAAAAAGCCAGAAAGCGGATTCGGCAAGTCGAGGCAGAAAATAAGCCGATCGACCTAGCCGAAGAAAAACTAATGCGACTCGATGGACAAATCATCGACGTTGAAGTTGCCGGCATTCCTGCTACTTATCAAGGCTTAGCCGCCGCCCAGATGATTATCAGAGATGTCACCGAGCGCAAGCGAGTAGAACGGCAACTGCTGCACGGTGCTTTTCACGATGCGCTTACGGGTTTGCCGAACCGCGTTTTGTTCATCGACAGGCTAAGACAAGCCATCAGCCGATCCAAACAGTCCCCCGATTACAAATTTGGTTTACTTTTCCTAGATTTAGACCGCTTCAAAGTAGTTAATGATTCTTTAGGACACATTCTAGGAGACAAACTGCTAGTCGCCCTCGCGCACCGGCTACAAACCTGCGTGCGGGCTTCTGATACCGTCGCCCGGCTGGGGGGAGACGAATTCACCCTGCTGCTAGACAATATTCAGAGCCTCAGCGACGCCACCCAAGCAGCTAACAGGATACAAACAGAACTGACGATGCCGTTTAATCTCGAAGGGCACGAAGTATTTACTACCGCTAGCATTGGCATTGTTTTCAGTGGAGGCGAAGTCGCAGCAGCCGACGACAGCGGCGAATCGAATCTGTACAGTCACCCGGAAGAATTTTTGCGCGATGCTGACATTGCGATGTACCACGCTAAAGCTTTGGGAAAGGCCCGCCACGAGGTGTTTAATTTGGCGATGCACGACCAAACTAGATCGCTGTTGCAGTTAGAAAATGACCTGCGGTTGGCTATTTTTGGGAAAGAGGAATTAGGCAAAAGCAAGGATCAATGTTCGCACTTTATTGTGCAATACCAACCGATTGTTTCGATCGCCAGCGGTGCGATCGAGGGTTTTGAAGCTTTGGTGCGCTGGCAGCACCCAGTTCGCGGTCTAGTGTCCCCGTCTACTTTTATTCCTGTAGCTGAAGAAACAGGTTTGATCGTGCCTCTGGGAGCCTGGGTGCTGCGGGAAGCTTGTCGGCAATTACGCCTCTGGCAAGAAATGTTAATGAAGGAAGAAAAATCCCCCCCAACTCCCAAGGGGGGAGGGAACAAGAACCCCCCCCAACCCCCCCCAAGGGGGGAGGGAAGAGGGAAGATTAATGCCCAATTCCCAATTCCCAATTCCCAATTCCCAATTACCAATTACCGATTACCAATTCCCAATTCTCAATTAACAATAAGTGTCAATCTCTCTCCTAAACAGCTAGGTATGCCGAATTTGTTGGAGCAAATCACTGAAATTTTGGCAGAAACAGGCTGCGATCCAAGCTGTTTAAAATTGGAGATTACTGAAAGTGCGATCGTGGAAAATGTGACGAAAGCGAATACTGTACTGGCTCAATTGAAAGCTAAAAATATTCGATTGTCGATCGACGATTTTGGTACTGGCTATTCGTCTTTGAGTTACTTGCACCGCTTTCCGCTGGATACGCTGAAGATCGATCGATCTTTTGTAAGCCGCTTGGGGGCTGTAGAAAACGGTGACGACGGGGGCCAGCCTTTGCAGATTGTGCGGGCGATCGTAACTTTGGCTCACAATTTGGGATTGAATGCGATCGCCGAAGGTGTTGAGACAGCCGAACAGTTAGCACAGCTTCGAGAACTCGACTGCGAACTGGCTCAGGGATATTGGTTTTCTAAACCTTTGGATAGTAATGTTATCACTGAAATGCTTACAAAAATCGATTGTTAGTTGTTTGTTGTTAGTTATGGGTTAGTTGTTGGTTGTTAGTTTTTAGTGGTTATTTCTAATTATCAATTATAGCAACCGCGAAGGCACTTAAGAGATAGTAACAGCACTAGGGTGGGCGGTGAGGATATTTCTGCTTCGGCGATCGGATGATAGGAGTGCTGACGGGACAATAATATCGTTTCCGGTTGCATCGGTATTGTTAAAACAGTCAACAGTTAACAGTCAACAGTCAACAGTCAACAGTTAACAGTTAACAGTTAACAGTTAACTGTTAACTGTTAACATCATGTCTGAGTGCAACCGGAATTGATATAATTTTTCCGTATCTCAGAAGGCGAGTGTGATAATTCGAGCTGACAGTCAATAATTGCTCGGCCCTAAAAAAGAAGGATTGCCTATTGACTTTGGTGGATTCCTTGTGGTATTATTAAGATAATGGGAGTGGTGACACAAATATAAATTTTTCCACCACTCCCATTATTAGATTATACTTCATTAAATGCTGGAAGTCAAGCCTTTAACCTTCAAAAAAACGGCAATTTTTTTTATTTCAATTAAGTAAAATCTCCCATTACTATAGCATTGGATTCATAGTCAACAGTCATAGCTGAGTGGAAGAGGAATGGATATTACCAATTATATTGTTTCCCGTTGCATCGGAATTATTAGCCAAAATTAGGACACGGCACTGCCCTTCCTCGTGTCCCTACAATATTATTTTCGGTAGGGAGACTCGAAGAGCCGTGTCCCTACCCCGATTCATTGTAGGGAAACGGCACTGCCGTGTCCTGCTTTCGGGTAATATCAATTCCGATGCTAGCGGATTTGATATGATATCAATTCCGGCTGCGCGGGAATGATACCGAGGACACGGCAGTGCCGTGTCCCTACCCCCATTAATTGTAGGGACACGGCACTGCCGTGTCCTCCGTTTATATCATTCCGATGCAACCGGATTTGATATTACCCATCCCAACCAATAACCAATAACAACTAACAACTAACAACTAACAACTAACAAATTAACAGCTAGTTTTCAGCGGAATCTCGATCGCAAATTCTGCACCATTTCCCGGCGAAGAAGTGCATTGGAGAGAGCCGTTGTGTCTGTCTGTAACAATTTGGTAGCTGATCGACAAACCCATCCCAGTACCTTTACCAACGGGTTTCGTAGTAAAAAACGGGTCAAAAAGTCGATTGCGGACACTCTCTGGCATTCCCGGCCCGTTGTCAGCAATCCGAACCAGAACTCGATCGGATTTGGGCATTTCAGTTTTGATGGAAATAATACTAGGATTTTGCCGCATTTCCTCAGCCGAACGCCGCAAATCCCTTTCTTCCAAAGCATCTAAAGCATTGCTTAGAACATTCATAAACACTTGATTTAACTGTCCGGCATAACATTCTACCAAAGGCAAATGACCGTATTCTTTAATCACCGGAATTTCTGGATGATTGTGTTTGGCTTTGAGCCGGTGCTGCAAAATCATCAGGGTGCTATCGATGCCGTCGTGGATGTTGACTGCTTTCATTTCTGCTTCGTCCATGCGGGAGAACGTGCGGAGAGATGCCACGATTTGCTGAATTCTGTCTGCACCGACTTTCATTGAGGAAAGCAGTTTCGGCAAGTCATCCATCAGAAAGTCGAGTTCAATAGCTTCTACTTCGTCTAGTATTTCTGGGACTGGATCGGGATAGTGGTTTTGGTAAAGTTCGATCAGGTGCAGCAAGTCTTGAGTGTACTCGTTAGCGTGGGTAAGGTTGCCGTAAATAAAGTTAACTGGATTGTTGATTTCGTGAGCTACTCCTGCCACGAGTTGACCGAGAGAGGACATTTTTTCACCTTGAATTAGCTGAGATTGAGCACTTCTTAATTGCTGCAAAGTTTGCTCTAATTCTTGAGCTTTATTGCGAGTTTGGGCGTAAAGATCGGCTTGGTTGAGGGCGATCGCCAATTGAACTGTAATCGCTTGCAGTAATTCGACTTCGCTTTCAGTCCAAGGTCTCACAGCAGCGGAGTGGGAGCAGCTAACAGCACTCACAACTCCCGAAAGTGCCTGCATCGGAATTGCTAACATAGATTGGTAGCCCATAGAACTAAGACACTCGATCCAAAGAGGGTCTGCTAGGGCTTGGATATCATCAATTTGTAGGGTTTCTAGATGCAATAGCTGTTCTCCGAGAGTGCCAAAGTTAGAAGCTGGATAGGAACCGGTTAAATCTGGAAGTTCTCTTCTGCGAGATTCTTGAATAATTTCCCAAACAGGATCGTTCTTGTCGTCGCGGTACCAGGCAAAATTGCAGCGATCGATTGAAAGGAAAGCGCGAATTTGCTTAACTGCGACTGCAATGATGCTGTCGAAGTCGAGGGAATTGCGGATTTGAGTAGTCAGGTTGTTGAGCAATTTTTCTCGATCGGCTTGCTGCTTGAGTTGGGCTGACGATCGCCTCAAGGCAATTTCTGCTAGCTTGCGATCGGTAACGTCTTCGGTAACAGCTAAGAGATATTCCGGTTTGCCATCAGCACCGAGTATGGATGTTTTCTTGGTGTGAAATATCCGGGATTCTCCTTGGCTGGTTTCAACATCTTCTTCGGCGATGTCTACAATTTGCCCGCTGTTGAGCACTTCTCGGTCTTTGGCGGTAAAAAAATCAGCTTTTTCTGTTGGGAAAAAGTCGTAATCATTTTTGCCTATAACTTCTGCTGCGCTGAAACCGAGCAACTCTTCGGCGGCCGGATTCCATAGTACAAATCGCAGTTCTTCGGCATCCTTAGCAACGACTCCTACGGGTATGGTTTTGAGAACTGATTCCATAAACTGTTGAGCGCGTTGCAGTTCGGCTTCTGCAAGTTTGCGATCGCTAATATCTCGCACGTTAGCAATGATGCTAACATTGCCATTGAGATTAATTTTGGATAAGGCAATTTCTGCATCAAAAGTTGAGCTGTCATTGGGACGCCTAGCTTTCCATTCAATGCGGGCTGTTTCTCCTGCTATTACCCTTTGCCAAATTTCTCCGAATTCTGCTACGGGATTTTCTTTCGTGGAATAGTCGTTTTTAACTGATAATTGTGTTGCTTGGGAGGCGCTAACTCCGTACATTTCTAACATTCGATTGTTGACATCAAGAATGTTGCCTTCTAAATCATGAATGAAGATAGCATCGTAGACATTGTTAAATATAGTTCGCAGGTTTTGTTCGGAAATTTGCACGGCTGCTTCAGCGTTTTTGCGATCGCCGATTTCTTGTTCTAACTGGGCGACTGCTTGGGACAGTTCGGCCGTACGATCGCTAACTCTGTCTTCCAACTCGGCTGCTGCTTGTCTCAGGGCTGCTTCGGCGGCTTTGCGATCGGTAATGTCGATCGCCGTGCCGAACAATTTTACCACAGAGCCGCTGGCATCGGTTTCGGCGCGGCCCAAGGCGTTCAGGTGTCGCAAGCTGCCATCGGGGCGATAAATGCGGAAGTCAAAATCAAAGGGAGCCGCTTCGTCAATTCCCCGCTGTACTTCGGTTCCCCACAGTTCCAAATCTTCTGGGTGGATCAGAGCGATTTGCTCTTCTCTGGTGGGTGCAGCGGCCGCCGGTTCTAGTCCGAAGATGCGGAAAAGTTCCTCCGACCAAGTGACTGTTCCGGTGGCTGTATCGAGTTCCCAATTGCCGACGTGAGCGAGTCTCTGGGCTTCTTTGAGCTGCCGCTGGCTGTTGCCGATGGCGGTTTCGGCGACTTTGCGATCCGTAACGTCGAGCAATACGCCACAAAATACGATTTCGCCGTTCTGGTTGTGGGTGGGCATAGAGTCGCCTTGCCACCAGCGAATCTCACCGTCGGGCTTGACTAACCGTCCTTCGTAGTGCCACAGGTCGATATTGTCTACGGCTTCATTCACCGAAGCAAGGAAGCCTTCCAAGTCTTCAGGGTGGATGCCGGAAATGAATGTATTGATATCTCCCATCATTTCTGCGGCTATGACGCCACTGATATCAAAGATGCGATCGCTAACGTAGTCAACTCTCCACACTCCCTCGCTGATGCCAAACTGGAACAGGGCTCCGGGGATGGTGGCCGCGATCGTCCGAAACTTGGTTTCGCTGGCACTGAGGGCGGCAAAAGTCTGTCGCAGTTCTGCCGTGCGTGCTTCTACTCTGCGCTCTAGTTCGGCGTTGGCGTGTTGCAATGCGGACTCTGCGCGCTTGCGATCGGTGATGTCGGTGGCTGTACCGGTGGTACCAAGGACGTTTCCTGCGTCGTTGTATAGGGCGATCGCATTGAACATCAAATGTTTCATGCTGCCATCTTTGGCGATTTGGGTGGTTTCGTGCTGGAAAACTGATTCTCCGGTAAGCAGGCGGGCGAAAACTTCTAAATCTTTCTGGGTTTGTTCTGGTGTCACAAAATCCGAGAAGGGCCTGCCGATCATTTCTTCTGGTTCGTAACCGTAGATGTATTTAACTGCTGGGTTGACGAAGGTGTAGCGTCCTAAAGTATCGACTGACCAAATCATATCTTGGGAGGTTTCTACCAGGCTGCGGTATTTGGTTTCGCTGGCTTTGACGGCTTCTTCTGCTAGTTTGCGTTCTGTCATATCGCGGGAGACACCGACAGTCATTGTTACTTGGCCATCTTCGTTGTGGATCGGTGTTTTGACTGTACTAAACAGCCGCACTTTTCCGTCATGTCGCACGGCGGGTTCTTCGGGAATTTCTAGAGTTTGTCCGGTTTCAAATACGAAGGTGTCATCTTTAATATATTGGAGGGTATAGTCAGGATTGTTGAAAGGTGCGTCTACGATTCCTTGAAGTTCCTGTTCATTCATGCCGTAATAGTCGCGGAATGCTTGATTTGCCCAAAGGATTTTGGATTGGGGGCCTTTGACCAATACCATATCGCCGATCGAGTCAAGAATTTGGTGATATCTTTTCTCGCTTTCGCGCAGTTGTTGTTGCGTGCGATCGATTTCTACTAATTGCCTTTGGGTTTGCAAGTGCAATTCGGCTTGGTAAATAGCGATTGCTAAATGTTCTCCTATTTGCTTGGCAAATTCAATTTCGTCTGGTTGCCATTCCCGGGGTTTGCCGCATTGATGAATACACAGCAATCCCCAGAGATGTTGCCCTTGTAGCAGCGGTACGACTAAGTTGGCTCGGATTTGAAATCGCTTGAGGATTCGGAGGTGACAAGGGCTCAACCGAGCTTTGTAGATGTCGGTGACAGCTTGAACATATCCTTTGGCATAACTGGCTGCAAATTGTTCGCCGAAGCAGTGATCGTGGACTTTTGCGCCCAGAGATGGGCTGTATTGGGAAAGTACGTCTTCGGAGACTACTTCACCGTCGTTCCAGTCCGACTCGGGGATGAAGCGGTAGACGGCGACTCGATCGGCATTTAGGAGTTGCCGGACTTCGGTGGCTGTGGTTTTGAATACTGTTTCTAAGTCTAGGGATTCGCGAATTTTGCCAATCACTCCCATCAGTGCTTGCAGCTTTTTGAACCAGGTTTGAGACTGCATTTCTCTTTCTAGGTGAGCTAGCTTTTGACGCAAGTCGGTTACTTCGTGATACAAGTATTGATGAAACATAGTGCTATTTCTGTAGTTATTTTGCGGTTTAGTATCGGGGTAGATGACATTCCTTCTTCGTTCTGGAAGTTGAGCATGGTAAATCACAGGGGCTGAGGAAAGGACAAATTCTCCTGCTTCTGCTAGCACGCGAGCAGGTACTCAGACTACATTTCCGTATTTTTTCTAGATTGGGAGGTCGATCGAGTATCCCAACTGCGTATATTTTGTGATAAATCGGGCGATCCTCTTCGAGGGCTTCGCTAACGGGCGATCGGCTGCTGCATAAATTGTCAATTATTGAAAATGATAGTAACAAAACTTACCTCTCAACCCGATCGATCCAGGAAATTAAGTCAGGGAAGATCCGAAAGTGGAAACGAGAAACTGGGTTTCATGGCGGCGGCGCACCGATCGCCCTGACTAATTTTGACATTTTTTTCGTTCGAGAGCGGTTGCAATTGTCACCTTTTTATTATGACTGCAAATTCGATGAATGGTTTTGTTGGCTTGGCGATCGAATATCCTGTTGGGAGCGCCTATATTAAAATTTGTTTAAATTTAGCCCAGCGCCTTTTCTATAGTTTTAGCTAGTTATCGATTTATCTATCCTAATTTTTACTTTATACAGCCTTTGGGGCACTCGGATCTTTTAGATAACTTTCCTTGCACTCGGATTATTTTATGCTACTGCTTTTATTTCTTGAATTTATTAAAATGCACCGCAGCAGAGGTGAGTTTTAGGTCAAAGAGTTGAGGCAAAATGCAGAATGCTGAAGCAAGAAGGAAGTCGGACTTCTGCTATACTTGCTTAATCAGCATTTTTCAGTATCAATCTGGCTTCCTCAATACTTTGCAAAACCAGTTTTCCCGAATCCTGAAAAGCGGCTCTTTCGGTATCGCTGAGTTCTAGTTCCACTACCTGTTCGACTCCCTGATATCCCAAGCGACAGGGAACACCTAAAAAGATATTTTGCACGCCGTATTGACCGTCCAAATAAACTGAGCAAGGCAAGATTCGAGACTGATTTAAGAGAATTGATTCCACCATCAAACAGGTAGAAGATGCAGGGGCAAAATATGCACTAGAAGTCTGCATCAATTTGACTATTTCGGCGCCACCATTGCGAGTACGATCGACTAAACGGGCGATCGCCCCTGCATCCATAAGTTGACTGATGGGAATACCGTTGACAGTTGAGTAACTGGGTAACGGAACCATCAAATCGCCGTGAGAACCGAGGACAGTTGCATTAATTTCAGCAATCGAAATGCCCAATTCCATTGCAATAAAAGTTTGAAAGCGGGAGGAGTCGAGAATGCCAGCCATACCCATGACTCGGTGTTTTGGCAAACCGGTAGCTTCCCAGGCTAAATAGGTCATGACATCGAGGGGATTTGTGACTACGATTAAGATTGCTTCGGGGGAATGGGCGATCGCCTGTTGTGCGGCTTCGGTGACAATTTTAGCATTAATTTTAATTAAATCTTCTCGATTGAGACCGGGCTTGCGTGGTATTCCAGCGGCAATTACTATAATGTTGGAGTTGGTTGTATCTGTATAATTGTTTGTACCGACAATTTGGCGATCGTGTCGTTCAACTCCTCTGGCTTGCATCAAATCCAAAGCAATTCCCTGGGGCCAACCTTCGACAATATCTAGCAATACCACATCGGCAAGATTTTTCTCGGCTATCCGCTGGGCCAAGGTACTGCCAACTTTGCCTGCACCAATAATTGAGACGCGGGTTGATGGATAATTTAAGGTAGTGGAATTGATAGATGTCATTCGATTTTAGATTTTATAGAAGAAGGAAGAAGGAAGAAGTCAACCCCCCCTGCCCCCCCAAGGGGGGAAATTCAGGAAGAAGGAAAACGCAATTACTTGTTACCAGGCTCTGCCTGGTAACACAGATCAGGAGGCTCTGCCTCCAATTTTCTTTCGCGAGGCAGAGCAAGAGTGACATCGGTTCCCAGGCAGAGCCTGGGAACCAGTTTAAAGTTACTTAAAATCTTCGAGTTGATCTACCCGCAGCCAAATATTCGGAGTTGGCACTTTGCCAAATTTGACGAAAGCATAGTCGCCGCGAACATCCAGAACTTCGCCCTTAGTTTCAAATAAATAGGAGGAAAAGCGTCGATCGCTGGCTTGAGCTTCCAAACTATTTTCCAATTTTTCGCGTACGGCGCGGACTATGCTACCTTTTTTGATTGCCATGGCTTGTTCTATCTAGTTTATAAAAGTATACAAATTTTAATCTAGATTTGCCTTTAAAATCACTCGGCGATTGAAATCGCTTAAGAGTGAAACGAAGTCCCAGCAGAGGGGGACTGAGGAGTAAAAGCAGTATTTGAGTGAAGTCAATCTACAATCGGTTGACTTCTGCCTATATCTGACAAGCGGGGCAAAAATGAGTCGATCGCCCTGCTAATTTTATCCGTTCGATCGGCATTGAGCAAGTGCGGCAAGGTTGGCCTTTGCGGTTGTAAACCCACGCCACACCGCCGTAATTGCCGTTTACACCTTGGACGTTGAGAAAATTGCTGAAAGTGGTGCCGCCGGAGTCGATCGCCTTGTCGAGCACTTGAACAATGGCTGCATGGATGCGCTCAATTTGTTCGATCGTCAAATCGGCACACAAAGTTGTCGGCAAAACGCCCGCCACAAACAAAGTTTCGTCTGCGTAGATATTGCCCAAACCCGCCACCAGTGACTGGTCTAGCAATGCTGTTTTAATCGGTCGCGCCCGCCGGTGCAGCTTTTGGGCGAAATATTCTATGGAAAAATCTGCTGAAAACGGTTCCGGGCCTAACAGCTTCAAACCCGTGATAACGCTAGAAACTTCTGTTTCCGGGGGGACGTACCACATTTGCCCGAAGGTGCGCTGGTCTACAAACCGCAGTTCTTGGTTTCCCTCAAGGAACAGTCGCACTCGCGCGTGTTTTGGCACGGGTTCGGATTGATTTGCCCACAGGAGTTGTCCGGTCATCCGCAGGTGGACACCCAACCAGCCAACTTTTGAAGGAGGGAAGAACCCCCCCCTACCCCCCCCAAGTGGGGATGTTGAAGGAGCCGCGGGGAGGGCGGGCACGCACCGTCCACCGCCCCTACATTGTGATAGTTCTGCCAGGAGGTATTTGCCGCGTCTGTACCAGTGCTCGATCGACTTTCCTTTGAGTTTTGTCAAAAAATCGGTCGCAGAGATGGAGCGGGCGATCGAGCTGGCTAACAGCACGTCTCCGCCCAAAATTGCTCGATCGAGGCTGAGATGATTCAGCCCCCGGCAAATAGTTTCTACTTCTGGCAGTTCTGGCACAATTAGCGCTGTTCTGTTCCTTGATTTGGGCCGCCTTCGACGCTTCCAGGAATTTCCTCTCCCGGTTTGCTGCCTGCGGCAGTTTTCGGCTGCTGAGGGGTGGCTCCGCTGCCTGTTTTGCGGGTTTTCTCGGCGACGGTGGTTTGCTTGCCACCAGAAGCTGCTGGTGTTGCTGTTTTGGCTTTGGCTTTTGGTGCTGACACTTCGACTACTTCGCTGAGAGCGAAGTTGTTGGTGTTGACGCCTGCATAATTTACTTTGTCAAAGCGAACGATAACTGGGTATTTAATGCCACTTTGGTCTACGGTGGCAACGGTGCCCACTTCTTGATACCAATAGGATTCTTTGCGGAGAATCCGAACTGTAGAACCGCGTTGAGTCATGAGCTTTGTTTCCTTTGCGATAAATAAACGGATAAAGCCATTTTTTTCACTTTAGTCGATCGCGCGGCGCTTTTAAAGTCTGTAGGGGAATTTTTGTTTTACACGCCGTTTTTTGTCTGCTTTTTGTAAAGAAAGGTAAACTTTTTTGTAGTGCAATCTGTGGGGATGGAAAAACAAATAACCTCATATTATCTATCAAATGACAACTGTGCGATCGGGTTGATAAAAAAGTTTACAAATCCGATTTTGTGGGGTTGTGGGGGGATTGTGTTTTTTGGGTGGGGGGATTGTATTTTTTGGGTGAGATGCCCAGCCATAAGAGGAGACGGCAGTGCCGTTTCCCTACAATTAATCTCGCGATGGTGATATGAACCCACCTATAAGAGGAGACGGCAGTGCCGTGTCCCTACCGATGATTTTGGGGTAGGGAAACGGCATTGCCGTGTCCTCCTCTCATCGAGGGCAATCGATAATTTTGGGGTAGGGAAACGGCATTGCCGTGTCCTCCTCTCATCGAGGGCAATCGATAATTTTGGGGTAGGGAAACGGCACTGCCGTGTCCTCTTCTCATCTCTCATTGAGGGCAATCGATGATTTTGATGTAGGGAAACGGCACTGCCGTGTCCGAATTTGCCGTGTCCTAGATTTGCTGATTAATTAACCTTGTATTTAATGATCTTCCCGCGCTAAACTACTGCAAAGTATGAGAACTATTTAAATTATGTCGTTAGTAGATTTAGCTAATACTAAAGTTCGGGTAATTGGATGCAGCGCGGTGATGGCTGTCGGGCAACTTATTTCAAGTGCGATCGCCAATCCGGGAACTCAAGCAGCAGCAGGGATGATGGGTGGCCCGATCGCAATTGGAGGCATTTCTATCTTAGCAGCGATCGCCGGTGGTATCGCGGGGAATATTGCCGCTAATGACTTGGGAAATCGGATGACGGAAAAATTGGGAAAAAATCCGAAGATTCTCGACAATCATGATTTGACTAAGGCGGCTGGTGAGGCGATCGGCTATATTTTGAGAGAGGTTGCGAAGTCGGATGAATTAATTGCGATCGCCGAAACCAAAAAATTGCCTTATCCAGAAAGGGCTTTAGATCAATTAGCCGAAAAAACTCCCGGATACTGGCTGGATATTAACACGAGTACAGCCGATTTGTCAAGGGGTTTACAGATTTCCGAAGACCAGCTAACTGGGATTTTTTCTGCGGATGCCGAGGAGTTCGATCGCGTTACCGGATTAACACCCGCAGATTGGGCAAATTTCCTGCGGGAATTCGCGGCCACCGAGGGCAAATCCTTGGATGCGGAAATCGTGGAATTTGTGGCGGACAAACTGTATACAACTTTCCCGAAAGCGTACCGGGAAGTGCTGAAACTGGATGCGGCGAAGGGAGGCGAAAAGTTTGCTGCCATGCTGTTGAATCTTCACCAAATTGCTTTGACTGAATTGAGAGATTTGGGGCTGCAAAATGGGGAGATTCTGCACAAATTGGAGGCCGTGGCGACGCAGCAGCAGATTTGTCAAGTGATGGTGAAGTTGGAGGCGATCGAAATTGGTATCCGCGATGATTTGGCGCAGATTCAGAATTTGCTGGAACGATTTATTGATACTGGTACGCCCCGATTGCCGCTTCCCTACGAGTGCGAAACGATTATTCAAGATCGGACTCAAGACTTTACCGGACGGCGATTTGTGTTTGCAGCAATTGCGGAATTTTTGCAGAACAATCGGAAAGGCTATTTTGTTTTAGAAGCAGATCCGGGTGTCGGGAAAAGTTCAATTATGGCGAAGTTAGTGCTGCTGCTGAAGCGGCGCTGTGTTGCCCATTTTAACTCGCAATCTCAAGGCATTGTCCGCGCCGAACAATTTCTGGAAAATGCCTGCACTCAGTTAATTCGACGCTATCAACTAAATTATCCGCAACTGCCGGAAAATGCGACCAGAGATGGCAATTTTCTGAGTCGATTGTTGGGGGAAGTCAGCGCTAAATTGGGCGGCAAAAAGTTGATTATTGTCGTGGATGCCCTGGATGAAGTCGATTTGAGTTTGCAGGGGCGCGGTAGCAATGTTTTGTATTTGCCAGATGCTTTGCCGGACAATGTTTATTTTATTGTTTCCAAGCGGCCGGAATCTCTGCCTTTGCCAAACCATCAAGTTTTCGATTTGATGCAGTACGGTGCAGAAAGTTTGGCGGATGTCAAGGTTTATATTGATAAATGCACGGGGAACAGCGCGTCTATTCAGAGTTGGATTAACCGTCAAAATTTGCAGCGCGAACAGTTTGTGGCAGCGGTGGCGGAAAAAAGCCAGAATAATTTTATGTACCTGCGCTACGTGCTGAATGATATCGATAGCGGCAAGTACAGCGATGTGAATTTGCAAGATTTGCCGAGGGAGTTGGAAGGATATTATGACAAGCATTGGGCGCGGATGGAAATGGCGGTTAAAGATAAAGAATTGCGCCGCCGGAAGTTGAAGGTGATTTATTTGTTGACGAAAACTCGCAAGCCAGTTTCCTGCGATCTTTTGGCGGATTTTGCTGAGGAAGATGCTTTGGATTTGCAGGAAGTTCTGGATGATTGGGAACAGTTTCTGCGGCGTAGCAGCGACACTCCCCCGGATTACAGTATTTATCACGCGAGTTTCCAAAGATTTCTGCATCGTATAGATGTGGTGCAGAAAGCTGGGGTGTCGCTGCGGGATATTGAAACGGCAATTTCTGATAATTTGTGGGGGGATTTGTACGGCGATGAGTAAGTTTAAAGAACGGTTGGGGAAACTGTCGCCGAAAAAGCGGCTTTATGCTTTGGAAACTCTGCCGGGGCATTTGGCGGAGAGTGTTCAAGGGGAACGGTTGCATCAGTTGTTGACGGATTTTGATTTTATTGAGGCGAAGTTGGATGCGATCGGGGTGCAAGGGTTAATTGAGGATTACGATTTGGCGGGGGTTTCTGATGTTTGGCTGTCGAAGGGGCAAACTGAAACTCTGAAGTTGATTCAAGGGGCAATTCGGAAGTCGGCGCACGTTTTGGAGAAGGAAAAAACGCAACTGGCAGGGCATTTGTTGGGGAGGTTGATGGATTTTGAAATGCCGGAGATTCAGGGGATGTTAGAACAAGCCAAGCAGTGGAAAGATAGTCCTTGGCTGCGGCCTTTGAAGACTAATTTGGAGCGGCCGGGTGAAGGATGTAGGCAAACTCTCACAGGTCATACTCGCCCATTAAATGCAGTCGCGATCGCACCAGATGGCAAGACAGCAATTTCCGCTTCTTCGGATAACACCCTCAAAATCTGGGACACTGACACAGGCATGATACTGAAAACCCTCATCGGTCATACTGGTGAGGTAACAGCAGTCGCGATCGCACCAGACGGCAAAACAGCGATTTCCGCTTCATATGATAAAACCCTCAAAATTTGGGACACAGACAGTGGAAGCAAAATTTTAACTCTCATCGGTCATCATGGCTATGTATTAGCAGTTGCGATCGCGCCAGACGGCAAACGAGCAATTTCGGCTTCAGTGGATAAAACCCTGAAAATCTGGCACTTAGACAGTGGAACTGAACTCATAAATCTCATCGGTCATACTCACCGAGTAAGAGCAGTTGCTATTACACCAGATGGCAAAACAGCGATTTCTGCTTCAGACGATAAAACTCTAAAAATCTGGGATATTCACAGTGGCACCGAACTCATAACTCTCATTGGTCATACCGACTATGTATATGCAGTTGCTATTACACCAGACGGCAAAACAGCGATTTCTGCTTCAGACGATAAAACTCTAAAAATTTGGGATATTCGCAGTGGCATGATACTGAAAACCCTCACCGGTCATAGTAGCTCGATAATAGCAGTTGCTATTACATCAGATGGCAAAACAGTGATTTCAGCTTCAAAAGATAAAACTCTAAAAATTTGGGATATTCGCAGTGGCATGATACTGAGAACCCTGATCGGTCATGCTCGCTATGTATCAGCAGTCGCCATTGCACCCGATGGCAAAACAGCGATTTCGGTTTCAGGGGATCATACTCTCAAAATCTGGGACATTGACAGTACCACTTTCCTCAGAAGTTTGACCGATCATACTGACCTGGTAAGGTATGTGGCGATCTCGGCTGACGGCAAACTAGCGATTTCGGCTTCAAGGGATAAAACCATGAAAATCTGGGACACCCAGACAGGCACCGAACTTTTAACCCTCACCGATGGTACTAGCGAGGTACGAGCAATAGCGATCGCACCAGACGGCAAAACAGCGATTTCCGCTTCAGAGGATGGAACCTTAACAGTCTGGGAAATTGATAGCGGAACTAAACTCAGAATTCTTAGGGATCATAGTGGTTTGGTAAATGCCTTCGCGATCGCACCCGACGGCAAAACAGCAGTTTCTTGTTCAGGAGATTGCAACCTCAAAATTTGGGACACAGACAGCGGTAGGGAACTGAACACTCTTATCGGTCATACTGATGAGGTAACAGCAGTCGCGATCGCACCAGACGGCAACACAGCGATTTCGGCTTCATACGATGAAACCCTCAAAATCTGGGATCTGACCAACAGCAGGGAACTGAAAACTCTGATCAGTCATACTCGTTCGGTATTGGCATTCACGATTGTGCCTGACGGCCTCATGGCAATTTCAGCTTCATCGGATAACTCCCTCACAGTCTGGGATTTGCCTACCGGCAAAGACGTTGCTAGTTTCAACGGAGATTATGCGTTTGCTGGCTGTGCGATCGGCCCTGATGGAGTGACAGTTGTAGCGGGCGATCGATCGGGCCGGGTGCATTTCCTGCGATTGGAGGGAGTTAGCGGCGGGGGATAATCCAAGAAACCGGGTTTTTGCGCGAATCTGTGGGTTGTACCGAAGTATTTCGGAAAAAACCCGGTTTCTGGGGCCCCGCGCGTCCAGGCTAATCTAAAATTCAACCTCTAAAATCGAATGCCTCACACAACAGTAATACTCGCGATGAGTGCCGATGGCAAAATTACAGATACCGCCCTCACCGCCGCCAGATTCGGTTCTGCTAATGACAAATCCCACCTAGAACAACAAGTCGCCGCCAGTGACGCAGTTCTCTTCGGAAACGGCACTTTACGCGCCTATGGAACCACTATGAGAGTGATTTCGCCGGATTTGATCGCACAAAGGGAAGTGCAAGGAAAGCCCCCACAACCAGTGCAAATTGTCTGTTCGCGATCGCGCGAATTTGACCCGAACTTGCGATTTTTCCAGCAACCAGTTCCCCGCTGGTTGTTGACAGGAAATGACTGTAGGGACACGGCATTGCCGTCTCCATCTCCGAGGCCAGACAGCAAGAAAGAAGAGGACACGGCAGTGCCGTTTCCCTACCCGATGACAGACTGTAGGGAAACGGCAATGCCGTCTCCTCTTCCTTCTTCCCTCTTCCTTCTTCCTTCTTCCTTCTTCCTTCTTCCTTCGATGTTCGATCGCACTTTAACAACCAAAACCATAGCCGGAGAAATTGATTGGATTGATGCGTTTCAACAGCTAGAAACCCTCGGAATCAAACGTTTGGCAATTTTGGGCGGGGGAAAACTCGTTGCGTCTGTGCTCGCTGCGGGCTTGATAGACGAACTCTGGCTGACTGTGTGCCCGTTAATTTTGGGTGGCGTGGATGCACCGACACCTGTGGAGGGAAAGGGTTTTTTAGCGGATTTAGCGCCGAAATTGGAGCTTTTGGCAGTCAAACAGGTGGGGGGTGAGGTGTTTTTGCATTATCGGTGCGATCGAACTCTAGAGGGCGGGCACGCACCGTCCACCGCCCCTACATTCACCTAACGCGGCAGTTTCAACCACTCATCAGGCAACATATTGGCAACAATATCCAGTTTGCCGTCGGGCATTGCTTTGAGAATGTAAGCCATCCCCTGGGGCTCAGGATAAATCCCAGTCGCAGCCTCAAATACATCATCATGCCCAACAATTACAGTGTTGGTTCCGGCGGCTGGACGTGCTGTTAACAGCGGCATGATCCCACTTCGCATTTGGGCTGTTTGAGCTTCGGTGTATTTTTCGGCTTTGGGGAAGTTGAGGACTGTCACTTTTTCATAGCGACCAAAAGCCAGATCCGCTGTTTGCCAAGCGCGACAGTATTCACTAGAATACACTTTGCCCACAGGCAACTTCAACTTTTCAAAGCCTTCACCAATCATTCGCGATTGCTTCCAGCCTTCCTCGCTGAGCATCCGTTGTGTATCGCATTTGCCCATGACTGCGCTCACCTGATCCGCGTAGTCCTTCTCGGTTTGAGCGTGACGGAAGAAGATAATGTAGCCACCTTGACGCAGCGCACTGACTAATGGAGCACCACTCAACTTATCCACAAACTCTGGCTTGCCACCACCTTCGCCACCTTCGCCGCCTTGAGCAATGGTGAAGCCCGTAGCATTCGCTGTTTTCTCGACTGGAATTTCACTTTGAGTAACCGATGGTCGATCGAATTCTACATCTACTGAACGAACTGGAGTTGCCGCAGTTGCACCTGAAAGAACGAAAGCTCCGACACCTACCCAAATTTTTACCGCATTCAACTTCATAACTCACTCCAACAAATATCAATAACTAAGTGAACAAGCGATCGTGTAAAATATTGCACCTGACATCTAATCCTGAATATTCATCAGAGATACAGCCTAGTCTACTCTCTGGAACAACATTACCATAATGAGAAAGACTTGCATTAATTTCGTATAACATTAGCATGATTCTCCCATTTTGAAAAACCACATTTTGTGAAGTACCTTCAATGATTCTCTGTATTGCTGACGTTCTGACTGCCAAAGACTTAGATGCCATTAACTCAGTCCTGCACAGTGCCAAGTTTGTGGATGGCAAAACTACCGCAGGTTGGCACGCCCAACTGGTTAAACACAATACTCAACTTCAAGATGATGGCTCGGCGCCTGTTAAAAATCTGAAAGTGTTGTTCTCGCAAGCACTAAAGCGGAATTCACTGTTTCAAATGGCAGTGCTGCCAAAAGCGATTCGTCCAGCCTTGTTCAGTCGCTATGATTCGGGGATGTCTTATGGCAGTCATGTTGATAATGCGGTGATGGGACAATCGGAATTGATGCGGTCTGATGTGTCATTGACGCTATTTCTGAGTCAGCCAGAAACCTATGATGGGGGTGAGTTGGTGATTGAAAGTTCCCAGGGAGAACAGGGCTATAAACTGCCGGCAGGTTCAATGATTGTTTACCCTTCGACGACGCTGCATCGGGTAGAGCCTGTGACAGCAGGGAGGCGACTGGCTGCTGTCACCTGGGTACAAAGCCTGGTTCGAGATTCTGCTCAACGAGAAATTCTGTTCGATTTGGATACAGCACGTCAGATATTGTTTCAGAAGTCTGGTAAAACCTCTGAGTTTGATTTGATTGCTAAAAGCTACGCCAATTTGTTGCGTCAGTGGGCTGCGCTTTGAGAAAATGTATTAAGTTAATGAAGTTCGATCGCTCTACGTTCAAATCTCCCTATGCTGAAACAGCCGAAACCTGAATATTCTGTAGCCTGGATTAGCAAATTAGCAGATATCCCGCAAGCGTCGTGGGATGCCTTGGCGATGCCGCTAAAAACGCCATTTCTCGAATGGGATTGGCTGAACAATCTCGAAACTTCCGGTAGCGCCACAGGTAACAATGGTTGGTTGCCACATCACTTGACTGTCTGGCGAGACAAACAGTTGATTGCTTGCGCGCCGCTTTATGTCAAAAGTCACAGTTATGGCGAATTTGTATTTGACAATCAATGGGCTGATTTAGCTCAGCGTTTGGGTATTGAATACTATCCGAAATTGATGGGAATGACACCGTTTACTCCCGCTGAAGGCTATCGATTTTTGATTGCGGATGGGGAAGATGAAGATGAGTTAACTGGGATAATGGTAAGTGCGATCGACCATTTTTGCGATCGCCACAATATCTCCGGTTGCAATTTCCTGTACGTCGATCCCGTCTGGCGCGATCGCATGGAACGTCACGGTTTTAGCGCTTGGCTGCACCACAGTTATATTTGGCAAAATCAAAGCTATCAAAATTTTGACAACTATCTAGGCGCATTTAATGCCAACCAGCGCCGCAATATCAAGCGCGAACGCAAGGCTGTGGAAGCAGCAGGTTTGTTAGTGAAAACTTTGACTGGTGATGACATTCCCCAAGCGATGTTTGGGCAAATGTATGCTTTTTATGAGAATACTTGCGACAAGTTTGGTTGGTGGGGAAGCAAGTATTTGACTAAGCGATTTTTTGAACAGTTGCATGACAATTATCGCGATCGCGTTTTATTTGTCGCCGCCTATGATAAGGAAGATGAGAGACAGCCGATGGGAATGTCTTTTTGTCTGTATAAGGGCGATCGAATGTACGGACGTTATTGGGGCAGTTTGCAGGAAATTGACTGCTTGCACTTCGATGCTTGTTACTATACACCGATCGAATGGGCGATCGATCGGGGCATCCAAACCTTCGATCCCGGTGCCGGCGGGCGACACAAAAAACGGCGTGGCTTCCCAGCTACGCCAAATTATAGTTTGCACCGATTTTATAACAACCGTCTGGCGCAAATTCTCAAGTCTTATATCGGTCAAATCAACGAAAGAGAACAGGCGGAAATTGATGCTGTCAATGAGGATTTACCGTTCACTCAGTTACCTCCTTTGTTACTAGGCGATTGAAAAATACGGCAGAAATTAGGACACGGCAGAAATCAGGACACGGCAGTGCCGTGTCCCTACGGTTAATCGGGCGATAGTTACATCTGTCATGGAGTATTAATGATTATTTCAAGGTAGGGAAACGGCATTGCCGTCTCCTCTTTTGCCTAGGGTAATTTCATCATCCAATTCGGTTGATTTTACCCGTTACCCGAAATTAGGACACGGCAGTGCCGTTTCCCTACAATTCATCGAGTTACAGATATCATCGAGTTCGATGGATTATTTTGGGGTAGGGAAACGGCAATGCCGTCTCCTCTTTGGCCGTCAACAGTCAACAGTCAACCGTCAACAATCAACTTAATTCAAAATTACCTTGCCATCTTCCTGAACTTCCATCGATTTTGTATCAGCGCCCAAGTCAGTTGTTGCGCCAAAACTGACTTGCAACATTCCTGGCGTAGCGGTTGCTTGCGGGCGCACCAACAGCAATCCGCCGTCTGGGCGCTGGTAAGTCAGGGTGATTGGTACTTTGATGTTTTTAAGCAAAATTTCCGATTGTTCGCCCAGAGTGCGCTGTGGGGTAATGCCAATCACTTGATAATTGATGACGGCATTGGTGGTATTCACGAGTTTAATTACTACCATGCCCTCCATAGGTGTAACTCGCCCACTTGGCATCGGGAAGCGGGCGGGGGCGTCTTGGGGTGTGGCGGGAATCCCGCTGGGGCTGGGACTCGCAGCGGGACTCGGTTCGCTGACGGGCTTTCCAGGTGCGGGAGTGGCTGCGGGTTGGGAAACGGGTTTTCCTGGTTGGGGCGGGGGGCCGCCGGCTTGTCCAAGTGTTGCGAGACTGACGAGTAAGCCCCCGCAGGTGGCTGCTAGCAAGCTGATTCTTTTGAACGGTAGATTGTGGCGAAACATAAATAACTCCTCACGAGTTCGATCGAGGTTTTCCAACCAATGTTAAGCTGTCGCGTATCTAATTTATACTATCGAATTTTTTCAAACTCTTGTGGGGTGGGCATTCTACCTGCCCAAAAGGTTGAATTTTAGTGCTGAATCACTTAATCTATAGCTTTGAGGGTTAGATTTTTTTGATTAACCACAGAGGGCGCAGAGGGCGCAGAGGAAGAGGGGAGAAGGAGAAGTTTTAGAGGCGAGATGTTTCTGATTTGTGGGCGGGAAGGATGACGGTAATCGCGGTACCTTCAGACAGTTGGCTTTCGATGTGGATTTGGCCGCGATGATTTTCGACAATGGCTTTGGCGATGGCTAATCCTAAACCGGAACCGGCGGCGCTGCGGTGGGTGCGGGCGGGATCGGCGCGGTAGAATCGATCGAATATATGCGGTAATGCTTCTGGCGAAATGCCGATGCCGGTGTCTGTTATTTTTACTTGCAGTGCTGGATTTAACATCGGCGATGTTCTTTTGCTTTTAGCTGCAAGCTGCAATTCTACTTGAATTTTGCCGCCAGAGGCCGTGTACTGGACGGAGTTGCTAACGAGATTTGTAAACAGTCTGGCTAGTTGATCCCAATCTCCCAATACTGTAAAGTTGTTTTCGGTGTTAGGTCGATCGACTATTTCTAAAGAAAGAGACAGATTTTGGGTAGTGGCGATCGCCAGTTGTTCTTCAATTACCTCAATCAACAAAGCATCAAGAGGCACGTCAACCCACTGCTGCTGCACGATTCCGCTATCTTGTCTCGCTAAAAACAGCAAATCATCAACCAAGCGTCCCAAACGGCGCGTCAGGCGTTCGATAACCTGTAACTGTTGATGTTGCTGAGGGTCAATATCCGGTTCCGCCAAAGCTACTTGGACATTAGTTTGAATAGTGGCGATCGGATTTCTGAGCTCATGGGAAGCATCAGCCGTAAACTGTTTGAGACGCCCATAAGATTCCCGCACAGGTTCCATCGCCAATCCCGACAGCAGCCAGCCAATAGCCGCCACGCAAATCAATGTTAAACTCGCACCCAAAATCAAATCGAGAATTAGTTGGTGAATCGGCTTTGTCACCTCAAACCAAGGATGGCTGACTCGCAAATATCCCAAAACTTGGCGACCGATTTCTACTCGCTGTGTCACCTGTCTGAGAGAATAGTTTTGAGTTGTCCGAATGCTAATCGGTTTTGTCGAGACACGATTTGTATTTTGGGCGCTCGAATCGAGGAGATTTTCCTCCCAATTTGCATTCAAACCACGATCGAAATCTCTAACTTCTTCACTCTGCACCTCTGCGGTTAAATCCCTCTTCTCTCCTCCCTCAAACCTCAACTTACGATCGACCCAAACGGTTTCCCCCATGCGGTTAGCGTGAATCGGAATATTCAGCGGTTCCGACAAAGTAGACCACAATAATTCGCCCGTAGGACTGAACCATTCCAAATCAATATGGTCATCCTCCACTGCATCCGTACTGTCTCGAAAACTCGCTTGAATATTAACTTGCGACTTAGTTCTATCTCCAATAGTAGGGTTCGATAATGGTTCGATAACCAGAGTGCGCTCAACTACTTCGACAACATGATTGAGAGTGTCGTCAATGCGATCGATCAAAGTATTACGAACATAGAAATAGAAACCAGTGGCGAAGACAAGTAACAAAACAGCAGTAACAGCAGTGTACCAAATAGCGAGACGGCGGCGAGTAGTTTGAAACATTTAATATTAGTTATTAGTTATTGGTTACTTGTTATTGGTTACTTGTTATTCGTTAGGTCGTAATAAATAACCAATTCGCAATTTCCAATTTTGAGTATTGATACTTCAGACGGATGTGGAGGTACTTGCGAGTCTAGTATTCTACTTCCTAAAGTTTTCAGGTGAAGTGCTATGAACAAGTTTTTGTTCCGGGCTGCGATCGGGCTGTTAATGGCGTTTTTTGGCGCAATCACCTATTATACAAGCGACGTACAAAATCCCGTAACTGGAGAGAAACAACGGGTGCAGCTTTCTCCCCAACAAGAGATATCTTTAGGATTGCAATCGCGATCGCAAATGGCGACCAAGTACGGCGGGCTTTATCCTAGCCAGAGTATTCAACAATATGTCGATCGAGTCGGAAAACAGGTAGTCAACGGTTCAACGGCGAAACAAGCGCCCTATCCGTTTGAATTTCACCTGCTGCGAGACGCCGAAACAGTCAATGCTTTTGCCCTACCGGGAGGACAAGTTTTCATCACTGCGGGGCTGCTGCGACGGCTGAATTCCGAGGCGCAGTTGGCCGCTGTACTGGGACACGAAGCCGGTCACGTTGTCGGGCGACACGGTGCGGAACACTTGGCAAAACAGCAGTTGGGTAGGTCTTTAGTAACGGCTGTGGGGGTTGCTGCTAGCGACGAACGCGGTGGCGGACAGCAAGCAGCATTAATTGCTCAAGCTGTCAATCAAGTGGCTAGTTTGCGGTACGGTAGGTCTGATGAACTTGAGAGCGATCGGCTCGGTTTTCGGTTCATGACCGAGGCGGGTTACAATCCTCAAGGTATTGTGGAAGTAATGCAAATTCTCGGTGCTGCCAGTAAGGGAGGGGGATCGCCGGAGTTTTTGAGCTCTCACCCGAACCCTGGAAATCGAGTTGAAAAGTTGCAAGCTTTAATCACGGAAAATTTTCCCAATGGTGTTCCAGCTAATTTAGTTTCTGGACGGGAAGAGTTTGCGAAGAATGTGTTACAATAGACGCAACCTAAAAATACAATCACTTCAACCCAAGCCGGGACGCCAATTCGTCCCGGCTTTTTGGTTTTTGTGCAGTTATTTAGCGTTGCCACAAATGCACACCTAAATAGGGATATCGCTATGGAAAAAAACGGGCGTTAACGAAACGCTTGACAAGTTGAGGAGAGCTATTTACAATGAAAAAAAAGCAACAATTTAATCAATACCCCATGCCGGGAACGCCAAGTGTTCCCGGCTTTTTGCTTTTTGTTTGGTTGCCACAAATCCACACCTAAATGGGGCGATTTCACACCTAAATAGGGCGATAACTGATGTCTAAATTCAACAAAAACAAATCGCTCGAAGTAATTGATGATAAGGAGAACAAAAATGGAACACGGTAATTACAACGGCATCACCCAGGTTGTGCAGCAACAGCAGCCCAGCCTCACCTTTCCCCCAACGATCAACTTACAGCCGGAGATTGCCTCAAGCTGTATTGCTTTAGCGACGATAGTAGGGCTGACACTGTTCGTTCGGGAGATTCGGTTGTTGGTCAAAGTCTGCAAGGATTCCTAATTCTCAGTACCTAATTACCATCACTGCTGGGGGAAACTCCAGCAGTCGATTTTTATTTAGTTAAACCCAGAATCTGCATAGGGATAACGAACCGCGAAGACGCGAAGAACGCGAAGGTAGAAAAGAACGAGAGAATTTTCGAGCGATTATAAAGTAATAACCACTAAGTAACTATTAACCAACCCTGCACAACTATAACGCTCTTCTCTTCCCTTCCTCTCTTCCTTTGTGTCCTTCGCGTCTTCGCGGTTCGTTTTAAATCTCAAATCCGTGCTACCGGGTTAACCGACCGATCGAGTGAGGAAATCCGCTTGACACTGCGTGCATATTTGATGAGAAAATAAATGAATAAAACTAACTAAAATTCAAGGATGAAAGTTATCAATGGCAATTAAAGACCAGCCTCAACCCCCTCGTTTTCGGCAAATTAGCAATGTCTTGTTATTGCTATCAAGTTTGTTTCTGCTAGCAAACATCTTTTTGCCCAATTTATTCGGGCCACAAATTCCCCAAGTGCCTTACAGCTTGTTCGTTCATCAAGTCCAAGAACAAGATGTAGTCAGAGCTTCGGTTGGTCAAAATGAAATTCGCTACCAACTCAAAGGCGAAGGCGAAAAACCCGGTCAAATTCTGTCAACCACCCCGATTTTTGACCTGGAACTGCCTAAACTTTTGGAAGAAAAAGGCGTCGAATTTGCAGCAACTCCCCCTTCAAAAAATGGCTGGATCGGCAGTGTTTTAAGCTGGGTGGTTCCGCCGCTGATTTTTGTGGCAATATTTCAATTTTTCATGAACCGGGGCGGTGGCGGGCCACAGGGTGCGCTCTCGATCGGCAAAAGCAAAGCTAAGGTCTACGTCGAAGGTGAATCGGCGAAAATTACGTTTGCTGATGTCGCCGGAGTAGAAGAAGCTAAAACTGAGTTGGTCGAAGTTGTTGAATTCCTGAAAACTCCAGACAGATTTACGGCAATTGGCGCGCGAATTCCGAAAGGCGTGCTGTTAGTTGGGCCGCCGGGAACTGGCAAAACGCTGTTAGCAAAAGCAGTGGCTGGTGAAGCTGGTGTACCGTTTTTCAGCATCTCCGGTTCCGAGTTTGTAGAATTGTTTGTCGGTGTCGGTTCTGCGAGAGTCCGAGATTTATTCGAGCAAGCTAAGAAGCAAGCTCCTTGTATTATTTTCATCGATGAATTGGATGCTATCGGCAAATCTCGTAGCACTAATGCTGCGTTTGGTGGCAATGACGAACGCGAACAAACTCTGAATCAACTATTAACTGAAATGGATGGTTTTGCGGCGGGCAATACTACGGTAATTGTGCTTGCTGCAACGAACCGCCCGGAAAGTTTGGACGCTGCTTTGTTGCGCCCAGGCCGTTTCGATCGCCAAGTTTTAGTCGATCGCCCGGACTTGTCTGGCCGCGAAGCTATTTTGAACATTCACTCGCAAAAAGTGAAGTTGGGCCCGGATATTGACTTAAAAGCCGTCGCCACTCGCACCCCCGGTTTTTCGGGCGCAGATTTGGCAAATTTGGTCAATGAAGCTGCCTTGCTAGCCGCTCGCAACAAGCGTCTCACTGTGGCGCAGGAAGACTTTTATGAGGCATTTGAGCGCGTTGTAGCTGGCTTGGAAAAGAAAAGCCGGGTGCTCAACGAAAAGGAGAAAAAGATTGTGGCTTATCACGAAGTTGGACACGCAATGGTTGGCGCTGTGATGACTGGCGGCGGCGAAGTGGCGAAAATCTCGATCGTCCCGCGTGGTATGGCTGCATTGGGTTACACGTTGCAGGTACCGACTGAAGACCGTTTCTTGTTGGATGAGTCGGAGTTGCGCGGTCAGATTGCTACACTGCTTGGTGGGCGATCGGCTGAAGAAGTCGTGTTTGGTAGCATCACTACCGGCGCTTCCAATGACTTGCAAAGGGCGACTGATTTAGCAGAGAGAATGGTGACAACTTACGGGATGAGTAAGGTGTTGGGGCCTCTGGCGTACGATCGCGCTCAACAATCGTTCCTCGGCGATGGTATGGGAAATGCGCGCCGTGCGGTGAGTGCTACAACTGCTGAGGCGATCGACCAAGAAGTCAAAGAAATCGTCGAAACTGCTCACCAGCACGCTTTGAATATTCTGAAAGCCAATCGGGAATTGTTGGAAACAATCACCCAGAAGCTGTTGGAAACTGAAGTAGTTGAAGGTGAGGCTTTGCACAAATTACTGGCTGAAGTGCTTCCTTTAGAGAAGGCTGCGGCTTGAGTTTAAAACGGTTTAATCTGATATCTTGCACCATTCTTAATTAGCTGTAGGGGCGGGTTCGCCATTAGCCTTAAAGCTTGCAGACAGGTTAAGTAAACTCGCCCTCCCCATCGAAAATCTCTTTATTGGTACAAGATTTAAGTTGAATCAGACTTACGCATGGGAGGCCAGAAACCGGGTTTTTTCCGAATCTCTCGGCTACAGCGAATTATTATCGTAAAAACCCGGTTTCTTGATTGAAGTGCGTAAATCCTGTTTAATTTAACCACTGAATTAACGCAGATGAATCCAAATCATCTGCGTTTTTTGAAATCTCTTAAATCGTAAATTGTTAAGCAGAAGGCTTCGGGGCCGGTGCGCCACGCAGCATTCCTTCTGTACTGAGGTCTTCATCGATTTCTTCCCAGTGAATGCCATAGCCTCCTCCGCATACTTCCCATTTTGCCCTTTGATCGGGAGTTGCATTAAACAATCTGGGATACCAAATTAAAGGCACGGTAATGATTCGTCCATCCATCAAATCAACGCTAATTGTTTCTTCTGTAAAATGAATTTCCTTAACTCTCTCGTCCGCTCGAATCGCCAAAATACCCATACCAAGCCTCCAATAACGTTTGTTGATTTTCTTGTACTACCGACTGTATTTTCCGAAGTTCTTTAGCATTAAATCCAAGGTTGTTTGCCAAACTGACTGGCTCCAACCAAAATTTAACCGATGATTTGTCTCGGTCAATGTGAACATGAGGTGGTTCATTCGGTTCATGGCTGTAAAAGTAAAGTCGGTAAGGGCCTACTCGTAAAATAGTTGGCATAATTCCAGGTTATACAACATTTTAATTCGAATATCTGTAAGTTTTGCATTCTATAATAGCACAGGGCGATAGTCCGATTTTAGATTTTAGTTACAACCCTTTGATATACTCCCTCAGTACAGGTGACAAAGTGTAAAGACTTCCTTCTTTTTCGATCAAGCAGCGCCGCGATAAAGATTGCAATGCGTTGAGCAAATCTGATGATGATATTTGTGCTTTTTCTAGCAATTTTGCTAGGTTGACTGGCTGATTTTCCCTAGCCAACAATGACATAACTTGTTTTTCTAGTTCGGAAGTGCGATCGAACTGCTGGTGTAAAACATCTTTCAAATCTTCCGGCAACAATATGGTATCATCTAGTAATAACTCTGTCACGCCGATTCCCAACTCTTGAATCAGATTCGCCACGCTTTTCAACCATAGCGGGTTGCCTTCATAGCGGTGAATGAGTGCTTGACTGTTTTCAATTTCTTCTAACCCACAATCTCTCAGGATTTCCCGTCCGGCTGCGATGTCTAAGCCAGCGAGTTGTAAGGTACGAATGGAAGTATTTTGGTTTTTAAATTGAGTCACTTCTCTCGGTTGTTCCCAACCGATTAACAGAAAGCAGCTTTGATGGGATAATTTTTCTATCTGTTTGAATAGGGAGCGATATTCTTCGTAGTTTGGTTTATACTTTCCTGCCAATTCGCCACTACAAAAAAGGTTGTGAACGTCATCTAAGACTATTAAACAGCGATGATTTTGCAAATACTTAATCAGCGGTAAGCGTTTTGGGTTTGTTGGGGATGAATCTAGGTTTTCGGAATTGGAAAAAAGCTGTATTAGGTTTGATTGAAATTTATCGATGGTGGGGAATTCGTCTAGGGTGTACCAAACTGCGTAGTCAAACTCGTCTTTGATTTGTTTTACGAGTTGTACTGCTAGGGATGTTTTGCCGATGCCACTGATGCCGGTGAGGGTGATGAGGTGGCAGTTTTGTTGTAGAATCCAGGTTGTGAGGGTTTGGAGAGAGGAAGTGCGATCGAAGAAATCACCCAACTCCGGCATTTCGCTTAAATCTTGATGTGAGGTTTGAGGTTGTTTTGGGTTAGATGTTTCCTGATTTGGTGGGTGTGAGTTTGGGATATTTGGCGAGTGTCTAGCTTCTCCACAAATGTTAACGCTACCAACTCCAACATAATCTACAACATTTGAAAATATGGAGACTTGCAACCTCTCCATTGCCGAACGAAAATTCTTTTTATTAACATCTTCTCCCAACTCTTCTGAAAGTATCTGCCATAATTCCGATCCGATTTCCCTGATGCGACTTTCAGAACAGTCAAAATCTTTCGCTATTTCTTTGTATGTCTCGCGTTGTAGAGTTCCTTGCAATACCGCTTCTTGCAAATCGTCAAGGTGCTGACCAGTTTTAGCAAATACTATATCATCAGCGAATTTTAACATTTCTTTAAGATTCATCTGGCAGGGAGATGCGAGGTTTTATGTATTATAGCTTACAATTTCCAACATTTCACTACATTTTTATACATTTCCCTATAAAAATAGATCAAAGAGAGTGAAAGTAGGGGAGATAGTTGCGACAAAATAGAACATTTGTTACCTAGCAAAGCTTTGATGTCTAAGGAATAATAGAAAAGTATTCAAACATAAATTCAGGGAGTAAACGCCTGCAATTTTACACCCTGTAATACTGTGTTAGATCGCAACTACGGTCTAATTAAAAATTATGTGGCTATCAGGAGTTAGATACTGAGGATTGGATCGTTATCCATCGCAGTGTCATAAGTGTGCTTAAAACGGGTTCATCTTCGTATATTTTGTCAAATAAAAATCACTTCTTGCTGTTTTGGCTGCAAGCATATATTCACATGAACCTAATGAATGAATCCGGAAAAAACGAAAATTCTAAAAATTCTGACAAACAAAAGTCGTGGACTGAAAAAATAAAACCTGTATTCAAGGTTGTATTTCAATTTACGACAAAGAATCCATTGAAAATTTTAGTGTTCTTTTTGCATATTGTGAGCTTTACAACGACTTTAGAAGGAGCAAAAATTATTTTGGGATATAACTATCCAGCACACCTTTTTGCTATTACGATTCAACTTACTCTTCTTATATTAGTTTTATCTCAAGCTGCTAAAGAATCACCTATTAGAAAATGGTTCTCAGTTATATTTATTACGGCTATAAGCATTTATGCAAGCTTTTTTTCGTTCTATAATCAGCTAGCTGGAGACCAGAAAACAAGAAATAAAGAAACTGCAACTAAGGCACATAATGCTCTAGTCAGTAAAATTTATACACCTATTAATAGCAAATTAAACAGACTGAAGAATCAAGAGAAAGACTACGATGATCAAATTGAAAAAGAGAGCAAAGGGCAGGGTGTGACTGGCGTAACAGGCTTTGGAGCCAAAACAAGTTCTCTTATAAATAAGAAACAGCTTATTACCGATGAAATCTCAAAGCTGGCTCCAGAAGTAGATTCAGCTAAGGGTCTCTCGGAAATTAAAGTAGAAGAAAAAACAGCCGACGAAATCTTTAAACATGATGATTCTGCTGTTAGTAAAATCTCTCCAGATGTTCTCAAAAGGAATGGCAATCCAAAAGTAGATAAAAAAAATTATATAGAATCAGATGGAATAGGATTTGTTACTCCATACAATAAAATCATAAAAAAGCGAGATCAAAATGCCATCGTTTCTTTATTTATGGCATTAACAATAGATGGCTTAGCTCTTATCCTTAGTAGTGCAATCGATCCTCACCCATCTAATTTATTTATGATTTTTACGGGTTTTTGTGTTTATATAATTCGTGGCATTAAAAGATCCATTTTGACCATATTTAGTACCTTCCGAAAAGAAGCTGAACCCTATCCAACGCCTGAAGCTGATGGATTAAAAGATAGTATCATAGTTAACTTTTTGTTAGACAATAAAGGATCGGAGTTTCTAATTAAGTTTTATGAGTCCATTGATTTCCAAACTCATATTATTGATATCAATAGTCTAATAAAAAACGAAGAAGATTCGACTTTTAAAATAGGATACCGCTTACTACTCGATACAATGAAATGTCGCCCCCTCAGATGGATTGAAATAGATTCAAGAAAAAGACAGGGTGGCGATTCAAAGGAAGAACAGTGGCGAGTTTCTGATACACATTATCCTTCAATGAACAGGTGGCTTGCACGACAGATAAGTGAACAATTACATAAAGAAGAGTGGAGAACTAGCGGAGAGTTTTTACTTGAGCTTGAATTTCCGCTATAACTTTTTAGGATTAGCGATCGACCTTTCTTATTTCTGATGAGCGATCGCCTAAAATGAAAGAGCGATCGACACTCGTTATAATCAAAGTATCAATCCTTCACCAGATGCCACGATGACTATCAAAGAACTCCTCATCCAAGAAATCGATAGCACCCCTGACGAACTGCTTGCGGATCTTCTTCGTTTGGTGCGATCGCTCAAATCGCCTCCACACCCCCAAGTCAATACCTACGAACAACTCCTAGAGCGAATCGACTACCTCGAAGCCATCATCGGCATCCGCAAAGGACTTGAAAGTTTCGATCGAGGTGAAGGTATTCCGGCCGATCGAGCCATGATAGCCCTACAGCAGCAGTTCAACATTCCTCCGCGTCTATGAGTTATCAAGTCTTAATCCAACCACCCGCTTTTGGTGAAATTGAAACCGCCTATCGTTGGATGTGCGATTATTTAAGTGCTGATGCTGCAAATCAGTGGTATTACGATATCCAAGATGCGATCGTATCCTTGCAACAGTTTCCTTACCGTTGCTCAGTTGCACCCGAAGCTGCCATCATTGGTAGGGAAATTCGACAACTGTGGGTTGGTAAAGGAAGAACCCATCGGATTCTGTTTGTGGTGGAGGGCGATACCGTCGCGATCGTACATATTCGTCACCGTCATCAAGCTCCTTTAGGTACTGAACCACCAGAGTAATCGCATCAAATAGTCAATAAAGAGCGATCGCCCTTCACACCAAATACCAAACACTGCGATGATTGTACGGAGTGCGATCGCCCATCACGCATCAAGAGCGATCGCATTTCTCCTTAACGAATCAAGATTCCAAATACTTAGGGAAAATAATGATAAAATTCAAGGGCGGTGTAGAACACGCATCACTTCTATAACATCTTCATTAACCTCTATTCCAATACGGTAATCGCCGATGCGGATGCGATAGCGACCAGCATAACCTCTCATGGCTTTAATGTCAGAAATCTCCTCTAAGGTGTTGATTGATTCTAGTGTTGTAAAAGCCAGATCGTAGATGCGTTGGTATGATGTCGAACTCTTCAGTTGTTTCAAGTCTTTTAGAAAAGCCTGACGGTATTGAACTTCCAAGATTATTCCTCTAGATAAGCTAAGGCTTCCGATCGTTCTAGCAAGGGAGTATTAACAGCTTCATCCATTGCTTTGTTCATGCAATAATCTTCTACCGCGATCGCAAGTTGATCTGCCGAAACTTCTTCATTAGGTAGTAGTTGTCGCCATAGCTCAATAGGAATCACCACAGCGCTTACATCTCCGTTTTTGTTCGTAAGATATTCAATATTTAACGTTGTTTCCATATCAGACTCCAGAAACTTCGAGCAATTCTAGTTTACCTCAAAGCTGTTCACCTTTGCCAGTATTTTGATCGATCGCATAAAACCAATGCAGCAATTATCTTATGATTGGTATGGCGATCGTGTTAGGCTGATGAAACGCTGATGGCAAAACTCTATTATCGAGGCATGGCAGAGGAAAACGGTAAACCCAAAATAGGGCGCAACGCGAGGCTATTGGGAGTCCGACCAGGTATTGATATTGATGTTGAGCAAGTACCCAAAGAATGGTTGGATGAACAAGGTTATTTACGCTTGGAAACAGAGCGCAAGTCTTCAGAGGAGTCTGTCACTGTAGCCATAAGAAACACAAAAGGAATGTCCGTATCCCTCTCTATCGAAGGCTTGCCACCATTCCGCAAACCCCCAAAATTTGGCGGCACAGGAAAAGATCCTCTTTGGCAGATTGACGACAGCAAGATCGTCGGAGATATTGAAGCTATACAAGACAGTCCAACTCATGTCAGTATTTTGCCAAGCGCTACAATGCTTTTAGAGAAATATGAAGCAGCGCTGGCCCAGACACAAAGCGAATGGGAGAAAGTTTGATAGTTTAATTTAGTCAACGGGAGAACAGCAATGGCATGGGTGTTTAGCTTATCGGCTGAATGTGGGACAAATCAATCTGAAGCAGAGCAATTTGCTCAATATTTCAATCAAATTTCCTGGGTGATTTCAAACGGTACACATTCCCAATGTCGGGCAGAAAGTTTTCAGGATATAGAAGAAAATTGGTGGTGTAGAGTTTGTCCAAGTGGCATCAGTGAGATTGGGATTGATACTCCAGAAAGTGCTTATTTGATGACAGAAATAGGTATCTTTTTGTATCAAACTTTGCGGTTTGCTCCACCGTTTCGGTATGCTTTAGTTGGTATGGAAGTAGACGAATTTAGAACCTATAGCGAATTGATTGAAGAATCAGCCTTGGTTTTTCCAGGCTTGGTTTTAGCTGAAGCTGTTTGGCAAGCAACTGGATCATCTTCGGTTTTTCGATTGTTTAGTCTTGGATATGTTTGGAAGCCCTATGAAGGTGAAGTTTATAGACCACTAATCGCATCGCCAGACCTCAAGAATAAGCTTGATGAATTGCTGAGCGTGAGGTAAATCTCTTCAATCGCCCACCTGATATTGTTGTTTAAGGAATGAGAATTAAATAACTTACAATTTGATGATTCTTGTGGGATGGGCGTCCCGCCCGTTCAGAAAGGACGGGCAGGACGCCCATCCCACAAACTTGTGTAAATTATTTAATTTACGATCCTAAGCAATTTAGATATCCGACTTCTTAAATAAGTCAGATATCTAGATATTTGGTTGAATTCTCCAACCCTAAACCGCTTGCACTTCCTTTTCCTCAGCAGCAACAGGTTGTTGATACACTGTTTGAGACTCGTTAGCCAAAAAGTCAGCTAATTGAGCTTCAATTTCATCCCGCACAATCTGGCGGTATTCCAGAAAATGCTCGTTGTGAGCACACACAGTTAAGTAGTGATCCCAAACCGCCGGATTCCGCTTGAAAATGCTGAACAAATGGTGCCAGAACTTCCAGCGAGTGCTCCGCTTAAATCCTTGCCGCCAAACCACAGTTAATAATGCTCGCAAATCGATCAAACTCGGAACTCTAGCAGGTATCTTGGCAGTCGGTGCGCCTAACATTAAGAAATGGCGATAAGTCCGGTCTAAATATTTCTCAGCATCGTACACATCAGAAAATGCTTGGACATATTCCCTCGCAATATCTTCGAGTGGCCGTGTCGGAATGAAGTTCATTAAAGTAGTCTGGTTAAGGTTGCCAGATTTGTCGCGCAACCGCCCTTCTTTTGCTAGTCGGTGCGACAATGCAGTGTGTGGCAAAGCTTGCAGCATTCCAAAGGTTGTACTCGGAATTGCGGCTGCTTCGGCAAAGTCTACAATGCGTTGACCGGCACCGGGTTTTTCGCCGTCGAATCCGATGATGAATCCAGCCATTACTCGCAAACCAGTTTTCGCAATCAATTCTACTGATTCGATTAGGGAATTGCGGGTATTTTGGAATTTCTTGGTCATTTGCAAGCTTTCTTCGTCGGGAGTTTCAATCCCTAGAAAGACTGCATTGAAATTGCACAATACCATCATTTCCATCAATTCTTGGTCTTGGGCTAAATCGATGGATGCTTCTGTATTGAAAGTAAAGGGGAATTTGTGTTCTTCTTGCCAGAATTTTAAGTCTTTTAGCAATAGTTTGACGCTGCGTTTGTTGCCAATAAAGTTGTCGTCTACCATGAACACGCCGCGCCGCCAGCCCAAGTTATAAAGGCAGTCTAATTCTGCTATGAGTTGTTGGGGGTTTTTGGTGCGCGGTTTGCGCCCGTAGAGGACGATGATGTCGCAGAATTCGCACTGGAAGGGACAGCCGCGCGAAAATTGAATTGACATCGAATCGTAGGCATCTAATTCAAGCAAATCGAAGCGGGGAACTGGAGTTGTGGTAACATCGGGTTTCACGCCGTCCGATCGATACATTCCACTTTTTTCGCCCCGCAGTACCGCTTCGACGAACATCGGTAAGGTGATTTCGCCTTCGTCGAGAATCAGATAATCGATGCCCGCTGCTTGGGGTTCTTCAGGTACGGAAGTGGGGTACGGGCCACCGCAAGCTACGGATTTACCGCGCTGTTTGGCTTCGCGAATGATGTCTAGTAAGTCTTCTTTTTGGACAATCATGGCTGAGAGAATGACGAGCTCGGCCCACTCCCATTCTGCTTCTGTGATTTGTCTGATGTTGCGATCGACTAACTTAAATTCCCATTCTTGCGGTAAGATAGCAGCTACTGTTACCAAACCCAGTGGTGGCAAGAGCACTTTGCGATCGACTAATTCTAGGATTTTCTCGTAAGACCAAAATGTTTTCGGAAACAGGGGGTAGACTAGAAGAACTCGCATTATATGTTAAACCTCACATCAGTAAACAACTTGCGATCGGGCTGGGGTGTTTGAGAGTTCGATCGACTCTCAAGACTTAATGTTAAGGCTAAAATTACGATCTTGCGCTCGATCGAATATCTGGCGAGGGGTGACACCCCCTAAAACAAATATCATGGGCGCAATTTATCAGTTTGCAGTTTCCTGTAAAAACCTGCAAATGCTGATATCTTATCCTATTTGACCGCTAATTGACGGTAATCCCATTGAAAAAGCAGGGGATTAAGGCAAAAAAGAACTTGAAACAGTAACCTAGTCGCAAGCTGCACAGTGAACCCCCTACATTGCTCGCTTGGTACACATTCCCTCTTCCTTTTCCCTCAACATTTATTCCGTTACATCCGTTAAACTTGTTATCAAATCCGCAACAGAACTTGCTTCTACTTGGAATCTTTGCCCGGAATTCCGCTAGTTCTTAACATATCAGCAATTGTGCCGCAATAACTCGGCAATCCAATAGTTTCGGGATTGACAAAATTTTGATAAGTAAAATGGCGATAGCTGATACAAAATCTATCCCAAGCAGCTAGTTGAATTCGGAACAGCCAAATAAAGAAATCTGCTAATCCCAGTGACAGAGTAATCCGAAAGAATATTTTTTTATTCAAATAAGCGCAAGCTTGTTCTACTGCTTCGTTGGCTGTAATCGGTGAATTTCCCAGTACAAAATGTCGCGGTTCATCCGAAGCAGCCGGATGTTCGACTAAATAATTAACTACTGTGGCAATATCAGCCCCGTGGATGAAGTGAAAACTTCCATCTGCTTTCAACCAGCGAATCAAACCGATCCATTTTGCGACTTGCGGAATGCCAGAGGAAAGGTGAGAAACGGGTTTGTTTTCACCTCCTCCTAACACTAATGTGGGGTAAAGTGCTGTAATCGGAGGCACATTTTTTAACTCGGACAATTGAGTCATGCACTCATATTTCGATCGAACATAATCTGTTCCGACTTCCCCTGCTTCCGGGAGCAAATTATTATCATTTCCGAGAATGCTGGCGGTTGAAAAATAAATTACTTGTTGGCAAGTTTGCGGGGAAAGTAACTGAATCAACCGCAGAGTTTTGGTAACGTTAACATCAAAAACTTCTTGAGTTCCGCCCCAAGCAGTCGCTGCTAAAATTGCAACATCTATTGTTTGTAAAAGTTCGGCATATTGCTCGATATCTCGCATATCTCCTTGCAATATGTTGATGCCGGGGCGGGCTTGACAGTCGAATTTTAATTTATCGGGGTTGCGAACTAATAAGTAAAGTTCGTGATTTGTCTGTTGTATCAAAGTTTCGGTCATGTAGTGACCGATACAGCCACTTGCACCCGTTATGAAAATTTTTTTGGAGTTCATTTGCAGAGGGGGAAGGGGGAAGAAGGGGAGAGGGATAGGGGAAGAGAGGCGGAGAGTTATTGATTTGAATTTAAGGCTTCAGTATGCCATAAATTAGGGTGACAGTTGAGGTTTGATCCCCCTAAATCCCCCTTAAGAAGGGGGACTTTGAGAATACTTGTCCCGTCTTAAAAACCGAGATTTTGACTGCTCTTATCTCCTCGTTTTTAATGGGGACTTTGACTGCTCTTGTCCCCCCCGACCTAAGGGGGGTTAGGGGGGATCTCCGGGTTATACTACCAGGAGTTAAACGAGATTTTCGGTGAGGTGGGGGCGGGTTTATTTCACCTGTTTGCACTTTTTAAGGTTGTTGGTGAACCCGCCCCTACGAGTTTTTGGGGTTTGAATTCCTGTCAAATTCAAGCAGCAACTGCCAGCAATTTGTCAGCTTGTTTGGCCGTTTCAAAGAAGAAACGCACGTTGTCTTCGGGTGTTCCTGGTAATACGCCGTGTCCCAAATTCAGGATGTGTCCGCGCGGGCCTGCTTTGCGAATCGTATCAAGAATTCGATCGCGAATAAACGCTTGCGAACCGAACAATACACCGGGATCGAGATTTCCCTGAACGTTCATGTTGGGGCCCAAACGCTTGCGCGCGTCGGCCATGTCAACCGTCCAATCAACGCTGACAATATCCGCGCCGGATGTAGCCATACGTTCGAGAAGGCCGCCGCTACCAGTTACTAACAGAATTAGCGGCGTGTCGGGATGGGTTTTTTTGACTTGCTCGAATACTTGTTTTTGGTAAGGTAGAGCGAAGGTGTCGTAGTCTTGGGGGGAAAGTTGGCCAGCCCAGGAGTCGAACATTTGGACTACTTGCGCGCCGCAGTCGATTTGGTAGCGCATATAAACGGCGATCGCATCGGCAAATTTCGACAGCAACTGATGTAGTAAAGTTGGATCGGAAAATGCCATGTTTTTGATAATCGCATAATCCTTGGAACCTTTACCCTCAACGGCATAGGCGGCAAGAGTCCAGGGTGCGCCGACAAAGCCGAGCACGGTAGATTTGTTGCCGACTTCGGCGCGCAGGGATTTGAGAATGGTTTTGATGAAAGGCAAGCTTTCTTCGGGATTCAGCGGTTGTAATGCGTCGATTTGCTGCTGAGTGCGGATGGGTGCGTGGATAATCGGGCCTTTACCTTCGGCGATATCCATGTCGATGCCCAAACCAGGCATTGGTGTCACAATATCGGAGAACAGAATTACGCCGTCGGGTTGAAACGCGCGCCACGGCTGAAGGGAAACTTGAATCGCCACTTCGGGAATTTCCGAACGTTCGCGAAACGAGGGATACTTTTCTCGCAAATCTCGATAGGCTTTCATGTAGCGGCCGGCCTGGCGCATCATCCACACGGGCGGGCGTTCTAGGGTTTCGCCACGGGCTGCGCGCAGGAGCAAGGGAACTTCATTTAATGCTGACATCTTAACTTTTCTCTGATGTAACTATTTTAATGCCTTTGGTAGCTTACCACTGTGCGATCGTCCTTTTTGATCGAAAATTCATCTGTTGGCCGTGAGGGAGATGAGGGGAGTGGCTGAGTTCGATTTTGGGGAGTGGGGATTTGCTTGGTTGCGAGGCTGGCGGTAAAATAGCTGAAATGACATTTGTCCCCACTCGCTGGGGAAACTAATTGAATGGAAACACATATTTGCTCCAATCTAAAAAGCCGGACTAACTTGAGTCCCCACTCGCTGGGGAAACTAATTGAATGGAAACTTTATTCTCTGTAAGAAGCGCAACGGGTTTCGTTTCTTGAGTGTCCCCACTCGCTGGGGAAACTAATTGAATCGAAAAAGTAGGGGCAATTCATGAATTGCCTACTTTTTCTTTGATCTACCCATGCCTAATATATGATAAAAAAAGTCGGACGGGTGGCCAGAAACCGGGTTTTTGCGAAATACTTTGTTACAGCCCACAAATTTGGTAAAAAACCCGGTTTCTGTGGTTTTGCATAAGTCCTGATGAAGAAAGTTCTAGAAGGCAGAGTAGCCCTGGGAAATTATTTATGCAAACAATCTTTTTTGTCTAGAAATCATCATTTTGGCTAGATTCTCCAACACTTTGATTGCCTAATTTTCCAAATAAGAAAAATCGTTTTAAACGTCTATCGTGACAGTCGATCGCGGACTCTATTTTTGAGCTAATATTGCATCGTAATCGGCATGAGTCCCTATCCAAAACCAGACAATACCTTCAGGTTTCTCAACTCCCAGAGCTCGGTAACTATCGCCTACCCGCACCGATTGCAATTGCTTTCGCCTGCCAACTTTTTTAAAATGCAGCGAAGCGTGATACGGATCGACTTTGAGTAATTCGTAATTTTTATCGGCTAAGGCTTGTATTTCTTTAGGTAGCTGATGATAGCACTGCCAAAAACGCGGTAAAGTCAGATGCTTCATAACACTTTAGCCAATCCCGCTTCATACTCTGCATCAACTTCATCAAGTAGCGCATCTAACCGCCCATCCTCCAAATCGTCTTCAATTTGCCGATCCCAAATTTGTTGGCGATACTCTATCAGCCAAGCAGTAAGTTCGGATAGTTCCTTAACTGACAAGTTCATAATTGCTGTTTCAAGTTCTTTAACACTCATACATTTTGCCACATCATTAATATTATTAATATACCAATAATCCTGAACACATGGGTAGTCAGAAACCGGGTTTTTTACGAAAGACGCGTTGCCGCCCACAGATTCGGTGAAAAACCCGGTTTCTTTGGTCGGAGTTGCGTAAATCCTGTTCTAGAATATTGAAACAATATCGCCGGTGTCATTAATCCGAACTTTTGCACTGGTAGACAACGATGTTATGATATTACTAAGTTGCACCATTAAAGGTACAAGACGATCGGGTCGAGTGCTGCTAGTTTCCAACACCACGATGCTAATCCGCAGCTTACCAAATTTTGTTGATACGGAAGGTTTTTATCAGCAGTAATAAAAACATCAAAAGGTTGATTCTCAGCCAATTCGAGAATTTCTCTGTCTTTTAAACCTCTCCAACCCATGTCATACACGTTGCTGACTGAATGACCAGCATCTACAAAGGGTTGCTTGAGTTTTTTACTCAAAAGATTTTCATCGAGAAGTATAAACATTAGAACCTCTCTCTCTAGAAATCATCATTTTGGCTAGATTTTCCAACACTTTAATTGCCTGATTTTCCAAGTAAGAAAAATCGTTGATAAACTCAGCTAAACCCTCTTCCCCTTCCAAGTAATCGAAAAATGTTTGTAACGGGACGCGAGTTCCTACAAATACGCTGACACCGCTCATTATTTCGGGATTTGAATGAATGATTCCTTTTTTTTCCAAAACTTCTTCAATGTTCATGTTTTTTGTTTTTCAATAAATTGTGTTTTGTGATATCAATTCCGGTTACACCGGAATAATATAGAGGAGACTCCGAGAGCCCATAGGTGTCAACTTAACGTTAAACCCAGTCAGAGACTGCGGTTTGACGATTGAGGCCAGATCCCCCCTAGCCCCCCTGGTTGTAGGGGGGGACAAGAGTCTTCTCAAAGTCCCCCTTCTTAAGGGGGATTTAGGGGGATCTAGACGGGAGCGTAAACCCATATTCCTCAAAGCTTTCAGTCTTAAGTTGACACTAATGGGCTTTTGGAGTGTCCCTACAATGTTATTTTGGGTAGGGACACGGCACTACCGTCTCCTAATTTCTTTCTTAATGTCAGAAACGGGCTCTTAGGCCCGTTCCACAATCAAGAAAATTTCTTGTGGAACAGGCCCTCCTAGCCTGTTGCATTCCACATTACCTCGTCACACACACTCCGCCTACCGATACGCGACACTGCTCGCCGCGGCCGGGATCGAACCTACTATCATCCACCCTCGCCGAATCTAAATCCCTAGTGCGCGGGTTGTAGTAATAATCTCCCTGCGGATAATCCCGAGTCGGAATCGCACAGTAGGTAGAATCTCCATCATCAAACCTTACCCTCACCATAGAACGTCTCAGACGACAATCGAGCGGTCGCAAACCAAAATCATCTCGCAAAATCCGTTCTCCGTCGTACCGATTGTTATTATCTCCCCGACTGTTTCGCCCGTTATCTCGCCGACTGTACCACTCGTCCTCCCGCGAATCGCGAGCTCGTCTGTCCCCGCCCTGAATTCCCGAAACTTCCAGCGCATAATTTCCGCCCCGAGCAGCATCTTTTGTTAACACTAATAGCCTATAGTCGCCACTACGGGGAATGCGATAATTAAAAGAACGGTCTTGGGTAAAAGCTACTTGTTTGTTATTCCCATAAAACAACACCATCACAGGAGTAAAAGCTGCGCTTCTGTTTGTGTCTAAATAAACTTCAATGTCGTCACCTTCTGAGGCATTGAAAGTATATTCTTGACCCCGTAATTCTTCTACCGGAGTTCCTGGCGTCCACATATTTCGGAAACGGTAGATGGGGGAAGTGCGGCGGATTACTCCCTGAATACGATCGCCATTTCCGATCTGTTCTGCAACCGCAACCGACGAAATCCCTGTAAGTGCCACTCCTGCAACTAGCACAGCGGCAGCAATACTGTTTAACAAGTTGTGTCTTTTCATATCAACCTCTCAAAAGTGTTAAAATCTTTTTGCCTTATTTGCACCGACATTTGCATACACAATCCATTTTAAATCTAATTTCTGCTAACTGCATCAATCTCACCCAACGGGACTATTTAGCTGATGCAAAATCTCAAGTTAAACTTAATAGACGTTGATGCGTCATCTAAAGTTGCGCTCGATCGCCACAAATCAGCAATCCCGATTCAGCGTCAAGACTTGCCATAATTGCCATTGGTAAAGCAGCGTTAACCCCCTCGTGGCCGAAGGGCAAATCCGAGACAATGGGAATATTCAAGTCAAAGAGCCGATCGCGCAAAACCTCTTCTATACTAAAACTCGGAATCTTCGGGTCAACCTCGCAGCGGCTGAAACGCCCCAAAGCAATGCCCCGCACCCCAGCGAAAGCCCCCGCCATCCGCCAAGTCGTCAGCATTCGATCGACCCTGTAAGGAGCCTCGGAAACATCCTCAAATGCGAGAATAACCCCCGTCAAATCCGGTAGATACGGGGTTCCGAGCAAATGAGAAGCCACCGTCAGATTCGCCGGAAACAGCCTCCCCGTAGCCTTTCCACCACCCCATCCCTTACCTTGCAAAGATTGTAACGGACGGCCTTCTATGCAGTCAAAAAGTCGATCGACTGACCAATCCGGTTCCTCCGCCAAAGTTGTCAGCAGCGGCCCGTGAACCCCCCAAATGCCTAATTTCTCGTGATTCCAGAGCAAAGCAGTAATATCCGAAAAGCCGATTAACCATTTCGGGGAATGGGAATCGGGCATCGGGAATTGGGAATTGGCCCAATCTCCCACTTTTCCTTTTTCCAAAAGTCTAGTGCTGCCGAAACCGCCTCGGACACACAGAATACCGCGACAATTTGGGTCATTGAGGGCATCTGCGAGTTGTCTGACGCGGTTTTCATCGGAACCGGCCAAGTAGCCCCAGCGATCGTCAAAACCGGGACTTAATTCAACTCGATAGCCGCGAGATTTCCAAATTTCCAAACCACGTTGAAAGTTAGTTAATTCTCGCAAAGTGCCGCTAGGTGCAATTACCCTGAGCAAATCTCCCGGTTGCAGAAATTTTATGTTAGTCATTAGTAAGTTGGCTGTTGACTGTTGGCTGTTGACTGTTGGCTGTTGACTGTTGGCTGTTGACTGTTGGCTGTTGACTGTTGGCTGTTGGCTTTTTGTTTTAGTGAGTTAATATAGGCATTAAGTTTTGGTGAAAGTTCATTTAATAAGTGATGCAGTCTATCGATTTGTTCTAGAGTCAAAAGATTGCGAGCATAGGCAAGTCTTAACCAGTGTCTTGTTTCGTTTAATGAACAAGAAAGCAATTTTCAGGAAACGCTGATTGTCTAGACAGCTATAGCGTCCATGTCGTTCCGCAATATTACCACCAACACTATCAGCCGATCGCACGACTTGTTTGCCCATCGTATCCTTCGTAAATTAGTCCCATTTTTTAACAATAAACCATATTTCGTTTGATATTCTTTCAGCTAATTGATCAACTTGTAGCTGTTGAAAGCTTTCCATATTAGCTCCTTTAAATAGTTGATAGTTAACAATTGATGTATGACAGTCAACAGTTAACAGTCAACAGTCAACAATTAAGGTAAAGTCAGAATTTCTACCCCAGAATCAGTCACAGCCAGAGTGTGTTCAAATTGAGCCGAAAGCTTTCCATCTTGAGTCACAGCCGTCCAACCATCGCCCAAAATTTCCACTTCGTAAGTTCCCTCATTAATCATCGGCTCGATCGTAAAAACCATCCCTTGTCTGAGCTTCTTTCCCGTCCCCCGCTTCCCATAGTGCAAAATTTCCGGTTCCGTATGAAACACTCGGTGCACCCCGTGTCCCGCAAAATTTCGCACCACCGAAAAACCCTGTGCTTCCGCATACTCTTGAATCGCCGCACCGATGTCCCCGGTACGAGCACCTGGTTTAACTTCAGCAATTCCTCTCCTCAAACATTCCTCAGTTACTTCAACTAACCTTTTAGCGACAGGCGAAGGTTTTCCCACAAAAAAAGTTTTTGAAGTATCGCCGTGATAGCCATCAACTAAAGGGGTTACGTCAATATTAATAATGTCACCTTCTCTGAGAATTTGTTTAGCATTTGGGATGCCATGACAGACTACTTGATTGACACTCGCGCACAGAGATTTCGGAAATCCTTTATAACCTAACGGAGCACTTTTTGCCCCGTGCGCCAAAGTCCAGCGTTCGGCTTCGTCGTTAATTTGGAGAGTGCTGACACCGGGTTTTACCATTGGTTCGAGATGCAGCAGCAGTTCGGCGGCTAAACGACCTGCTTGGCGCATTTTGGCGATTTCTCTACTTGATAAAAGCACTAAACGTTCGGTTGGCATCGTTGTTTTTGTTGTCTTTTTTTGTGGTCGATTAAGAGTTTATTTAACTCTATTTTAGAATAGAGTTGAACCAGTGTTCAAATCGATCGCCCAAAGCGACCAAAGAGTATTCTATCTCTGCTTGTCGTCGGCAAGCGCTGCGGTCAATTTGGTCGATTCGGGCGATCGCACCTACCAAACCATTTACGCTGTCAGGCTCCACTAAAAAGCCCGTCAGTCCATCTCGCACAATTTCTGCCGGCCCCCCGCGCGCGTAAGCAATCACGGGTACACCGCACGCTAAAGCCTCGATCGCCACATTTCCGAAAGCTTCCACCCAACGCGGAGTCATCAACAAGGCTCGGCACTGGCGAACTTGCTCCTGCATTTGGATTGTTGTCAGAAACCCTAAATATTCTACCGGAGCATCCGGGTAATCTGCACAAATTTTTTGCCAATAATTTTCATCCTGCATTTTGCCCATAATTTTCAGGGGAATGCCTGTAATTTTCGCTACCGCCACAGCATCTTCTAATCCTTTTTCCGGGGCGATGCGGCCTAGCCAAGCTAATTTTGGTTCCGGTTGGCTGCAAAATTCGTACAGCGATAAATCAATGCCGTTTCCCAACAACTGACATCCATCGGCAAAGGCAAATGTTTGGGCTTGAGAAGCGGTGTGAACTCCGATCGTACCGGGAAACTGGACGGCGGTTTGTCCGGCGATGCGATCGAGGGATTCCGAAAGCGAGCCCATGCTGATCAAATGGGCGATCGGAGTTCTAAAAAATGGCGTCAAATAAAACGGCAGCCAATCGTAGGCAAAATTAACAATGACATCCCATTCATCCTGAACTTTGCGAGCATATTCCCACATATTCGCCAGCACAGCATCAGCGGGCATCACAATTGAAGCATTGTAATCTTGTGTTTGGGCAGTTACTTGCAAATTCCCCGTTATTTCGATTACTGGAATTGATTCTAAGACTGAACCTACCGGCGCAACAACTGCTATTTTATGACCTCGGCGGTGCAATTCTTGAGCAATGTTGAGCACCGTCAATTCGACTCCGCCGCCCAACCCCGAACCGAGTTGACCGACAGAAGTTGATAGTAATAATATTTTTAAACATTCAGTCATTTGTGATTCGTTATTTGTTATTTGATTTGCCAAATTCCCCATGCCAAATTCCCCATGCCAAATTTTTAATCATCCCTCCCAGAACGCGGACGGATGCGGTTCAACTGATTGATTGCCCAGCGAGCAGTCTCCTGAACCTCTGCATCTGGATCGTCCGTAGCACGGTGCAATAAATGACTGATTTGATTCACCAATTCATAAATCCGCGTCAAGTCGCGAATCGCATTTTTCCGCACTTCGGGGTTTTCATTTTGCAGTGAAATTGACCAAGCATTATTCATCGGTTTGAGCGTGCGAATGCCAATTTCTGAGAGACTTGCCAAAATTAAACTGTACTGCTTCGAGTCGGAATTTGGTAGCAAATCGAGCAACGGTTCAACTGCTCTGGAATCTCCCTGCTGGCCAAGATCCCAAATTGCTTTGCGCCTATGAGCCGGATTTAGGTGCTGCAAATCTTCAATCAGTGGTTCAATAATATCAACTTTAGGTAGATCAGAAGTTTCTGGAGGGGAAGTCTCTTTCTTCCGACTCGAAGAAAGCGAATCGGCTCGATTAGTTGTTTCGGGAATGTTGAAACCTGTGTCGCTGTAGCCGTTGTTCTGAGTTTCCAATGGCAAGGTGTCGGAATTAATTGGATCGCCCTCGACTGCTGCATCGTCGGATTCTGGTTCCCCCGACTCCCGGCTCAACGGTAAACGCCCATCGCTGCTTTCGAGATTGTAGCCTTTTGGGAAATCAAGAGGGTAGGGCAATGCTGACCCCGGTTTTTGTCGCCCAAAAGAAACCTCTTCCTGTCCAATTTTCTGCAAGTTTGTCTGAGAATTGGGATTGGTGAATTGAGAGTTTAAGAGGTTTTGGCGATCGGCTCTTCCCCGTCTTCGCTTAGAATGATTTGACTCGCCGCTGCTAACTAATTTCAGCATGATAAATACTGCCGCTGCCGTGACGACAACTGCTGCCAAACCCAACATTAACAACCCCCGCTGGCGAGACAAAATGACGATTAGATTGGAGATCGGTTTCGGGGTCTTGGAATTGGATTTTGGCGTTTTGGACGGCTGAGATTTGTTTTTATCGGCTGCTGGAGACGGTTTTGGAGAATTGGAGTCCTGGCGATCGTCCTGGCGAGAGTCCGCCTGAGCAATTTCGACAGAAACAGCACGCGCAGACGCATTGAGAGTCTGTTGCCTTCCGTCCGTACTTGGACTAAAGGCCGCGCCCAAACAGGCAATGCAGGTGAATAAACATAAAGTGGAGCGGTAGTGCGCCATAAGACTCAATCGGGGTTTTGAGAGGCAACGCCGCGTGACGAGCATTAGTTTGACACTCTCAGGGAGTCAACGCCACTGAGATTCTTGATTCATAGAAGCGACTTGCTGATACAGGATTTCTCCAACATCAGTAGAGATCACTTCTCCACAAGCGTTGCCTAGATTAAATCTAGAGGTTCCGGTATGCCCTACCGTACCCAATCCTCGACTTAGGATATTTCTAGCTGCATTGAAGTCTCTATCGAGCGTACACCCGCACCGACAAACGTGGGTCCTAGTTGATAGTGTTTTTTTCACAATTGCACCGCAGCTAGAGCATTCTTGGCTAGTATATTGCGGATTTATCGCTACCGTTACTTTCTCAAATACCTTTCCAAAGTATTCAATCCAGACACGGAACCGATACCAAGAAGCATCGTTAATAGACTTAGCCAGACAATGATTCTTCACCATATTCTTAATCCTCAAATCTTCGTAGACTATCAAGTCGTTAGACCGAACTACGCACCGTGCAAGTTTGATTGCATGGTCTTTACGCTGCCTGCTTATTTTGAGGTGGCGTTTGCCAAGAATCTGTCTGGCTTTGCCTCTGTTTTTTGAACCCGTAACACGATTTGACAAGCATTTCTGGGCTTTCTTTAGTCTGCGCCCTCCTTTCATCAGGAAACGCGGATTTTCAACAGAAATGCCATTTGAGTCTGTGTAGAACTCTTTTAGCCCTACATCTAATCCAATGGCGTTTTGGGTTGTTTCTACAACTTCACAACGGTCAACGTCAATACAGAACTGAACATAATAATCACCTGCACGTTTAACCAATCTCACCCTTTTGATTTGGTTGAATTGATAAAAGTGTAAGTTTCTCGTTCCTTTTAGTTTCAGCTTCCCAATTCCGTTTTTGTCTGAAAAAGTGATTGATTTTCGATTATCTGCAAGTTTCCATCCAGTTGTTTTGTACTCAACAGAACGGTTATCTTTCAGAAACTGTGGGAACCCTTTTTTTCCGATAACTTTCTTTTTGCAATTTTCGTAAAAACGTGAAATAGCAATCCATGCTCGTTCCGCACTTGCTTGACGAGCTTGGCTGTTTAGTTTATTGCAAAACGGAAATTCTTTCGCCAAAACTGCACAATATTTACTCAGATCGTTTTTACCAATCTTTAGATTATCTATCCACAAGCGAATGGCTTTGTTTCGGATAAATTGTACAGTCCGTAACGCCTCGTCAACAGCATCGAACTGTTGTTGCTTTCCGTATGCTTTAAACTCAAAAACTAACATGATTGCGACCTAATCACGATTCATTTATCTTACATCTTTGGATTTAAACTGTCAATTGTTTTGAGCTTTATTGATAAATTCTTAACAAGAAAGATACGGGGACTGAAGTCCCCTGTGCCGCTTTCATCGAGCGGACTAAAGTCTCGGAGCTTTTCGCTTTCCATTCGTTTTTTTGTAACCTTGAGTTAGCTCGATCCTAGCTGCTATGCGGTCAACTAACTCACAAATAGCGCCAGACTCGCGAAAAATCCTGGTTTGAGGTGGCAGCGCTGCGGATCTAAATCACACAATTGCGTCATTATCGGTGGCCGCGGGTTGGGCTGCGATATCCATAAAGTTAATTGGTACTCGCCGTTTCAGGCGCGGAGGGCGCCTGAAACGGCGAAACGGCGGGAGTGTATCCGGGCCGTTTCGCCGACGATTGTTGGTTGCCGTGGATTTTTCACCCCTAGCGTGCTATGACCAAAAGTCTAACTGTTTCCTTGCTGCGCCGATCGATCGCCTTTATCTAAATCTAGCCGACAGTCGGACAAGGGAGATTTGCCATCAAAACCTGAAACCGGGTTTTTTCCTTCTATTTCTGGCTGCTCAACCGAATATTTTCAGTATGTTTATTTTGATCCAGTTAGTTAAGTTAAATCAATCGGTATTTAATCCTATTCCGCCAAATTTGATATACAGCGTACTCCAGGTTTATGAAGTGTAGTAGGGACACCGCACCGTGCCTAAGTCCCTACGGGGATCGAGCGATCGGGGGTATACTTCATAAACGCCAAATTTGAGATAAGATCGAGCTGAATTTTTAGTGTGAGAGTAGAGGCGTTTGTGAGCCAACAAGATATCTTAAATTTAGCAAAAGAAGGCGATGCCCGGGCGATCGCATTTCTGATCGGCCAAGCACTCCAAAGCTTCGGGGTCACGGCCAAAGCCAGCCGCGAAAATGACAGCCTGCACCTGCTACTCGAAGCAGCACAATTGCCCGCAGAAGAAGCCTGTCTCCGAGTCGCAATCAAAGGATTGCAGCGGCTGCAACCAAACAACCTTTACTCGGTGACAGTTTACGGGCGGCGCGACGGCCAGCAATTGCCCGCTTGGACTCAGACAGTAGAATTAAAAAAACGCTTGACTTTGGCACCTGTTAGTGCAGCAGTTGCCGTGAATGCAGCAGTTGCCGCGACAGTAGCGGCTTCCCCAATTCCTGTGGCTTTGCCAAAAATCGAAAAAACTCAAAATATCATAACGGAGTTCACTCAAACACCAGAAAAATTTCCGCCCAAACCCGCTCAAATCCCAACTGCAAAACCCACAAACCAACGGCAGCAAAATCCATCACCCCAGCCAAGTTTAGCCCGCACTAAAACTAAAAAATCTTGGCTGTCAATCGGTGCTCTAAGTCTGATTTTCGTGCCAATATCCGGCTTTATTCTGGGTTCTCAATTTTACAAATCCTCAACCACGGCTGCTCGTAACTCTCAAAATTCAAAGCCTGCGGTACAAGAAGTACGCGCGGCGCAGCTATCCCGTAGGGAATCGCCCACACCAGCACCAGCACCCGCAGCCAAACCCCTACCAGCTCCAAAATCGCCCTCCCCGGCCGCACGAACACCCGTCAATCTAGCAGCAACCGTCAGCATCAAAGCAGTTGGCGACATCATCCCCGGCACCAATTTTCCCTACAACAAACTGCCGGAAAATAAGGAACGTTTATTTGAGTCAGTGAAACCGCAACTCAAAGGAGCCGATATTCTGTTTGGCAATTTTGAAAGCACGATGACCGATTATCCCTACAGTTCCAAAGGAGGCGGCGGAGGAATGCTGTTTGCCTTTCGGACGCCTCCGAGTTATGCCAAACTTTTGAAAGATGCTGGTTTTGATATTTTGAGTGTGGCAAACAACCATTCTTACGATTTCCACGAGCAGGGATTTAAGGACACAATTAAAAACATCGACAGCAACGGCATGAAAGCTGTTGGAAAAAGAGATCAAATTGTCTACAAAAATGTCAAAGGCGTGAACTTTGCCTTTATCGGTTTCAGCAACTATGGCGAAGTTCACAATTCCTTACTGGAACTAAAGGCTGGGGCAGAAGTTGTCAAAAAAGCCAAGCAAAAAGCTGATATTGTAGTGATATCAGTTCATGCTGGAGCTGAAGGAACCGGATCTCTGAATGTCAGAAATAAAACCGAATTCTTTTACGGGGAAAACCGGGGAAATATGGTTTTGTTTTCGCGGACGATGATTGATGCGGGAGCGGATTTGATTTTGGGACATGGCCCGCACGTTATGAGAGCTTTGGAACTTTATAAGGGGAAATTAATTGCCTATTCGCTGGGTAATTTTATGGGATACCGCACTCTCTCGACAGCAGGAGAACTCGGTAAATCTCTGATTTTAGATGTGAAAATGACTCCGCAAGGCGATTTTGTTTCTGGTAAGGTGATCCCCATCGAACTTGACAGCCGAGGTATTCCGTCTGTTGATGAAGATTTTAGGAGTGTGGGGTTGATTCGCCGTTTGACAAAAAGCGATTTTCCCAATACTGCTTTGACTATTGATGACAATGGACAAATTTTGAAAAAAAATAAGTAATCGTGAGTAGGGTGCGTCGCTATCAAAAATATGTAGAGAAGATAGACAGTCTGAAGGCGACGCACCACACAATATTCAGGTGCGTCGCCTTCACAAATCTTCGATGTTCTATCAAAAATTTGACAGCGACACACCTTACAAAATGACCGAGCGACACACCACACAATATTCAGGTGCGTCGCCTTCACAAATCTTCGATGTTC
>JANMLZ010000116.1:0-15664 GCA_031372825.1 Cyanobacteria bacterium OTE_58_metabat_593 | reverse complement strand
TATAGCAATCCTAAATCATTTTCAATAACTGGTTCCCAGGCTCTACCTGGGAACCGATGTCAGCGAGGCTCTGCCTCGCCTGCGAAAATGGAGGCAGAGCCTCCGGATCTGCGTTACCAGGCAGAGCCTGGTAACGAGTAAACGAGTAACGAGTATAATCATTTAGGATCGCTATATGCGAATCAATCGGAGAGCTTGTTGCGGCATAATTAAAAAATAATTCCCCACTAACAAAAGAAGTAGCGGGGAAAAATTAACTGTTTTGAGTTGTGAAATAAAGATGCTTCAACTTAAAACTAACGTACTCAAAACTCAAAGCTATTTTCGGTTAATCAACCCATCAATCCCGGCTGTGAGTAGCTCCATTCGGCAAAATTGCCCCGCTCAAAGCCGCTTCATTCAAATTAGCAACATTCAAGCTCGCCCCAATTAAATTAGCCTCCGACAAATTGGTTCCTGTCAAATTTGCTCCTGCCAGAGAACTCAGCAGTAAACCGGCTCCAGACAAATTAGCCCCGCTCAAATTAGCCCCCCGCAAATCCGCTTCCAGCAAGCTAGCACCGCTCAAATTAGCACCGCTCAAATTAGCTCCCCGCAAAGAAGATTTGTTTAAATTTGCAGCCCTCAAATCAGCTTTGTGCAGAATCAAACCATTCAGATTAGCTTTACTCAAATTAGCTCCTTGCAAGTAGGCGCCGGTCAAGTTAGAGCCATTTAGATTAGCTCCTTGCAAGTCAGCACCGCTCAAGTCGGCACCGCTCAAATTAGCAGCACAAATACACGCCTCCCGCAGACTTGCTTCGCTCAAAAAAGCTTCAACTAAATTGATACCGCCGAGATTTCCACGATTGATATAAGCCCGAATTAGAGTTGCTCCACTCATATTCGCTCCGCTCAAATCAACCTCGCTCATAATCGCTCTAGTCAAATTTGCTTTGGTTAAATCAACCCCGCTCATAATGGCTCGGCTCATTGTCGCCCCGCTCAAATTCGCCTCAGTTAGTTTTGAGCCATTGAGCAAACAAGCTCCGACTAAACTCGCTCCAATTAGAATAGCTTTGCTCAAGTCAGCGTGAGATAATATTGCTCCGGTGAGATTGGCTCCGCTAAAATCAGTTCCGATGGCAATAGTTCCAGTTAAACTAGAACCGCCGAGGTTAGTTTCTATTAATTTAGCTTTAGATAAATTCGCTTCACTCAAGTCGGCTCCGTTCAAGTTAGCTGCAATTAGTTTGCTTCTAATTAAGTTCGCCCTTTTTAAGTTAGCGTTGCTCAAGTTTGTCCGACTGAGATTAGCTTCCATTAAATGAGCTGCAATCAGGCTAGCTCCTCGAAAATCTCGTTCCCCGTTGCTATGTCTAGTTAAAAGTTCATCGGCACTTAAATTCTCAGTAAAATTCATAAAAAGATTGAGTGAGTTTCCTTAGTTTCTCGATGTTCTATGTTGTTTGAAAGTTCGTACATTCGTGCTTGCCATTCTGTTTTTTTCAACGACTACTGACAGAGTAACAATTGTCAAAACTGGTTGATTCCTGGCGTCACTCTGTTAATCTAGTTAGAACTTACGGTAAGTAACCCAGTTTTTTGTAGTAACAAATCTTGGGTTTCCCAGCGTGGTAGCCATGAAGAAACAGAGTTTCTTGCTCCCGCTTGTAAGTTATGTAAGTCTTATTTTTGCTAGTATTTAGTTGACGGTTGATGTTTGTTGTTAATTGTTAGTTGTATTTATGCTAACTGCCAATCACTAACTACTAACCATTTACCAAAATACCAAGAAGTTGTCGATCGACCTTCACAAGCTCGATCGCCCATTTAGGGTATTGCTGGCGCTATCCGCGCCACATTCTGACCCGAAAAATTGCTGGTATGCGCGATCGAACTTATGAGTGCAACCAAAAAACAAGATATCGGAGCTTCAACTCCGAATGCCTTCTATATAAGTGCCTTCTATCTTCGATCGCCCACGAAAGCAGAGCCCGGTCAGCTCAGCTAGTGTCACCTCCCCCCACTGTGCTTGACGGAGCGTGAAATCCAACAGGAAGGCTGTTTCCCTCTGAGTTCTAAACGGCTCACGGACGAAAGAAGCAACCCGCTATCCATCGCTTGTGATTTCCCGAAAAAATGAGCCGCGAGCCATTTTCGTGCTCCCGCGCTTCTGTGTATGCTGTTAATGTTTATTCGATCCATCAGCGCTTGTGGTTCTAATTAACAGAACACCCGACACCTGAGGCACTCTCGGACATCATAGCTGTTCCTGGGCTTCTCAAATGCTTCGCTGAGGCATTCCCAGAAAACCTGTATTCATGCGGCCGATGTTGCCAACGGCAATTGGGCTGCTACAGCCAACCAATGACCAGCCTAAGCCTTGCCCGAAGCATCCGACAATATTATGATTCTAATAGTTGCCGACCACCGCAGACCGTTCTGGGCGCGCGGGACGGATTACTTCACCTGTATAAGTTGATGAAATTAGCTGCCCCATAATTAAAGATAGTCGCTGACGGACTAACAAAGCAATATCTACTGTAATTTATGCCCTCAAATTTGATAATACTGCGGGGTTTGCAACCCTTGCAGTAGTGAGTGTTACAGACCCAAAAACCGCTCAGTTTTTTTTGGTGTAAAAATTAGTTAAGCCGATCGAACTTTCGGCACAAAGTCCAGCTCGCCGATCGCAATTCAACTTTTGACATACAGCTTTTTTTAAAGTTTCCATAACAAAATAAAAGCCGGCTTTCAGAGAAAAAGCCGACTTTTGAGATGATTTTAGCGCCAAAGGGCAAAGCCCCTAGCTAGCCAGTGTTTGTTCCACAATCCGAGTGCGGCTACCCAAACAAAGCCCTCACTATCAAACCCGACGGTTGCCCGTAACGCCCTGATTGGGATCGTAAATACCAGCCGTAGTATCAACGCCCGGAGCGCCGGGAGCGCCGTAATCTGCCCGAGCGGTATCGACGCTGGGAGAGTCGTAGATGCTCCAATGCTGAATGCCTCCACGGCTCAGAATGGTTTCAGCTTTAGCGACTTCTGCTTCGCTACCGTCAAGCAGTACCAAGTAATCTCCTCTCTCCACCCGATCGCTGTATGCTTGAGCTTCCTTTTCAGGAATTCCCAAACCGACTAAAGCTCCGAGCAAACTACCAGCAGCCGCACCCAAAGCCGTACCGGCGAGTGTAGTGGCGATCGCCGTAGCAGAGGCTCCAGCCAACATAATCGGCCCAATTCCCGGAATTGCCACTAGCCCCAAACCCACCAGCAAGCCTGTCAAACCGCCCAAAGTGCCGCCTGTGAGTGCGCCCTTCGTCGCCCCTTCATCGGCCTTGTTGTCGGCGCTATCCTGCACGTCAATCCCTGCGATCTCGCCTTTAGAGTCAGCATCCTTAGCGATCACCGAAACCCGATCCATGTCGAAGCCCCCAGCTCGCAGCTCTCCCAGCGCGTGTTCCGTCTCGCGGCGGGTTGAAAATACTCCCACGGCGCGCTTGTCGCGGGCCAAAGCTTTGCGGCCGGTGTCTGTCGGCACATCATAAATGCCCCAATCCTGAATGCCCCGCACGCTCATAATTCCTTGGGCTGTGGCAAGTTCGGCATCTGTACCTTCTACGAATACCAAATATTCTCCGCGCGAGAGTCGATCGCTATAAACCTTAGCTTTTGCTTCGGGAACTCCCAAACCGACCAAACCGCCCACCAAACTGCCTGCGGCGGCCCCAATCGCGCCTCCAACAGCAGTGTCAGCCAGTAGAGTGGCGATCGCGCCCCCGGCCATCACCGGGCCAACTCCCGGAATCGCTAGCGCGCCAATGCTTCCGAGTAACCCAATCAAACCACCCGTCACGACTCCCGCTGTCGCGCCTGCTTTTGCGCCACCGCCCACTTTCTCGTCGGTACTCTTACCAGCGGTAGCGCCTGCAATTTCGCTGCGATCGAGATTTTCCCCAACTACCGAAACTTTATTCATCGGAAACCCGCTACTTTGCAGTTCCATCAAGGCTAGTTCCGTATCTCGGTAATTAGCAAATGATCCTACAGCTCGCTTGTTTTGACCTAAAGCCATTTTTTTTCTCCTTCAAAATAAACTACTTTTTCACAACCACAGAATTGATGCTCTGCTTACTGCTCTCAATCACATTTAGTCATTTTTTACCAACATTTTTCATCGGTCGCTGGGAATAACTTTGGTCTCTATCTTCAGGCAGGTTTTCCCACAATTCTCAACAATTGGAAATTGGAAATTAGGAATGGGAAATAGCAGGAAGTATGCAATTTTTGAATGCGTGAATTTTAAAATTAAATCTCTTTAACTTAAAACCCCGCTACCCACAGAAACTCACGTCGAGCATTGCGATCCGAAAGCAATATTACAATGCCCAAATTCCCCTCTTCCTTCTTTCCTTACTTCCTTCTAATTTATTACTTGCTAGGCGATGCAGGTGCAGCAGGGGCAACAACAGCCGTAACATTCACGGTTTTGACACCCTTAATTTCTTTAGCTAACGGTTCAATTTTAGCTAAATCAGTTTGATTGGGGACTGTGCCGCCTACGGTGACAGCCCCGTCTTTTGCCTCAACTGTTAGCGCACCTTTAGTGATGTTTACTTCCAACTTAGAACGAACTTCACTTTTCAGGTCGCCATCTGCTCTGATGGTATCGCCGCCCGTCACATTGTTGCGCTGTTCTCGGGCCCTGATATCAGAATTTGCTTGTGCTTTGCGAATATCGCTAGTTGCGTCACCCTGAGTTTTTTGAACGGTCTCCGCTGGGGGCGGGCTGTTACGATTTTCTGTGGTAGAATTAGGAGCATCAGCGCTAGTTTTAGCCCCGTCGCTGCAAGCAGCAGCTCCAAATAATAGGATGCCACTCAGCAAAATTGGTGTTAGTTTGTTCATAATATGTTAATAACCTTCGGGTAAGCTTTCGATGAGCCTGACTTCGTTGAGCCAGATTGAGCCAGATTGAGCCAGATTGAGCAAAACAGAATGTTCGTTTGTGCTTTATGCGGAAAAATCCTTATATCAAATATATAAATTTGAGGAAGCAGGTACATCACTCCACAGGTGGAAGATTTATCTATGTCGTTAGGAGTACAAAAAACAAAATAAGGTCTTGTGTCATATCAATTCCGGTTGTACTCAGACATGATAGAGGAGAGGGCACGTGCCGTCTCCCTACCAAAAATAACATTGTAGGGACTAAGGCACTCGCGGTCTCCTAATTTCGGCTACTAATAATTCCGATGCAGTCGGAAACGATATCAGTGCCGGAATGCTTCGCCTCTACGGATATATTTACAAAAATGGGATGCTCCCGTTGCTAAGCTGTTCTGCATTTAAATTGTATGTTAAAAAATAATCCAACTCTTGTGGGGTGGGCGTCCCGCCCGCTCTGAATATACAATTTAAATGTGCAACAGCTTATTTCCCTGCATTCGTTAAATTACGTACACAATTATTTGCCAAATTTCCTAATTCAAAACAAACGAAAAGACTCTAAAAATTTTTGAGCATTTTCGGCTTTTGGGGTACTGACAACCAGCCCGTAAATGCGCGTTTCTACCAAAAACACTTGACCTACACCTACAGGTTCGGTGGGGGAAAGTGGCTGAAACTCAAACTCTTTTCCCGGATAACCACCGAGGGAAATATCCCGCACTTGTAGCAATTTAGCATTCGCCGCTACGACAAAAAAATCAACGGCATTATTTAAAGTAATTTTGATATTATTGTTGCTGAGCCGAAAATCTAGGTCAAAGTATTGAAGTAAATAAGTTTCTTTGTTTTTTAAGATCGACCTGTATGTATGAGCGGTAATTTGACTTGAAAAAGTTTCGGAATTAATTTTGGGATTTCCCGGCATATCGATCGCAAATTGACCCATTGCCGAGCAAAATGGCTGCCACTCCGGCGTCTGAATTGTCGCCCGCAGCGGCGCCCTTTGAGATGCAGCGGGACTGGTGAACTTGACAGATGAGACAAGTAATGTACCAGTAACTAGAAGTAAATTAAGTAATTTCATTTTTGTAAAAATTATATTTACCCGATCGATCTGCGCTAGCCTAGAAATATATCCGGAAAAGAGGGATTTATGCTCAATATTATATTTACTCAACATCGAGACTCCAAAAGCGGGCGATCGACAGCTAAAACCAGTAAAACCAATATACTCGCTACTGTAAAGACTTGGCTGGTTATCAGTCTGCTGATTTCTATGACAGCTTGTGCAAACAGTCCCAACAGCAAAGCCCTCCAAGAATCTTTAGCCGCCGATCCCAAATTAACAGAAACTCCGCTTCCCGTCCCTGTGCCTCCCGCAGCGACAACAGTCGAAACCAGCACAACCGCCAAACTTCCTCCCGATTTCCCGACAGAAATTCCACTCTATCCGAATGCTCAGTTAATCGAAGTTGGCGCAACCGCCGATTCGTCCCCCAAAAACGTGCGATTGCGCTGGGAAACCACTGATCCGGTTAATTCTGTTCAAAACTTTTATGCCACAAAGTTTGGGAGTAGCAACTGGGAAATAGTCAGCCGCCCAACCGCCGAAGGACAAGGTTCTTTGGTAGCAACCCGAGATAAATTGCGAGTAACAGTGTCACTTTCTGCTACTCAAAAAGTAGGGGGATCTACAGAATTTGCGATCGACTACAGCACAGACAGCGCAGAAATTGCAGCCAGTCCTCAACCGAATAATTCCGAGTCTACCGCATCTGGAACACCTTCACCAACCCCATCTAATTCAGCAGGAACCACTCCAACGCCATCCCCATCGCCAAAATCAGACAAAGGTAGCCAATTAGACACCCAAATTCCTCAACAGTTGCGACAGTATGTGGCAGATTTGACCGCGTTGGAAGTGCTGAAAGTGCGATCCACAGAAAATGCTAATTTAGAAACTGGCAGCACTTTGCCAAAACCCAACAAAATTGTCACCCGCCGCGAATACGCCCGCTGGTTAGTAGCAGCTAACAATCAGATTTATGCCAGCCGTCAAGCGAAACAAATTAGATTAGCAGTAGACTCAAGCGAACCAGCTTTTGCTGACATACCCAAAAAAGACCCAGATTTTTCAGCAATTCAAGGTTTAGCAGAAGCAGGCTTAATTCCAAGTTCGCTTTCTGGGGAAACTAAAGATGTAAAATTTCGCCCGGATTCACCTTTAACTCGCGAAACAATGATTCTCTGGAAAGTGCCATTAGATACTCGTCAAGTTTTGCCTACAGCTAACATTGACGGAGTAAAAGAAAAATGGAGTTTTCAAGATGCTTCTAAGATTGATTCCCAGGCGTCGCGGGCAATTTTAGCTGATTTTAACAATGGAGACTTGGCAAACATTCGTCGCGTTTTTGGTTTTACTACTTTGTTTCAGCCGAAGAAATCCGTGACTCGCGCTGAAGCTGCTGCTAGTTTATGGTATTTTGGCATTCAAGATCAGGGATTGTCGGCTAAAGATGCTCTGGAAGCAAAGTCTCAACCTACTCAGTAGAGTTGTTTGGGGTGGTTGAAAGCACTCTTGGACATGATAGAGGAGACGGCAGTGCCGTATCCCTACTCAAAATAACATTGTAGGGACACGGCACTGCCGTCTCCTAATTTTCGCTACTAATAATTCCGATGCGATCGGAAAGGATATTACGTAGAAACCGAGTTCGATGTGCGACAACTCCCAGTAACAGGCGAAGGATATCCGTTGCAGAGTCCGTTTCGTTAACCCCTCTGCACTCCTTCATCGTCAAAAATTCTTTAAAACACCATACATCCGCCTCTCTAGCGGTGTGCGCCCTACGGCATAGATTTTTTTTGCGTTACCATTAATTTCTGTATCCCGCAACACAAGCGCTGCATTGTGCCACCAAATTTTGGTACGTATTTTAACTAACACTTTTCAAAACTCTCAGTATGATTCCGGATACAGTAGCGGCCTTAACGATAAATGAAAAAGAGTGTTTGAGCTCTGGGAGAGCGTTTTTCAATGTACGACATGACCCTATTTACCCCGCAAGACATGGCGAAATGTAGCTTAGTCCTGCGTCAACTAGGTAGAAATACTGCTAGTATGGAAGCCACCAGCCAGAAGATTGTTAAGTATATTTACCAACATTTTTGTGATTCGCAAACAGGAGAAAACACCTGTGTTTTGGTGCGTTTATTCAAAACTCATCCCTACGGCGAATTAGATGACTCATTGCAACAATCAGTGCGCCGTTTGATGAATAACAATTACCCCGCCGCCGACATGAAATGCTGGACTTTGCTAGCAGCAGCAGGCGCAGAACCGCAGTGGAATTCTCGGCACACAGCAGCAGAAAATACGGCTATTCCATTAGTTAGCCCTGAATTAGTAGCTCAAATACCGACAATTTCGGGAATGATCCGAGAGTTCGGTTTAGACATTCATACACTCCTAGGAATCGAGCCAGAAAGGTTACTGCAACTAGAACCCGCAGTCTTAAATATTTTTCATGTACCAGAGGCAAAAGACAACGCCTTAATTCCAGAACAAGATTCGTTAATTATCCCCTATCAAGTCCAATCTGTCTTGGGATTTGGAGGGCTTTTGCGATCGGGAAGTTTGTTTGCTGTAGTGATTTCCCTAAAAGTTAAAATTCCTCAAAGCACAGCTCAGATGTTTAAATACTTGGCACTTAGTGTCAAAACATCTCTGTCACTTTATGACGAAAAAGTTGTCTTTAATTCCTCATGTAATACTGAAGATATTGTTAAAGATAAGAATGCTTACGAAACCGAAATTCTAGAACATCAAGTTACAAATTTGATTCAATTACTGGATTTCTCCGAACAAGAAATGCTCAGACAAGCTGCTAACTTTCAACGGACAATTGATAAATTGCAGCGCGAACTTGCTGGTAGAAAAAAAAAGGAACAGATTTTGCAGTCAAGTGAAGAACCATTCACAGGAATCCTTAATATTGCTGAAGATGCGATCGTTCGCGTCGAAGAAAATCAAGTAATTCAGTGTTTCAATCAAGGGGAAGAATAGATTTAACCTAAGTATTCGTAGGGTGCGTCGCCATAAACAATCCCTCAAAAAAATCGACAATTTTATGGCGATCCACCCTACACCTGAAGTCCTCTTTTGACTAATTGCCTCTGACGATTTTCTAGTAAAGTATTCGTAGGGTGCGTCGCCATAAATAATCCCTCAAAAAAATCGACAATTTCACGGCGACGCACCCTACACCTGAAGTCCTCACTACAAACTTATAGCGGGTATTTTGTTAGACATAATATCATCAAGAGTTGCGGGTTCGGGATGCTAGGATCGTGCCGTACCATTGATCTATTGGTATTTGTTTTCTGACCCGAAATCCTAAGTTTTCAATGACTTGTCGGGTTTCGGCATGAGTGTGGCCAGACCACAAGTGATATTCTAAAGAAAGGTTTTGCACGAGTTGCCAAGTATCTCGATCTTCAAATAATAGCCATTCTGCACCTTCGCAATCTACTTTGGCTAAATCGACGCTGCCGCCAATTCGCTCGATCGCCCTTTTCAACGATACCATCGGTATGTCGCCACTTTCGCTGACGCGCGATCGACTTTTTCCCGACACTTCCCGAATATCTAGCACGACTTTCCCATCTCCGGTTCCTACCGCTTCCATGAAATATTGAAAATTGGCTATTTTAGATTGATTTTTTAGATAAGTTTCCAGGTTGGGATTGGGTTCGTAAGCGTGAATGACGGCTTGGGGAAATCGATTCCGGGCTGCGATCGGAAACAACCCAACATTGGCTCCAATATCTATAATTGTGATTAGCGATTCAGATAACTGTTCAACTCCATAGCAATCGTCTAAAAGCACTTCTATAAACTCTCCATCCATGCCTTTTTCTGAAGGTAAGTTTACTTTTTGGCGCTTTCCCAGTACAATCAGATTGTCTGGCAAATTAAAGTTAGCAACTCGGTTAAACTTGATGCCTAATTTGCGAGCCCGAGATTGTCGTTGTAGAAGTCGAACGATTTTAGCTAAAAGCATAAATAAAATAATATAGTTGTCTGTATATTAACCTGCCCTAGCCCACCATAAAATCAAAAATGTTAGAGTTCGATCGACTATTCCAAACAATCGAAGAGTTAGTGATGCTGCACTCACCCAGCGGTGTCGAGTCGGAAATTAACGATCGACTAATGGAAAAATTCGCCGCCCTGGGAGTCAATGCTTGGCTCGATCGCGCGGACAATGCGATCGTCCTCATTCCGGGCCGCAATCCCCAAAGGTCGATCGCCATTACCGCCCACAAAGACGAAATCGGGGCGATCGTCAAAACCATAGGCCAAAAAGGCCGCGTCGAAGTCCGCAAATTAGGCGGCGCCTTCCCCTGGGTTTACGGCGAAGGCGTCGTGGATTTGTTGGGCGACAACCAAACAATTAGCGGTATTCTCAGCTTCGGAAGCCGCCACGTATCCCACGAATCCCCGCAAAAAGCTCAGCAGGAAAAAACCCCGCTGACTTGGGAAAATGCCTGGATTGAAACGAAGTGTACCGCCGAGGAATTAGCCGAGGCCGGAATTCGGCCGGGGACGCGGATGGTGGTGGGAAAGCACCGCAAACAGCCGATCCGATTGAAGGATTGGATCGCAAGCTACACCCTCGATAACAAGGCTTCAGTGGCGATTTTGCTGGCTCTGGCGGAATGTTTGAAAGAGCCTGCGGTGAATGTTTATTTGGTGGCGTCGGCGAAGGAGGAAGTTGGGGCGATCGGCGCTTTGTATTTTTCGCAGCGCCAGCCGTTGGACGCGCTGATCGCTTTGGAAATTTGCCCGATCGCTCCAGAATACCCGATCGAAGATGGCGAAAGCCCGGTTTTGCTGGTTCAGGACGGCTACGGCATCTATGATGAAGGATTGAACGCCCAACTGCGCGCAGCAGCCGTAGCAGCCGGTGTAGAGGTGCAATTGGCGACGATTAGCGGTTTTGGTAGCGATGCTTCGATCGCCATGAAGTTCGGCCATGTCGCCCGCGCCGCTTGTTTGGCTTTCCCCACCCAGAATACCCACGGGTATGAAATTGCTCACTTGGGGGCGATCGACAATTGCGCTCGTATCCTCAAAGCCTACTGCGAGCAACTTTCAGACGAATAGAAAAAAACTTTTGCAAAGTAGTTGACAGATTGGGAAAGATGAGTTAATTTAATAAAGGTGCTGAACAAAAGCAAACGCAATACGCCCCCATCGTCTAGAGGCCTAGGACACATCCCTTTCACGGATGCGACGGGGATTCGAATTCCCCTGGGGGTATTGAAAAATCTAACTCTGATATCAAATTGATATCTAGCAAAAAGGGTAGGCATATCGCCTACCCTTTTTATTTAGGAATTACGACGGGGCCCAGAAACCGGGTTTTTTAGGAAAATACTTGGTTGTAGCCAGCAGATTCGGTAAACACATTTGACACTTCGGCTTCGCGATCGTGCTAATGATTTGGTTCAGTTTGAAAAATAGAATCTGGTAACAATATGGATGGGTGATGAGTACGATCGCACCTTGCCTTTAAAAACAGATGCGATCGCTCCTCAATTAACAGATAAACCTTTTGCCGAATTTAGTTCAGTTTTTCTCTACAGCCCTGTGATAAACTCTCTCAAGTCATTAGCACGGTTTAGCCAACCCTCCAAAAAGACACGCTGGGACTCGTTTTCCTCAACTCTCCTGCGATGGTAAGCAATTCTTCCATCGATAATATTCAAGGCTGTTTCTTTGTTATTGTTAGCTCGCAGTCCACTTTCAGTTTGCGGCCCCAAAATTCCATCAACACCAACTCCTAATGCTTCCTGTAAAAACAAAATAGCACCGCTTACTCCAAAAAGGACTGCTGTATCGAAATGCACTATAGCTAGAGCCAATATCATTGAATCAGCCTGAGATGGTTTCCAATACATCTCGGAGTAGATTTCCATCACTTCAGCTTCCTCAATAAACTTCACATCCTTGGTGGGGAGTCCTTTTGCGATCCTGTAGGTGTCATAATTTCTATGAGTAATACCTTTGTTTGTCGGCCCGCCTAAGTCAAATGGGTGATCGACATAGCCTCCTTCCCATTTCAAGGTAAATTGAAGTGCGATCGCCAGTTTTTTTGCCAAAGAACCGGGCGCATCGGTCGAAAAAGAAGTTACACCAGGCGTACCCCGGCGATCCATAAGTTTTTGGAAAAATGTCGGCCCAAACAAGCCAGTGTTCATGTTGTTGAGGAATACTGAATCGCAAAAACGAGTTAGCGCATTCTTAGTAACATTTCCAAAAATTCCATCTACATCAGATAATTGCAGTAGACCAATAGCATTAAGTCGGCGTTGGATTTCCCGAACTAATTCCTTGTCAGCAGTGAGTTTATCCAACTTTATCACTAGCCGATTTTTCAAGATTTCCCCAAGTTTCGATACCTCGTCTTGTTCTCCTAGTATGTTCCGGGGACTCTCGGCGACAATGCCTTGTTGCTTAGAAACTCTATGTAGCCACATTGTTGCAGTAGATTCGATATTGCTACTATCCCAAGTGTCATAAAAATCCAAAGCTTGGCGCAGGCTAAAGGCATTACCAGCAGAAGAGATCAACCTGCGACTGTATATTTTGTTTTCACCTTTGTTATCTGGTGAAACTGTTGAATTTACATGATACCCACCGTAGACCCATTCTCCATGTGGATCGTTCACAAAAAAGTCACCCTTGTCGTTATAACCACGAATAACTAAAATGTGACCAGGCTCCTGCGTCCAAAAGCCATGCAAGATACATATTTCACCAGAATCAAGAGAGCGAGTAATATCTGATAGGCTTGCCTTCAGTGTTAAATTATCTCTTAACCCTAAACCTTCTAACAACCTCTTGATTCCATCTGGAGAACCATGAGCTATGCCAAGTGTATCAAAACGTTCTTTAACGTCATCTTCGTACTGTGGGAAGGCACCTAAATCTGGAACATTAAAATACTTCAAACACATTGCTGCACTCGTAGCACCGCAGGTGCGCCAAGGTTCAATCTCGTTATCTTCTTGATTGAAATACGGAACTTTATGATTAATCGCCATAATTTACCTCAAGTAAGTACAGCTTTTAAAAGCTGGTTATTTAATTGATAACCAAAGCCCGATCGCCCTGTCGGTGAGAAAAAGTGAGTTCCTTTTGTAAAGTTTCTGTAAAGTTTTCTCAAAGGCTACTGGTAAGGGGGTTACAAGCCAGTAAACTTCAAATAATCAGTCAAGGTAGTGGGGATGAGAGGACAAGAAGCGCTGACCATAGTCGATCGACTTTTACAAGCTGCTAACCACGGACAAAAACTCAACGATTTACAATCTGCTATATTTTTGGAAGCTTGGGCGGAACATTCCTACTCGGAAATTTCCCAGCAGCTAGGTTACGAATACGACTACATCAAACAAGTGGGTTCGCAGTTGTGGCGAAGTCTCTCCCAAATCTTGGGCGAATCAGTCTCTAAGCGCAATATTCAAGCTGTTTTGCGTCGCTACGAACAATCGCAACAAGTTCAGCAAGATGACGATGAAGCGATCGCCCTTTCCCGGTTTTACGATCGCCCAAAAGAACTGCAAATCCCAGAAAGTTGGATAATTGAAGATCGCTGTCGTTTAATTGGTATGTTTGGACTCCGTGGCGTCGGTAAAGCTTTCGGCTGTCTGACTTTTATAATTGTTGTCAATAGCGATCGAGATAAGTAAGCCCACTTAAAAAAGACAGAATATTAAAGCCCCGACTTCTTAAAGAAGTCGGGGCTCTAACAGCTATAGGATTTTACGTTTAATTAGAGCGACCTACTTATCAATTATCAATTACCAATTACCAATTCCCAATTCCCAATTCCCAATTCCCCATTACCAAGTATATTTATTTTTCGACCATACGATCGAGCTTTTCCCTAACCACCAAATCTAAGAAAGAGCGCACCACAAATAACCCGCCGAATCCCGCCACCGCAAAAGCTGCGATCGCCCCCGTATGATATCCGCCCACCAGCAGCACCGCACCCGACAGCACCGCAAAACCAGTCACACAGGCAAAAATTAGAGTTTTAAGAGCTAAATTAATCCGTTTCAGGGCCCGATCGCTCTCGATATTTCGCACCCTAATTTGCAATTCCCCATCTTCGATCCGCTGTTCCAAACGCTTGATAAAAACTTGCGATTTACTCGGCTGCTGTAACTTGTACGTGATAAAAGTTCGCGCTTGCTTAGCCAATTCTCCGATCGCACTTGCGCGCCCCTTACTCACCGCAATACTCTTGACAAAAGGCTGAGCGGATGCTAAGAAATTGTAGTGAGGGTCGAGAGTTCTAGCAATGCCGTCGAGAGTCGTCACTGATTTAATAATAAACATCATTTGTGCCGGCAAGCGAAACGGTTGCTGCTCGAACATGATATAAAGTTCGTTCTTAATTTCATTAAAAGCTTGAAAGTCGATCGGCTTATCAATAAACTTCTCCAACAAAAAAGTAATCAGTCGGCGCACCGGCATCATATCCGGCATCGGTTCAACTAAGCCGATCGTAATTAAAGTATCGATTAGCTCATCAGTATCCTTTCTCATCACAGCAAAAAAAGTCTTGACCATTTGGTCTTTAGCCAAAGACTTCACCTCAGCCATCATCCCAAAATCGTAAAAAATTAAGCTACCATCTTCTGTCACCGCCAAATTTCCCGGATGCGGGTCAGCTTGAAAAAAACCGTCAATTAACAACTGTTTCAAATAACAACAAATCCCCAGTTGATTTAGCTTCGCAATATCTACTCCAATCGCCTCTAAACTAATCCGATCGTCCACCTTAATCCCCGGCGCATATTCGACAGTCAGCACTTTTTTGGTCGTGTATTTCCAGTAGACTTTCGGGACAATAATCTGAGGATATCCTTTAAAATTCTCGCCAAAGCGATCGGAATTTTTACCTTCTTGCACGTAGTCAATTTCTTGATATAAAATCTTAAAAAACTCGTTATAAATAGATTCCAAGTCGTACTTGCGCGTTCCAGGCAAATGCCGATCGCACAAACGCATCACTTGGCGCACCGCCTTCACATCCAAATCGAACAAACTTTCCAAACCCGGACGCTGCACCTTCACAATCACATCTTCCCCGGTGTGCAGCCTCGCTTTGTGCACCTGTCCCAGACTCGCAGCGGCGATCGGCAACGGGTCAAAATCGCGGTACAAAGCATAAATATCTTTACCCAATTCCGATTCTACCAGGGCGATCGCCTCTTCGGAACTAAACTCAGGAACCCGATCCTGCAACTGTTCCAACTCCTTCACGTACTCCAGTGGCAGCAAATCGGCCCGAGTCGAGAGAGACTGCCCGATTTTAATAAAAGTCGGGCCTAAATCCAGCAAAGTATTGACCAGCCAATGAGCGCGAATTCTTCTAGTATGAGCAGATTTATTTTGCAGCAGTCCATCCCACCACAAGAAAAATAAAAACTTACTGGCTGCGGCAAAAACGTCTATTTGTCGTGCCAGCGGCGAATATTTAGAACGTTGCCAACGCAGGGTTTTAGGTGCAGCTTTTGTTAGCATAATAGACCTCTTGCAAAAATAATTAGGACGGGCAAGATGCCCAACCCACAAGATTTATTTTTTCTTGTGTGATGGGCATCTTGCCTGTCCATCAATTGATAAAAAGGATTTTTGCAAGAGGTATATCAA
>JANMLZ010000085.1:0-24925 GCA_031372825.1 Cyanobacteria bacterium OTE_58_metabat_593 | reverse complement strand
CTGGTTCCCAGGCTCTACCTGGGAACCGATGTAAGCGAGGCTCTGCCTCGCCTGCGAAAATGGAGGCAGAGCCTCCGGATCTGCGTTACCAGGCTCTTCCTGGTAACGAGTAACGAGTATAATCATTTAGGATTGCTATAGTTTCAGTTCAATTGTCATCTTCATCTCCCAAAGCACCGCTTGCGCCACCTGCGTGGCGCAAGCGGTGCAGCATTACTCTTGCATACCTGCATAGAGTAGTCGTACAAATAAGCGGACGCCATCATCATTCTTCAAAGTTGCATATGATGGAGCTTCGCTGTTACCGATCGCACGCAAATCTGACAGCAGTTCTGGATGGAACTGGCAAGTAAAAGAACGTCGAATTTTTTTGGTTTCAAAGTCTTTGTAGTTAATGCACGTAGCCGAACATTCTGTAACTATTTCGCCATTAGCTGCTGTCGAACAAAGAATTTCCACAGAATCAGGCAGTTGTATCAGCCATGACAGAGGACTTCCAGCTATCAGATGCCGATAAGGAATAAGGGCGTCATGAATACTCCGGTAAGCCCAGTTAGCGAACAGTACAGCTTCTTCGTTGACTTCATCTGAGTGAAACATCGAAATTGATACTTCATGCTCGTATTGAATCGTTGTGTCAATCACACCTTCATGTGCATCTGCTGTTACAGAGTGGGCATGGATGAGTTCCCAAGGAATATCTAAGGCATCGCCGTCTGGAGACTGATAGGGTAACAACACCCGATCGCCAACTTCCTTAGATTCATTGCGCGTCACCGCAAAATGCCGATCGTTCCAGCCCTGGGCAACAACCCGCCCATCACGTTTTTTAACTTGAAGAGTCTTACCTATTGCTTCGATGCGCCCTGCAACCTCTTGCAACGATCTCAGAGCAATACCTGAGCGATCGCCATCCAAAGATGTCATGCCCAGGACTTCTTTGACTGCACGACGAATCAGTCGTATGTTACCTTCAGCAGCCAGTTGGTGGCCTACACAGATGAATATTGCTGGGGCACTCGTGGGCGATCGCGAAATCAGCAATTTTTCCACTAATGCAAACATATCCTCTCGCGGACAGGCTGGACTTGTCCAAGTCGATTCATCGTATGTCGATGGATCGCCTCCTTCCACTACTACGGCATAACCGCAGGTAATTGCCGGAACAATTATTTCTGGATCGATGATTCCCGTTGACCAAACTGGCAATAATACTGAGTCGATGTCGGCAACTTTTTGAGCAATGTAGGCAACGTTTTTGGAAGCCCGAACATCTTCTCCGAGAGTGTTAACGCCTACGTGTTCCCAGGGTTCGATAATGGTTATACAGTTCCGCAACAAATTAGGATGTTTGAGCAGAAACTCCACATCTTCCCGTGAATTTATGACTTTTTCTAGCGGCTGGGCGTGTCCCCATTCAAAAATACCATCTTCAGCAAATAGTTCTTTTTCTCCCGGTGGATTTAGAGAAGTTCTATCTGCCAAGAAATACCCTAACAAAATATGTGCTGATTCAAAATCTAACCTACCTTCATGCAAGTAGCCCGGAGTTAATCGCCAGTCGGCTGTGGTGGTTTGATTTTTGCTCAATTTCACAGATTCAACCATGTTGATTTTACCTCTAGTATTGGTTCATTAAACTGAAAATAGATCGTCCCTAACATCTTTACATTAACATCAAAAATGACACTCGATTTAGTTAAATGTCGTTTTTTGAAAAATTTATAGATGCTGGCGATCGCAGCTCATTTTCTAGCTTATTTTGAGTAGATATTTTTTCATTCTGGCTAGTCCGTAGGGATATATTGATTGCGTGTCTTCGCATCTCTATCACCTGAGCAATTTCACGGGATAAACTAGGTTGTCGTTCGATCATTGCATTGACTGTATCTGCGTCGATCGCCATCACCTCCATATCCTGTATCGCCGTAATCGATACCGGACTCGGTTCCCGACTAAACAGCGCGATTAATCCAAAAAACTCACCCTGTGAAAGCTTGACCACCTCCACTTCTGGGCCTGTATCGTTCAAGACGGTCATTACCGCCTCACCCGAAATAATGATGTACATAGAAAAAACCCGGTTTCCTTGCGCGATCGCGATTTCTCCCATGCCAAAATGCTGTATCGTTGTTCCCTTCGTCAGTTCATCTAAACTACTTTGCTCCCTAGTGACTGAGATCAAAGCAGAAATCGAGGAAAATCCTTGACTCAACTTGCTTGCGGTACGATCTATCTGGCTAGCATTCGACTCCACGGGAGATTGGTATTTGTAGTGATAGAGCGTAAGATTGTTCCGCCGTGCTGCATACCAAATCCGAGTCATAAATTCATTTTGCGCTGACTCAAGTTCTAGAAAATCTTTTACGAAGAATTCTACTTTATAAGTAATCACAAAGTCATCGTAAGATATCGTTTGAGCATCCGGCTCGGGATCTGCCAAGATTCCCGGAACAGACAAAGCGGTACTGAAGAGAACCTGCCTTACCACGTTAGGAGGATTGTCGTAGGAGAAGCCAACCTTAATACTTCCAAAATAAATCCGATCGGGTGCGGTGTAATTACAAATCACATCCTTTCCCAGTATCTGATGCGGAATGATGAATACCTGGCGGTCTTCCGTCAGCAAGCGAACCGCCCGCCAGTTCATGTCAATCACCTGACCTTCAGCATCCCCCACCTTCAGCCAATCCCCGATATTAAACGGACGCTCAAATAACAGCATAATTCCCGTCAAGATACTGCCCAAAGGGTCTTGCAGTGCTAAACCCAGAACGATCGAAGTAACACCCAATGCGGTGGCAAGCCCTGCCAAATCAGCCCCCCAGACTTGCGACAGGACGATCGCCCCGCCCACCAGAATGGACACAAATCGGCAAAGATCAACCAATAGTTTGGGCATCCGTGCCCGCCAAGTGTCTGCTTCTGCCTGCTCGAACAACAATGCGTTAATCAGGGAAAGGGCAGCGTTGATGACACATATCCAAAACAGCGTTTGGATAACTTTAACCAGCGTTGTTTGCGGATCGAACTTGAAAACATCTCGAACAAAAATCATTAACGCAAAAGATGGCAAGACGAGGTTTTTCACCGCCCGCAGAGTTGACGCCAGGGGGTTTCCTTGCCGTTTTAATCGCTGAATCAGCTCTCCCAGGACAATAATCAGGAGTGGAAACCCAATGCCTAAAACGATTACCCAGATTAACCCAGATTCTTGCCAATTCAAATTACTCATCTGAAAACACCTCCACGTACACACGTTCTACTCGATTCCTGCGGTTTTGTTTTTTCGGAGTTCCCAAGCCTTTACCGGTTCCTTGTCCAGTGCTTCGACGATCTCAACTCGATCGAACTCATAGACATCAACCAAGCGCTCGCGGACATATTCCGAAACCAAAATGCTTCCGGGGGGACAACACGACTTCAGTCTATGGGCCATGTTGACAGTCTCGCCCCAAACGTCATACACGTAACGGCTCTTGCCCACAATACCTGAAATCAAATCCCCCGTATTGATTCCAATTCGCAGATCCAAGTTCAAGCCCCGTTCGTAATTGAAGCGACGCACGTGCGCCAGCATTTCCAAGGCACAATCGATCGCCCGTTTGTCACTATCCAGGCGAGAAACCGATAGTCCGCAGACAGCCATGTATCCATCACCCATTGTTTTAATTTTCTCCAGTCCGTGTTTGTCTGCCAAATCATCGAAGGCATCAACCAATTCATCCAGGAGAAAAACCACGTCTTCAGCACTTAATGATTCAAAGAGTTTGCTGAAGCGGTGCAGATCTGTAAAAATGATGCTGACATTGGAAAAAGGGTCAGCGATGACACCCTCTCCCTGTTTGATCCGCTTGGCAATCTGAGCAGGGAGCAGCAGGTCAATCAGACCTTGGTTCTCAGCGTTGTGCTGTTCCACCTGTCGGATGTGGCTTCGCAGTGTGTAAATCTTCTCATTAAATGACCTAGCCAAGTCACTAAATTCATCTCGCGTTCCCGATACCACCATTGTCTTGCCGTCACCAGACTCCACCTGTTTCGTGCTGGCAATTAAGAGATCGATCGGTTTGACAAACAGCCTCGCCAACCACATCGCCACTAGGGTAACAATAACCAAAATCAGAGCCGCTGAAATTACTACCTCTCGTTGAAATTTGGTGATGGGAGCGAAGGCTTCAGCGATATCTATTTCTGCGCTCAGCGCCCATCGCAACCCATCGACTTCTACCGGTGCATAGGCACCCAGCACATCGCTGCCCCGATAATCCTTGTTGCGGATCAGCACGGATTTGCCCAACAATGCTTGCTTCACGCCGTCCACATTCACAGGCAAAAACAGAATCGTCGTGTCCATCTCGCGGATTTTTTTGACGCTTGATTCAGGTAGCCCGCTCTCGGAGAGCGATTTTGTAAATTTCTCTCGATCTTCTATCAAGAATCGCGATTTCGATCGCATCAGTTCATCTTGCCCCACCAGATAAGTTTCCCCGGTGTTGCCCAATCCGTTCTCCTGCCATTTGCCGTAGCCATTAACAATGTCGCTGAGACGATTTGCTGGAATTTGGAACGCCAACACACCAATCATCTGCGATCCATCAAAAATCGGGGAGGCAATAAAAGCAGATGGCGAATTGTAAGAATAGATATAAGGTTGAAAATCAACAATTTTGACATAAGCCGTGCTATTAGATCGACGAGCATCTTTAAAAGCCTGGACAAAGTTAGTATCAGCAACCAGTCCCCCAAGTAGATTCGTGCCCAAGTCACCCTCGTTAGAAAGTAGGTAAACGACATTCCCATTCAAATCAATCAGGTATGTGTCGTCGTAACCGAAGCGTTGAGCGATGTTGGCAAACTTGGAGTTGTAGCGAGCGTTAACGCGGGTGTAGTTACTGCCGTCTTTCGGGTCATCTAGCTTGTACTTTTCACCAATGGGATAAGGATTATTGGCAATGTAGTGATACTGGAGGTAGCGGGAGGCCACATTTTTAGGTAGGAAAGTTTCCGGGAGTGGCGTGGCCTCCATCGTCTTCTTGAGCCGTGGTACAAACTCTTTGCTGTAGAACATATCGAGCTTGTCATCATAGGCCTTGGGTATTTTCACCGTAGCCAGTTCATCAAAAGCCTGCTTGAATTCCTTCATCGCATTGATGAACATATCATCATCACTAAGCGTCTGGGTGTGCTGAACCAGAAAGTTAAAATACAGCTCGATTTGCTCAGTTCTGATACTTCGTAGAGTCGTTAACTGGTTAAATACTCGTTGTTCCAGGAGCTGTTGCCCCGCTCTGGAGCAAATAAAGCTACTTGCCCCCATTGAGAAAAGGCTGACTACCAGCAGCATGACAATGAGCTTGGTACGGACACTGAATCGATGGATTTGATTAATTAATTGCATAAGCCCACTTGCAATCTGCAGGTATCAGATAGTTAACAAAAGTTGTAAGTAAGTCGATCGATCAAAATAACGGCTAAGTCCAACTCTATGTTTTCATGTTTCAGAGATCGTCGGAGTGATTGATAGAATCAGATTTAGTTGCTTTTTAGTCCCTGCAATCGCTCGCCGATCATACCAGATACTCACCCAACTGACAATACAACCGAAACTCGAAAATGATGATCTGCGATCTGGGGCAAAATTTAGATGCAAAGCCCAGCCAGCCCTCGTCTGAGAGTGCGGCGTAGATAGAATTACTGAGATTTTCACAACATCTCGTGATTTGGGAGCAAAAAATTAGTAAATTTAGGGATTTATAATACCGCGAGTCAGCTTTAATCTGTATCTCAAAATGTTGTTTTCGTTAATTGTTGCTACACACGAAAACAAACTCACTGCTGTGGGTGAAGCCTTTCAAATCAGGAATATCCAATGAACATAAAATATGGACTGACCGCTATCCTGGGAACATATTTAATATCCACATTAGGAGGAGCGACCTTTATGGCTAAAATCGCAGGCACAATCAAAGTCAACATCGATGTCGCCTACGTCAACGATCCCAAATTCGCGGGTGTCTACACTGGTGACTTTTCCTACGACGATACGCACCTGACCAAGGTCGGCACGGAGGTCATGAATATTAGTGGTGCAAATGGAAATCGACCGGGACTGCTATCTTTTAAATTGAGATTTCTGGACTTTGCGGAGGGCTCAACTCTTGTCACCTATACAGAAAATGAGGTTTTAGACTTCCAGAACTGTGCTGTTTTAGCTTTCGAGAACGGACTTCCCAGTCAATTTTGCTTGCATAGTATTCTTGCTGGAAATAACGATCTCGGAGTTTGGGGTGGAAAGAACGGATTTATGTTTGTAGATCCTGGGACATTTTTTTTCGTTTTGCGAAATGGAGCTGTTACAGGTGGGGGGATCGTGACCTTAGAAATTAACGAATCTCCTGCTACTCCCGTGCCGGAGAACGCCTCCCCCTTGGCCTCATTGTTGGCTTTTTTGGGATTGGGTGGAGTTCACTTGTGGAGAAAGTCGAGAAAGGCAAACAAATAATCTTTACCAACCTAACTTGAAGCTGGGCGTAAATAGAATTACTTAGACTTTTAAAGTATTTAGTTATTTTGGCAAAAAATCTAGTAAATTTACGGATTTACAATACCGCGAGTCAGCTTTAATCTGTATCTCAAGATGTTGTTTTCGTTAATTGCTGCTACACACGAAAACAAACTCACTGCTGTGGGTTAAGCCTTTCAAATCAGGAATATCCAATGAACATAAAATATGGACTGACCGCTATCCTGGGAACATATTTAATATCCACATTTCCAGGAGCGACCGCTATGGCAGCCACAATAGGAGGCACAATCAAAGTCAACGTCGTCAACGTCAACGATCCCGACTTCGCGGGTCGTGTCTACACGGGTGACTTTTCCTACGACGATACACATCTGACTAAAGTCGGCGAGGAGTTCCTGGTCATGAATGATGGTGACTATCAAGCTCGACCAGGACTGCTATCTCTGAACTTTAGATTTCTGGACTTTGCTGATGGCTTAACTCCTGTTACCTATACGGCCAGTGATGATTTAAACTTCCCAGACGCTCCCGTTTTGGCTTTTGAGAACGGAATTCCCACTCAATTTGGCTTCAATGTTTTTGGGGTAAATAAGAGTGGAGTTTTGGATGGAAATAACAGATTTATGTTTGGAGATCCGGGGATATTTCAGTTCTTCTTGCGAGATGGAGCTGTTACAGGTGGGGGGCTTGTGACCTTAGACATTAACGAATCTCCTCCTACTGCTGTACCAGAGAACGCCTCCCCCTTGGCCTCATTGTTAGCCTTTTTGGGCTTGGGTGGAGTTCACTTGTGGAGAAAGTCGAGAAAGGGAAACAATTAATCATCTTTAGCAACATAACTTGAGAGGAATGAACGATGACAGTAATAAATACTCCGTTTTTGGTCACAGGTGGCGAAACTAACAGACCACCTACGAATGCTTTTAGTCCAAGTCAGCGTCAAATCAATATTCGTGCGCCTTTGGGCATTCCCTCCGCTGACCAATGGAGCGGTCAAAAAGTATGGCTGCTGCTTCCTGGTTTCACAGCACCCAGCGATTCTTTTGATGCAACTCTGGCGACAGCCATTAAGAATGCTCACCCAGACGATGCGGTGTTAGCCCTTGACTGGACTCAAGTGAGCGGCTCCCGAGCAATTAATTCAGTAGTAGGGATCGGAATGGGAGACCTTTACAGGTCTGGTTCCTGGATTACTCCAATGGCAAACGCAGTCCGAAACAAACTTGTTGAGTGGGGAATGCCAGCCGCAGCACTCAATATTGTTGGTCATAGTCTTGGTGCTCACCTTGCCAGCGATATTGCCGCCAGTTTCAATACCCTAGGTGGTCAAGTTGGTTCGGTTACAGCCCTTGACTCAGCATCAAATAGCGCGAGCATCGTGAGTCCATACGATAGAACTAATGGTTTCGATACTGACCTATCAAATGGATATGTAAAAAATGGAGGAATTGCAGACCCAATCGAACGTTTAGATATTGGTGCTGCGGCTTCAAGAAGTTTTAATGGCATCAGTAGTGTATCAGGAAATGAAGCTCAAGCTGGAACTGCCAGGGAATCTTTCCTGTTTGACTTCGGCCCCAATGCAGACACCACTGCTCAACACAGCCGTGTCGTGACCGCGTACACAAATTTGGTGACAACTAATGCAGGTGTCAATTCTCGTTTAGCCACCAATATTTTGGGTCTGAGTGACACGCAGGCAGATCATCAATTTCGACCAAACTTCTATAAAGGGGATTTTCCTATCTCTCTTCAAGTGCATGAAGGAGTGATTCCGGTTGATGCTCAAGATAATCCTTTGTTTCTGGTTGCTGCCAAAGCTGGTGGCGAAATCAACGATCGCTTCATCTATGGAACTAACAGAGACGACGAATTCAGATTAAGTGGGAGTTTTGCGAAATATTACAACAACAACGGCAACCATACTTATAATGTTGGTAACGGCAACGATCTGGTGTTTGGTGGCATAGGTAATGACATCATCTTCGGCGGGGCTGGAAATGACACGGTTGATGGTGGAGATGGGAATAATAACATTTATGGTGATGACGGCAATGATATTCTCGGTGCTGGCATAGGTAATGACACCATCTACGGCGGAGCTGGAATTGACATCATTAATGGCGGAGATGGGACTAATGACATTTATGGCGATGCGGGTAATGATTATCTGACTGGTGGAAACGGCACTAATAGGTTTTTTGGTGGTTCTGGAAACGATGTTCTACAAGGTGGTACGGGTCTAAACTTACTCAAAGGTGCAGACACCAACACGATATTGAGTGATGAGGTAGATACTTTAATTGGCAACCCTAGCGCCAGACTAAACGCATTTTATATTGGCGATCGCGCAATCAATTGGTACTCAGCCAATGGTTTGAATGATTATGCCTACATTGTTAACTTCAATCCACAAAGGGACATAATTTTGGGTGGCACCAATTATATTGAGGCGCAAAACCTCATCACTCAAACCTTTCTCTGGGCTGGAGGTGAATTGATTGCCAAGATTGAGGGTTTGTGGGCTTCGCAACTACAGTTCCCTATAAGAATATTTTAGGTTTGATATCAAATCCGGTTGCATCGGAATTAATATTACCCAGAATCAGGACACGGCAGTGCCGTGTCCCTACAATTAATCGGGGTAGGGACACAGCACTGCCGTGTCCTCGCTTGTCATTCCAATGCAACCGGAAAAGAAACCGGGTTTTTTACCAAATTTTTGCGCTACAACAAGTTTTTTCGTAAAAAACCCGGTTTATGGGCCTCATGCGTAAGTCCTAATTTTTTTTAAGTTCTGACATTGATCGCCCATCTAACCAATAACTTTTGTAAAAAAACTGCCCTACACTTCGGTAACTACCACTTTTGCAGCGACATAACAGCCCAAAAGATTGTGCTAGAATCCTCAATACATAGTCGTAGGTTGGGCGCAAGCCGAGAAGAGCGATTAATTTATCACGTTTGGCTAAAGCGTGAAAGCTTGCCGAGGGATAACCGCTCCCATGCTCCCGATGAAGCAAGAAGCAAATGTATAGACTTGTCTAGTATTTGTATAGCAGAGTGTCACGCTAGAATCAGTACGAGTAGGGAAACGGTAATGCCGTGTCCAATGCACAGCAATGCCGTTTCCCTACGAGAACAAAAACGCTCGTCGTGCGAGCGTGACCTCAAAACGGGCACATAGCAGGTGATGGGAATAAATCATGTTTGAACGCTTCACAGAAAAAGCAATAAAAGTAATCATGTTGGCCCAGGAAGAAGCTCGTCGCCTGGGTCACAACTTCGTAGGGACAGAACAGATCCTCCTGGGTCTGATCGGAGAAGGAACCGGAGTTGCAGCCAAAGTCCTCAAATCAATGGGGGTCAACCTCAAAGATGCTCGGATTGAGGTCGAAAAAATCATCGGGCGCGGTTCGGGCTTCGTAGCAGTCGAAATTCCGTTCACCCCACGCGCCAAGCGGGTTCTAGAACTGTCCCTCGAAGAAGCTCGCCAACTCGGACACAATTATATAGGTACCGAACACTTGCTGCTGGGTCTGATCCGCGAAGGTGAAGGAGTCGCCGCCAGAGTCTTGGAAAACCTGGGAGTAGACTTGTCCAAAGTCCGCACCCAAGTGATTCGGATGCTGGGAGAAACCGCAGAAGTCGCAGCAACAGGTGGCGGTGCTCGCACCAAAACCCCAACCCTCGATGAGTTCGGATCTAACTTGACTCAAATGGCGGTGGATGGCAAGCTTGACCCAGTAGTCGGACGCCAAAAAGAAATCGAACGGGTGATCCAAATCCTCGGTCGCCGTACCAAGAATAACCCGGTACTCATCGGTGAACCTGGAGTCGGCAAAACCGCGATCGCCGAAGGTCTGGCCCAACGCATCGCTAACAACGATATCCCAGATATCCTCGAAGACAAGCGCGTCGTCACCCTCGACATCGGCTTGCTCGTCGCCGGTACGAAATACCGGGGGGAATTTGAAGAACGCCTCAAAAAAATCATGGACGAAATCCGCACAGCGGGTAACGTGATTTTAGTGATTGACGAAGTGCACACTTTGATCGGTGCTGGTGCGGCGGAAGGGGCGATCGACGCTGCGAACATTCTCAAGCCGGCTTTGGCTAGAGGCGAACTCCAGTGTATCGGCGCTACCACCTTAGATGAGTACCGCAAGCACATCGAACGCGACGCAGCCCTAGAACGGCGCTTCCAGCCCGTGATGGTCGGTGAACCGACTGTTGACGAGACGATCGAGATTCTCTTCGGCCTGCGGGAACGCTACGAACAGCACCACAAGCTGAAAATCTTGGACACAGCCCTCGAAGCCGCAGCCAAACTATCTCACCGATATATCTCCGATCGCTTTTTACCAGATAAAGCAATTGACTTGGTAGATGAAGCAGGTTCGAGAGTCCGTCTGATTAACTCTCAACTTCCTCCCGCAGCCAAAGAACTTGACAAAGAACTCCGTAAAGTCCTGAAAGATAAAGACGAAGCGGTGCGTTCTCAAGACTTTGACAAGGCCGGAGAATTGCGCGATCGCGAAATGACGATCAAAGCCGAAATTCGCGCTATTTCCCAAGCCAAAAAAACCGACTCGGCGGCCCGCGGCGAAACCGACCCATCGCCTGTAGTCACAGAAGAAGACATCGCCCAAATCGTGGCAAGCTGGACGGGAGTCCCGGTCAACAAATTGACCGAATCCGAGTCCGAAAAGCTGCTGCACATGGAAGATACCTTACACCAGCGTTTGATCGGCCAAGAAGAAGCTGTGAAAGCCGTTTCCCGCGCCATTCGTCGCGCCCGCGTCGGCTTGAAAAATCCCAATCGCCCGATCGCCAGTTTCATCTTCTCCGGGCCCACAGGCGTCGGTAAAACTGAACTTACCAAAGCCCTAGCCGGTTACTTCTTCGGTTCCGAAGACGCGATGATTCGGTTGGATATGTCGGAGTACATGGAACGTCACACCGTCTCCAAACTCATCGGTTCTCCTCCCGGCTACGTCGGCTACAACGAAGGCGGACAACTCACAGAAGCAGTCCGTCGTCGTCCTTACACAGTCGTGTTGTTCGACGAAATCGAAAAAGCCCACCCCGATGTCTTCAATATGCTCTTGCAAATATTGGAAGACGGCCGTTTAACTGATGCCAAAGGTCGCACCGTAGACTTCAAAAATACGCTGCTAATCATGACATCTAACATCGGTTCTAAGGTCATAGAAAAAGGTGGCGGTGGTCTCGGTTTCGAGTTCAGCGACAACCAAGCCGATGCTACTTACAACCGCATTCGTTCCTTAGTTAACGAAGAACTCAAAAACTACTTCCGTCCAGAATTCCTCAACCGACTCGACGAAATTATCGTCTTCCGTCAGTTGAACAAGGAAGAAGTCAAGGAAATTGCCGTCATCATGCTCAAAGAAGTGTTCGGCCGCTTGACAGAACAGGGAATCACGATGGAAGTGACCGAGAAATTCAAAGAACGGCTAGTAGAAGAAGGATATAACCCCAGCTACGGAGCAAGACCCCTGCGCCGCGCCATTATGCGGTTGTTGGAAGACAGTTTGGCTGAGGAAATTCTTTCTGGCCGCATCAAAGATGGCGACACCGCTGTTGTGGATGTGGATGAAGCCGGAATTGTCAAGGTTTTGCAAGGCCAAAAGCGGGAATTGCTCCCTCAAGGCGCTGAGTAAGTGCGATCGCGAGTAAAGTTTTGATTCCGAACAAATCTCGCAGCCGCAAACAACTCAAAATCCTCACATAAAAAAGGTAGAGAATCTTAATTCTCTGCCTTTTTTATGAGTTAATATCAACAGAATGCACGCTTACTTTTGGGAGTATCTTCGTCTCAAAAAACATAAGACAGATAATTAGCAGCAACTATATAGCGGAGGACTTTCATGACATCTGAAAAAAAGAATTTGGGTACAGAAGTAGCAGACAATCAGGCTGATACTTCGACTTCGCTCAGCACAAGAACCTGGTGGCAGAAAGCGTGGAAGTCGCAGGGTGAAAATATAAAGATAGTGATTATTGCTTTGGGTTTAGCAATAGTGATTCGAGCGTTGGTGGCCGAACCGCGTTTCATACCCTCGGATTCTATGTTACCAACTTTGCATATAGGCGATCGCGTCGTAGTCGAAAAAATCTCCTATTACCTCGAACCTCCAAAAACTGGCGACATCGTAGTATTTGCCCCGCCCGAAAAGTTGCAAGAACAAGGCTTTACCCAAGACCAAGCATTCATCAAGCGGGTAATTGGCTTACCGGGTCAAACCGTCGCTGTTAAAAAAGGTCTCGTCTACCTCAACGACAAACCCATTGTCGAAAAATATATTGCCGAACCTCCTAAATACCAGTGGGGGCCTTATCGTGTCCCGGAAAATCAATACTTCGTGATGGGAGACAACCGCAACAACAGCAACGACTCCAGCAGGTGGGGATTTTTACCTAAGCAGAACATCATTGGCCGCGCTGTAGTGCGGTTTTGGCCGCTAGAACGCATCGGGCAAGTTTGAAGTTTGTTGACGGTTGACTGTTAACGGTTGACTGTTAACGGTTGACTGTTGACTGTTGACTGTTGACTGTTGACTGTTGTCAGTTGACTGTTGTCATCGCAAGCCCAATGCTTTTCGGCCCCATGCCCCATTCCCAATGCCCATGCCTTATCCTGTACGGAAATTTCTACTTATTCTTGTGCCTTGAGGGGTATGGACTTCCTCCGGCAACTGATAAAATAGTACAAAAAGCAGCGCGATTTCTCGCCTAAAGCAAAATCACTTCAATATTAAAAAATTAGGAAAGCTATGGGATTTTTTGATTCGGAAATTGTTCAACAAGAAGCCAAGCTGTTGTTTGAAGACTATCAATCTCTCATCCAACTAGGCGGCAATTACGGCAAGTTCGATCGCGAAGGCAAGAAAATGTTCATCGCTCAGATGGAATCAATGATGGATCGCTATCGTATTTTTATGAAGCGTTTCGAGCTGTCTGAGGACTTCATGGCTCAGATGACTGTAGAGCAGTTAAAAACACAGCTCAATCAATTTGGCATCACGCCCCAGCAGATGTTTGAGCAAATGAACTCAACGCTGGAGCGGATGAAATCTGAACTGGAAAAACAACCTTAAGCTCAGATGTTGAAGTAATTGGTAATTGGTAATTGGTAATTGGTAATTGGTAATTGGTAATTGGTAATTGTCAACTACTGCCAACAGTCAACAGTCAACGGTCAACAGTCAACTATCAACTGCTTTCCTGTCAACAGTCAATAGTCAACAGTCAACTGATTAAGGCCGCTCAAAAGATGAAGCAGGTTTGAAATCTTCTTCAGGAACGCCCTGCAAAGCTTGGCTCATAAAATCGCGCCAAACAGGGGCGACAATTGTACCGCCAGTAGCACCGTAGCTCATCGGTGTGTAATCGTCGTTGCCGATCCAAACAGCCACCGACAACTGTGGCACATAACCCACAAACCAGATATCCCGTTCTGAGGATGTTGTACCAGTTTTCCCAGCAGCCGGCCGCCCGAGTTGGGCAGCCCTTGCCGTTCCGCTGTTAATTACTCCTTGCAGGGCGCTGTTGACAGAAGCGGCAGCCCAGGCGTTGAGAACTAATTTGGGTTTGGGGGTATTGTCGAGCAAGACGTTGCCGCTGCTGTCGGTGACTTGCACGATAAATGTGGTGTCAGAATGCCAGCCGTTGTTGGCGAAGGTAGCAAAAGCTCCGGCCATTTCTAAAGGAGTGAGGTCAACTGCACCCAAGGGCAAAGAAACCACGGGTTCCATCGGACTTCTGATGCCGAGCACGCGACAAATTTCAATCACTTTATTCAATCCGACTTCTTGGCCGAGCTTGACAGCGGGAATGTTGAGTGATACTTCCAAAGCTCTGCGGATGCTGACGGCACCGGAGAAGCCGCCGCCGTAGTTTTGAGGGTAGTAGTAGCCGTCGCCGTCCCGGTATCCGACAGGGGAGTCGTAGACAACTGAATCGGGGCCGTATTTGCCACTGGCAAAGGCAGCGTAGTAGATAAAAGGTTTAAAAGAAGATCCGGGCTGGCGGCGTGCTTGAATGGCGCGGTTGAACTCGCTCTTTTGGTAATCGACGCCGCCCACCATTGCTTTGACGAAGTGGGTGCGGGGATCGACGGCTGCTAGGGCAATTTGACCTTGATCGCGATCGTAAAACAGCCCTTGGTAGTAAAGCCGATCGTGCCACGCTTTGACAGTTTCTTCGGCTATGCGCTGCATTTTGAGGTCGATCGTGGTTTGAACGCGCATTCCTCCCTTGAGCACGGCATCTCGCCCGAAACGTCTAGTCAACTCCTGGACTACGGCTTGTGTTACGTAAGGAACTTGAGAGCCGCCAAAAGAGCTAATTTTACCAAGCTTAATCTTTTGTTTGCGAGCGGCAGCCTCTTCAGTCGGCGTAATCCATTTCAACTCCTTCATGCGGGTTAAAACGATTTCTTGTCGATCTTTTGACAACTTGTAATTGACGAAAGGACTGTATTCTTCGGGGGCGGAAATTAAGCCGGCCAGCATCGCTGCTTCTGCCAAACTCAAATTATCTGCTGATTTGTTGAAATAGCTGCGAGATGCTGTCTCTACGCCGTACAAGTTGTGACCAAGGTAGATTTGATTCAGGTAAAGTTGCAGAATCTGGTCTTTGTTGAGAATTTGCTCCAAGCGGATCGACATTACCGCTTCAGCTACTTTGCGACTGAGTTTTGACTGGGGAGATAGAAACAGGTTCTTGACTAGCTGCATTGTCATAGTCGAGCCGCCTTCAACGGTTCTACCTTTTTCTAGGTTGACTATGAGAGCTCGGGCTATCCCGCCTGGGTTGATGCCTTTGTGGGTGAAGAAGTTGCTATCTTCGATCGCCAGAACGGCCCGTTTCAGGTTCGGGGAGATTTTGTCAAGGGGTACGACATCCCGGTTGGCTTCGTCGTGGATGCTGGCTAGGGGCTTGCCGTTGATGTCGTAAATGTGGGTGGTTTCTGTGGGAGAGTAGGTTTGCAAGATCCGAACGTCTGGCAAATTGCGAAAGCTGATTGCTAAGCCAACCAGTCCGCCAGCTACTACGGAACTGGCAAGCATTGTCATGCTGAGTATGGTTCCGGCGGTCACTTTACTGACTGACTGAACAAACTCGAATACGGGGGCTGAGTTTTCCGTGTTTTTGCGGACTGCGTTGGTTGACACGTGGATTTCACTTCCTCACTCGATTTGGGGTTTAAGACTTTTAATTTTAGATGGAACCCTGGAGGCTGTCAGCTAGTGAAAGCCGGTCAGCTTTGGGATTATAGTAGCTTGTTGACGTGCTCCCGGGCATAAATGCACATGGATTCTCAAAGGATGTTACAAGGCAGACTGAAGCCGTGCCTCTCCACCCTTCTTCCTGTTTCGTTGACTCTTAACTAGACTGTTCCCAGTCCCCGTCAGACCGTCTCCACAGGCAATTTTATCCACGCTGCGTCCCAGCGCAGAGATTCCGCGATTGCGAATCACTTGTGCGGCTGCTACGTCTCGATGAGTGGTGTAACCGCATTCATGGCAGGAATGAACTCTGTCCTTTAATTCTTTTTTTCCACTATGTGTATCGCATTGAGGACAAACTTGCGAGGTGTAGTCTTTGTTCACCCTGTCAAAGTAAACGCCACGCTTCCAACACACCCATTGCAGGATTGAAACAAATTGCCCGAATCCAGCATCTAAGATATGTTTGCCCAGCATTCCTTTCGCCCAGACTCGAAAGTCGATATCTTCGACAAAGATCATCCCAGCATCTTCACAAAGCGAGTGTGCTAGTTTGAAATGCCAATCTTTTCGAGTATCGGCAATGCGTTGATGCAATCGTGCAATTTGCCGATTTAATTTGTGCCGATTGCTGGAGCCTTTTTGCTTGTGCTTCAATCTGCGTTGCAGCAATGTCAGCTTGCGGTGCAGCGAATCTAAGAATCTAGGACGTTCAATCAACGCGCCATTGGAGGTGGCAACAAACTTGTCTAGACCTAAATCCAATCCCACGGGATAACCCGATGGTAAAACATCCGGCACATTCACGTCACATTCTAGTGTCAATATCACAAAATACCCGGAAGCCTTGCGAACAATCCGAGCTTGTTTAACTAAAAAACCGTCGGGAATCTTGCGTGACTTGACATACTCTAACCACCCCAACTGCGGCAACTTGATTTGATTGTCCTTCAGGAATTGAGCTTTACCCAGTTGCGGGTAAACGAATGACCGAATTTTGTACCGATTTTTGAATCGCGGAAACCCCCTTCCCTTGCGCTTCATATCAATGAATGCTGTTTCAAGTTTTCTCAGGACTTGTTGCAGCACTTGGGCGTTAACAGTTTTCAGTTCTGGATACTGCTCTTTCGCAAGTGTTAAAGACTTGGCTTGAGCATTGTAGTTTGGGTAGATTTCATTAGCTGAAATTATGTACTCAGAGATGATTGAACAAGCATTCACCGGACACTTGCGAGAATTAATCCAGTCTTTGCGCTCACGCAGAGAAAAATTCCACACTTTTCGGCACAAGTCTAGGGTGTGTTCTATTAGCTGAATCTGCTCATTTGTGGGCATTGCTTTGTACTCGTAAGTCAAGGTTAACAGGGTTCAATCACCTCCTTCTACAAAATTGTACATTATCATCGTAGGATTATTTCAAAAGCGGTGACTGGCAGCTTAAAAGCTGCTGCGTTTCATCCCCAGCTTGAAATATCAGGGTTCTCACGGCTTCGCGCTATAGTTATGTTTTTATGCGTTAACGAATGAGTGTAACGAATTCTGCTGCAATTTGGCAAAAATATCATGGACGATCGCTCTTTTATGATTTCTCCTAACTTTTCTGGAATTTACCGCGGTGTCAGCGAAATTTTTCCCGATCGACCTGATTCTAGCAACTCTGACGAAAATTTAGCCCAATTGCTGGCTGAGGTCGATCGACCGTTGCGCGTCAAGCTGGGAATTGACCCCACAGGGACTGACATTCACCTAGGCCACAGCATTTGTGTCCGCAAGCTGCGAGCTTTTCAGGATGCAGGCCACACGGCGGTACTGGTCATCGGAGATTTTACCGCAAGAATTGGCGATCCGACTGGGAAGTCGGAGACGCGCGCTCAGTTGACAGCCGAACAAGTGGCGGAAAATGCCAAGACTTATTTAGACCAAGTGCGTCCGATTCTAGATTTTGACACGCCCGGACGTTTGGAAATTCGCTATAACTCCGAGTGGCTTTCTAAATTGGACTTGGCGAAGATTTTGGAACTGCTAGGCACGATGACGGTGCAGCAGATGCTCGCTAAAGAGGGATTTGATAACAGGATGCAGCAGGAAAATGCGATTTTTCTGCACGAGTTTCTGTATCCGCTGATGCAGGGTTACGATTCGGTGGCTTTGGAGGCTGATGTCGAGTTGGGGGGAACTGACCAAAAGTTTAATATTGCTGTCGGGCGAGATTTGCAACGACATTTTGGGATGAAACCGCAGTTTGGTTTGCTGATGCCGATTTTGATCGGGACTGACGGGGTGCAGAAGATGTCGAAGTCTTTGCATAATTATGTCGGTTTGTCCGATGACCCGCTGACGATGTATTCTAAGTTGGAGAAAATATCCGATCGCTCGATCGCCCAATATTTTGAACTATTGACAGATTTACCGCTGGATGCGTTGCCGGAAAATCCGCGAGAAAAACAGAAGCTTTTGGCTGTAAATGTTGTCAGTCAGTATTGCGGTGCGGAGGCGGCAAATCGCGCGCAACTCGATGCAATCTCCCTGGTTAAAGGTGCTGCTGGCGAAGCTGATGCTGTGGCGGAGTTTTCTTTGGCAACTGTGCAGTTTCCGGCTAAGTTGTTTTATATTCTGAGTGCTAGCGGACTTTGCAAAAGCAGCGGCGATGGTCGGAAGTTGATGCAGGGCGGTGGGGTGAAGTTGGAGGGCGATAAAGTTTCTGATGTTAACCTCACTTTTGAATCACCTGCTGAATTGGCCGGTAAGGTTTTGCAAGTTGGCAAAAATAAGTTTGTGCGATTGGTGTCTTGAATTTCTTTTTGAACCGCAGATGAATTACTGAAGATGAACGCAGATGAACGCTGATAGTAGAATTATTGTGGCTTTGGATGTTTCGAGTTTAGAAAGTGCGATCGCCCTTGTGGAAAAACTCCCCGATGTATCTTTCTGGAAAGTCGGTTTGGAGCTATTTGTGAGTTCGGGCCCGGAAATTATTGCGATTCTGAAAGAACGGCAAAAGCGGATTTTTCTGGATTTGAAATTTCACGACATCCCTAATACTGTTGCGGGTGCTTGTCGGGCTGCTGCTAAGTATAATGTGGATTTATTGACGATTCATTCTACCTGCGGTAAAGATGCCTTGAAAGCAGGATTGGCTGCTTTGGAGGAAGGGGCGATCGCAGTCGATAAACCAAGTCCTAAATTGATTGCAATTACGCTGTTGACGAGTTTGAATTCGCGACAATTGGCTTTTGAGTTGAAAATACCTTTAGAGTTGCCGGAATATGCTTTGCATATGGCTATTTTGGCTAAAGAAACTGGTTTAGCTGGTGCCGTTTGTTCTCCGCAGGAAGTCGAACAGTTGCGGATGAGTTGCGGGGATGATTTTCTGTTAGTTTGTCCCGGTGTGCGTCCTAAATGGGCCGATGGGGGCGATCAAAGGCGATCGATGACTCCCAAGGCTGCGATTAATGCTGGTGCAGATTATCTGGTGATTGGGCGGCCGATTACTGCTGCGATCGATCCAGTGGTGGCTTTTGCCCGAATTTGTGAAGAGTTAGGATAACAGAATGTTTTTTTAACCGTAGATGAACGCCGATGGAATTTTATCTGCGTTTGTCGGCGTTCATCTGTTGATATCTGCGGTTAAAAACTCCCAATCTAATTTGACAATTGCTACACGGCACTTTTTTCTTGTTGGTGCAAAGATTCAGCAAATTCACGAACTTGGTCAAGCGCTTCTTCGGACAAGTTTTCTAGCAAATAATTTATCTGCTTTTTATTACTACTTTCCGGGAGGCTAGTAGCGAAAGATTGTGTTAGCATAGGAAGAGATTCGCGCTGTAAAAAATCTTTAAATAACTCAAAAAATGTATCAATGGCTTGGGATTCATCTTCTGAATAAAAAAGGATGATTCGCGCCCAAGACTTGGTAGATTGCCGATTAAATTGCTTTTCTATCCAGTTTTGAAATTCTGCAAATTCTTGTTCCTGTTCAGTAACAGGAATTGCGAGTTGGCGGTAGGCAAAAGTGTAACCATCTAAAAAAGCTTGCAGACTAAAGATAGAACGCTTACCGAGATAAAGGGCGGGTCTAGTTTTGATTTTATCTAAAAGCTGATAAAAATTTTTGTCTGCTGTAATTGGGGATGTAGCTTGAGGATTTTTCCAATCATATTCTTTGAGGAAGGGGGGTTCTGAGGGTTTTTCTCCTTGGTTAAATTCTGCCAGGAGTTCAAAAAAGTAATTGAAGGCTTCTCTGTCATTGATACAGAAAAGTTGAATGATGTTTGCCCAAGAGTTAACAGTTTTGATTTTTAATTTTTGCTGAATCCAAGGTTGAAATTCTCGATAAAATTTCTGTTCCTCTGAAGTGATTGTGATGCCTAAATCTCGCTTTGCTATTTTGTAGCCATTTAAAAATACGAAAAGGTCAGGTAGAGAAGTTTGCCTTAAATATTGGGCTGGTTGATTTTTTATTTGTGCTAGAGTTTCATAGAGTTGACTCATTTGATTGACCTTCGTTTTGGTTAAAAGTTATAGTATCAAATTCTGTAATAATGAATTCTTCGCTAATGGATTGAAAGTCGTTTAGCCAATCTTCGCGGGTTATTCCTGTAACTGATAAATTATCGAAAACTAACCCTTGAACTTCGATGCCATAATGCTGTCCGTTAAGAGTGATCGATTCTGTTATGCCTTGACTTTCTAAACGCTGACTTAGGATATAGTCTTCCTCGTCATATTTAGTTTTAATTCTCAGGATTGTTCCTTTAATGTCTCTAGTTTCTAACCATTCTACAACAGCTTTAACGGCTTCGTCGCATTGGTAGAGGCGAAATTGACTGACAATTTTGCTCACTTCTCGATAAATGTCTTCATTTGTCAGGCTTTCGGGGGGTTCGCTGTTTTCTGAACCCATTTAAAATAATCTCCTTGAATGGCAAGTTGGGTGGGGGCGGGTTTTTGTAGATTGCGGGTGAAAATCAGAGATTGTTGGTGAAACCCGTCCCTACAAATCACCACTGAAAATTCATTACTGTTGCTCTTTTAATTCATCAAATTTTGCCTTAATCGCTTGCATATCTTGCCACATAAACCATTTCGGAGTTTCCGGTTCGCGGGAAGAGTTTCGCAGCAGGTACGATGGGTGGAAAATTGGCATACACAAACGGTTTTCCCATTCAATCCACTGACCTCGGATTTTACTAATTGGTCGCTTGTCGCTTAGCAAACCTTTGAGGGCTGTTGCACCTGTTAATAAGATGATTTTGGGGTCTAAGATGCGGATTTGTTCGAGCAAGTATGGTTTGCAGGCTTCTATTTCTTTTACTGTTGGGGGGCGGTTGTTGGGGGGGCGACATTTGATGACGTTGGCAATGAATACGTCGGTTTCTGTATTCAGTCCTACTGATTCTAAAATCTTATCTAAAAGTTGGCCCGATCGCCCGACGAATGGCAATCCAGTTTCGTCTTCGTTTTGTCCCGGCGCTTCTCCCACAATCAAAATTGAGGCTTGCGGATTGCCGCGCCCGATGACGGCGTGAGTGCGGGTGTTGCCCAATTCGCAGCGGTGACAGCGGTTGCAGTGTTCGCCTATTTGCTCGATATTTTGATAAGTGCCCGGAGAAATGGGAATTTTGACATTTGTAGGTATTGAGTCGGTTGCGAAAGAGGTATTTTGACTGTTGTCAAAAAAAGACAGTTGCACGTCGCTGGACATATGTTTAAACAGTTGACAGTTAACAGTTAACAGTTGATAGTTGGCAGTTGAAAGTTGATAGCGAAAATCAGATCTAGGTTTTGCTATAATTGTCTGCTGTCAATTGTCAACTGCTAAAGATGAGGGAGATTTTTCGGAAGCTAGAGTTTATAGTTTAGATCGGGTTGGCTCTTACAGGCAGGAATATGTTGTCTATTCCGTTTTTTGACGATCGCGCCGATGCTGGCGAAAAACTGGCCGAGGCTGTTCTCGCCGAGCTCGCTAAGTTGAATTTAACGGCACAGGAGGCTGTTAAACCGATTGTTTACGCCTTGCCGCGCGGGGGTTTGCCGGTTGCTGTGCCGGTGGCGCGTTTGTTGGGCTGTCCTTTGGATGTGGTTGTCGCCAAGAAAATTACTCGCCCAGATAATTTAGAATTGGCGATCGGCGCTGCAACTGCTGACGGTCACATCCTCTGGCAAAAGCAAAAGCCGCACAATTTGCAGTTGCAAAAATTAGCACAGTCGCTGGCTCAAAATAATGCTCAATCTCTGCTGGCGGATTTGTCTCCTGGACGCCCGAATGTCAGCGCGACTGGGGCTTTGGCGATTTTGGTGGACGATGGCATTGCTACGGGGATGACGATGGCTGTGGCGGCGAAGGCTTTGCGGGCGCAGCAACCGGCGGCTTTGTGGATTTGTGCGCCCGTCGCCCCGGTAGATTTGATGGGATTTTTGGCAAAAATGGGCGATAAGTCGATTATTCTGGAAACCCCAGACCCTTTTTATAGCGTCAGTCGCTTTTACGCGGAATTTCCGCAGGTGGAGACGGCGGAGGCTTTGGTGTGTTTGCAGCGACAGATTGAATGGCGATCGTAAGTTAAGCTGGAAGGCTACATCCAAAAGTTCGATCGCTAAAACATGAGACTTTGGCAATATTGGTTGGACACTTTAATTCTGTCTACTCAGCACAATCCGCCTCGGTTTGTTGAGTTGGTGATGTTAACTTTGGCGATGATTTTGCTCGGGGTGTGGAGTATAACATTGCAGTGGCAGTATTTAACGCTGTCTTTGAGTTATATCATTGGTTCGTCTTTTTCAATTTTGGTGCGGGAATCCATCGGCCCGCGACCTCAATTTCAGCTAACTCACCTGACAGCATTGCTGTTATTAATTATCAGTTTTTATAGTTTTGCTGAACTGATTAAATAGTTAAGGCAGTTTTAGTTTTTAGTTTTGATTTGTAGACGCGGGTTTGAAAATTTCTGCATTTCATGTCGCGTAGCGAAAAGAAACGAAGTGAAACAATCGCAGAAATGATCCAACAAACCCGTTCGACTCAACCTACATTGGATGTGGTTCGCAGTGCAAGGGGTGTCTACTTAAGAAGACGCGGCCCAAATTTTTTGAGATTGAGCTGCGATTTCTAGATGTATTTTTTGGTGGGCTTTAATCAGTCCTATGGACTTGTGATATCAATTCCGGCATCGGAATTAATATCACCCAAAATCAGGACACGGCAGTGCCGTTTCCCTACAATTAATCTGGCGTAGGGACACGGCAGTGCCGTGTCCTCGCTTGTCATTCCGGCGCAGCCGGAATTGATATGATGCTCAACAAAAAACGCTGTTTGTATGCGTATTCTTAGTCAAATAATCGTCCTGGCTGATGGTAGCGCTCGCGAATATTAACTACGGGTATATGCAATACGCTTGGACTCGGAACAATCTGACTTCATTTCAAAGGTCTGTATCTCCCACAAATTCGTGAGATTAAATTCGTCTGAGAGTTTTTACTTAACCGTATTGGGGTTGAAGGCTCATCCCAGCAGCATCAGTGTTATTACTGTCAGTATAAACAATAATTTGCGAGAATTTACTATCGTTTTTATCAGTGATTATACTTAACTTCCGCTCCACCTCAAATTAACTTTATATTTCGCAATACTTACAGACTTTTATCTGAATACACCTAATGCTTTTATTGGCAACTAGAAATAGAGGCTTTTACCAAATCTTTAATATAAAGCGGTCAACAGCGGTATTTTTTTAAAGTTTTGATAAAGACGGGCGGACTAGACCTCAAAAAACAAAAAAAATGCACGTAAAAACTAAAAACTTCTGTTACGTCTAATTTTAGACTTGTAAAAAAAATCTGTGTATATATGATAATAAGTAAGGATTGATAGTTTCTTGTTCACCTATAAATTGAGATATTCATGGATATTCAATTAATTAATATCGGTTTTGGTAATATTGTGTCTGCTAATCGAGTGATTGCCATTGTCAGTCCCGAGTCAGCGCCAATTAAGCGTATAATTACTGATGCGCGTGAGCGGGGACAACTGGTTGATGCTACTTACGGCCGCCGCACCAGGGCGGTTATTATTACTGATTCGAGTCACGTCATCCTCTCGGCGATTCAGCCGGAAACGGTTGCTAATCGTTTTGTGGTGAGCAAAGATGGTCAAGGTCGGGATGATTGATATCAATTCCGGTACAACCGGAATGATGTTGACTGTTGACTGTTGACTGTTGACTGTTGGCTGTTGACTGTTCACTGTTGGCTGTTGATTGTTGTTTTTGAGCGATCGAGATTATTTGATCGGTTCTTCTACCTTGTTCTGTTGACTTTTTGCCTTGGACGACTCAGAGTTAGCCGGCAAACAGATTAAATTATCGTCCTCGGTATTAATCAAACCTTTCGATCGCAATTTGCCCATCAGTCGAGTCACCGTCACCCGCGTCGAACCGATCGCACTGCCAATTTGAGCATGAGTCAGTGCCCAAGGTAAGCGGTAGCCGCGAACCACCTCCGGTTCCCCTTCACTTACGTAAGGTTCCCCAAACTCTTCAATCAACAAAGTGAGAAATCCCAGCAAACGGTCGATCGTCCGGCGCTGTCCCAAAGTGCTTAACCAAAGCAGTTTTCGCTGATGTTGGTATCGAAACGCATCCAAAATTTCTCTGCGGAAGTGAGGCCAATTGTCCAAATCGTGCCAGTACATCCAGACTACGTGAGTTTGGTCAGCGTGGGCGTAAGCTTGCAAAGTAAACGGCGACTGTGCCACCAGTTCAAAGGGCTGACCGGCTCCGACGAAGCCCAAAAAAGCTTCTTCTGGGCCTTCGCGAGTTAATTTTGACGATTTTTCACTGGCACTGACTTGAGCGCTACCTACGAGCCGCACAGAACCCTTCTGTACTAAATATAGCAGTCCAGGTCTGGCGGGAATTCGCTCGTCTTTGTTAAAAGTCCGGCAGCGGTAATGTTCTTGGGCCCAGTCTATAATTCGTTGCCAAGTTATAAACGGCCGATCGATCGTCTCTAGAGATGTGGAAGTTGATTGCATGGGTGAGGCTTTGGGATATATTTTACCAGTCAGAAAAACAGCTTGTGTTCAAAGTGTGATACCAAGTGAGATGACTGACGCCTGATCGAGCTTACACTAGCTTAGCTGTGCTTG
>JANMLZ010000069.1:0-46047 GCA_031372825.1 Cyanobacteria bacterium OTE_58_metabat_593 | reverse complement strand
GAAGCAGAGTTGATTGATTGATATCGTTTCCGGTTGCATCATAATTATTAGTAACCGAAATTAGGAGACGGCAGTGCCGTGTCCCTACAATTTTACTTTGGGTAGGGACACGGCCCTGCCGTCTCCTCTATTATTCCGGTGCAAGCAGAATTGATTGATTAAGCACAGTCTGTGCAAGGCATAAGTCCTATTTTTTTGTGGCTTAGCTATTAAGATAAATCTGTACTCAACTTTTTATCGCCACATATAGTGTATGTGCGTAAGTCCAAATCAAATCTGCTAAATTTTCCCTACCATCCATACCAAAAAGCCCAAAATTTGATCTACAGGAGGAAGTGGATAATCAATTAAATCAATTGTTACTATTGTGCCCTTCTAGTTTCAGAAATCGCCACTGAGTGCCATTGGTGACTGAACCATAAATGATAGGAATCGGCTTTTTCTTGGCCTCGTTGAATTTTTGTACTCCCACCATTTCAGCAATACATTGTCCGAATCCTGTTCTGAGATCGGATTTTTTGGCCTCCACAATAATGACTGCCGGTGCTTCAATTTCTAGAATTTCTTCGGAACGGCTAAACAGAAAATCGCACATTCCGTTCAATCCCATTGATTCATCTACTGTGAAGTCTTCTCCTGAAAATAAACTGACTCGTCGCTGTAAAATTCGTCTCGCTTCTAATAAGACAGGATAAATAATTCCTTCTGAACGAGCTTTTTCACTTGCAGATGAGGCTAACGGGAGGCTTTCTTCTAAAAAAGCAGTAAGTGTTTGAGAGGGGGGAATTGGGTCAATGTTAGGCAAAAAATGAAGTGCTTCTACAGTGGTTAGATTAAATGCTTCCTTAACTTTACCGATTGTGGTGAAAGAACTGTAGGGCATAGGGATTAATAGTGTAAATTGAATTGCTAACTATATTTAAACTGAGATGTTACACCAATATCAATAATGAGTTTTTGAGTGGGGCGGGCGGGTTTATTTAACCTGTCTGCACTGTTTAAGGCTGTTGGTGAACCCGCCCCTACAGCTAGTTGAGAATTGTGCAATATCTGAGTTTAAACTCACAGACTTTCATTGAGTTGTTTCATATCCCCATCAGGCTGCACTTGCTTGTGCAAACTAATTTGATCGCCCACTTCATATCCAGTATTAAAACCAGCCTCGCTACTGATTTGAGAACCAGTTCTCGTTTTAACTTTGCCACCTAAAGTCTCTAAATACTGTTCGATCGCCTGTTGATTTTTCTCAAACATCGATCGCACCACAATCGCCGGAGTCGCAGCCACATCGCCCGTACCCGGAATCCCCGACTCTTCCATCTCCTGCTTTTGTTCCAACAATCTCTGTCTCAACCTCGTCGCGCAGCCAACTCTAAAGGCATTGAGATAAGCCAGTCCCCTCCCGCTTCCTTTGCGGTACTTCGCCCTTTTTTCAATTGCGGAACTCAAATACTCGTAAAGATGTTTGCAAACAATCAGGTTTGTAGAAGTTCCTACCAAAAACATACTGCCAGTATAACTGTTTCGCATGGCATTACAACCGTTAGCTTCCGCAATTCCCGAAAGCAGCATCATTTTCCAAGTGACAAATTTCGATGTTGTTTCAACTGAGTTTTCGTCAATCTCTTCTTGGTGATTTGGCCCTAAATCGGCGAGGCTGAGATTGTACTGTGCCAGTAAAATGGAAGCTTTGGCGGCCGCAGCAGTCGATTCGTTTTCATTGGATGAGGTGGCGAGGGCTAAAAGCTTTTTGATTTTTTCGACAATACTTGTGTCTGCCATTTTTCAATCGGTTTTAGGGTGAGAGTACGTGGTGGCAAAAATTCTGGGATATTGTAATTTTAGTATAGCAAGGACAATGTGCGATGTTTTTTGAGGATAATTTAATTATTTATGGAATAAGATTTTTTTGAACCGCAGAGGGCGCAGAGGGCGCAGAGAGAGAAAGAAGGAAGTTTGCAACTCATGGGCGGATTGGCATATTATTCGAGGACTTCTAGGACTGATTTGGGCAACAATTTATCTTTGAACCAGACTACTTTTGCTGGCACATCTTTTACGTTGACTCCGGCTTTTTCTAAGTTCAGCCGTTCGGAAATAGCTAAAATCAAGTTGTCGCATCCAGACTTGTGTACTTGAGCAAATTTCTTTTGCAAATACTCGGGTCGCCAATAGCCGACTATTTCTAATATAAATACTCTACCATCGGGATGTACTAGCCGAAAGTCGGGAATCATCACACTACCTGGAATTGGAATTAAGTCAACTTCTCGTTCGAGTTTCCACTCGGTTTTTAAGCTATCCCATCTGCTAGCAAATGCTGCTTCTAGCATACTATCATAGGGTTTGCCTGGGGGATAGTGGCTGACTAAACCGCAGTCGGAATTTAGGGTGAATTTACCTGTTTTCAAAACGCCGCTAAAGGCATCTTTGGTTTGCAGTGTCGAGTGCATAGTCCATTTGGTGACGTGCAGCAGTGCGGGTAGCATTTTTGCGAGGGCTAAACCGTAGCGGGTGCTGGGTTTGAATAAGCTTGTAGGGCCGTCTATTGTGAGGGTAAAACCGTGGTCTGCATCGCCTTCTATGTAGGTCATTAATTGAAATAGTTTCAGATAGCGAAATAAGAGTTTGTATTCTCCGGGATCGTTGCGGTGGGCGGTTAGTTGGACTTGACTTGCTCGGTAAAATATGCCTTGGACTTGAGAAAGGTTGTATTTGTGAAGCAGGTTTTCGGGTGTGGGTGCGTCGAATTGGGTGAGGATTTTGTTTTCGTTTAAATCGGCGTATAAACCTGTACTAATTTCGTGAGTGAAAACTTCTCGATTTAAGTCTTGACTGAGCTCTGCTGCTACTTTTTCGAGGGTTAATTGGGTGGATTGATGGCTGGGAGTCGATCGCGCGGACAAGGCAAATACCCGCTGTCTCAAGTCTGAGGGTTCTAGGGGGCTGATGACTTCTAAGGTGCTGAAACCGCCTTTCAACAGGTGCGCTAATCCCCGTTTGAGCCGATAGTCGGGGCTTTCGCCTTCTAATTCTTGCAAGCGCCCGTCGAGTTCGCCTTGGGTTTTGCCGATCGCACTTTGGAAGCAATCAATCATTTCGGTAGCTGCTTCTAGGTTTTTAGCATCTATCTTGAGGCGTAGGGGGATGATTGATTCGCCGTTTTGGCGGTGGCTTAGGAGGTCTGTTGGTAGCATTTGTTATTTTTAACGAACCGCGAAGGCGCAAAGGACGCGAAGGGAAGAAAGAAGGAAGTAAAGAGGAAGAAAGAGAGTGTTTGGAAATCATTTAGGCTGGTTACCAGGGGATATCATCATCGTCTTCTCCCCATTTTGCTGGTGCTTCTGCGGCTTTTTTGGTTGTCTCTCGGTTGACTCCATAAATCGGTGTCGGTTGAACAATTTCTAATTTCTTATATTCGGCCTTTGGCGGTTCTATTTGTGTTTCTGGTTTGGGTTTCTCGACTTGCATTCCTCCTCGGCGGCGCTGGGATGTTCTTTCTTCGCTGGTGTCTTCGGTGACGACTTCGTAGAGAATTGCTAACTTGTTTGCATCGCTACTTTTGCGAAGAACTCGACCTAATCGCTGGATGTATTCGCGTTCGCTACCAGTACCTGATAAGATGATCGCAATTCTGGCGTCGGGTACGTCAACTCCTTCGTTGAGAACGTGGGAGGCGACGAGGGTTTTGTATTCGCCGCTGCGAAAGCGATCGAGGATTTCATGGCGTTCTTTGACTGGGGTTTGGTGGGTAATTGTGGGGATGAGAAATTCTTGGGAAATTCGGTAAACTGTGGCGTTGTCACCGGTGAAAATTAGGGTGCGATGAGGATTATGTTCTGCTAGTAGTTGGGCTAATATTCGCAGTTTTCCGTTTGTACAAAGGGCGATTTCTTTGGCTTGGCGGTGGGCTAGCATGGCGCGCCTTCCTAAAGGCGATCGCGCGCTGGCCATGATAAAGTGTTTCCATCCTTCGAGGCTGGATATTTTGATGTTAGACTGTTTTAAGAAGTCGTTGCGAATGTTGATTAATTCGCTGTAGCGATCGCCTTCTTGTTTTGACAGTTTGACCATGATTTGAACTATCTTGTGGTCGGCTAAAGCATCGCCTGCTAAATCTTCGGGCCTTTTGCTATATACTGTCGGGCCGACGAGGAAATGTAAGTCGCTGTGGCGGCCGTCTGTGCGATCGGGTGTTGCTGTCAATCCTAGTCGATAAGGGGCGATCGCATATTCGGAAATTACTCGATAAAAGTCGGTTGGCAAATGATGACATTCGTCAAAAACTAACAATCCGTATTTATTGCCCAAGGTTTCTGCATGAATGCTGGCGCTGTCGTAGGTGGCGACTAAAATTGGTGTTTTGTCCCGCGAACCTCCGCCCAATAATCCGATTTCGATTTCGGGAAAAGCTGCTTTTAAATTAGCATACCACTGATGCATTAAATCGAGAGTTGGTACTACGACTAATGTACTGCGGCCTGTGACTTGCATCGCTAATTGTGCTACGTAAGTTTTGCCGGAAGCGGTGGGGAGGACTACTACTCCTTGACTTCCTGCTTCTTGCCAAGCTGCGAGGGCTTCTTGTTGATGCTGGTAAGGCTGCATTTCGACGCTGGGTACGAGTTCGAGTAGTTCGTATCCCCTGGCTTCGTCGGTGAATTGAATGCACTCGGCTTGGAGGCATTCTACCAGCGGGCGGTAGTGAATTGCCCGGATGCGGTATTTTTCGACGCGATCGTCCCATGTCGCAAAGTCCACCCAGTCTCTGCCTTTGGGCGGCGGGTGCAACAGAAGCGTTCCGCGATCGAATGTTAAGGTAGGTATGCGTGGCATTTGTTGTGAGACGTGCTGAGTACAAGCCTGTTAATTATAAGTGACTGATAAAATATATTGACAGCAGGCTCTCTCCTTTGCTAGTTTTTTAAGCAAATCTATTAAACCATAATATACTTGAGGTCGATCCTGTCGCTTAATTTACCATTTTTTTAGCAGACTACTTTGCCTAAGTGTAAAAATTCGGCATTCAGGAATTTAGTTTTTGGTGGTGAAGCGGGAAAATAAAGGACTGAAGTTCTTACTACAAACTGGTTTTTAGAGATTTTTAGTTCAATTACCTTCACCAGAATCCTATGTTTGACTTTATCCAATACAAACAAAATTTTTTAGATGCTACTAAGGACTGGGACAACGAAAAATGGAGTAACTTTAATGATAATCCGTTCCTGATTTCTTCCCCAATCCTTCAAGATTGTCATGTCAAGAATTGCCGCTTGGTTGAAAGTCGGGCAAAAATGTTAGAATATTTGCCTAAAAATAGTGTTGTTGCTGAGGTAGGGACTCAATACGGACTGTTTGCTGAAAAAATACTTTCTATTGCCAAGCCAAAAAAGCTGCATCTCATAGATTATAATTTCGACTTATTTAAAGCCGAGGTAAGTCAGCAACAAAAAACCATATTCCAAGAGGGAATAGAAAATGGGACAATCGAGCTTCACGAAGGCGATTCATCGACAATTCTTAGTAATTTTTCTGACGAGTATTTTGACTGGATATATATCGATGCCGATCACGCCTATGAAGGTGTCTGTAAAGATATTTATCAAGCATATACTAAAGTTAAATCTGACGGAATGTTGATTTTCAATGACTACACGAATTGGTCGGTATGTGAAATCATGCCTTACGGTGTGGCGAAAGCGGTCAATGAATTTTGTATAGCTAACAACTGGGAAATTGTGTTTTTGGCGCTTCAGTTTCTTGGCTATCACGATATTGCTATCAAGAAAAATATCGGCGAAAAGGAAGTGCGGATTCAGTTGCAAGAATCTCAGTCAGATTTAGAGAGTTCGCAGCTTCAGATCCAACAACTTGAGTTAGAGTTAGAGCAGGCTAAAAGGTCGATCGACCTTATGGAAAATGACAAGTTTTGGAAATTGCGATCGCAGTGGCTGAAAATCAAAAATTTGTTCGCCTAGCTGAGTTCGATCGCAAAATCTAAAATCAACAATGGTATTGTCCCGCTGGGGCTGGTTTTTAGGTTAGATTGCGATCGAAGTATGGCTGCAATTTGAGGTTATAGATGGAAATAGGCGTCCCCAAGGAAATCAAGGATTTAGAGTTTCGAGTTGGCCTGGGCCCCACAAGTGTTCGGGCTTGTTCGGACAAAGGCCACACAGTTTTTGTGGAAACGAATGCTGGTTTTGGGGCCGGTTTCGCCGACGAAGACTACATTCAAGCAGGGGCGAAGATTGTCTCAAAGCCTACTGATGTCTGGAATCGGCAACTAATTGTTAAAGTTAAGGAACCATTACCTGCTGAGTACCCGCTGATTCAAAAAGAGCAGTTGCTGTTTACATATTTGCACTTGGCAGCCGATCGCGCATTAACCGAGCATTTAATCAGCAGCGGAGTCCAGGCCATCGCCTACGAAACCGTCGAACTCCCTGACAGAAAATTGCCATTGCTAACGCCGATGAGCATTATTGCAGGGCGTTTGGCCGTGCAGTTCGGAGCTCGATTTTTGGAACGTCAGCAAGGTGGCCGAGGCGTACTTTTGGGCGGTGTTCCAGGGGTAAGACCGGGCAAAGTTGTGATTTTGGGCGGCGGAATCGTTGGCACGGAAGCAGCGCGTATTGCTGTAGGAATGGGCGCTAGAGTGCAGATTTTGGATGTAAATGTCGATCGGCTGGCTTATCTAGAAACTCTGTTCGGTTCCCGAGTAGAATACCTCTACAGCAGTCCTTTGCAAATTGAAGCAGTTATCCCAGATGCTGATTTGTTAATCGGTGCAGTTTTGGTGTTGGGCAAAAAAGCTCCAATTCTGGTTTCTCGCGAATTTGTCGCCAAAATGCAACCCGGTTCTGTGATAGTTGACGTAGCAGTCGATCAAGGTGGTTGCGTGGAAACTTTGCGGGTAACTTCTCACACAAATCCTACCTATGTTGAGGAAGGAGTCGTGCATTATGGCGTGCCAAATATGCCCGGTGCCGTACCTTGGACTGCGACTCAAGCTTTGAATAACAGCACTTTGCCTTATGTTTTGCAGTTGGCAAATAGCGGGATTAAAGCATTGGAAATTAATCCGAGTTTGGCGAAGGGATTGAACGTGCAGAATCACCGATTGGTGCATCCGGCCGTGCGCGAGGTTTTCCCGGATTTGGCTGATTAAATTGTCCGTTTTTTTAAGTAGTCTTACACCTAAGTAATATCAACTCTGGTAGCATCGGAATTAATATTACTCACAGTCAGGACACGGCACTGCCGTGTCCCTACAATTAATCAGGCGATACTGACATCTCTCGGATTCTGTTCATGATTATTTTGGGCGTTGCTGAATTTAGTAGGGGCAATTCATGAATTGCCCCTACTGAATTTCGGAGGGAAATCATACTCCTAATCACCAACGCCTTATTTTGGAGTAGGGAAACGGCATTGCCGTGTCCTCGGTTGCTCATAAGGTTATGATTGATAGAGTTGGCGGATTTCATCGAGGTTGTTGGCGGCTGGCATATGAAATGCGATCGCCTGCAAAACACCAACCTCAGAAATTGCCGAAATCTCCTCAAGCAGCAGCAATCCTTCGTCTCCGAATTTCAGTCTTAAACCGAGTTCGATCATCTGGATAAATGCTTGTTTAGTGCGCGCCCGTTCCTCCAATAACTGAGCATCTTTTTGAGATAACTGAGCATTTTTTTGTGCTGCCAGTTCGTCGCCTGTAGGAATGGGAGCGCCACCAGCATAGCACCAGCGCAACCAACTACCAGTGACATTTTCAAATTCACCTTGCCACAAGGTTAGTCCCAAACCGACTTCGGGAAACCAAGCATCAGTTTTCGGCACGTAAGATTGATTGTGCAATTCAAAGACTCGCAGCGTACTCCCTCTCAACTCCCGTAGCGGATCGTACACGACATAATACGGGATTCGCATTCGAGCGTAATCTATTAATTTGCTGCCCAATTCGTTACCTGGAGTTGGGGAAACAATTTCGATCGCAATTTCGGGAGGTTTGCCAAATTCCCAAAACAAGTACGATCGCACTTGTTTTTCCCACCAATCCTCAGCACCAGTAATATTGACACTAAGAAACACATCCGGGGCGATTCCAGGTTGACGCACGCTGCTGAACAAACCGACATTTGCCGCCGCAATAAAAGGAACGGTAATACCTGTATCGCCACCGCTATATAAAACTGTTGTCAGCAGTCGCTGCTGTTTTTCGTTAATGAAGCTGTCCAAAGCAGTATCGTCTTCTAAAACTAAGTTGCTAATATCTGGCAACTGACTCGGATCGAGGGTTAATGGCTCAGACATAGGTTGTCGAAATGAGAAATATCTGCCAAATCAACTATAACAGAATGGACATTGGGCATCGGAACAATTGGAGATTTGAGATTGATTGGTAATTTTAAACTGCCTGTAAGTCGTTGAGGAGGGCCGTATTTCCTTCAAAGACTTTTACAGCGATCGGGCAACCAGAGACATTGCAAAGCTAGCTAAATATCAATTATTTCTAACGTGCTTTTTTTTATAGCATTACACCATAGCCGAACTAAGCACTCTTAAATCTTAAAACAATCTAAATATAAATGCGTAAGCCGGCACCACTCAAAAATGGCGAAACCCTTATTGCCAAAAGTGTTGTAGCCTTTTTTGAATTCCTCGCACGGGAAAACTTCAGATTAATTGAGAAAATTTTGATATAAAATTAATTTCTTATTAAAAAAAACTATATTTAAATGAACATCAGCTTTGAGAGCAGTATGGGGACGAAGCCGAGTTTTGCAGCGAATTTCACATAAATTTAACAAATTTAGAGAAAACCCCGAATTTACCCCAAAAACGCCTATAAAGCTTTAATACAGGCGTTTAAAGCGATTTAATCTGAAACTAAAGCTCGATCGCCCGTACTGCACTGATAATTCGCTGAAACCGTCTCCAATCAGTAGTTTTACCGATATCTACTCCGAATTCCCAGAGCATTTCCAGCGCTTTGTCAAAAGAAGAGTTTTTGGACAGAATATTAAGCAAATAGAAAGATTATTACAATAAGATTGACTTATTTTGGATTTTAGTTAAGAATAAATGTCATCAAGGAAACAGCGATATTCGCAATAATTTCCCGCCCACAAGTGGGAATTGCCATACATAAGGAGCTATCATTCAGATGAATCACAATCAAACTTTTGAGTTCGTACCTGGAAAAGTAACTACACTCAATACCTATCTGGAAAAACCCAGTCCGTTTTATTTCGGATATGACATCCAAGAAAGTTTCATGTCCGAGTTAGAGAAATATAGTTTCGACCAAATCTTTTTCTTTACAGAACCGCATCTCTTCCAGTCCTACGGCAAAGAATTGTACGATCGCATTAGTGAAAAATACACCTGTTCGCTAGAATTCGTACCTCCTGGCGAGAAATGTAAATATTTCCCGATCCTTGAACAAACCTGCGAAAAGCTGATAGCCAAAGGAGCATCAAAGAAAACGATTTTGATCGCATTTGGTGGGGGAACAGTCGGAAATGTTGTCGGTTTAGCTGCCGGGTTAGTTTACCGCGGACTGCGCTTTATCGAAGTCCCCACAAGCATGACAGGTCAAACCGACAGTACGCTGAGCAACAAACAAGCAGTCAACGGCACCACAGGCAAAAATCATTTTGGTCTCTACCATTCACCCATATTTATTTGGTCAGACACCAAATATCTCAAGACAGAGCCTCCTTCCTCGAAGCGGAGCGGCATCATTGAAGGCATCAAAAACGGGTTTATTTCAGATCCAACATTTCTGGAGTATTTGGAAGAAACCCTGAATCCAGAGCTGAATTTTACAGACGAGAAATTGACCGAACTCGCCTACAAAATTATCCTCTCCAAATTACCAATTCTCCAGGAAGATCCGAGCGAAAAAGGCTATGGAATTACCCTAGAGTACGGCCATACCTTCGGGCACGCCATTGAATGGATTGAAGGAGGCAAAATGTCTCACGGAGAAGCCGTTTCCTTTGGCATGAAAATTGCCGCCGAACTCTCTCAAGAACTCGGATTCATCTCTCAAGAAGATGTCGATCGCCATTACCGTGTGATTGAAGACCAACTAGGATTCAACAATCCATTCCCCGAACAAATTACCACTGATTACCTTCTGGATGCGATGATTGCTGACAACAAGAAAACCGGGCGAGAATTGCGCTTTGTGTTGTTGGACAAAATCGGTCATTGCTACAACCCCGAAGGAGACTTCTTGGTGACAGTTAACATGGAGCTAGTCACAAAAATTGTCGATAGTTTCATCCAACGCCAGCAGAAGAAAAAAAATGTCAAGACTCACGACTTGCTGCTTGTACACGCCTAGAATGCCGAGTAACTTTGCTGAAGTACGTAAGCCCTAACACCTCGATTCCAAGGTAAACCAATAATACTACTGAACTCAGCTTGTCAGAGCTGAGTTCAACCGGTATACCTCACTCAACTATATCACAAAGCCTGTGCATTGCAGGCAAGCTTTTATTCCCTCGGTATTGCTGTGACAAAAATTATCAGCAGATTTAGGGAGCAAATTTGGGCTGGCGAGACGCGCTTCAAACGCTCAAAAGCTATGAACTCAAGGAGTAATTAAGATGACACTTGCTCAAGTCAAGCAGAAACCAGCGAAAAAAAAGTCACCAGCTCAGCGATTGTGGTTTCTGCATTGGCTGATGACATTTTTCTACATACTGCTGTTTGTTGGTGGCTATTACATAGCACGTTTGCCAGATTCTTTTTCTTTTAGAGAAATTGCCTTTGACTCCCACAAGACTCTTGGAGTCGTGGTTATGAGTTTGTTGCTTGCGAGGATTTCTGTGCTGTTGCTAGTTTTCCAGCGCAAACACAGGCGAAATCAGCCTAAGCACAAATCAGGTTGGGCACAAACTGTTGTTCTGCACATAACTCTCTACGTTTTTATGCTGTTAGCTCCGCTAAGTGGCTTCTTTGATTCTAATGTCGGCGGTCATGATGTCAGAATTTTTGGAACTGGTATTGTGCTACCGCCCTTGTTTGCAGTGAACAAGGCATTAGATTCATTTGGCGACAGCGTACACTTTTGGATTTCCTACACCTTTCTAGCTTTTATTATCCTCCATTCCATAGACCAAAAGAAATACTTGCAAGCGCAAGTGCGCCGATTTGTCAAAGGAACTCTGCCAAAATTTTTGTCAGGACTCCGCAGCAAAGGCAACTAAATATAGATGATTGTACCTGTCGTTTAAATTTATTGTCTAACAATCAAACTAGCAAAATTAGCAAAATCAGTTATGTGGCGAAAAATTAAATCGCGCCTATCACAAAAATCAGTTAGGCGGCGTAAATTAAAATCAGCAAAATCTGTTTTGTTTTGGATAATTCTCGGCTTGCTATTGGCTTTGGGAATTTACTCTAGAACAGAAGCGGCGACATTTACTTTCCCAAATGTGTCAGCGGAACCTAATGCAACGAAGTTATTGTTCCCTGTGGGCGAGCGCGTTACTTTGCTAAGAACTGGCGCAACGACTAATGGTAAGTACACGATGGCGAAGTTTGTGATTCCGCCCGGTGGCGGGCCTCCTCCGCACATCCACCACCGCGAAGATGAGTGGTTCTACGTTGTTGAAGGAAATTTGCAAATGCAGATGGGGTTCAATCAATATCCCGATCCAAAGGTTATTCCTGGCAACGGTGCTCCGAAAGAAAATTATCACAGCATCAATGCACCGGCTGGAACTTTGATGTACACTTCCAGATACCATTTGCACAGTTTTAAAAACCTCAGCAACAAGCCCGTGACGATGCTGACAGTTTGGGCACCTTCCGGAATCGAAAATTATTTTAAAGCAGCCGCCCAACCACTGCCAGACCCCTCAAATCCGCCACCGCTTAACCCTAAAAATAAGGAATTGTTTGTATCGCTAGCGCCGAAATATGGAATTAGTCAAAGTTCTTCTTTTGACCAATATGTAGGGAAAGTGGACAACAATATTCCGGCTCCGAAGATGAAAGATAATCGTGCTGATGAGTTGCGGAAATTGTTGGCACCGCAGGTTAGGCCTTAAGTTACATCAGAAGGAAGAAGGAAGAAGGAAGAAGGAAGAAGGAAGAAGGAAAATGCAATCTAGGTCTATGTATCCGATCGATTCAACAACAGTATGACTTTTGATAGAGAGAAAGGGAGGAGTTTTTAGTATGCGCGCTGTTCGGTTCGATCGCTTTGGTTTGCCTTCGGAAATTCAGATTCAAGAGCTTCCGCATCCTGTTTTGCAACCGGGCGAAGTGCTCGTGGAAATTCAGGCTGCATCTGTCAATCCCAGCGATGTCAAAAATGTGATGGGAAAGATGAAGGGGACAACTCTGCCCCGCACGCCCGGTAGGGATTTTGCTGGTGTTGTGGTTGAAGGGCCGCCGCATTTGATTGGTACTGAGGTGTGGGGGACTGGTGGCGATATTGGATTTACTCGCGATGGCTCTCATGCTTCGCACATTGTGCTCCCTGTTGAGGCTGTAGCGCCCAAGCCGCGAAATCTATCAATGCAGGAGGCGGCGGCGGTTGGTGTTGGTTATATAACGGCTTGGCTGTGTCTGATCGAGACTGCTCGGTTGCAGGCTGGAGAAACTTTGTTGGTTGTGGGTGCTACGGGCGGCGTCGGCAGTGCTGCGGTGCAGATTGCGAAGTGGAAGGGAGCGCGGGTTCTGGGTACGGTACGGCGTGAGTCCGATCGCTCTGCGGTGATCCAAGCTGGTGCTGATGTGGCGATCGATCTGGGGGTCGAAAACCTCCAAAATGCGGTTTTGATTGCTACAGAAGGCTTGGGAGTGTCTGCGGTATTGGATACAGTGGGGGGTTCAATCCTCGAAATGTGTTTGGGCGCGCTCAGCCGCAAGGGTCGGGCGATCGCGATTAGTGCCCCTGCCGATCCGAGAATTAGCTTTGATTTGCGGGATTTCTACCGTCGGGAGTTGCGACTCTTTGGTGTAGAAAGCCGCCGTCTTGATGCGATCGCGGTAGGGGAGATGTTGGCAACAATCGCCCCTGGTTTTGCAGAAAATGCTCTGCGTCCACCTGCGATCGCACCCTATCCTTTGGCAGATGCAGCAGCAGCTTACGAACAAGTGCTGAATCGAACCGGTACTAGCAAGGTAGTTTTGATTCCATGAGGAAATCGACAAGATTAGAGAGATTAAACAATTGAAAACAGCAACTCATCCTTACAAAGACCAATCTCCTCAGAAGGTATATAAAGATCAGAATCTTCAAATCATTATTGCTATTACTTTGATGGCGCTTTTAGGTTCAAGCAGTATTGGGCCGGCTTTGCCTTCACTGGCTCAAGATTTCAAGATTCCCCCCCAACAAATTGGTCTCGCGATATCAGTGTTTGTGCTGCCCATTGCACTCGGTACTCCGGTGGCTGGGGTGCTGGCCGATCGCTTTGGCAGAAAACTAATTTTAGTGCCTTCTTTGCTGTTATTTGCGATCGCGGGAGCGGCTTGCGCGTTCGCTCCAGATTTTCGGACATTTTTGGAATTGCGTTTTGTGCAAGGCATTGGTGCCGCAAGTTTAGAGTCTTTGGCGCTGACGTTAATCAGCGATCTCTATAACGGAAAATCGCTGACAGCAGCAATGGCATTTAACGGTACTGCGATCGGCATGAGTTTGGCAGTGTATCCCTTGATTAGCGGAGGATTGACTGTACTGGGATGGCGGTATCCTTTTCTGATGCCGCTTACCGCTATTCCGATCGGACTATTGGTTCTATTTTACCTGAAAATACCCAACTTACCAAAGCAGGAGAAATTCGATTTAGGAACGTATTTGCACAATATTTGGCGCAGTATCAACAATCGTATGGTGATGGGATTGCTGTTTGCAGTGCTTTCTTTGTTCATTCTTTTGTTTGGTGCTTATTTTACCTACATTCCGATCCTGGCTCATAGCAATCTGGGTGCTTCTCATGTGACGATCGGCATTATTCTGGCAAGTATGGCGCTTTCGCTTGCCTTTGTCTCTTCCCAACTAGGATTATTTGCCCAAAGGATTTCGGAACTAACGCTGATTAAAGCCTCATTTCTTGTCTATACATTCGCATTAATTATTACTCCTGCTCTGGATAATGTGTGGCAACTGTTGATTCCCAGTATGCTATTTGGAGCTGCTCACGGTATGGTTTTTCCTGCTACTCAGGCTTTGTTAGGTGGTCTCGCTCCCCAGGAGTATCGAGGCGGATTTATGGCTGTGAATGCCACCGTTTTGTCGCTGGGGCAGTTTTTGGGGCCGCTGTTTGCTGGCATTGCTTTTGACCTTTGGGGAATGCGGGGGGTTTTTTACGCTGGTGCTGGTTTTGCGATCGCTACGCTCTACTTGCTGATTGGGCTTTTTGCCAAGTTTCCTAAGAAGATCAAGTAAGAGAAATGAACCTTTTGAGTTGGTAATTAATAGTGGTTTCCTATGAAAAGAAAGATTGGTGTAACTACATGGGTTTTTGGCATTAACGAGCTGGTTGATACAGCGGATATTATTGCTAAAATGGGATTTGATGGTGTCGAATTGTTTGTGGATATCGCTCGTATTTTGCCAAAAGATGTCAAAAATATTTTTGCCGATCGGGGCTTGGAATTTTTTTCGATGACTCCTGCAAACGTCGATTTAGGCAGTAGCGATCGCAATTCGAGAATAAGTGCGATCGATTACTACAAAAAACTGATTGATTTCGGTGCCCAATTGGGCGAGCCAATTATTGTCTGTCACGAATATATTCAAAATCAAATGGGGAGTATGTATGCGGGTTCGATCGAGCTTTTATCAGAATCATGTCGAGAGATTTCTGTCTATGCCGAACCAGCGAATATCAAGTTAGGTTTTGAACCGCTAAATCGTTATTTATGCCGCTTTATTCTCAAAAGCACTGATGCTATTTCTTTGTTTGATATGGTTAATGCCTCCAATATGACGGCTGTTTTGGATGCCTTTCACATGAATTTTGAAGAAGACGATCCAGTCAAAGCGATTTTGCGGTGCAAAGAGCGACTCAGCCTTTATCAAATATCTGATTCCAACCGAAAAGGAATCGGATTTGGACACATTGATTTCAATCCGCATTTTGCAGCGCTTGATGCTATTCAATATACTGGCCCAATTATCATAGAATGTGCCACTCCCCGACAAACACCGAGTTCTCAAGTAGCGATCGACTTGGAAGAACTGAAGTTAAATCTATCAACAAGCCTAGACTGGTTGACCGAGAAAAACCAGACTGACTCATTAGTTATTGCATAGTTTCTGAAAAAAGGGCGATCGGCTAGAATACCAATTTTTTATGAGGCTGCATAGAATTTCGATCCCCCCTAACCCCCCTTAATAAGGGGGGGACAAGATTCTTCTCAAAGTCCCCCTACAACCAGGGGGATGCGAGCGGGATCTCCGGGGAATTAACAGTGTTAACCCAATAGATCCATCAAAAAACTACAAATATACAGGGAAAAACCATGAATCCAATCTATCCAGATCTGAAAGAAAAGCACGTTTTAATCACAGGCGGCAGTAATGGGATTGGAGAAGCTTTAACTCGCGCGTTTGCTGAACAGGCGGCATTCGTCACCATTCTCGATAAGGATTACGATCGGGGTTTAGCAATAGCCAAAGAATGTGAAAATTTTGGATGCCAAATAAATACCTATCCTGTGGATTTAACTGATACTTCCGCACTGACAGAAACTTTAACTAAAGTCAGAAAAGAAAGATCAGTTGTGGATGTCTTAATTAATAATGCTGGTTATGACCCCAGATATCCGTTATTAGAAATGTCCGAACAACAGTGGAATGATTTGTTTCAACTGAATGTGGTGCATTATTTCATCACTTGCCGCGAACTGTTACCGGACATGATTAATGCAGGTCGAGGTAGCATTATTATGACCAGTTCTCATGTGGTATGGGTCGCAAAACCTGATATGATTGCTTACAATACAACTAAGGCTGCAATCATCGGCATGGTTCGCGGTCTGGCGACGACTGTTGGTAAACATCATATCCGAGTTAATGCTGTTGCACCCGGTTGGATTATGACTGAAAGACAGCTCGATCAATGGGTAACTCCAGAAGCAAAACACAAGAATTTACACGAACAACAATTGATTCCTATCGAAATTACAACAGATGAATTAGTGGGAACTTATCTGTTCTTAGCCTCAGATACTTCTAGAGCAATCACTCGTCAGACATTAGTAGTCGATGCTGGATATGCTCAGAGTTAAAATCGTGCATGAGTACGATCGCACTAATTAAAATCTGGGGGCGCTTACACGACCCCACAATATTCAATATTTATCGAAGGAGTAAAATATTACACTACCCGTAAAAGACTTCGAGAAATCGCAGCTCATTCTCAAGAAATTTGGGCTGCGTCTTCTTGAGTTGACACCAATGGGGATATCGAGCAAATCAAGTAGTTTATGCAAATTTATTGCTGGTGGCCCAAAAGCAGAACCACAAGAAATAAAATTCGATCGCACAAAACACTTGACAAACTGGCGAACATACCCGATAGTAGTGATTCGTCACAAATGCGGAACTGGCGGAATTGGTAGACGCGCATGATTCAGGTTCATGTGGTGCAAGCCTTCCGGGTTCAAGTCCCGGGTTCCGCATTCCAAAGGCAGAAAGAAGTTTGGGGTTATTAACCCGATACAGGCAATAACCCCATTCGCTCTGCTTAATTAAGACAATGCTGACAAGTATTCAAAACCCCTTAGTCAAAGAAATCCGTAAGCTGCACAGCTCGAAGGGACGCAGGGAACAACAATTATTTTTACTCGAAGGGACGCATTTGCTGGAAGAAGCTTGCGTGGCAAAATACCCGCTAGAAACGGTTTGTGCTACTCCAGAATGGGTTGAGCAGCACGATCGACTGTGGGAGCAAATTTGTAGTTTAGCCGATCGCACAGAATTAGTAAGTGCCAAGGTATTAGAGTCGATCGCCACTACAGTCCAACCAGACGGAATTATCGCCACCGCACCCCGCATCGCCACGCCACCGACAGAAATCTCAACTTTGGGAATAGCCTTAGAAACAATCCAAGATCCAGGTAACTTAGGGGCGATCGTCCGCACGGCTGCGGCTGCTAATGCCGACGGTTTGTTAGTTAGTGCAGATAGTGCCGATTTAGACCATCCCAAGGTGCTGCGCGCCTCGGCAGGAGCTTGGTTTAAACTACCAATGGCAGTCAGTCCAGATTTAACCGCCGAAGTTTCCCGATATAAAAATCGAGGAATGCAAATCTTAGCAACCGTCGCCGACGCGAGTTTAACTTATTGGGAGGTAGATTTGCGAGTGCCGACTCTAATAGTTTTGGGCAACGAAGGTTCTGGGTTGTCGGAAGAATTGAGAAGTTTAGCCGATCGACAAATCCAAATTCCCCTCAGCCGCAGCGTAGAATCTTTAAATGTGTCGATCGCCGCAGCCCTGATCTTGTACGAAGCTCAACGGCAAAGAAGTCATTAGTCATTAGTCATTAGTCATTAGTTAACTGTCAACTGTCAACTGTCAACTGTCAACTGTCAACATCTCCCCCCTCTGAGATTTGCCGGATTTTGTTTAACATGATGCAACACGGGTACTCTCAGACAGTGCTGTGCAGACTTCCCTGAAATAAATATGAAGAAGTGTAGTCAACTGCTCTCAGAAATGTTAGAATTCTTAACATAACGTAGCATTGTGCACGCCCAACCAAAACCTAACCTGAGACGGTGCTGACTGGGAGTAGCAGGTAGTTACCATAAACGAAGCCTCTTTAAACGAAAGGAAAGCGCAAGTCCCCGCCCACTTTCCCCACCTAAAGCTAGGGGTTTGCGACTACCGCAAACCTTTAGAGGCAAAGATCCTCAGCGGGAAAAGCTCATGAAAACTCTTAAGTCCTCAGATACAGATTCTGTTCGCGCTTACCTGCGAGAAATAGGTCGCGTTCCCCTATTGACCCATGAGCAAGAAATACTCTACGGGAAACAGGTACAGCGCACAACCTCACTGCATCAGGAAAAAAATATTTTAGCCGAAGAGTTAGGCCGCAACCCGACGGCGGCTGAATGGGCACAGACAGTCGGGCTGTCTGAGGTACAGTTGCAGCGCACGATCGAGCACGGGGAAAGGGCAAAGCGCCAAATGGTGGAAGCCAATCTCCGCCTGGTAGTGTCTGTTGCCAAAAAATACATCAAGCGCAACGTAGATTTGCTCGATCTAATTCAGGAAGGCACGATCGGGATGCAGCGGGGAGTAGAAAAATTTGACCCGACTAAGGGCTACAGATTTTCAACCTATGCTTATTGGTGGATTCGTCAGGCAATTACTCGGGCGATCGCCGAAAAAGGCCGCACCATCCGCTTACCAATCCACATTACCGAAAAGCTCAACAAAATCAAAAAGGCTCAGCGTCAACTTGCTCAACAGCTAGGCCGCGCTGCCACGGCTGCTGAGTTAGCCTCAGAATTAGATTTGACTCCCAAACAAATTCGCGAATATCTCGATCGCGCGCGCCTGCCACTTTCCCTGGACTTGCGCGTGGGAGACAATCAAGATACAGAGTTAGGCGATTTGTTGGAAGATACTGGTACTACGCCGGAAGATTTTGCACTGCAAGCATCCCTGCGGACTGACTTAGACCACCTGATGGCGGAACTGACTCAGCAACAGCGAGAAGTCCTCGCCTTGCGGTTCGGTTTAGAAGACGGGCAAACCTTAACTTTGGCAAAAATAGGCGATCGTCTCAACATCAGTCGGGAACGAGTGCGGCAAATAGAACGGGAAGCTTTGACCAAACTCCGCAAGCGCAAGCAAGATATCAACGATTATCTCGCCAGCTAGGTAGATGGGGATGGGCGATCGAGCATAAGCCCGATCGCCCATTCCCCATTTAAAACCGTAAAAACCGTCGCCTTTAATTCGGTTGTACCCACTTAATTGCTGCGACTGTCCTGCTACATTAGTAATTACTTAGTAATAAATATCAGCAGCGATCGGATAATGGTTATTTAATGTAACCGTCCGCGTCTAAAATAACAAGCTGTCTCTGAAACGGAGGTACTCGTGAGTAATTCATCTAATAAATCCCCAGAATTCTTTGAAGAAGACGGAGAAAATGCCAATCTATTATGGCAATACGTGCAGTCAATGGCTCCCGACACTGTTTCTCAGTTGTCTAAGCCGACCTCTCACGAAGTGTTTCAAGTAATGGAGCGAAATATTGTCGGACTTTTGGGTAATTTGCCTTCGGAACACTTCGGGGTGACAGTGACTACCAGTCGCGAACATTTGGGTAGATTGCTCGCCTCAGCTATGATTAGCGGTTATTTTCTCAAAAATGCTGAACAACGCATGACTTTTGAAAAGTCCATAGAAGCCAGTGAGAGACATGGCTCTGAAGATTAGTTGATTCTTAACATTTAAGTTGTACAAGTGTCAAGCCCCCCTCGCAAGATGGGGGCTTAATATTTGAGATTTTAGATTTTAGATTAAATAAGTGAATAATTATTGATATTATTTTAAAATTCCCAATTCCCAATTCCCCATTCCCAATTCCCAATTCCCCATTCCCAATCCCCCATTCCCAATTCCCAATTCCCAATTAAGATGTCTCTTTCTCCTGTACCCCACAAAGTTATCGGCGTTGCTGTAATCTGGAACGATCGACAACAAATTTTGATTGACAAGCGCCGACAACACGGACTGCACGGAGGTTTCTGGGAGTTTCCGGGGGGTAAAATAGAACCTGGGGAAACGATCGAAGCTTGCATACAACGGGAAATTATGGAGGAGTTGGGGATTGTGGTAGAAGTTGGCGATCGGCTGATTACAATTGACCACGACTACACTAATTTTACAGTGAGGCTCTACGTGCACCACTGTCGCCACGTCAGTGGGGAACCGCAAACGATCGAATGCGATGAAATTCGCTGGGTGACACTCGACGAAATTGACCAGTTTACTTTTCCCAAAGCAAACGAACAGATTATCGCTGCACTGCGTTCAAGTTGAACTGTCCTATCAAATTCTTGCAACTGTTGACTGTTGACTGTTGACTGTTGACTGTTGACTGACAACTGACAGTTACTTTTGAATAGGCAAGGTAAAGTGAAAACAACTGCCTCTATCGGGTACAGAGTCTACCCAAATTTGACCATAGTGGGCGCGGATAATGCCTTGACACAGAGACAGTCCAATGCCGTAACCATCTGTTGACTTATCTCGCTGCAAGCGAAAGCTGTCTTCAAAAATGCTCGCGCAATCTTCTTCAGGAATTCCCGGGCCAGTGTTGCAAATGCTGACTTGAACTTTGTAAGCTGTGCGGTGGAGAATTGAAAGATTAACAGTTCCTTGCTCTGGCGTGTACTTGCTGGCGTTGTCAAGCAGATTGACGATGACTTGTTTGATGCGATCGGGATCGGCATAAATCAAGGGCAAATCTGCGGGAATGTCTATTTCCAAATTCAGACTTTTCGCCTGAAATTTATCTTCAAATTGCAGAATTACATCTTGACAAATCGCCCCCAGTTCGATTTTTTTTGCTTCAATGTGCATTTGAGCATTTGTACCCCGGGCTGCTTCCAGGATATCTGTAATCATGCGATCGACAATTCGGATTTGGCGCCGGGCTTGTTTCATCAAATGAGCGGCCAGACTCGGTGTCAAACGCGACTTTTCCCCCTCTTTCACCTTCTGACTGGACTCCAAAGTCTCCAAAGCCAAAGATGCGGCTGTCAAAGGATTACGCAAGTCGTGAGCCAGCATCGCAATAATCCGGTCTTTCAACTGCAACTGCTCTTGCAGGTGTTCTTTTTCCTGTTTGAGGCGAAAAACTTCATCAGAAAGCTGCACGAGCTCCGTGGCGCAAGCAACTGAATAGATTGGTTTTGGGTCGTCTCCCAGAGCTGGCGGCTCTGGGGTAGACTGCTGACCAAGTGCGTATTCTTCTTCGACAGAACGCTGCCAGCGGGGCCACCAGTGTTCGACTTGGGCAATCAAATTGCTGCCGGCGAGAGTTTGTCGCGGCTCAGGATGAATTTTGACCAGCGAGGGAGTCGCTACAAGTTTAAAGTGTTCGGCTAAATCGGGCTGTTCTCCTACGTCGATGACTTGAAGCTCAAAGTCGCACTCTGCGTTCAAATCCTTGAGGTACTTGCGGATATGTCTAGTCTGTTCCCTGGAAGAGGAACGCTTGTCTACGAACAGCAAAAGCTGTAAAAGCGGTGCGGAATTAGCCGGCTGTTCGGGAGAACAGTCGGTATCGCCGGTGCCGGGTGTTGGATGGACGCTGTTGAGCTTTTCGATCGGGTGAAAAGAATTGACCATTGCCGACCCGAGTTATTTCACTTCTACTTTAATTTAATACTTACTTTAGATTTATGCTAATGTCCGATGATTTGATTACGGCGAACCCATGACATTTTTGAGATGGAAGAAAGATGAGTCGCTGCGGGTGGTGGTGAAAGTGGCGATCGCCTTTTTTGTGCTGTGCCTGTTGCTGACACTGCACCGCTACTACAGCTTTTACGCTACATACGACCAAGGCATTTTCAATCAAGTTTTTTGGAACGGCACTCGGGGTCACTTTTTTGAGAGTTCCCTCTCTTCGGCTTTGTCCACTAACGTGGTTCACCAAAACCAGATTCCCGACGTATCTTACCATCGGTTGGGGCAGCACTTCACTCCATCGCTGATGCTGTGGCTGCCAATTTACTCACTGTTTCCCTCCCCTGTCACTTTGACGGTGTTGCAGGTGACTTTAATTACGGCGGCTGGTTTAGTGCTCTATGCTCTCGCCAGACACTATCTAGAGCCGCGGCTGTCGGCGACAATTGTGGTCAGCTATTACTGTGCTAACGCGGTAATTGGCCCGACATTAGGCAATTTTCATGATTCTTGCCAAACTCCCCTTTATGTTTTTAGCTTGTTGCTGGCGATGGAGAAGCGCTGGTGGCCGCTGTTTGGGATTCTCGCAACTTTGATGTTGGCCGTGCGAGAAGATGGGGGAGTTGTGTTATTTGGGGTGGGAGTTTACTTGATTTTGAGTCGGCGCTATCCTCTGACTGGCTTGGCTGTGTGCATTCTCAGTTTTGGCTACATGATTCTTCTGACGAATCTGATTATGCCTTTGTTTTCTGCTGATATTTCCCAGCGGTTTATGATGGAACGCTTCGGTCAATATGCTGATGGTGATGAAGCTTCGACTCTACAAATTATTTGGGGAATGGCGAGCAATCCTGGGCGGTTGATTGAACAATTATTTACGCCATTTTTTGGTAAAATCAAGTACCTGATTGGGCAGTGGTTGCCGTTGGCTTTAGTTCCTGCTGTAGCGCCGGCTTCTTGGACGATCGCTGGATTTCCGCTGCTAAAGCTATTTTTAGCGAAAGGAGAGTCCGTGTTGGCGATTAATATTCGCTATGCGATGACTGTGGTTCCAGGGCTTTTTTATGGGGCGATTCTGTGGTGGGCCGATCGCCAAAAAGAAGAAAATCGAATTAGGAGCGGAGAAAAAACAGTCTTGCGTTTTCCTTCCGCAATGTTTCCTTTCCCTTCGTCTGCCAAGTTTCGTCGCTTTTGGGCGTTTTGCATCTGCTTGTCGCTATTTTTTACCTTCACGTCTAACCCAAATCGAACTTTTTCGTTTATTTTGCCGGATGCGATCGAGCCTTGGGTGCAGGTTCCTCTGATCAGACAATGGCAACACGTTTTTCATGTGCGGCCGCTGTTGGCTCAAATTCCTGCGAATGCTAGTGTGGCTGCGACGAATACGCTTGTGCCGATTTTGTCAAGTCGCCGGGAAATTCTCCGGCTTCCGATGTTGGAATTGCGAAATGATGCGAGGGAGGCGGTGAAGATGGAATATGTAATTGCTGATATGTTGCAGTTGCAGCAGTATCAGGCTGCGTTTCGCAGCGAGAGGCGACAGTTGCAGGAAATTGTCCCGCAGATCGATCGGCTTTCCAAATCTCAAGAGTATGGAATTGTAGGCTTTGAAGATGGCGCGATTTTGATGCGTCGGAGTGCTGTTTCTGACTCAGCTTCAGTTGCTGCTTGGACTCGTTTTCGCCGCGAATTGGAGCCGATTTTGCAGAAAGGATAAGCGGTTGACAGTTGACAGTTGACAGTTGACAGTTGACAGTTTAAGAGCGAGTGACCTCTACCTAGAAGTCCGAGTATTGGAGTAATGAATAGTCTGATTTTTATTTCTCCCTCACTCGTGTTCCGGCTTTCAACCAATTCTTTCTGGTAAGCGGACACGGCGCATCTCAATTTTACGGTTCCTGAGCGAAGTCGAAGGACAGTCAAGTTTGATCAATTCTGGTGGGGTGGGTGTCGCGCCCGCCTCAAAAATACAATGTAGATGCCCGACAGCTTATTTATTGCGGCCGCCATGTCATATCAATTCCGGTAGCATCGGAATTATTAATACTATCAAAATCAGGAGACGGCTTGACCTTTGTCCCTACAATGAATCTGGGGTAGGGAAACGGCACGTGCAGTCTCCTCGCTTGTCACCTGACGGCGCAGCCAGAATTGATATCAGCCCTTGGGCATAAATTTGCGATCGACCAACATTTTAGGCTGGGTATCATACAATAAATCTGTTAATCATAAACATTAAGATATATAAAATCTTTGGAGGGAAGAAAGATGAAAATATTGGTACTGGCATGGGAGTTTCCTCCCAGAATCGTCGGCGGTATCGCCCGCCACGTATCCGAACTGTATCCAGAATTGGTGAAGCTAGGCCACGAAATCCACTTAATTACAGTAGAGTTCGGCAACGCGCCGATGTACGAAGTGGTGGAAGGCATACAGGTGCATCGGGTGGTGGTGGGACACGCCCGCGACTTTTTTCACTGGGTGGCAAACCTGAATCAAAGCATGGGCCACCAAGGCGGCAAACTGATGCTGGAGGAAGGCCCATTTGATCTCATCCACGCTCACGATTGGTTAGTGGGAGATGCGGCGATCGCCCTCAAGCATACCTTTAAAGTACCACTAATTGCCACCATCCACGCCACCGAATACGGGCGCTTCAACGGCATCCACAATGACGGACAGCGCTACATTAACGCCAAGGAAAATATCCTCGCTTACAACGCTTGGCGGGTGATTGTTTGCAGCGATTATATGCGACGGGAAGCCGAACGGGTACTATCGACTCCGTGGAACAAAATAGAGGTAATTTACAACGGAATTAGGTCGGAAAAAAAGCCACGCTTGAACGAAATCGACGCGAGGGATTTTCGCCGTAGATTTGCAGCAGACGATGAAAAAATTGTCTATTACGTCGGCAGAATTAGCTATGAAAAGGGTATTGCTGTATTTCTCCATGCTGCACCTAAAGTAATTTGGGAAATGGGGGGGAAAGCCAAAATAGTAATTGTTGGCGGTGGCAATACAGACCATCTCAAACATTTAGCTTGGCACTTGGGAATTTGGAATAAGTGTTATTTTACAGGATTCATGTTTGAGGAACATCTAGACAAATTCCAGACGGTAGCTGACTGCGCGGTTTTCCCCAGTCTTTACGAACCTTTTGGGATTGTAGCTTTAGAAAGTTTTGCGGCGCGAGTGCCGGTGGTAGTTTCGGATGCGGGCGGACTTGCCGAAGTGGTACAGCACACTAAAACTGGTGTTGTTACTAAGGCAAACAATCGGGATTCTTTGGCTTGGGGGATTTTGGAAGTTCTGAAAAATCCGGGTTACGGGCGATGGTTGGTTGACAATGCTTATGAAGATTTGGAACGCCGATTTAGTTGGCCGAAGTTGGCGATGGAAACGGAGTGGGTTTATCAACGGGTGGTGGAAGAAAGGGCCGAGGTTGATTGGTAAGAAAGCTCGTTTTGAGTGTTGAGTGTTGACTGTTGACTGTGAATCGAATATAGAGTTTTTTAGTTGCCAATTTCTTTAAAATGACAACCAAAAATGAAATTGGGATGAAATCTAAACAGCGCGATCGCTTCCTCCATTCCCGCTGCGATCGCGAGGGGGGTCATGGTGGTGGAGAGTTTGACCTCAAAAAGGAACTAGCCCTCGCCGTGTTGATAGTTGTCTAATTTGCAGTCAACAGACATTAATGATGGTTGAGGATGGGGGAACACCCAAGGGCAATCGAATGGTAAAAGTGCTACCTTTGCCCAATTCGCTTTGCACTCTTAAGCTACCCCCATGTGCCAGAACAATTGCTTGGGCGATCGCTAACCCCAATCCCGATCCGCCAGTGTCGCGAGAGCGATCGCTATTAACTCGATAGAAACGCTCAAAAATCCGTTTCATATCCTCCGGTGCAATCCCAATCCCTGTATCTCGAACTTCAATCGCAGCATCACCGTTGCTGCGGTCTAAAACAACAGTTATTTTACCACCGGCTGGGGTGTTTTTAATCGCATTCACAATTAAGTTAGAAACCAAGCGATAAAGTTGATCTTCGTTCCCTGCGACATACAGCAACTGGCGTACTCGCACCTCACAAGTCAGCGTCACTTTAGCAGCAAATGCTAAATCTATAAACTCTTCTACCAGGTCGCTCGCTAAATCATTGAGACAGCAAGATACGCCTTGGAGCAGGATTTTTTGCCCCTCCAATCGCGACAAAAGCAACATATCCTCAATCATTTCTGCAAGTCGATGATTCTGATTCACCACATTTTTTAGGACATCTCGCGCTTCTGATTCCGATAGATGAGGCATCCTCAGTACAGATTCTACTGCCGCACGAATTGCTGCCACAGGAGTACGCAATTCGTGGGCAGCATTGGCTGTAAATTGTTCCATTTGTTGATAGGAATGGTTAATAGGTTGCATCACCAACCCTGCTAGCCACCAACTAGAACCCCCAACCAAAAGAACTGTAATTGGCAATCCCACTGCTAAAACGAATGTCAGCGCAACCAGACGACTATCAAGCTCTTTAAGACTTCGCCCAACCTGCATATACCCCCAAAGCCGATTATCTTGGGTATGCAGCGCTATAGACATTTGATGGTAACGATTGCCTTGTCGATCTTCGAGAGTTTGCCAAACTTTTGTTCCTACAGTCAAGGGTATCCCATCTGGATGAATCCCTGCTATAGCAATCAACTGTCCCGCATCATCTACAAATCGGATGTAGTAGTAACCTTGGTAAATCGCGCTAAAGATGTGGCGTTGAGTCGAGTTATGATTTTTTGTTGCGTATATTCGTTGTGTAGAACAACTAGATTTTACCTCGCAAATATCGGGTAGAATCTGCTGGAAAATTGGCTCTAAGCGACGGGGCTGTTTCAAATTCGGTTCAAGGCTGTCATGTAGCGTTCCCGTTACAGTCTCTAACTCTCGGTCAATTGAGATTAAATGGGCGTAGATGATTATTTCATAAACCGCGAAACCGCATAAGCTGAGAATGAAACCCATGATGGTTGCATACCAGAAAGCCAGCCGCGATCGCGTTTGACGAAATGGTCTAGTTTGCATCATTGAGATTGAACCGATAGCCCATGCCAGGAACAGTTTCAATTAAATTATCGCAACCATATTCTGAAAGTTTGCGGCGCACCAATCGAATTTGAGCCGCTACCACATTGCTAATGCGTTCGGCACTCATTTCATAAAGATAGTTTAAAAGTTGGTCGCGGGTAACATATTGATTGGGATGTTTCATAAAGTATTCCAGGACTTGAAACTCTTTTCTTGTTAAAGAAATTACTTGTGGATCGCCATCAGCTTCCTGAAGAGACACCGTACAAGTGCTGTAATCTAAAATGAAGCGACCGACGTGAAGTTGCTCGGGTTGGATGTGGGGCGATCGCCTCTGCAAAGCTCGCAGTCGCGCTAACAATTCCTCCATGCCAAACGGCTTTACCAAGTAATCATCCGCCCCAGCATCCAGTCCCATCACTTTATCTTCCATGCGGTCTTTTGCTGTCAGCATCAATACAGGCAAAGGGTTGTTGCGAGTCCGCAGCCGACGCAGCAATTCTAAACCCGATATTCCTGGTACTAACCAGTCGAAGATTGCCAGCGTATATTGTGCTTTCTGGTGTTCCAGACAATCCCAAGCGTGAGCGCCATTTAAAACCCAATCAACAATATATTTTTCCTGTTTCAGGGTTTGCTTAATCGCCGCACCCAGGACTGGCTCATCTTCAACTAGCAGAACTTTCATCAAAATTCACCCTGTCTATCTACTAGATGTTTGAATCCTCACTGTATTGAGCGGGATTTCTGCATTGATACCAACCATTTTACCATAGATTTGGTACAACCAAATGTTGTCTTAGCCAGGAGTAGTAACTTCTGGCAGATTACTCCCTTCCCACCCGAAGAATTTGTATTGCGAGCGACCGCTTTCGATGCAAGCATACGCTTTCGGAGGAGAGTAAAAGTACATAGTCTTATACCGGGAAGAGAGTAATGACTAGCTTGGTTTGAACAACTGTAGAAAAATTTTTTCCATCAGTAGACGCGAATCTGGGCTATCCCTATCGGGATATGTATATTATTGCCAACAGTTTTAGCGGAAATGCGGTATAACCAAGCGTTGGAAACTCCTGTTATTATTACATCGTTTAGGTCAATTTCGAGTTGCGAGTCAGGGGTAACTGGTTCAGTAAAATCCATGATTACTTTGTTATCATTGATAGAAACATTGGCGTTAATTTTACGTCCAAAATTGTCCGTTACGGTGATATTTTTTCTAACCCTTAACCCTGTTGGAACATCAATACTCAGTTGGGAAAGAGGGCTGCTCCCTTGAGGAATGTGAATCCGAATTGTATGTCTAACATTCCTCGATCGTGTTGGAGGAAATTGTACTGAACCATCAATATGAGGAGTAGGTTCTGTCCTAGCACTTGCAGAGTCAGCGGAAATTGGAACTGCGATCGCCAAGACTACAGCAGCATAAATCAGTGTTTTCATCATGTTAGTTGCCTAAATAGTTCACCCTGTTAATTGAGTTTCAGATTTATTTTTTGTAAATTAACCTGTGCTCACTATCTTGACAGAGCGAGATGAAACCAGGATGAAATTTTTCACGATTTAAAAATATTTTTTGACCGGAATGAGAATCAGTAATTATGCTGAATATCTCCCGCTATAATCTCTGATTTAGCGGGAGATTATGTCAATTATTGATAGTAAAGCGACCATCTATCTTTTCGCTGCCAAGATCCGCATTTACTTTCACCTGATAGCGATCGCTTGCTTTTCCAGGCAGCACAGCCGCGTAGTGTTGACCCTGGGAGTCATACTTTAAATCTAAAGTTTTTTCAGTTCCATCGGGTAGCTGAACTTGAGCGGTGACTTTAGCATTTGGGACGGTTTCGTGCTTTTCACCTGATTTTAAATAAAAATCTAGGTGAATTCCCGCTGCTTCTTTTTCTGAAACTAACTCTAAATGATATTTACCCGTTTCTACAACTTGACCGCCATGCGAATGCTCTTTTCCTGCTTGTGACTCGTCGTGTTTATGAGAACCGTCTTTATGATTATCCACGGTTGCGGACTTGGCTGAATTAGCCACATCAGGTTTGGGGAAATTTGCTGTATTTGTAGCAGTTTCCGCATTCTTAGCTGAATTGTTGGCTTGGGGTGTAGTGTTACTACAAGATCCCAATAAAAGCAGCCCCATTGTTCCCAAAATTAGCCAATTTGATTTAATAATTCTCACCTTGTACTCCTCATCTCAAGTAGATGCGTCAGCATACTTTCGATCTATGATTGCACGATCGGATGAAACCACGATGAAATTTTAGAGAAAGAAAAAGGAATTTTTGCAGCGATCGCTACCAGAGGAACATTAGTTTTCCCATACAGCATTAGGCACTTTGCCATCTTCTACAACATTCGCACTCGGCTTAGGCAATAAGTATCTACCAAATTTAGAATACAAAGCTGGCAACACCAGTAGGGTAAGTGCAGTAGATGTAAACAACCCACCTAATACAACGATCGACAAAGGTTGTAAAATTTCCTTGCCAGGGCCAACAGAGATTACTAATGGCAGCAAACCCAAAGCTGAAGTTAAAGAAGTCATCAAAATAGCATTGAGTCGTTCCATTGAACCCGCCATCAAAACTTCTTTTAAAGACATCCCTGCTGCGGCCTTAGTTGTGTAATTATCTACCAACAGCAGTCCGTTGCGAGTTGCGACCCCAAACAGCGTCACAAACCCCACGAGAGAAGCGATCGAAATAACCCCTCCTGTCAAGGCGATCGCAATTACTCCTCCAACTAACGCGAGGGGCAAATTAATCATAATTGTGGCTGTAGAAGCAATTGATTTGACAGAAAGATACATCAGTACCGTAATTACAACAAAGGAAATGGCACTGAAAACTAAAATATTTTTTGACGCTCTTTCTTCCGCTTCAAATTGACCGCCGTATTGGATAAAGTAACCAGATGGAATCTGAACTTTTGCTTTTACTTTATCTTGAATATCATTGACTACGGAACGCAAATCTCTGCCTTTGGCGTTGGCTGAAACTACAATTAAGCGAGAAACATTTTCGCGGTTGATCGTATTCGGCCCGGTTCCATAAGCCACAGTAGCGACTTGAGCGAGAGGAATTTTGTTACCATCGGTCGTATCAACTAACAAATTTTCAATTGTTTCAAGATTATTGCGAAATTCTGGTTTTAACCACACAACTAAATCAAATGTTTGTTGCTTCTCTAAAACCTGAGACACGACTTTACCATTCAAACCTGTTTCGATAATGTTAGAAAGTTGTCCAATAGTTAAACCATATTGAGCAGCCGCAAAGCGGTTAAACTTAATTTGAATTTGTTCGATGGGAATTTGAGGTTCAAGCTGTAAATCTAGAATTCCCGGCACAGATTCGATCGCAGATTCTACTTGTTTGCCAATGTTGCGGAGTTGTTCTAGATCTGGGCCAAAAATTTTAATTGCAATTTGACTTCTAACCCCAGACAATATTTCATCAATGCGGTGAGAAATAAATCCGCCAATATTAGTAGCAGCACCCGGTACTTTGTTAAACTCTTTCCGCAGCCATTCTACAGTATTTCCCCGATTTTCCATCCCTTTTTCGCTCAATCCAATATCAAGGTGAGCCATATTAATAGGGGCGGCATCCGGGTCGTTGGGAGCGCGTCCTGCCCGTAATTGAACATACTTTAATCTGGGGTCATCTTTGAGTTTAGTTTCTAAGACAAAAGCCGCACTATTTGTAGCTTCTAAAGATGTCCCCGGATAAAGAGCCAAGCTATTAACTAAAGTTGATTCCTGAAATTCTGGTAGAAAGGCTCGTCCCAAAGAAGGAAATATTGCGATCGCTGCTACCATCGCCACAGTCGCTAAGACTAAAATAATCGTCGAAAATTGAGTAGAAAAATTCAAAAAAGGAGTATAAATTCTTTTACACAATCTTGGTATCCAGGCTTCAACTTGTGGCATTTTGCCGTGAGGCAATAGAATTGCACATAAAGCTGGACTGACGAGCAAAGATTCCAAACTGGAAACTATTACTACTATTAGATAAGTTATACCCATCGGCCCAAAGATCCGACCTTCCACACCTACTAGGGCAAAGATTGGAGCAAAGACAACAACTGTAATTAAAGTAGCTCCGATCAGAGATTCGCGGACTTCTTGTCCTCCGTCAAAGATGACTTGTAGTACCGGACGCGGGTTGGGAGAGTATTTATTTTCCCGCAAGTTACGATAGGTGTTTTCTGAATAAACAATAGCGTCATCAATCGCGGTACCAATGGCAACTGCTAACCCTCCCAAAGTCATCGTATTCAGCCCCAATCCGAGCCAAGATAATATTTGCAAGGCGAACACGAAAGTTAAACCAAAATCTAACAAACATACAGCCAGCGTTCGCCAATTCATCAAGAAGGGAATCAGGATAATTGCTGCAATTATGCTACCTTCAACGAGAGCCGATATGACATTTTCTACCGAAGCATCGATATAATCTGCCTGACGAAATGTTTCAGTTACTTTAATTTCTTTAGGCAAACCTGCTTTGAGCTCTTCCATTGCAGTTTCAATCGCCTTCGTGACAGTGGGAGTATCAGCTTGAGGCTGTTTATTGACCATCAATATAACGGCATCTTTCCCATTTAAGCTACCGTCACCTATCTTGACAGCTCCACCAATTTGTACGTCTGCCACATCGACAATGCGGATCGGCTTTCCTTGACGAGTAACGATCGCAGATTGCTTGAGGTCATCTAGAGACTCAACTCGCCCAATTCCTCGAATTAATGTTTGTTTATCAGGGGTAATTAAAAAGCCGCCTGGAGCATTGACATTGGCTGTCTGAACTGCTTGAGTAACCTGCTCTAAGGAAACGTTAACAGCTCTTAATTTATTGGGATCTACTAAAACTTGATACTGACGCACATCACCGCCATACACTAGCACTTGACTGACACCGGGAGTTCCTAAGAGGCGATTTACTACTTGCCAATCGACGATTCGGCGCACTTCCATTAGGTCAATTTTGGATTTTGGCTCGTTCCCAGGATCTAGCTTGGGAATGTCGGTTTTGGATTGTGCTCCTGTTTCGACGGTGAAGGCATATTTCAGTACGGTGCCAATCGGCGAACTGATGGGAGCAATTCTTGGGGTGTCGACTCCTGTCGGTAGCTTACTTACGGCTTGTTGCAATCGTTCTTGTACTAATTGGCGGGCTTGAAAGAGATCGGTTCCCCATTTAAAAACAACTCTGACCACAGATAGCCCGGCTGAGGAAGAAGAACGGACTGTTGCAATCCCAGGAGTTCCATTAATTGCACTTTCAATGGGCAATGTGACGAGAGATTCTATTTCTTCGGGAGCGAGTCCAGATGCTTCGGTTTCAATTTCGACTTGAGGGGGTGCAAAGTTAGGAAATACATCCAGGGGCATTTGCGGTACGGTGTTGAAAACTACGATTAATGTGGAGATGAATGCTGCAACGGCTACTAGCCATCGTTTAGTAATAACCCACTTGGCAATAATACTAATCATTTGATTGGTTATTAGAATTAGTTACTAGAATTCTTGCTTCGTCAATATTTTGCTGCGCCTACCGCATATTTTTCGGCTCTCCCATAGTTGTAGGTTGGGTTGAGATACGAAACCCAATTTAAGTAAGTCGGCGTGAATAATTCAAGGTTTGTAGTAAGGGCTCCATCCCTGTAAAAGAGGGTTCAAGCCCTCACTACGAACGAATCGAGCGTAATTGTAAAATTACTTAACATACTTTGTTTTATTAGCGCCTACTTACTTAGAACCCAATCAAAAGTTGAATTTTTTAGTGGCGATCGCCCACAGGTTCGTCGTCTTCAACCAAGACGGCGGCAGGAGAAAAAGTTGGCTCTTTGCTGAGATAAACTTCGGTTTCATAGGTCAAAGGTTGGGCATCCGTACTAGAATTCTCTTCTCCTACTAGGCGAGAACGAGTCCGACGCCGATTCCAAAAAGCACCAGCTATAAAAGCCGCAGTACCAAATACCCCGCCGCCCACTACACCAACTAACCCTAAAGGTGGCAAGCTGTTAGCCTTCGCGTCTTTTACCTCTGAATTCCCTTTCTTTTCTTCGGAGTGTCCGTCCGTCTCCCCATCTTCCTTGGATTTACCACCGCCTCGCAAAGACTGGGCGTAAAGTTGCGGTGCGCGTTGGGTAACGATTAAATCTTTCTCAAATAAACCGCTCTTGATTTCTACTAAATTCCCAGACTTTTGCCCTAGTGTCACTTCCACAGATTGGAAAGCATTGCCATTTTTTACGTAAACCAGTTTCTTGCCATTTGCATCCACGATCGCCGAGTTGGGAATTGCCAAAATAGCTGTAGCTGTTAAATCTGTTAGTACCTCTAATTCTGCGAACATTCCCGGCTTGAGTTCCCCACCTGCGTTGTTAAGTTCTGCTTGGACTGGTACTACCCGCGTTTGTCCTTCTACTAGGGAGCCAATGCGTGTAATCTTTCCTTCAAATATACGGTTGGGTAAGCTGGCAACCTTGATCCGCACCCGTTGACCTATCTTTACCTTGTTTAAATCTTTTTCATAAATATTCGCAGTGGCAAAAACCTGAGTGTCATTAACGATCGTCATTAGTTTGCCACCCGCATCTTGCAGCGATTGACCGAGGCTAACTGTGCGCTCTGCAACTGTGCCCGAAATGGGAGCTGTTACCGTCAGCAATCCTTTGGCATTGGCGATCGTTCCCAGTTGTTGCAACCGAGTTTCATAAGTAGTGTTGCTTAATTCAAAACGAGATTGAGTCGCCTGTAAATCTGACTGAGCGCGTTTAAGCTGGGCTTCTGCTTCCAAAACTTCCCGGCGGGTTTCGACTCTGCTAAGTTGGGCTTGGACTTCTGCCACGCGAGCCTGGGAATCTCGCAATTCCCGGAAGGGCAAGTCTACCTCAGCGCGTTTAACTTCGGATGCAGCTTGGACAACTTCTGGGCGGCTTTTGGCTCTGGCAAGTTCGGCTTTGGCTCTTTCTAGTTTGGCTTGTGAGTCTAGCATCTGCCGTCGCGGCAGCGCTCTCTCTTCTACCAATAGCTTATCTTTGTCATATTGTTCTTGGGCGACTGCCAGTTCGGTGGTGGCTTGGGCGATTTGGGCATCGGCGATTTGCAACTGACGCCGATAGTTTTCTTGGGCAACTTTTAAAACCGAGCGTTGGGAGACTACAGCTCGATCGCGGTTATACTGTGCCTGAGCCGCTGCTAATTGGGTTTGTGCTTGTGCTATCTCGGCATTCGATATTGTTTGCTGTCGTTCCAGGTTTTCTTTGGCTAGCTTTAGGTCCACTTGCGCCTTTTGCAAAGCAGCTTGAGCATCGGCTTGTTTTTCCTGGGAGTTAACCCGCAGTTCCACCAATTCCGGACTGGATAAAACGGCGAGGGGTTGACCCGCTGTTACCTTGGCTCCCGGTTGTACTAATAACTCCATCACTTTTGCGGTCAGCGGTGCAGTCACTTCCACTCTTTGATTGGGCAGGGTTTCAATCTGACCTGTGGTTTTGATGCCAATATCTAGCCGCTGACGGGTGGCGGGTTCCACTTTAATTTCTAGCTGTTTGGCTGTTTCTGCATCAACTTCGATCGAACCTGTTGGTTGGCTTCCGCCTTGGAATTCACTCCCGCCGCCATGATCGTGTCCTGCACCCGCTAACACGACTGTGGGGGTTGTTAGCAGCAGGCTCAGAATAGCTAAAGAAGCGTAACGCAGCAGCACAAAAGAACGGTTAGATATTCCCATCGTAAAGAGTACCTTGGAATTAGAGAGTCAAGCTGCCGTTTTGAGAGGGCTTGAGGAGTAATAATTATATAGTGTTTCATACCCAGATGAAATACGGGTGAAATTTTTCAGAAACTGGGGATAATAGACAAGCCATATTGCTGACGTTTATTTAATTGGGTAATTTTGGAAAAAGTTGATATGGATTATACTTCAATACGGTTTACTTAAGACAGATCCCCCCTAACCCCCCTTGAAAAAGGGGGGGACAAGAATGCTCTCAAAGTCCCCCTTCTTAAGGGGGATTTAGGGGGATCTCCGGGGCATAAATAGTGTTAAGTGAACCGTATTGGGTTATACTCAATTTGGACAAATGAATCGGTCACGGTTGAGCGATCGCCTATTTGACAGAATTCTGAGAAACGTCATATACCTTTATTTATCTATCTTAAAATAGTTTTGTTTTTTCTCGCCGACCTACTTAGATATACTCAAGCTAAGGTCTAGTGTATTCAGAAAAATTAAAGGGAATTGGCATCTTGAATATTTTTAGCGACATCGAACCTCAACGCAAACGCAGCTTGCTGACTTTATTCACCGCAGGGCTGCTATTCTGGTCGAGTTTGGCTTCGCTACTGCCAACTTTGCCGCTGTACGTTCAATTTGTGGGCGGCACAAAACAGCAAATTGGCTTTGTGATGGGTGCATTTGCGATCGGGCTTTTGCTGTCGAGGCCGCAGTTGGGTAAAATAGCCGATCGCACGGGGCGAAAACAAGTTTTACTTCTAGGCGTGTCAGTGGCGGCGATCGCCCCCATCGGCTACGTGTTCGCTACATCTGTCCCTTTACTGTTACTGCTTCGCGCTTTTCACGGCATTAGTATCGCCGCTTTTACCACAGCTTACAGCGCTTTGGTAACAGATTTTTCGCCGCCCCAAAAGCGAGGTGAATTAATCGGTTACATGAGCTTAGTAGCTCCTATCGGTTTGGCATTTGGCCCTGCTATGGGCGGATTTGTGCAAGCTGGGGTTGGTTATACTGCTTTGTTTGCGATGTCGGCCGCTTTCGCAGCAATGGGTGTATTTTTTGCCGGCAAAATTGCCGAACCAAATTTTGCCGACTCAACAAAATCTGACTCGCTATCTGAGGACAAAAATAGCCAGAAATACTGGGAAATGCTGTGGAATCCTAGAGTGCGGATTCCGGCTTTAGTATTATTGCTGGTTGGTTTGGTATTCGGAACTCTGAGCACTTTTATGCCTTTGTTTATCCAAGAAACCAAGGTTAATTTGAATCCGGGATTATTTTATTCTACGGCGGCGATCGCCAGTTTTGGGATGCGGTTGTTCACGGGACGGGCTTCGGACAAATACGGCCGCGGCTTGTTTATTTCTGGCGGCTTAATCTGTTATGCCGTGTCTATGTTACTGTTGTATTTTGCTAACAGCAGCGGTGCTTTTTTAATCGCAGCTTTGGTTGAAGGTACTGCCGGCGGTACGGTTATGCCGATGATGGTAACGCTGATGTCGGATCGGTGCGAACCTCAAGAAAGGGGCCGATTGTTTTCGCTTTGTATTGGCGGATTTGATTTGGGAATTGCGCTGGCGGGCCCGACTTTGGGCTTTGTTGCTGAACAAGTTGGCTACAGAAATATGTTTGGTTTGGCGGCTTCACTTGCTGCTTTGGCTTTGCTGATTTTCGTTACTCTGTCTAGCAAGGATTTGTCTCATTCGATGAAATTTGCGATCGGGCGAGGCAAAGATGTTTATGCTTTGAATAGGTGACGATCGGCTTTTTTTAGTCAGGGCTTTAGTCTGAGTGTTACTGAAATTAAAACAGAGGACTGAAGTCCTCATCTCAATTTCGGCTGCGCCGGAATGATGAGGACACGGCAGTGCCGTTTCCCTACCGTGATTTATTGTAGGGAAACGGCACTGCCGTGTCCTGATTTCGGGTGATATTAATTCCAATGGAACCGGAATTAATATCACTACGAATATACAGCCTATTCCAGGTTCACAAAGAGTAGGGACGCGGCAGTGCCGTGTCCCTGCGAGGATTTATTGATTTTAAATGGGCTTGGAGGGATTCGAACCCCCGACCTCATGGTTCGTAGCCATGCACTCTATCCAACTAAGCTACAAGCCCCTGTTAAGTTCAAATTTAATCTAAGATTGATTAAGTTCTTTTCTCACAGAATCTAACATTAACACCATTACCAAAATAATGCAAGACATTTCACCAACTTTTTCTAAATTGCCCGATCGCACACAACTAACTCACCTCGACAACAGCGGGGAAGCCCAAATGGTGGACGTTTCGGCGAAGATGCCCACTGTTCGGCAAGCTGTGGCCGCGGGCCGGGTGCGGATGCTGCCGGAGACGTTTGCGGCGATCGAAGCGGGGAATGCGCCCAAGGGCGATGTGTTGGGCACTGCGAGGCTGGCTGGAATTATGGCGGCGAAGCAGACGGCGCATTTGATTCCGCTGTGCCATCCCCTGCCGCTGAGTAGTGTGGAAGTGCAGGTGACTCCTGACGCCGAGTTGCCGGGGTATCAAATTCGGGCGACGGTGAAAATTAAGGCGGAAACTGGGGTGGAAATGGAGGCGATGACGGCGGTTTCGGTGGCGGCGCTGACTTTGTACGATATGGCGAAAGCTTTGGAAAAGTCGATCGCCATTGAATCAATCCGACTCGTCAGTAAAAGCGGTGGCAAATCCGGGGATTATCAAAATTTAGAGGCGTGAGTTTCATGCCGAAAGAGGGATGCAGCATTCAAAAAGCTGCAATTATGATTAAAATAGGCAGAGAACTACTAACATCAAGTGAAAAACTATGCCTCCTCGTTGGCCTCGCAAACCCGATCGCAACGATCCAGAGTACCGCCGTTTAGATGACCGCATGAATTTTGCCATCCACGTCGGTCTTTTTTCGGCTTCTAATTCAGGTTTGTGGTTTGTTCACAATTTGCAGAAGGCTGATTGGCCATGGGCAATGTCGGTAACTGGTTGGTGGGCTCTAGTAGTTTTGGCCCACGCGATTTACATTTTCGCGATCGCCGATTATTCGCCCCTAACTAAAGATTCTGCTTGAAGGGAGTTGTCGGCGATTTGTTAACTGTTTTAATCCAGCACAAATAATTTGCTTTTTTAGATATGGCTAATACTACAGTTGCGATCGAATCCTTAGCCGCACAAATCGGCGAAAATGTCTACATTGATATTGCCAAGTGGCATTTGTATCTCCGTGACGCCCACCTGCATACCGTTGTTGCCGAACAACTTTATCCGATGCTGGAAGATGGCAATTTAGATGATGACAGAGTTGCACGAGTTTTGCAAGGTATTCCAGTTAAGTTGGGCGGCGGCAAGCGGGAAGTGCCGCTGGCAGATTTGATTCCGATGCAGTCTCAAGTTCATTTGATGGATGTTCTTGAGGAATTTGGGCGCAAAATGTAAACATAATTTGCGCCGAATCTGTGTAGGTTAGGTAAGGTGGGCAATGCCCGCCTTATTTTTTTGTGTGTACTTATTTGATTTCAGTATATTTTTACACTCCGCAAGGCAAAAAATAGTTGAATCTGCTGCTTGTAGGGGTGACGTGCTTAGGTTGTACCTTACTTAGGATAGTTTCAAGTAACTTGCGATCGCCAATCCTGACATTCTTAAAATCAAAGCAACACATCGAGCTCTGCTTGTATTAGCTAGTAATCTCTGCAAAAAATCATCTGTAACTATACTCGATTCAACCCAATTTATTTTTGCGAATAAAGCAAAATAAACAGTTATTTAAAAGAAGAGCTTGGGATTGACAAGCAAAGTATTTGTGTTAAGGTAATAGCGTTTGTAAAGCTTAAGATTTGTATTAATGTTCTTGCAAACAAGAAAACCTTCAACCACCAAAGGTGCAAGCTACAAGGACAAATGTTGTAAACAATACACTACTGATGAATACAACCCTGATTCAATATCCAGCAAAAATTTGGTACAAGCTTGCCGACTATTGCCTTAGAACCTATCAAGGTCTGACTCAAGATCCCCGATTGTTTTTGATGCGAAAGTTGGCTCGTTTCGAGATAGTACGAGATGGGGTAGCGATGTTGTTCAACCGTTCAACGAAACCTCGTGAAATTAGCCCAGAAGAATCTTCAGTTTTGGGAAATTTGGATGTAGATGCGATCGCAGCAACCATCGAAAGTGACAGTTGCTATCAGGGTCTCCAGCTACCTGAAGACGTAGTTCAAGAACTTGTAAAATTTGCCGGTTCTACCGTTGGCTACATTAACAGAGATTCCAAGCGTCCCTACCCCTGCAAAGGAACCGAAAAAGTCGGTGTGGACTTACCTGAAAATTCCCGCGTTTGCAGCTACATGAGCAACACTATGCTATCTTCAACTGTCAAAAAACTAATTGAAGATCCGGGCATTCTGGCTATTGCAGCTAAATTTTTAGGTGCCCCACCAGTACACATGGGAAGTGAAATATCGTGGAGTTTTCCCGTTGCAGGAAATCATGTCCAGCAGCGCAAGGCAGCCCAAGTATTTCACTACGATTTAGACGACTATCGGTTCATAAAATTTTTCTTCTACCTAACCGATGTTGATTTGTCCAGTGGCGCGCACACTTACATTCGCGGAACTCACAAGGGCAAAAAGTTTATCCACCAGCTTATAAGCACGCGCTGTGCAGACATCGACGACGAAAAGATTATTGAATGTTACGATGCCCAAAATGTGGTGAATGTCTGCGGCCAAGCTGGTTTTGGCTTTGTAGAAAATCCTCTTTGCTTTCATAGGGGAACTCGGCCGACTGAGAAACCGCGCTTGATGCTGCAACTAGAGTATACCATGAACGACTACGGCAACATTCACGAGATATGGGGTTCCTAGCAAGTAAAGCTGGCACATCGCACAGTCTTGTCTGTCTATCGAGACTTCTCACCTCAGATTTCGGTCTTAGCTTCAACGATTTACTTCCCAAAACGGCCGCGAATGCGATCGACAAACATCTCAACTTCCGGCAACTTCATCTGATTAACAAAAATGGCAAAAACTCCCAACCCGACGAAACTTGCCACACTCAACTCCACCAATTGAATGAGCAAACCTTCAGTACCCAAAACTCTTTGACATCCTTGCAGAGTAGCCAAAGCCACAAAAGCAGTGAGAGAACTCCCACAAGCCAGTCCCAAAAATGGCAAACTCCACTCCCCCCAAGGCAAGCCACCCAGCTTTTTATCTAATAAGTATAAAAACATCACCATCGAAACAAGATTCACTCCCACCGTCGCCAAAACTAATCCGGGCGCACCAAAAGCTCCGACTAATAAATAATCCAACAGACCGTTTAAAAAGATATTAAAAATACTGACGCGAAAAGGTGTTTCTCCGTCTCCTAAAGCATAAAATACTCTTACTAAAACATCGCGACTTAAATAAACAAACATTCCGATACTGTAAGCCATTAAGAGCGGTGTAACAAACTGCGATGCTGACTGATTAAAAGCACCGCGTTCGTAAACAATGCGGACGATCGGTCCAGCCAGCGTCACCATTAAAGCGCTCAGCGGCAGCATCGTCACGCCAGTCAAAATTAAAGCTTGACGGATTTTATCTTTTAATTCCGGCCAGTCTTGCGGATCGGTGAGACGAGAAAATATCGGTAAGAATGGTACTAAAATTACATTAGAAATAATTCCTAAAGGTGTCATTACCAATAAGCCTGCATAGCCCATTGCAGATGCAGCTTGAGGGATGTAGGATGCGAAAAATAGGTCAGTATAGACATTAATTTGCAGCATTCCTGATGATAAAGTAGCAGGAACCATCACCTTGACTACTTCTTGCACTCCAGGGCGTTTAAAATTAAATCGCAAACGCAATTTTCCTAAGCCTGCGCGCCACTGTGCTGCTAGTTGCACTAACCACTGCAAAATTGCTCCCGCGAGAGTTCCCCAAGCTAACACTAAGCCACCAATTAGTGCGTATTCTGGCTGAGTTATTTTGTCTCCGAGTTGCAGTGCGAGAATACCCAAACCGCCGATGAGTGCAACGCTGGAAAATAACGGACTAATAGAAGGAAGCCAGTACATATCGGCGGCGTTGAGAGTGCCGAAACCAATGCCGATTAAGCCTGAAAGTAATGCCATCGGTGCCATGATCCGAAATTGTTGAATGGCGATGGCTTTGATTTCTAAACCTTCTGGTGTTCTACTTAATCCCGGCGCTACCAAATCGATCATCGAATCGGCAAAAACAATTAAACCGATTGTTACCAACAGCAGCAAACCACCGACTAAAGTGGTGATAGTTTCGACTAAGGGTGCTGCTTCTTTTTTATCATCCAGGCGGGCTAAAACGCTAACGATGGCGCTGTGAAATGGCCCGTTAATGCCTCCGAGCAAAATAAATAAGAAACCTGGGATGACGTAGGCGTAGTTGTAAGCATCGACGGCGATACCGACTCCAAAGGCTGCGGCGATCGCAATTTGGCGCACTAAGCCGAAGACTTTGCTAATCAAAGTGGCGACTGCGACAATGCCGGCAATTCCAGCTAGGGAACGAGAGGGCTTCTGTAATTGGGACACAAATGGTTAAAAACGCTAACGTTGAAAGGTTTCACTAAGTTCGATCGCAAATCTGGACTATGGTAACATGAATTCAGAAATTTTCTATTCTCAATTAGCTATAAATTACATATTTTGCTGATAACTGGTATATTGATGACTACCAATCAATAACTAATTAGTGATAAATGATGAATGATTTTATTTATAAATATCCGCCTCTTTTGCCCGGTATTTTAGTTAAGCGATACAAGCGATTTTTTGCAGATATCGAACTGGCTTCTGGTGAAATTATCATAGCCCATTGTCCGAATACTGGCCCGATGACTGATGTTTATCTTCCTGGTAATCCAGTCTTTGTATCTCGCAGCGATAATCCCAAACGTAAGCTAGCTTATACCTGGGAATTAATTCAAGTGTGCGATACTGTGCCAACTTGGGTGGGAGTGAATACAGGATTACCCAATCGAGCGATCAAATTAGCTTTGGAATTGCGATTGTTTCCTGAATTGGGTAATTATAGTGAGTTTAAACCGGAAGTTGTTTATGGTAAGGATAAAAAAAGTCGAGTTGATTTTTTGCTGACTGGAGATACTAAACCAATTTTTCTGGAAGTCAAAAATACAACTTGGGCAAAGGGGGAATTGGCTCTATTTCCTGATACAGTTACTGAGAGGGGACAGAAACATTTGAGGGAATTGATTGATGTGGTGCGGCAGGGTTCGAGGGCTGTAATGCTGTATTTTATTAATCGTGGAGATTGTACGCATTTTGCGCCTGGGGATAGTGCCGATCGCACTTACGGACAATTGTTCCGACAGGCTATAGATGTAGGTGTAGAGATTTTGCCTTGTCGATTTGACGTGACACCAGAAGGTGTTCGCTATTTGGGGTTAGCAAAACTCGATCTACTAACCCTAATTGAGTAGACATCTCCAATAATTACTGTGGAACAGGCATCCTGCCTGTTCTTGACAAGCTTTTTAGGAGATGTCTAGTAGTTTAAATTGCTTGCATTTCGCGATCGACCTCGACACCAGTGACACCGGGTACGTTCCTTAATGCTTCTAGCTTCGACTGAGCAACTTCTCCAGTAATGATACCAGTAACAGCTAGCACCTGCTCCACTTTCATTCCCGCCGATTCTAAGGCAGTCACAACAGATTCAATTACCGATAAGTTTTGGTCATCAACAGTTACGATGATGCGCTCTACTTGTTCATCAGACATATTTAGCTTCCTTTGTATATAGCAATCCTAAATCATTTGCGTAATTATTGTAGGGGCTCTTGGCCCCGTGGTTGCCCCGATAGATCAGGGGTAGGCACTCTTGGCACTACCCCTACAAATTTTGCCAATCATTTAGGATCGCTATAGCTGTTAGAGCCCCGACTTCGCAGAAGTTGTCGGAGCTCTGAGTATTCCGTATTATGGGGCTTGTACCAAACCACTTCCGACACGATCGCTTGGTAATGGTAGTGCCGTAGCACGGGAAGTTAGCAATTGCCAAAGTTGAGCACCTCGTTTACCAGTCGATTCCGCATACAGGGCAGCGATTCCAGCTACGTGAGGAGTCGCCATGCTAGTGCCATTGAAAGTAGCATAACGCCCTTTATTCATAGGCACTGATGAGTATATTTTCACTCCCGGAGCGGCAATATTGACTTTCGCCCCGGTTAATACGCCAGAAGGAGACGAGAAAGTAGCCACTTGGACGCAGTTATCGAGGGCTGCAACAGCCATAATCGATGGGCTATTGGCTGGTTGTCCAACGGTTCCGGGCCCGTGGTTGCCTGCGGCTGCGACAATCAGACACCCATTTTGCAGTGCCCGACGGCCGACAGTTTCGTAGGCAATAGACTGTTTGGGATTTGTGTTTCCCAAGGACATCGAGATCACTTGACACCCGTTGACGATCGCCCATTCCATCCCAGCGATAATCCAAGCACTAGAACCACTACCAGCATTGCTCAACACTTTACCGACATAAATCGTCGATTTGTGAGCTACCCCATACCTGCGGCCGTTCAGATCCTTGAATCCGCAGGCTGTCCCAATGCAGTGAGTACCATGACCCTGCCCATCTTGTACAGCCTCTCCAGGGACGAAAGACTGCGATACGATCGATCGGCCTGCGAAGTCGGGATGCAGGAGATCCATCCCCGTGTCCAGCACGGCAACTTTCATGCCATTACCAGTAAACAGAGAGTTCATCACCTTCGTTGCCTTCAAACCCCAAGTAGACTCGGTATCATCAGCAAAACATTCTTGTTTCTCGGTGCCTGCTACTGTATTATTTGCTTTCTCGTACAGATTATCCACCGCATCGCGATAGCCCCGCAGATAGTCTACCGACAACCCATCATCAATAGCGTAAAAAGTGCTCTCCGGTTCGATCGCCAGAATCGCCGAATCCACTCCCGCCGAGGTCATGACGCTGCTGAAAGCCGCTTCATCTAACGTGACAACAGCCACGCCGAGAGTTGGGAACACCGCTCCCCCTGCTGCTTCGAGTTGACCAAAATCTAGAGCAGAGTCCGGGAAATCGGCAGCGCTTGCCAGTCCCATGATGCCCGTTTGGCCACTCAGCAGGTCTAATCCTTCTGTCACCGCATCTTCGCGGAAAGTAATAATGTAACGCCCTGTTGTTTCATCAGTTGGGGCAGTTGCTGGGACGGGAAAACTCGGTTGTTCAGACATAAAATACCTCTTATTGACTATTTTATTGGAAATCCATGACAGTTTTTCTGACATAGATCTCTACTTTTTTTTGTTCTGATTAGACTGATTTTTACTCGGCTAATTTGGTGATTTGATGGTAGAGTTCGTCATCTAACCGTCCTTCTCCTGTCTGGATCAGCCATGTTTCTAAAGCACGGTTTTGATCGGTAAATTGTTTGGATTTGCCATTGCGTTTAGCCATGACCAATCCATGATAAATTACAATTTGCCGATCGCCCTCTACCTCTTCAGCACGTTCTCGGACAATCAAACCACGATACCCCAATCCTTCATTAATAGCTCCTTCTCCTTTATGTATAGATAATGATTTAAACCGTTGTGCAAAATCCTGAGATTCTTGCACTGTCAATTCCCAATGTGGGTTTGGTCTGCCACTAAACATATCCACTTCTACTTGCATCTTTTTGTCTCCTAAAGCTGTGACCGAACATCCAAGCAAAGTCACCAAAAACATTAAAAAACCAAAGCCAATTATCCTTTCTGGAGCTGTTGTGAATGAATGAGTCCGTTGCATGGTCTCCTTGTTCAGTGTGAAAAACCCACATTCGGAAGTGCCATAGATTCTATTTAATCTTTTGGCTCTTACAAGTATAAAAATAGCCGCAGAAGATGGTATAAGGCCCACGGTTACAGGTAGCTGGGTTAGTGATGAGTATGCCACTGTTATCTACATTCCGAACCGCTGTCGGGCCCGGTTTGTGCCCCCAAAATCCTCCTTGCATTTTGCGATACCAGTGGAAATCAACAAAGCCCGGGCCAGGGGCGATAACCAGTGCTACTAAATAGCGAGGGGCTTGTGAGGTGGGGAAACAATTGTAGCGTTTGTGCAATCCATCACACAGGGAAGCTTTAGTAACTTCTACGCAATTAATTGCGGTGTACATATGTCCGCATCCTCGTCCTGGTTGAGCAAAAGTATCTGTCCGCTTGTTGCTAGCATAGTTATAGCAGTTGTTCCTCGACCGGATTACAGAGTTGTTGTTCCAGAAGCCAGGGTTATAGGGCGAAGTATTATAAACGCAGGTAGCAGCCACCTCACTTGAGCCTTCTACCGTCATCTGTGGTAAGTCTTCAACATCAGAGACTGAAATTCGGCTACTGCTTTCGAGTTGTTGTTGCAAGAAATTCTGCAACATCTCATCTAGAGGTATTTCTTCTCCGAAAGCCGATGCTTCTGAAGATGATTCAGCACTACTCATTGAGCCGATCAAACGCTCAGCAATCTCGTTCGCTTTATCGCTAGTGGCACTCGCACCGGCAGCCATATACATACTAGCGGGTAGTTCAAAGTCTTGGGCAAGCTCGTCAGAGAGTGGTTCAATGGTGAAACCGCGAAACCCTAATCCAGCTTCTGCTGATGCTGCTTCGGCTACAATACTGCGATTTTTGGCAATCTCTTTGAGCATAGTTCGAGCTTCTTGCTCGTCTGTAATAATCCACTCTGGAGCGGGTCGTCCAGAAAATATATCGGCAGTAATTCGTAACATAATTAACCTGTTTTTTGAGTGTTTTTAAGCAACTGAACTCCAGCTTAAATTTGGCATAGCTTTTTATCAAAAGCTGGTTGCGTGAGAAATCCGGGCTTACACCCCAGCACCCAGCCTTGCATTTATGGCGTGGGGTTTGGGCCGAAACAACTAGCTACACACAGATAATCGTGCCGCTCTTAGAAACACACTTCCAGCTAGAGAAAGGAGTTAGTCGATAACAAGCCTGTGCCTTATAAGTCAGACACTTACCTTTCAAACACACTTGAATTGATGCCTTCGCTAACAGGATATTGCCTTGAAGCGTCTGGCACTTATTGAGACCTATATTGGCGCAGGCTGCCTCAATTCCTGCCAGTTTCAGGCAGACTTTAAAACCAGCGCCAACTTTGGAATAGCAAATCGCGATCGGCCCAACGATACTAAAGCAGCCAGCCAGGGCTTCATGCATCTCTAAAGTGGTTGCCATCTGCTCATCTGCTGTCGCAACTTCCGCAACACCTTCTGAACTAACCATGGTGGCTAGTCCTTCCCCATCTAGGAATTCCAACGGATCGTAGTCGAGTTCTATCACTTCATGGTTTGCCATAATCTTGCCGCCTTTATTTAGGTTTGAGTTGTTAATTAGAGACTTCTGCGAAACAGCAATTAAAATTAAGCTGTTTGCTTTGTGTATGCTCTAATCCTCCCCAAAATAAACTCAGGCAACAATACGACGATCTGCGTAGAGGATTATGAAGATATTGCAACACTTCGACTACGCTCAGTGCACCGCAAATTCTGCTGTGAATAACCCCAACTTTTCCAGCGCAACCATCACAGCAGCAGTCCGGGTTTGTACGCTTAGTTTTTCGTAAAGATGTTCTAGATGTTTTCGCACAGTGCCTTCACTGCAACCGATCGCTTTCGCAATTCCTGCATTGCTTTTATCTTGGGCAATCCAGAATAAAGCCTCCGCCTCGCGTTTGGTGAGTCCTAGCAATTCCAGGGCTGAAATAGAGAAGGATTGCAGTTCTTCTTCCTCC